>JBILKR010000031.1:0-20080 GCA_044376575.1 Flavobacteriales bacterium | reverse complement strand
ATGAATAGATTTGTATTAAAATAAATCATCATCTCATGAATCGTAAAAAATTTATCAGACAAGGATTTCTGGGAGCAAGTTTACTTTCTTTTTCTGATCATTTATTTTCAAATAATAATGATGAACTAAAAGAGTTGCACCCCAATATTATTACAAATGATATTGGCTTTAATCATATACCCAATACTCAATCAAAAATGAACGAAAATACAGTATTTCATCCTTCAGAAAGCCGTGGAGTAGCTAATCATGGCTGGCTTCAGAGTAAACATACTTTTAGCTTTGCTAATTACTACAATCCAGAACGCATGCATTTTGGAGTATTACGAGTACTTAATGATGACATTGTTTCACCTGGCATGGGATTTAGTACACATCCACACGATAACATGGAAATTATTTCTATTCCGCTAGAAGGCGACTTAGAGCATAAAGACAGTATGGGTAACATCGCTGTGATTAAAAATGGCGATATTCAAGTGATGAGTGCGGGTACAGGTGTCCAACACAGTGAGTATAACAAGAATAAAAATCAGGAGGTTAAATTTCTTCAAATCTGGGTTTTTCCAAATAAAAAAAATGTAACCCCACGTTATGATCAAATGACACTAAATATCAACGATCGTAAAAACAAACTACAACAGATTGTTTCTCCCTATCCCCATGAAGAAGGGGTATGGATACATCAAAATGCATGGTTTCATCTTGCTGATTTTGATTCAGGCATTTCATCTAGTTATTCGTTAAAATTAAAAGGCAATGGAGTGTATATTTTCAATCTTAACGGCAACTTAAAAATCAATGATCAAATATTGAAAAGCCGCGATGGATATGGAGTATGGAGCACCAATGAAATTAAAATTGAAGCGATTTCATCTGCTTCATTTTTAATTATGGAAGTACCAATGATATAGATTTCAACTTAATTTGACAATATTTTTTGATACATTTTATATCTTTGAAAGATGAAAAATATTCTCTTTATTTTATTTTTTACTTTAAGTAATCATTTATTTGTTCTTGCTCAGGTTTTAGGATGTACCGATCCTATCGCTAATAATTACGATCCATCTGCTTCCATTAATGATGGTAGTTGCCAATATAATGCATTAAATATTACACCCACCAATAGCTGGATTCTACCTACACTTTATAATGAAACGTCAGGATTAATTTTATGGCAGGATACGTTTAGAACACATAACGATAATAGCGATTTGAATCTTTATAGTATAGACACTTCAAATATTTCAAGTACTTCAGCATATCCTATTTCAGATTGTTTTAATATCGATTGGGAGGATATAGATCAGGATTCCAATTTCATTTATATGGCAGACATTGGGAACAACTCCAATGGGAATCGTACAAACCTTCAGATACTTCGTATAGAAAAAAATTCATTATTAAATAATACTTTATCAGTAGATACGATACTATTTAGCTATTCTTTACAAACTGATTTTACTGGCAGTGGAGCTAACAATACTGATTTTGATTGCGAAGCCATTATCGTTGACCATGATAGCATATATTTATTCACAAAGGAATGGGTAAGCGAAAAGACTAGTATTTATACAATACCCAAAATACCTGGAAATCATGTCGCTCAATTCAAAAGCACTCTTGATGTGCAGGGACTCATTACAGGTGCTACATACCTCAAAGAAAAATCATTGATTGTACTTAGTGGTTATAGCTCATTACTGCAACCATTTCTTTATCTATTGTATGATTTTCAGGGGAATAATTTCATTTCAGGAAACAAAAGGAAAGTAGGTGTTGCGCTTCCATTTCATCAGGTTGAAGGGATTACTACAATTGATGGACTCACTTATTACATTACTAATGAAAGATTTGTTCAGTCAATATTGGTAGTTGAAGCCAAATTGCATGAGTTAGATCTGGCAAACGTACTTAATCATTACATCAATCCATCTCATGCATCTATTCATGAAGAAAAAAATATTTTCAAAGTATATCCTAATCCTGCAACAAATGAAATTTACATTCATTCTGAAAATAAAACTGATAAAAGCAGTTATTCTATTTATAATATTCACGGAAATGTAATACAGAGTGGCAATATTGATTCAAACCAAAAAATTAATATTGAACAACTCACATCAGGATATTATTTCATACAAATATCAGACGTCAATATATCTTTTATAAAATTATAATTCAGCTGATATATTACTTTCCATATTCAATGGCATTCACCAATAATTTGTATGCACCTGAATTACCATAAGGTATTTGTCTGAAAAAAGATAATCCAGTATAAATAAAATATCCTTTGCCATAAGATGCCAACAATAACGAACCTTTCTTTTCAGGTTCATTGGTATCATTCATCGATAATAAAGCAGTGTATTTTTCATTATCCCATGAAGATGCAAAATACAATCCTCTTTCCTGAGTCCAGTTTTCCCAATCACTAGAGGTAATTTTATTTGGAATATTGAATAGGGAATTATCGGGTTGAAGCATTTGAACAATCGCGTTTTCTTCCGTAACACGGTCGCGTCCAATGGTAAGTGGATACGGTCCAATATTCTTTGTCTTTAATCCAGCAGTAGTGATGTATTGCATTACCACTACCCCACCCTGCTTTACATATTCATTCAACTGCTGATTAATGTAAGTGCTGTTCTCATGGGTATTGTATGCCCTTACACCAACAACTATTGTTTTATACTTTTGCAACTCATCTGCATTGATATTATCAGGCTCAATATACTCAACACTATAACCCAATTGTTGTAATCCCATGTCAACATCATCACCTGCACCATCAAGATATCCGATAGTTTTAGGATACGTTTTGATTTCATCTTTAACCAATCTTATTTCTGATGGTGGAAAATAAACAAGTGATGGAATATGGTCATAATTTATTTCTTTGAACCCGTTACTATAATTCTTATCATCTACTAAAACATTAATTCTTACTGCAGCAATTTCTTTTTTAGAAGGAGGTGTAATTGAAAATGATACTGATTTCTTTTCTCTTTTAAAACTAAATTGAAAATTATGGTATGCAGGTGAGCATGACCATCCCGGTGGGAGATCTAACATTACTTTACCTTTAACTGCTGGTAAAAATGATTGTAATTCTATTGAAATAGTATGAGAATTATTATCAGTGAACATCACCAAATCAGAAGAAGAAGTTGCAGTAACGGGTGGAGCAAAATACAACGGCTTTATCACCTCTCCTTTTACAGGATCACTTTTTTTATGTAGCAATGGAACTGAAAACTGTAGTGTATCTTTTGATGAAAAAACAACAGTATATAAATAATTTCTATCCTTAAACTCTTCACCATCTGTAACAAACTGCATCATTTGATAACTGAATTCATTTTCTATAGAAGCATTCCACCACAAAGGTTTTGAAACTTCAGCTACAGATTTGATAAAGTTTCCGTGATAAGTCTTTTTAAATAATGTAGATGTTGAACACGAAATAATTTCAGTTTTTTTATTCTCAATAAAATCAGGGAAATGCACTGCTACATGTTCCACATGTTTACCTGATCGATTGATTACTTCCAATTGAATGGGTAAAGAATCGCCAATGGAATAAATTGATTCTGGAGCAGACATCTCAACATACAAACCAAGACAATGCCGGATAAGCTCTTTACATAAATTGATCTTGTGTTGAAGGTATTTTTTTTCAGGATGCTGATTTAATAAACGATATAATGCCAGCAAATCGTTCGTAATTAATGAAGGATCTGAAGGCTTGTATGAACTGAGTATTTTATTAATTAACTGTTGAATCTTATTTGATTGAGGTATTCGATTCCAGTTTAATTCAAGACCACTGAAGAGATCATTTAATAAAGGTTTTTCTCCTGCAAGGTGAACAAAATACTCTATTTGATCGCCGCGTGTTGGTAATGTTCCAAATCCCTGGCTTTTATGACAACTTCTGCTTTTTGCAGCAATCTCAGTATATGAAGTACCCAGGTTAGGATTATATTGTCCAACATTCACCTGAATAAAAGTATCTTTATTGAATTGCTTTTCATTCTCAAAGAAAAAAGAAGAAGTATTCCAAAGCACGCGGTTTACTTGCCACGTATTTGTATATTTTAATTGTTCAGAATACTTGGAAGAATCAGCAGCCAGTTGCATAGCTTCAACAGCAAGCATAGCAGATGCTGTATGATGTCCATGTGTTTTGGAAGGCTGTGGTGAAAATCTTGTAATGATTACATCCGGCTGAAAAGTTCGGATTACCCATACTAAGTCAGCCATTACATCTTCTTTTTTCCAGATGGAAAAAGTTTCTGTTGTTGTTTTTGAATATCCGAAATCTTCAGCCCTGGAGAAAAACTGTATGCCTCCATCAACTTTTCTTGCCTGAAGCAGCTCATGTGAACGAATCCAACCCAAATCAAAACCTAATTCATTTCCGATCAGGTTTTGTCCACCCTCTCCACGTGTAAAAGAAAAATAGGCTGTTTCAAGATTTTTTTCGTTAGCCAGCCAGGTTATTAATCTTGTATTTTCATCATCTGGATGCGCTGCTACATACAATACCTTACCAACAGTATTTAATTGTTGAAGCCCATGTAAAATCTCTGAACTGTTATACTGGGACTGTGAACGAACAGTAACAAAACAAAAAAAGTAAAATATAAAAGAAGAAATAAAGTATCTCATTGCTATGATGTGTACAAGTTAAGATAAGAACAATTACATATACCTCATTTTGATATTTGCAACAGTAGTTTTCCCTTGCAATACCTGAATCAGGAAAGAACTCAATTTAGGTTTACTCCATCCTTTATGGTAATAATTAGAGAAGCCGAAACCTTCCTGAGGAAAAGAATACCATGTATAATCCATTTTATTGTTTGGCGTTTCATCATCAAGTAATGAAAGACCATAGATACCGGGAGGTACTGAAAAGGTAATTTTAAATACTCCATTTATAACTTTACCTGACTTCGGCCAGGTTAAATTCATATACGGAGTTTCTTTTTCAAATGAATCCTGATCCTTATATATACCCATTACTAAATTTCCTTTACTATTGCGAATATCAGTAATGGTTAAATCTATTTGTTGACTGTAACTACTATAAAAGTAAATACTACATAATACAGATAAAATGAATTTTAATTTTTTCATAAACATTATAACAATCAAATAAATATAAAGTTTAACGTTCTGTATTTCACATAAAAAAAGCCGGAATATCCGGCTTTAAAATAAAGTCTATGATATTTTAAGAACCACCAGCTTTTCTAACCCCCTGCACTTTTTTAGTTGGTGCATTTTTAGGAGCAGCAGGTTTAGTAACATTTGTTTTAGCAACCTTTTTAGGCTCTTTCTTTTCTTTTTCAACTTTAGGTTTTTCTTCAGATTTCTTAGATTCAGCTACTTCTGTATTTTCTTCTTTTGCCTTAAGTTTTTCAGGATCCAGCAAATTGCTTTTTACTAACTGATTGTACCATTTCAACATTTTTTTTATATGCGATGCATATACTTTTTCTCTGTCAAATTCAGGAACAATTGTTTCAAAATAACTAAACAATGAATTATTATCAGCCTTTGCATCCATGGCTTCCTTTCCTTCCTCTTTCTCAAACATTTTAAGAAAAACTTCCTTTAAAGGAACTTCTCCTGAGTTCGTATAAATGCTAATATCCTGCAATGAACTCACATCCATATTTTGAAATACAGGAATGCGTTTTTTATCTTCTACAGATTCTGCAATTAATCCGTTTGCTGTTCTGCTGATTATCACGAACAATGAACCTTGACCACTGATGGCAATGAATTTTTCAAATTCCATGTACTCTTGTTTAATTTTATGCAAATGTATAAAAACTATCCAAATATTAACCTGAAATGCTCAGGATTCATCTAACTATCATTTATTTAATACCCAACGAATAATTTTCTGTTATTGATTACCTGCAAATTACCCCCGCATAAAACTTCAAGATGTTTAACATATCCGTCTTGGGTCGAAATTACAGGTTGATAGACAGAAGACGATGTCATTGATGGAATCAGCACGTAATCCTCTACTCCGGGAACAGCTTGCTGTGACCAATTTTGAGAATCATGCCAGTTATTACTGTATGATCCTGTCCAAACATTGATTAATGTTTGATATTTATTTTTTGCAGACACAGATGCTGCGATCAGTTCATTGTATGAAGAAGCAACCAGCAAGGCAAAATGTATAGCCGTACATGATTGAGCGGCTAAAGAATCAATTGTATAACCGATGTATTGTGTAATATCTGTAAGATCTGAAACAGGACGAAGAATTCCACCGGACATCATCATAAATTTTTCAGCCTGTGTAAATCCGTTATAAACATTAGCTGAACCATTAGATCCATCTGAATTATTTGCAAAATATGCCGGAGATATATTATTCAGCAATTGAACACCAATCCAGTCATTCCCGTTAGGATTATGTATAATTCCTATTTGATGCAGCGTATCATAATAAGCGATATTGGGTGTAAACTGATAAATTGAATCCAGTGCATCAAAGTCAGAAAAAATACCTGCATAAAGATTTTGTAAAGGACTGATCGATTTATTTTCAATCATATACTGCAATACAATAAAATTAGAATCCTGAGGTTGTGAATTCCACATCCAGGTATGCTGGCTAACCTCAACCTGCAGAGCATTCACACCTGCACCTGAATCGTTATAACGACTTTTTAATTCAATATCTGAAATAGTTGCAGGGATAACTCGCTGTATATTTTCAAGTGCAATAAAATGCTGATCATTTGCAAGGGGACAACATGGACCTAGCGGATTTGTGAGTGTCTGGTTGGATACTTTATTTTGATTTCCTATCCAAAAACCCATCGGATTAAAATATAACTGCAACAATTGATTCGGACCGTCTCCTCTTCTAAAACCAACACCTTGAGAAGAATTGTTGCTGTTGTATCCAATACGCCCTGTAGAAGTAATAGAAGTTGTTAATCCATTTTTATCCAGGTTATAAAATGAAGGATTCACAAAAACCTGAATATACTGATGATTTAGAAAGCCATTATCATAATATGAAATTTTCAATGTCACAACCTGATTTACAGGGCATGCAGGCAACACTCTAAACCTGAACTCATCTATAGGTGCATTGCTTTGTAATTCATTCAAAATGCCAATTTGTATGACTGAATCGATAAGCTGAATATACTGACTTGAATGAGAAATTTTAGCAGTTAAGTTCGTTGAAGAATTAGATAGATAATTAAAAAAAGTACCGGATAAATTGGCAGTATCATTAATTAAAAATATATCATCAACACCATCAGAATAATTTCTTGAACTCATATTGATAAATGGACGATGAGATGCAGTTATAGCGTTCCATAAATTAATTCTACCATATCCAATTTTGTTTTGATAAGCTATATTTAAAGCAATGGTATCTATTACATCAGAAGTTTGCTGAATCAACGCACCCACTTGTCGAGGTTGTAAATTGGGGAAAAACGATTTAATCAATGCTATCGATCCTGAAGTTTGTGCCGCTGCTTCTGATGTTCCGCCACCTGTTCCATAACCACTACCATAAATGATTGGAATTTGATATGCCGGTGAAGAAATATCCACTTCATCATAAAATGAAGAAGTGGGTGATTTCATATCAGTGTTTGTTGAACTCGCAACGGACAATACATAATCGTAAGCAGCAGGATATACAGGAACCGAATTATTACTATTTCCGCATGCAGCTACCACTTGTTTATTCATATTCACTGTTGCATAACGCAGCACATCTTCTTTGTATGGTCCGGGAGAATTACTTCCCCATGAGCAACTGATAACATCAGCACCGTGATCAGCAGCATAAACAATACCTTCATAACCTCTTGTCCAACCTGCTGCGCTACTTACCATTTTTACAGATAAATATTTACAATTAAATGCTACACCTGCTATCCCAATGCCATTATCAGTAGAAGCTGCAGCAACTCCACTCATTGCCGTTCCATGCGCACTGTTATACGTTGCGATATACTGAGGATTATTATCATTATCACCTATATCCCAACCTCTGAAATTATCAACATAACCGTCGTTATCATTATCAATACCATCTAACGGATCTGCATAATTATATTTTATGTTAGTCAGCAAATCAGGGTGAGAAAAGTTAGTTCCGCCGTCAACCATACCAATAACGACTGTTGTATCACCCTGTATAGAATCCCAAACATCAATGGCTTTAATTTTATATAAATTCCATTGTGTCTGAACACTTGGATCATTAGGAAGATAATTCAGATGTAAATCTGTGAGAGGCTGCTCAATAGTTCTGGGCTGTGCATACTCAACTACACCAGAAGCATTCAACTGATGAACAATTGATAATACAGGAACTGAATTTGAAAATTCAATATCATAGATCAATGACAAATCAGTTAATTTTTCACCCAGTGAATTGAATCTGAATTTGGGAGGCTGATGATTAGGATATATTTTTTTTATTGAAGTAACACCGGCCAACTGAAAGATGGGTTGCAAAGCAGGTATTGAGATGGCATTATTGATACATAAATGCCTGTATTCATCTTTAATTTTCACAACAAATGTTTGAGGAACGATATCAATTCCTTCCTTCAATGTGTCTGAATAAAAATAGTATTCAGCTTTGAAATTATCAGGAAATCGCTGATGCTGCGCAAATATTTTTGTGCAAATTAAAAATGAAATAATAATAAAATGACGAAGCATCTTTACACCAATAATTTGATTTAAAGATAAACAAATCAATTCGATTAAAATTCCATGTTTACCCCAAAATTGTATAAGATGGGCAATTGGTTTACACGTTGTGAAGTAATACGATCGATATAAAAAATATTTTCACGATTGTAGGTATTTGTAGCACCTGCATTCAACTCAAGCTTAACATTTTTACCAAACTGAAATGTTTTTTTGATATTAATGTCCAGGCGATGATACCAGGGTAAATTACCACCATTGATATCGCCGTACTGAATACCCAAATTTCCGTTGGCAGTAGTATAATCAGTATTAATTCCGTTTTGAAAATCAATCAACTCATAAAAACCTTGTGTCTGTGTAAAAGGGAAGCCTGATCCTAAGTTCCATCTGGCGCTAAATTCCCAATCTTTTTTCTTTCCTGCTTTGTAATTAGCAACAATATTTAAGTTATGCCTTCTGTCAAAATGAGGAGAATAAGTTCTCACTTCGTCTGTTCGTTCAGTTTTCATAAATGAATAAACAAACCATAGATATAAATTTTTCCATTCTACTTTTACAGTTGCATCTAATCCAGCTGAGTAACCATTTTCTACAATTAAGTCTTTTTTCAGGTAATCAGGTTTAAATGAATTCTCGCCGTTATCATCATAAATTTTATTTCTATTTACATTAATCAACTGCTCAAAATTCATATAATATCCTTCTACATTTAATGTAACATACTTGGTAATGTTAAACTCCATACCCGCTATTGCATGCTGTGATTTCTGTAAGTTTGATGTTATTTGCTGACCATTCAAAGAATCTTGCAGGTTATCAGTTCCGGATAAAAAACCGTAAAACAGATTCACAACATCGCGGTCTGAATTTGCGGCAATCAAGTTTTGAGAATACATTCCACCCGCAACTTTAATTCTCCACCATTCACGGATGTTATATTTTATACCTAAACGAGGTTCAGCAGAAACATTATTTAATGAGGCATAATAATGTAATCGGAAACTCGGATCAAAAACAAAACCCCATTTATTGAATTTATACCTCACAAAACCGGCTATTTCAGTAGTATTTTCGGTCTGTTCAGGAGATTTATTCAGAAATGGTAATTCATATTTGTATTGTGTTTTAAAACCTAAAGCTTCCAGTCCGTATGTAATTTTATTGGTTCCGAAAAACTGATGAAAGTTTAAGTTTACATTGAATCCATCTACATAACTATAGCGAGTACCTGAAACCTTTTCATTCATAGTCATCTGATAATTAGAATAACTGATCACCCCATCAATTCTAACATTGGCCTGACCTGGAACAAAAGCAAAATTCAATCCTCCACCATTTGCCCTCCAGTTTAGTTGTGTAACATCACTAAAGTTCACCATGTCGTTATATGAAAAGCCAAACAGATTAATCTTGCTTCCCATATCACCAGTATATAAACTTATCTTACCGTAGATATCATAGAAATTATAAGGTAATCCATTGGCATCTGCATACGGATAAAACAGCTTAGAACTTTGTTCTAAATAAGATCCTTTAACACTTAGTAAAAAAGAAGCAGTAGTTTTTGAATTTTCTTTCAGTTTAACTATAGGACCTTCAAAAATTCCTTTCGCAGTGAATGTATTTACTCCAAATTTACCTGAGAATCGCTTCCTGTTTCCATCACGTGTTGTGATATCCATAATAGAAGATATACGACCTCCGAAATTAGCAGCGAAACCTCCGGTGTAAACATCTGCATTTCTAATCACGTCAGTTTCAAAAACAGAAAATAACCCAATAGAGTGAAAAGGATTATAAATAATTGCTCCATCCAATAATACTTTATTCTGTATAGGTGCTCCTCCCCGAATGTACAACTGTCCTCCCTGATCACCTGTTGAAACAACACCGGGTAAAACCTGTAAATACTGTGCAATATCAGGCTCACCACCAATACTTGGCATTTTTTTTATAGTTTCAGGTGTTACACTCACCTGCGAAATTTTCACTTCTTCTTTAGCTTCCTGAACTTCCTGTGTAATTTCTACACCTCCGAGTTCAATCGCCATTTCCTCCAAAAATATTTTTTCATTGATTGTTTTACCGGGCTGAATTTTAAATGATTTACTAAACTTATCATAGCCCAATACCTTAATGATTAACTTATAATCACCCGGTTGAAGACGGGTAATACTGAAGAATCCATTGTTATCTGTTGATGTTCCGATTTTTGTTCCTTCGAGCGTAATGTTTGCCAGTGGAATAGGATCTCCTGTATTTTTATCAAAAACAGTTCCTCTGATGCTGCCTAACTGATCCTGAGCATTCGCGATAAAAGAAAGAGATACTAAGACAATAAAAAAGAAATTCCTCATTACACTCATCATACAATCTGAATAAGTAACAAATATATTGATTCTGTAAATAAAAGTCATGGTAAAAGATGATGTTTTCATAATTTCATTATACACATAAAAATATTATGCACATTCCGTTCATCCTTATATCTTTGCCATTCATTAGAAATTAAGATTAATCATGGATAGAAATTCGATTTTAGGGTTGTTATTGATGGGTGGAATTCTTGTGGGTTGGTGGTTGATAATGAAGCCATCTCCTGAAGAGATTGAGAGACAAAGACAAAAAGCAAGGGTTGAAGATTCCATCCGAAAAATTCAGGCCATTGAAGAAAGCAAAATAGATACTATTAAATCAGCTTCTATTCAACCTGCAGAAACAGAAAATAAAACTAATGTCCAAGATTCTGTATTTGCAAATCTTCCTGATAGTTCTCGTCAGGCAATGCTGGATTCTATTTCTTTAGTCAACAGAAAAGAAGCCCTTGGCGTTTTTGCTGCTCATGGTACAGGTGAGAATAATGAGATTTCAGTTAAAACTGAAAAATTTATCATTCATTTTAGTCCTAAAGGTGGGAAAATTAGTGATGTTCAGTTATTGGGATATCAGACATATAAAAAGAGATTTATTGAAAAGCAGATGGATACACTCCAGCTTTTTATCAAAGCACTTTCTGATTACAATTTAACTTTCTACAGTGATGGAAAAGCTATCAATACCGGCGATTTAATTTTTAAAACAGAAAATCAATCGCAAAGTATCAGTGGCGAAAATAAAGCAACTATCAGTTATAAAGTCTATGCCAATGAAAACCCAAATACATACATTGAATTTTCTTATGTAATCAGTGGAAATGATTATATGATTGATTTTAATGTCCGCTTTGTTGGAATGGATAAAGTTCTTGAACCTAATCAAAACGCATTGCCATTTGCATGGACTCAGGTTACACCATCACAGGAATTAAATGTTGAAGAAGAGAGAACACGCAGTAATATTTATTTTAAAACAAATGAAGAAGTAGATAAAATTAAAAGTGGCGGTGGCGCAGGCGATATGAAAATTGAAAACGAAATTCAATGGATATCGTTTAAACAACAATTCTTTTCTACTGCATTAATTGCTAAAGACGGATTTAAAGATTACCCCTTCCCTACTGCTTCTGCTGAGCCTAAAGAAGAATTGAACGGCAAAAAGAATCCTTTTGTGAATTTAAAATATTCAACTGAATTAGCCATTCCTTTCAATTATACTTCCAATGAAACATTTGCCATGCAGATGTATATAGGACCCAATCATTATAACACTTTAAAAAAATACAACATTGACCTTGAAGATCAAATTGACCTGGGTGTAATTGGAATTTTTAGTGCAGTAAATAAATGGTTGATTATCCCTGTATTTAATTTCTTTGATAAGATGAAACTGGGTTACGGTTTAATCATATTATTGCTAACACTTATCATCAAAATCATTCTTTCGCCCATCACCTATAAAACTTTTGTATCAAGTGCCAAGATGCGATTACTAAAGCCGGACATTGATGAATTATCTGAAAAATTTAAACCGGAACAGGCATTAGAAAAGCAACAGGCAATTATGCAATTGTATCGCAGGGCTGGTGTAAGTCCATTAGCCGGTTGTATTCCTGCATTGCTACAAATGCCTATTTTATTAGCAATGTTCAGCTTTTTTCCCGCAGCCATTGAATTAAGACAACAAGGATTCTTATGGGCAACCGACCTTTCAACTTATGATTCAATTCTTGATTTACCATTCAATATTCCATTTTACGGTAGTCACGTGAGCTTATTTACATTATTGATGACTATTACAACCATGATTTATACATGGATGAGCAGTGCACAAATGAATACAGGCGGAATACAGGCACAACAGATGAAAATCATGATGTTTATTATGCCTATTTTATTCCTCGGAATATTAAATAATTACAGTGCGGCATTGAGTTATTATTACTTTCTTTCAAACGTTGTAAGTATTATTATCACTTTAGTGATTCGTCAGTTTTTTATTGATGAAAATAAATTGAGGGCAGTGATTGAAGAAAATAAAAAGCGACCAATCAAAAAATCAAAGTGGCAGCAGCGTATAGAAGACATGCAGAAAATTCGCGAAGAACAGATCCGTCAGAAAAGCGGTGGTAAGAAGAAAAAATAATGCTTAGAGTAACTTGGGATTTTGGTGATGTCTGTCTTTATCCCGATTCGTTTTCTTTTCCATTGATTTTTGCAACTCTTCAGTCAAGTTGATACCTGTTTGATTTGCCAGACAGATGAGCACCCATAGAATATCTGCCATTTCTTCACCCAGTTGATGAGATTCATCTGATTTTTTAAACGATTGATCTCCATATTTTCTGGCCATAATTCGAGCCAATTCACCTACCTCTTCAGTTAAAATGGTCATGTTTGTAAGTTCAGAAAAATAGCGAACTCCATACGTTTTTATCCAGGTATCCACCTGTTCCTGTGCTTGTGCTAAAGTCATGATTTAGAATTTAAGAAATTATCAATAGCAAGTCTCACACTCCCATATTTCAATAATAACTCATTCGCCTGATTGTATTCGAGCCCGGTTTCTTTCATGATCATTTTCGTTCCGCGATCAATGAGTTTTTTATTCGATAACTGCATATCTACCATTTTGTTTCCTTTCACTTTTCCCAAGCGTATCATTACGGTGGTAGAGATCATATTTAAAATCAATTTTTGTGCAGTACCTGCTTTCATCCGCGTACTTCCGGTAACAAACTCCGGACCAACAACAGCCACAATCGGGAAATCAGCATGTTCAATTACAGGTGCATCTGCATTGCAGGTTATACATCCGGTGATGATATTTTGTTCTCGGCAATTCTTCAAGGCTCCGATAACATAAGGTGTCGAACCTGATGCAGCAATACCGATAACTACATCGTTGATATTAATATTATATTTTAAAAGATCGTTCCATCCGGCAACCCAACTATCTTCGGCAAATTCTACTGCCTTTCTTATAGCTGCATCACCGCCGGCAATTAAGCCAATTACAATTCCATGAGGTAACCCATAAGTGGGAGGTATTTCAGAAGCATCAACTATCCCTAATCGTCCACTGGTTCCTGCTCCTAAATAAAATAATCTTCCGCCCGTTTGCATTTTGATGACAATCGCATTTACGAGCGCCTCAATTGACGGAATAATTTTTTGTATGACTTGTGGTACTTGCTGATCCTGCTGATTGATACCATTTAAAATGTCGAGAACCGACATTTGATCCAACTGTTGATAGATGGAATCCTGTTCTGTTGTTTTATTTTGATCCATCTTTATCGAATAGAAGGATATGCTTCAGGATTAGTTTCATGCATCAATGCATAAATAGAATCCATAATATCTTCAACTGAAGGTTTGGAAAAATAGTCACCATCACTTGAATAAGCAGGTCTGTGATCTTTACCACTTAACGTTTTAGGCGCTGCATCCAAGTATCTGAATGCACCTTGTTTCTCCAACACCTGTTGCATCATATAGCCCGTTGCTCCACCTTCCGCATCTTCATCAACAAATATCACTTTATTTGTTTTCTCCACAGAAGTTGCAATGGTATGATCCAAATCAAATGGAATAAGCGTCTGAGCATCTATAATTTCACAAGAAATACCCATTTGAGCTAAAAGAACAGCGGCTTCTTCCACCAACCTGCATGTTGAACCATAAGTAACCACAGTTACATCATTTCCTTCTCTTAATATTTCAGCTTTACCCAAAGGGACAGTATATTCACCAATATTGGAAGGATATTTTTCTTTTAATCTATATCCGTTTAATGGTTCAATCACCAATGCAGCATCATCAGATGCCAATAATGTATTGTACATTCCAGCGGCCTGCGTCATATTTCTTGGTACACAAACATACATACCTCTTAGTGCATTAATGATCATTCCCATAGGTGAGCCTGAATGCCATATACCTTCTAACCTATGACCTCTTGTACTAATAATTAACGGGGCCTTTTGCTGGCCTTTAGTACGGTATGACAAGGTTGCAGCATCGTCACTTAAAATTTGAATGGCATATAACAGATAATCGAGGTATTGAATTTCTGCATGTGGCCTTAATCCGCGCATCGCAAGTCCTATACCTTGTCCGGCAATTGTAGCTTCACGAATTCCTGTATCAAATATGCGAAGTTCACCGTATTTTGATTGTAATCCTTCAAAAGTCTGATTTACTCCGCCAATGCCACCCACATCTTCTCCAAAGGCAAGAAATGCCGGATTTTTCTCAAGAATTTTATCAAAATTATCTCTGAGTACAATTCTTGCATCTACGGTTTCTTCACTTGAATACAATGGTTGTATTTCAGCAACTTTTAATGCTGATTTTGATGATTCAGAATACAAATGAGAACTATATCTGTCATGATTTAAACGATCATTTTCATTCAGCCAGTCAATTAATTTTTGTTTAGATTGACGAGGTTGATATCTCATATTTGTCAATGCACGGCGCGCAACAGATAAAATATCTCTTCGCATCGGATTAACTGTTGATTTAAGAGTTGAAACGGACTCATTTAAACCCATTTCACTCAGAATATCGCAAACATTGTTTAAATCGATTTTTATTTCTACCTGATATTCATCCCATGCAGCCCTTCGTTCATTTTTTACATATTCAACTGCATCTTTTTCGATGGTATCCAATTCTTCAGCTGAAGCTAACCCTTTTTTCTCAATCCATTGACGAAACTGTCGGATACAATCGTATTTTTCTTCCCATTGCAATCTCTTTTTTGATTTATATCTTTCATGTGATCCTGATGTAGAGTGACCTTGTGGCTGTGTACATTCTTCAACATGAAACAACACAGGTAAATGCTCTCTGCGACAAATGGCAATCCCTTTTTGATACGTTTCAATTAACTCTGCATAATCCCATGCTTTGGCCTTAAAAATCAATAAACCCGGGCCATTTTCATCTTTTTCAAAACCTTTTAATGCCTGAGAAATTGAGCCTTTTACTGTTTGAAATTCTTTGGGAACAGAAATTCCGTAACCATCATCCCAAACAGAAACAGCCATGGGTACTTGCATAACTGATGCGGCATTCATGGTTTCCCAAAATATACCTTCAGAGGTACTTGCATCACCAATAGTTCCAAATGCAACTTCATTTCCGTTATTAGAGAAATCAGTAAAAGATTTTAAATTTTTATTATTTCTGTAAACCTTTGACGCAAGAGCCAAACCAAGTAATCGAGGCATTTGTCCTGCAGTAGGTGAAATATCAGCACTTGAATTTTTTTGAGAAGTTTGAGGTACCCAGCTACCATTTTCATCCACCCACTTTGTTGCGTAATGACCATTCATACAGCGGCCTGCTGTCATGGGTTCGTTTTCAATATTTGCATGTGCATACAATTGAGCAAAAAACTGTCGGACAGTCATCAATCCGGATGCCAACATAAATGTCTGATCTCTATAGTATCCACTTCGAAAATCACCGGGTTTAAAAACCTTTGCCATGGCGATTTGCGCGAGTTCTTTACCATCGCCAAAAATCCCAAATTTTGCTTTTCCTGTTAAAACTTCTTTACGGCCTAACAAACTTGTTTCCCTGCTTTCAACAACAATTTTATAATCATTTAATACTTCCTTTTTAAATTGCTCAAAAGATAGTTTTTCAGTATCCAAAGCTGAGGTAACCAACATCTCTTCCATGTTTATGTAATACTATTTCGATTTGAACAAATATAAATAATTTGATTGTAAAGGAATTAGAATTTTAATGATGGATGAGCTGTTTAATATTAATCATTTGAAATTTAAAGTATTAATGTATTTTTGCATGTTGATGCAACTAAAATATAATTTTAACGCTCTATAAAAGTGAACTCAATATTACAGCCAATGAAAAAAATATACATTTCATTATCTCTAGGATTACTTGTTAATTTTTCATTGTTATCCCAGGGGCTTTGTCCAAGTTTAGGACCTGATCAAATCTTACCTTGTGCAGTAACTTCAACTACATTAACTGCAAATTTTGCAAATTGTCCTCCCGGAGGTCCGACACCCAATGCGACAACAAGTTACAGCATTACCAATATTCCTTTTGCACCGGCTCCGGTAGCAGGGAATACAGTATCACTAAGTGATGACTCACAGGCCGGACCTTTTAATATTGGTTTCAGTTTCTGTTTTTTTGGAAATACATATACTCAGTTCTGGATAGGAAGTAATGGCTGGGTTGCATTTAGTGCTGGACAACCCAATACATTTACATCCTCTCCCATTCCGAGTGGTGCAGGTAATGTGCCCAAGAATTGTGTAATGGGTCCATGGCAAGACTGGCATCCGGGAATCGGAGGACAAGTCCGTTATCAAACCATAGGTCAGGCACCATGTAGACGTTTAGTAGTTTCATGGAGTAACGTACCAATGTATTCTTGTACTAATCAGCAAGGCACATTTCAAATTATATTATATGAATCCACAAATATTATAGAAAACCATATTACCAATAAACCTCAAAATTGTAACTGGGCTGGAGGTACAGCAGTACAAGGACTGCATAATCAGGCAGGAAATACGGCTTTTGTAGTACCCGGAAGAAATTCAACAGTTTGGGGTACTCAAAATAATGCATACAGGTATACTCCCAACGGAGCTCCATTAGTTCCTACCCTAACGTGGTATCAAGTTGGAAACCCAACACCCATTGGAACAGGACCAACCATCACCGTAAATCCGCCACCGCAAGGAGCTAATTATACATGTCGTCCAGAGTTTGGAGCTTGTTATCAGGGCTATATGCAATGTATGAACTTTACAGGAAGCAGCGGTCCGGATACTGTTTTTGTTCAGCCAGGGCCACCATTTATTACTCCGACTATTGCACCGCCTTATCAGTTTTGTCCTAATACATCAATCACACTTTCAACAACACAGGTATATCAAACTTATCAATGGAGCACGGGCAGTACTTCTTCAACTATTACAACAAATGTATCCGGTCCATACACCGTAAGTGTAATTGATAGTTATGGTTGTACAGGTTCTACAACAGTTAATATTAGTGAATATCCACAACCGGATGTTCAGGTTACGCCTATTGATCCATACATCTGTCCAGGCGAATCAAAAGATTTAATAGCAACCGGTGGGGTAACGTACAATTGGTATCCATCAAATTTTTTAAATACCACAACTGGGAATTTAGTGACTTCTACTCCATCAGTGAATACGACCTACACTGTAGTTGGAACAGATGCAAATGGATGTTTGGATAGTATGCAAACTACTGTTTATTTACATCCGGATCCCAATATTATAGTTACGTCAGCTGCTCCAGGTGTTTGCCCTGGATACTCAACCCAATTACAAGCCAATGGAGCAAATACTTATAGTTGGTCGCCAGCAATAGGTTTGAGTGCAACCAATATCAATAATCCAACAACTACATTATTTAATACACAAACCTATGATATTGTAGGAGTAGATGTCAATGGATGTATTGATACTGCAAATATTACAATTCTTGCCTATCCTGAACCGATTGCCAATTTTACAGCACCTGTATTAAATGGTTGTTCTCCTGTAAACTTTAATTTTATTGATAATTCAACCATTAGCAATGGAAACATTGCAACATATTTATGGAATATTCAGGGCCAGGGTTCATATAACTCTCCTAATCCATCGCTGACCATTTCTAATCCTGGTCAATATGATGTTCAATTAGTAGTAACATCTGATAATGGTTGCGTTGACTCACTTACCATAAATGATTATATTGAAGTTTATAGTGTACCGACTGCAGGGTTTACAGCTAGTCCACAGCCAGCAAATGTTGGTGATGCATATATTACATTTACGAATACTTCAAGTCCTGATGCTGTAATTTTCAATTGGGATATGGCAGGATTCTTCCAAACAGGTGCTCCAAATCCATCATACGAATTTAGTTATGCTGATACTTTCTATGTTACGTTAACAGCTACAACAATTAACGGATGTTCTGATGTGGTAACCAATCCAATTGTAGTTGAAGACATCAGTGAGGTCTGGATACCGAATAGTTTTAGTCCAAATTCTGATGGATTAAATGATACATGGTTTCCAATTGGAAGAAATTTAGATTCAAAAGCAATTGGAATTGAAGTTATGGTATTTAACCGCTGGGGGCAACTGGTATATGAAAGCGATAATGCTGACAAACCATGGAATGGATCACATTTAAACTCGGCAGAAATTTGTCCGCAAGGTGTTTATACTTTCTCAGTTGTGTTTATTAATGAGAAAGGAGAAGAATTTAGTTACAAAGGGCATGTTAACCTTGTGAATTAATCTGATAATTATTTCAATAGAAAAGGTCAATAATTAATTATTGACCTTTTTTATTTGCATAACCTCTTGTAAGTAATTTGAAAATTGATGAGAAAATTTGAATTGATTTGAATCAATTCTTTTCAATAACTGATTCAGATTCTTTAATTGCCCTTGCTTTATTGAAGTAAATAACCCTGTTCTCGAATGATACCAAGCCAGATACTCTTGTTCTGTTTGCCCGGGGGTTGGAATGATGACTGAGTGTTTCTGTAAACAGGCCCAGTCCATTAAGCTTGAATATCCTGCACGACTTACGATAACTTCAGATTGATTGATATAATGAAATAACGTTTCAGAATCGGCAAAATCTATGATAGTTAAATGAGATAGGACAATTTTTTTAGAATGTAACTTTGTTCCTCTGATAAGAACACATTCTTCTTTTAACTGACTAATCAATTGCAAACATTCTTCCTCCAGCATTGTACGATGCGGTTCTGGACCAGATAATACAAAAGCAAACTTATATTTATATGAATTAATAGATGGAGAGAAACTCTTCTTTCCCATGAATCTTGAAAGCGGACCAATATATTTTACATTGAGTGGTATTGAAGAATTATGGGATAGTTTTCCCGAAAGTGAAGGTTCAGTTTTTGT
>JBILKR010000030.1:0-21482 GCA_044376575.1 Flavobacteriales bacterium | reverse complement strand
ACACATTGCATTATGAAGAAGTGCTGACACAGGGTTGGAGTGGAAAGGATGCCGTAACGGGAGAATTTTTGATGCAGGGAGTGTATGTGTATAAGTTTGTGGTGTATGGCTTTGAGAACGACAAGCACGAATACATCGGTCAGGTTACGCTGGTGAGATAGAAAGGATAACTATAACAAAATAAAAAAGCTCCAAATTAATTTGGAGCTTTTTGTTTATTATGCTTCTATTATATTACGCTGTAATTGTAATCTTTTCTTTAATTTTAGCTGCTTTACCTTTAGCAGTACGAATATAAAATATCTTAGCTCTTCTAACTTTACCTCTTTTTTGAAGATCAACCTTGTCAATAAAAGGAGAGTTAAAAGGAAAAATTCTTTCTACACCCACACCATTTGAGATTTTTCTAACAGTAAAAGTAGCATTGTTCATTTGCAAAACAACACCTTGAAACTGCTGAATACGTTCTTTATTACCTTCAACAATTTTATAAGAAACATTTACAGTATCTCCGGCTTTAAACGCAGGAACTTCTGTTGGTTTATTGAATTCTGCCTGAACTTGCTTAATCAAATTATCCATTTTACTATAATTTTGGGCTGCAATGATACAAATTTTATTTAAAAAAACCAATCATATTCATTTTTATTTAGATGCTTTTGTAGAATAAGTAAAAAATAAGAACAGTAAAATTAACCCAATAAAGTAAGAAGTTAAAATTAACAGGTATTGTGAGGGGATAAAAAAATATTATTTTTGTCATCTCAAGAATTTGCAATGAAAAATAAAATATACTTTATCACATCCATAATATTTGCAGCAGCTTTAAGCAGATTATTACCACATCCATGGAATTTTACGCCTATGGTTGGAATAACATTGGCATCAGCTGTTTTTGTTAATCATAAAAAATTCAGTTTTGTATTACCATTAATCACATGGCTGATTACTGACCTAATTGTAAATGGCTTATTATATCCGCAAAACGGAGGAGTTTTATCCTATTTTACTTCGTTTACAGCTTTGGGTGTTTATACGAGTATGATGATGATTTGGGGGTTGGGTTTGATATTAAAAAATCAGGTTAAAATTCCTATAATTATTGCCACATCTCTGTCTTCTTCTATGATATTTTATTTAATCTCTAATTCATTTGTATTTATTGGAAATCCATACTATACACAGAATTTTAGCGGATGGTTTCAATGTATGTATATGGGCATACCATTTTATCAATCAGAGTATGGTGCATTATTTGGTAGTTTCATGCTTAATGGAATAATGGGAGATCTATTTTATACCTCTGTATTATTCGGATTGTATTATTTTGTGAACGGAAAGTCTTTCAATAAAGTTGAAAGCAGAGCTTAGATAATTATTTTTCACCCCAGTTATTAATTTCTTCATCAGACCATAAATCAGGGAAGAATTTCCTTTGCTGAAAGTGTGGATGCAAATATTTTTTCCATTCAGAACCACCTGTTGCAGCTTTATTTTCTCCCTTGCTGTCTAAAAAATGTTTTGCGGTATTTAAATGAGTTAAAGGCCATTCAACATTATACATGAAGTCAAATGCTTTAAGTTTCTCAAGTAACTCGTTAGAAGGATTTTTTATTTTTTTTATTTTTTCTTCCAATGTTTCACCTTTTACTTTTTCAGCCAAGCTTTTGAAAGCAGATAAGTATTTTAATTCAAATTGTTGCAGTGTAAGTGATTTTTTTCCGGTTTTACGATCAAGTCCTGCGTCTTTCCAATATATGTGATCAAAATATTCGTCAATACCGGGTGAAGAAGAAATACGCTTTTTACCTTCATCATTAATCAGGTTTTCAAGTCGGGTGCAATATATTTCAATAAATCGGAATTGTGCACTTTGAAAACCACTGGCCGGAGCCAATGTCATACGAAATTGATTATAATCATCATAATCCATTCCTACGCGCATAATGTCAAATGAATTAATCAGCAATCCGGTATATCTAGTCATTCGGTTAAGCTTGTTGATCCAAACCTCTTCTTTCAAATCATTTGATTCAGAGAGTTGTTTTATCTCGTGTAAAATCAATTTTAAAACCAGTTCTGTAATTTGATGATACATGATGAAAATCTCTTCATCTTTAAAATTTGTTCTGGGTTTTTGAAGTGATAGCAGTGTATCAACCTCTACGTAATCCCAGTAATTCATAAGTTTTGCATGCAATAGCCCTTTTAAATAGGTTTCTGGATTTTCACCCATTTCAGCATATTTTTTTTCTATTGATTCTAATAATTCCTTATTCATCTTTTATTTTTTTATTTTAAACAATCAGGATGTATTCCTAAAACGTATTTGTTAATAATATCAATTGATTCAGCGGTTTCTGCACCACTAAAACCTATTATAGATTCAATTGTAACAAACTTGGCATATTGTAATGTCAAGTCTTTAGAAATGGGTTTATATGTCCAATGCCATTTTTCTTCTTCATAACCTGTTGGTCGTTCTTTGCCCTTAGGTGTATAAGGTTGATAAAATCCAAACTTGACAGCATTTTTTGTGAGCCATTCATATTCTTTTTTTCCTTGTCCTGATAAAAAATAACTGTCTTCGAGCGAATTGATATCAATATCTGTACCCCAGTGATGTCTTGACGTACCGGGCATAGAGCTGAATTTTAAAATAATGGAGGCTCTCTTTACCGGATCTTTAACTTCTTTTGCTAGATTCATTCCATCAACAATTCTTTCGCCATTCCATTTGGCTTCCCAAATATTTTTTTGTTTGTCAAAATTTCTTGTTGAAGAAATTATTTTAAGAGTTACTCCATCTAATTTAGCAGCATCATGCATTTGAATAAAGGCATTGTATGTTTCTTTTCTCAAATACATTCCTTCTTTCGTTCCATATTTTAATGATACAACAATAAAATCAGTATCTTTCTCTGGTATAAATTTTCCAAGTAAGTAATTGGTTGAATATGTTTTTACTGAATCATTCTGTTTATTCAGTGGTGTAATAGAATCATTTTTTGAACTGAATGAATTACAATTCACAAAATTTATGCTACAGAAACATAAAATTATCAGTATAGTTCTCATTTTTGTAAACGCTATTTTGTAATTCAATGCTAAATATAAATCTCTCCAACAAATTTCTAATATTATTCTACATAAAATGTTTTACAATTCTAATATTTTTTTCCGGATGTCAATTTGATAAATTAGAATCACCATCTTCTCTACAAACAGATACTGTAGATTTAAGTAAGTATATAGAATCAACCATTGATCATCATACTTACCCTCTGCTTCAAAGGTTTTCATCTCAACGCGAACCGATTGAAGAATTTGGGTTACAAATGATTTTTGATGGAAAATTAAACACAGGATGGTGTTCTGCACCGGGCTTGCATATTGGTGAATGGATTGAATTTGATTTTGATTCTGTTTGGATAGAACAAATGAAAATTACATTATCTGATACATTCTGGACTGCAAATGTTACTCAAATTGAAGTGTTTATCAATGACTCTCTTCATGGGATATTTTATTCCAATAGTAATATTCAAATTTCAAAAAATGTTTCTCGGTTGAGAATTCAGGCGCTAAATTCAGATAAGGGTAATCAGGTTGAGTTACCAGTTGAACCACAGAGAGGTAAGGAAAGATTGGTTGCTCAAACAATCACTAATTATTATAATAGCAAAAGTTTTGGTATTGCAGAAGTAGTATTGTATGATAAAAATAAAAAGCCCATACCAATATCAGCAATACCAATTAAAAATTCTTACGTATCAACAAATTCATCACTGTCAACATTAAGTTTAAGTGATGGTAAAATGAATTCAGGCTTCGATATTAAAGATTATTTTGAGGGAATTATTTTTGCCAGATTTAAAGACTATACACCAATAACAAAAATCAAATTACTTAACGGGATTAATGGAAATTTATCCATTGATTCTATGGTATTAATTTCACAGGGTAATCCTGATCAGTACTACAAGTTAAAATCAGGCTGGAATTACTTAACATTAAAAGAACCAATGGTTAGTAAATTTTATCATTTTAGATTAATTGGTAAAAAATCAAAAGCCCTTGCCGAAATTTTATTTTATGATGGTGCAAGATATTATCAGTTAAGAAATGATTCAATTGCGATACAACATCAACAGTGGAAAGACAGTATGAAAATATCTGCTTTTAAACCAATGATTGACAACTGGATTTCTTACAAAACAAGAACTATTACGTTGACAAATGATACGATTTTATTTGATGATATTCGTAATTTGCCTTCTAAATTTATTGAATCTGAAAAACTTGTTGAATATACTTTTGTATTTCGTTCAAACTATACGCTGAACTGGAAAAGAAAAACAACCATCATTAATTACCAAAAGAATACAAGTATAAGAACTGAAGAACTCAATGTTGAAGGGTTTTGGAATTGTATAGGTAATTATTCTGATGCAAGACAATTGAGCATAACAGCCCAGGTGATGAAACGATTTTTATCAGAAAAATCAATTGGAAAATGGATGAAAGCAGATGTGACGCAAATAGCTACTATTGATGGACAATGGTTAAATGTTGGAGATTGGGGGAGCGTTAAGTTTACTTATTGATTTTTTTCATTCCATTCAACAGCAACGATAATTTCATTTCTTCTTTTTATCCATTGATAGGGCGGATTATAACCTAGTAATCTGTATTCCCCTTTTTTGGAGATGTTATGTGTTGAAAGATAACTATCCAATTCGTTGGTGAATTTTTTTATTTTTTGCTTAGAAAAGAAACCTCCAAATATTATACATGCAACATACTCGTCAGGTATTGCATTCAGCTGAATTATCGGGTTGTCAGGATGCGGAATAGTTTGCATTGTATATACTGATGGCATAACAAAACTCATTGTTGACGAGTGATTTTTTAGGTTCATGTGAACAGGTGATGTCATGGCTATATTTTCTTTCCGATGATTTCTTCCAAATATATACTGTGCCAAAATTCTGAATCCTTCGAATGATAAAGTGGTGTAATTGTTTGTATTTATTTTTACACTTGCCATAATGGCTGAAGGATAATGTCTTATTTCAATTTTATCTTCCTTTTTTATCAATGTATAAGATTGTTGCTCTGTTAGACGAGTTGAGTAAGCAACCCAGAATTGAAATCCGATAATTGCAATCAATGCTGAAATAATAATTAACATAGGATATGATTTAAGGATATAAAAATAGGGTTCAGTAATTCAATTCAAAATAGAATATATAATAATTCTATTGAGATAGAATTTTAATGATAGGATCTTCCAGTGTGCTTTTGATTGTAATAACACTGTCTGCTAATTCGTTGGGTATAGTCATGGATAAAACATAATGCTGTATTTCCCATTTCCCATTGGTTTTAACCAATACTCCAGATCCTCTGCAGATTTTCATTTTTGTATTTAATAACTCATCAAACCAAGCTATTTCTTTTGAATTATTTATAATGATTTCTCTTTTTAATGATGTCATTTTCCAGCCTTTATTTTTTTCAAAATGTGGCTTGGCATAAGCCATAAATTGTGTTTTATTCCATCTTTCAGTAGCGTCAGTTCCAATAAAAACAGCACTGTCAGACATCATTGAAAAGTATATATCAAAATTGCTTTCAGCAGCGGCTTTGTGCCATTCATTTAATAAGTGATCAATTTTATTCTTTTCATTTTCTTCTTTACATGAAACAAAAATGAAACATAGAAAAAATGTAATGAATAAATATTTATTAGAATATTTCAATTGCATAAATTATTTTTCTGTTTTTTTGATACCCATTATTTTTTCAATTACAAAAGAAATAATTGAAATAACAATACTGAACAATATTGCTAACCAAAAGTTTTTTACTTCGAAACCAGATACAATTTTATCAGCAAGATAAACCATAAATCCATTGATGATTACAAGAAATAATCCTAATGTAAAAAAAGTAATCGGGATAGTGAGAAAAACCAAAATTGGTTTTACAATTGCATTCAATAAACCCATAAATGCAGAAACTACAATCGCTATCCAAACGTTTGATACATTTACTCCGGGAAGTATCATTCCTGCCAAATAAATGGAAATAGATGAAATAATAAATTGAATCATTTAGTGAAAATATAAATTCTTAATGAATTTCTTAACAAAGGTTTATAATGATGATTGAATTTTAATCATCTAAGTTTTACAAAGCAATCATCAAAATACTTTATAAACCTTTGAAAACTGATGGATCAAGTTGTGTTTTAATTTTTGCAACTTCCTTTTGAAGTTCTAAAAGCGCCTTATTTACATCTTCTTTTTCAGGTGCTGGTTCAGGCATTTCAGGACTAATATAATTAACAAAAGCCCATACTTCAATGATATCATAAATGTTTACTTCATAAGGACTATATGCAGGGTTCGTTGAGCATAACAATAAAGAGTTTGTTTCTTTTACTTTATTATATACTGTTTTAAAAACTACACCTTCATCACGTGTAACAATAATATGAGGAAAGCCATTCTTAATCAGGTTCCAGTTTTGAATATATTCACCTGTTACCCATGCATTATTGGGAACAGGAGGCATTGAATCACCATTAATTTGAAATGTCCTGTATTTTTTTGTACGGCTCAGAAATGGTAAACTAAAAGTAGGTAATACCCGAATAAACTCAGGATCAGCATAGCCAGCCGTGTATCCGGCTTTGGCTTTCAGCGGAACAACCTCAATATTATCTTCATTATCATCATTTATTGTAGTTGCAAGAATTCGCATCTTTTTTCCTGTAATATCAGTATCAAGTCCTTTTTCTAATTCACTTAGGTACATTTCCGACAAATTACTTAGATCAAGCATCACCAGTTTATCGATAGAAATTTTAAAAAATTTAGAAAAACGAATCAATGTTTCCAGGTTAGGCTCGGCAGATCCCAGTTCATAAGCACTTAATGTAGAGCGCTTCAATCCTAAAGCTCCGGCCATTTCTTCTTGTGATCTTTTCTTGCGTTTACGCAATAGTTGAATATTCTTGGCAAAAAACATGTCAAAGGTTTTGACGTAAAATATGGAAAAAAAGATTACTCGCAAAAAATCCAATGATTTTTTTATACCCATCATTAATTTTTAATTCTATTTATTTGTAATTAGAATCTTAAAACATGAAAAAGAATATTCTTGTAACAGGAGGTGCAGGATATATAGGTTCACATACACTTGTTGAATTGATTGAGGCTGGCTATCATGTAATTGTAGTTGACAATCTATCTGCGACTGATGGTTCACTTATTAAAGGTGTGGAAACGATTACTCATAAAAAAATTGAACATTATAACATTGATGTTTGTGATGAGAAAGCATTTCGAGAAGTAATAAAAACAAATGAACCCATATCTGCTGTCATTCATTTTGCAGCGTATAAATCCGTGAATGAGTCGGTAGACCAACCATTAAAATATTATTCAAATAATTTGCAGGGTATGGTGAATGTGTTGAAAATGATGAGTGAATTTTCCATTCCTCAACTAGTTTTTTCTTCATCATGTTCTGTATATGGTCAGCCAGATCAACTTCCGGTAACTGAAGAATCGCCATTAAAGCAACCTCAATCTCCGTATGCAAATTCCAAAAAAATATGTGAAGAGATAATCAGTGATTTTTGTCATGTGAATCCGGATGTAAATATTATTTCATTGAGATATTTTAATCCTATAGGTGCTCATTCATCAGCAATGATAGGCGAGTTGCCTAATGGTGTTCCCAATAATCTGGTTCCATATTTAACACAGACGGCAGCCGGTATTCGAAATGTATTACGTGTTTTTGGTACGGACTATAACACGCCTGACGGATCATGTATCCGTGATTTTATTCATGTTTCTGATTTGGCCTATGCACATGTAAAGGCTCTGGAATATTTACCTGAAAGTTCTCCTGAAATATTTAATATAGGCACAGGTCATGGAGTTTCTGTTTTGCAATTGATTGATTCATTTCAGGATGCAACAGGAATTAAATTACCTGTTGAAAAAACTGATCGAAGACCGGGTGATGTTGAAAAAGTATGGGCAGATGCTTCAAAAGCACATAAATTATTGAACTGGGAACCTAAAATGTCATTGAATGAGGCATTACTTTCTGCATGGAACTGGGAGAAGAAAATTAGAAATTTATAAAAGAATAAATCTATTTTGTTGGTTGATCCATTCCTCCTTTCTGACAACATGCCGGTAATGCATGATATGCTTCAGTGTTAGCTGGAGAATCATCTGCATCATACCCTGCATTGTTGATAGCTGTTTGAATAGATTTTTTATCTGTTTTATTATTTCTGAAAATAACAGTTGCAATCTTATTGCTTACATCAAGATTGGCAGATATCACACCTTTTGTTTTGTATAAAGATTTTTCAATTCTGTTTTTACATTCTTCACACTGTGCGGATGTATAAATTTTAATTTCTTCAATTTTTGATTGACCTATACCTTGTATTTGAATGGCAGTGAAAATTGCAAGTAATAAAACAAATGATTTCATAAAAATATTTTGATAAATTTAAGTGTATATCAATCAAATACTGAGCCTAAATAAATGAAAATCAAGGCGTATTTTAAAAATTATGTTAATCTTTGAATAAGAAATTGAATTGTTGTATATTTGAAAATCAATAAAAAAAATATGAAAAAGATTATTTTAACCTCAATGATTTTGATTGGTGGAATTATGTTTGTTTCCGCTCAAAATAATTCTAATAATTCAGTGGAACAGAAATCTACTAAGTCATGCTGCTCAAAAGGTACAGCTGAAGCTAAATCATGTTCTTCTAAAGGAACAGCAGAAACTAAAGCATGTTGCTCAAAAGGTACTGCATCAACAGGATCAGAAAAGAAATGTTCTACAGCAGAAACGAAATCTTGTAGTGGTCACGGACATGGTTCTTCTGAAAATAAATCAGGAAACAATGCTGTAAATGATGAGAAGAAAACTCAAAAGGTAAAATCTGACGAATAGTAATCATCTATCTATAAAAAATAGGGTTCAATTAATTGAACCCTATTTTTTTTCCTGTTTTTTTATCTTCCATTTTAAATTCTTCCAGATCACTTAATTCAATGGTCTGAATCATTGCCATGGTTCTTTTTTCTTTATCCATTGATGCTAATCGAATATGTTGATTTCTGATGGTCTTTTCAATTATTTTTCGGACTTCTCGGGCATTACCAAAAAATTTATTCCTTTTTTCATAAATAAATTCCAAGTACTTTTTGAAATATTCTGCGGCTTCATAACTGAAATTAAGTTCTTCTTTGCCTGCTATTAAAACGCCAATCTGATATAATTCATCTACAGAATAGTCTTTAAATTCAAATGTCTCATCGAATCTGGATTGCAATCCCGGATTTATTTCAAGAAAGGATTTCATGTCGTCTGTATATCCCGCAACAATTATCGCGAATTTTCCACGATGATCTTCCATGTTTTTCAACAATACTTCAATGGCTTCAAATCCGAAATCATTACTGCCTTTATTGGTTAAAGCATATGCTTCATCAATAAATAATACGCCACCCATAGCCTGATCAATCACTTCTTTTGTTTTAACCGCTGTTTGTCCAACATAACCTGCAACCAATGATTGCCTGTCAACTTCTATAAGATGACCTTTTTCAAGTAATCCCAGTGCCTTGTATATTTTTGCAAGTATTCTTGCTACTGTAGTTTTACCTGTTCCAGGGTTACCGGTAAAGACTGAATGTAAACTGAATTGGTGTAAAACATCTTTCCCGATTTCCCTGTAATACTTTACCAGCTTGATATATTCGTGAACTTCTTTTTTAATATTCTCCATTCCTATAAGCTGATGGAGCTCATCAGTAGCTTCTTTCAGTAATTCTAGGTCTATTGTAAGATTCAGTTTCTTCTTAATGTCACCGGTAAAAATCTTTTTGATGTCGTCAAGTGAAATGGTAGTTAATATGGTATCATCAATTTTATCAGGCTCTAATTGCATAATGCGCAAACCCATATTTTGTTTGGCTTCATTAACAATTCCTGTAACAAATCGAGCATTCCCAAATGAAACGTCTCTGTTTCGATAAGCATCTGTAAGTTTTTGATAGAGAAACTTACTTGATTCGTTATCAAAATGAACTTTCTTTTTGTTTGCAAACTGTTTAGCAATTTCCATTAATTCATCAGGAAGATAATCTTCAAAATGGAAATAGTTCCCAAACCTGGATTTTAATCCGGGATTAGAATTTAAAAACACATTCATTTCTTTGGGATAACCTGCAACCATAATGGCAATGTCTCCTGGACCATCACTCATTTCTTTTAGAATGATCTCGATAACTTCCTTCCCATAATCTTTGGAATCTTCACCACCTCTTGCCAGTGCATACGCTTCGTCAATAAATAAAATACCTCCGCGTGCGGCTTCAATTTGTTTTTTTGTTTTTGGTGCAGTTTGACCAATATATTCACCCACCAAATCAGCACGATCAACTTCAACTACATGTCCTTTAGATAGTAACCCTAAACCTTTATAAATTTTTCCAAGTAAATTTACAACAGTAGTTTTCCCAGTTCCGGGATTGCCAGTAAATACTGAGTTTAGATTAATGACAGCGTTTTCTTCTATTCCTTTTTCTTTTCTTAATTGAATGAATTTTAAATAATTCATCTGGTTGGTGACTTCCGTTTTTATGTTTGAAAGTCCAATCAATTCATTCAACTCTTTTATAGCATCTTCAAGCGATACTTCTTTAAATCCAGCCTCTTCTTTCTTCTCTGTTTTTTTATCGTTTTGTGTAGTAGAAATAATTTTTTTGTCTTCTCCGGGAAAGAATGTTTCAGGTATGCCTTGTATATCTTCATCTCCAATTTCGAAAGGTACCACTGCAAGTATAGAACCCATACTCATTATCTGCAATGAATAATTCCCTTTATGCCAGGTTCCTGTTTGATTACTTCCCCATCCGTTATTGAAGATGGTTGAACTTTCTAAATTGTCTTTCTTAATATGGTAGTATTGATTTAATGATGCCTTGATCAAACCTGATTTTTCATAAAAATTCAGGAAGATCTCAATATTGTGAGTTTTGTTCAATAGGTGCTCTATTTCAATTTCGCACCAGATATATTTTGTAGTATGTTGATTGAATGCACTTAAATAAATTCTTTTTTTACTATCAACACCTGTACTTTCTCCATTATATAACTTAACTGATTTTATTTTAAAGTAAGGATTTTGCTTTTCATTAATTACACCTTCTTTTTCAATGTAAAAGTTTTTTTTGCCCACCAGCGTATTTTCAATATATGCTTCTACTTCAAAATTTCCATTCCACCAAAAACTTCCGTAACCATCATTTCCCCAGCCTTCTCTGAAGTAAACGATGTTCATATCTTTAGTAATTTTCTTTTCAGATGTAAGTTTACAGACTTCTTTTCTGGTATTATTTTCTTTTATTTCATAAATAAGGAATTCAACACTGGTTTCCCATTCGTCTTCATCGAAAAGTTTATTGAAAATACTTAATTCAAAGTACAGGTAATTGATTTCAGATTTATCAAAAACAGTCCTGTACATCTTGCTGTTTTCTGCAAGACTTTGTGTTGATGCATATATTTTCAGGTCCTTGAACTTGAAAAAATCTTTTTTGTTTTTACTTCCAAAAAACATAAGATTAATTTTTTCGGATTTCAGCACCCAATTGATCTGTAAGTGCAGTCATCACCTGATCCATGTATTTCTCAATTTCCTGATCTGTCAGTGTTTTTTCCTTATTGTAAAAAGTGAAACGAACACCGTATGATTTTTTTCCTTCCGGAATGTTTTTCCCTTCATATACATCAAACAATTGTACGTCTTTCAATTTCTCTTTTATTGTTTTCTGAGAAACCGAATAGATTTCGTTATAGTTTTTTGATTTATCCAGCAATAGTGCAAGGTCTCTCTTTACCATAGGGAATTTAGGCAACTCGCTGAATGTTACAGCAGCATTTGGAATGCTTTTAAGTACAAGATCCCAATTGAATTCAGCAAACCAGATGTCCTGTTTAATGTCAACCTGTTTAAGCGTTTTCTTACTTATTTTACCACAAATGTATATAGGTGTTTGTTTATTCATTTTAGAGTAGCAAGCAAATGCCTTTTCATAAAAATGATGACTATCAATAGGTGAAATTTTAAAATATGGTATCCGTAAGCTTTCAACAATACTTTCACAAATTCCATTGATTCCAAAAAAATCTGATTTTCTTTCCGGCAAATACCATGCATCCTGAAATTCATCACCGGATATAAGAATACTTAATTGTTGACTTTCCTTGTATTTTTCTGTATGATTTTCGGACTGCGCATCATTATCTTTAAAATAAATTCTTCCCAATTCAAATAGTTTCAATCGGCTATTTTTTCTGTTCAGATTGTGAGCCGCAACTTGAAGAGATGTAAAGAGCATACTTCTTCTCATTACATCTAATTCAGAGCTAATTGGATTTTCAAGATGAATAAGTTCCTTTTGATTTTCTTCCGGCCATGATTTGTAGTTTTCGGCATGATCTAATGAGAGTGTCAGAATCTCATTAAATCCATTGGCAGTAAGTAATTTTTTGATTTTTGTTACTGTTCGACGTGGTGAGTTTTCTTTCTCATTTTTGAAAACAGCAGATAACGTGTCGCGTAATTCAATTTTATCATAACCATAAATCCGCATTACTTCTTCAATGAGATCTATATCTCTAATTACATCTACTTTGTTTGTGGGTACAGCCACTTCAATGCCTTCAGCATTTTCATTAATGATTTCGATACCCAGTAATTGTATGATTTGTTTTGCTGTTGCTATTGGAAAATCAATACCTGAAACCTGATTTAGTTTTTTCCATAGCATAGTAAATACAAATGGTTTTACTTGTTCAGGATATATGTCAATAATATTATCTTTCAACTCCCCACCAGCAATTTCACACATCAAATCAATTGCACGTTGAAGTGCATAAACAGTCATATTAGGATCTGTTCCTCTTTCAAAACGAAATGATGCATCAGTGTGTATGCCGTGATATTTAGCTGTTTTACGAATCGTTGTTGGATTAAAATAAGCACTTTCAATAAAAACTGAAGTTGTATTTTCATTTACGCCTGAATGTATTCCACCCAATACACCTGCAATACACATGGGTTCTGATGAATTGAAAATTATTAAATCATCCGAAGTTAGTTTTCGCTCTGCCTGATCAAGTGTTGTGATGATTTCACCGGCTCCCGCTTTTTTTACATGTATCTCATTCTCTTTGATTGCCTTGCCATCAAAAGCATGCAGTGGTTGTCCGGTTTCAAAAAGAACATAGTTAGTAATGTCAACAATATTATTAATGGGTTTTAATCCGATTGTTTTTAATTTATTGGTTAACCATGCCGGTGATTCTTTTACTTTTATATTTTCTATCAAGGCACCGGTATATCTCGGACAATCATTATTATTCTCAATAATTACTGAAATACTATGATGAGCGTTTTTAATTTCAGCTTTTATAACAGTTAGAGGTTTTTTAATATTATTGTTCTCTCCGTGAATACTCATGTATGCAACGATATCTCTTGCTACACCCATGTGAGATGTTGCATCAACCCGATTAGGTGTAATATTTAATTCGAGCATGGTATCACTTTCAATTTCAAAGAAATCAGCAGCAGGAGTTCCTGCGGCTAATTGATCCGGTAATACCATGATTCCTTCATGAGAATCACCCAATCCAATCTCGTCTTCTGCACAGATCATCCCATTGGATTCGATACCTCTGATGGATGATTTTTTTATTTTCAATGCCCCTCCTTTTCCATAGATTGTGGTACCAGGCAAAGCCACAGCTACGGTTTGTCCAGCATCAACATTAGATGCTCCGCATACAATTTGTAATACCTCACTGTTTCCAACATCAACCTGAGTTACACTTAATCGGTCTGCATCCGGATGTTTTTCTTTTTTCAATACCTTTCCTATTACAACACCTTGTAATCCTCCAGGAATATTCTCGATAACTTCAATACCTTCTACTTCCAAACCCACACGAGTAAGGATATCAGCTGCTTTATCAGCATTTACAGGTTGCTGTAAGTATGTATTTAACCAATTGAGTGAGATTTTCATTGTAAAATTTTTACTGCCTAAAAATACATCAAACCTCTTATAACACAAACCAATATGAACGAAAGATTTTTATATTTTTGAACCATGGCGGCAATTATTGGTAAAGATATTGAACATGCAGCGCAATTTCTGATTTCAGGAGAAGTGGTGGCTATACCAACGGAGACGGTATATGGATTGGCAGCCAATGCATTGGATGTGAGCGCAGTTCAACGTATTTTTTCTGTGAAGAAAAGACCTGATTTCGATCCGCTGATTGTACATATTAAAGGTGTTGATTCTCTTGAAGATTATGCAAAGCACATCCCTGTAAAAGCAAAACTGCTTGCTGAAAAATTCTGGCCGGGACCAATTACACTTGTTCTGCCGAAAAAAGAAAATATTCCTTTTAATGTTACATCTGGTTTGGATACAGTGGCTCTTCGTGTTCCCCGTCATCCAATGACAATAGAACTTTTGAGTAAGTTGGATTTTCCACTTGCGGCACCCAGTGCAAATCCATTTGGTTATATCAGTCCAACCACTCCGTTACACGTTTTTCAGCAATTAGGTAATGATATTCCTTATATTTTAGATGGTGGTACTTGTGAAGTAGGAATTGAATCAACTATTGTTGGCTTTGAGAATGATTATCCTGTAATTTACCGACCTGGTATTATTACTAAATCAATGATCGAAGAAATTGTAGGAGAAGTATTGATTTCATCTAAAATATCTTCACACCCAAAGGCTCCGGGGATGCTGCTTTCACATTATGCACCTAAAACTACCATGAAGCTGATAAAAAATAAAGATGAAGTATTCATGAAAAAAAATGCCGGATATCTTGCATTTCAACATTTTCACCCTTTATTTCCGGTTGCAAACCAGCGTATTTTATCTGAAAGCGGAAATATATTTGAAGCCGCAAGAAATTTATATGCAGCTATGCGAGAACTAGATCAGCTTCATCTTGATATTATTTATACAGAAGAGATTTATGGTATCGTCGGTGCTGAAGGTATAAATGATCGTATTCGCAGAGCTACAGCGTAAAACATATTTCTTTAAAACTTATTCTTTTTTATCTGTTACATGTTTTTTTTACCTTTGATTTTAATGAGGGTTAAATTTTATTTTATCTGTCTGTCTTTCTTCGTGATTTTTATTCATGGACTTGTACCTCATGCTCATGCTTCGGATATGCGACAATCTGAAATACAGATAACTCATCCGGTAGCAAAAAAAATCATTGATTTATTCAAAGTTGATTTAGGAGAGAATCATCTGGAAGTTTTTCATCAGTCTGCAAATATTGATGCTGATGATTTTTTTATTCCTTTTTGTTTGGTAACTGCTTTTTTTGTTTTTCCTGTTCTTGCTAAAAAAATATACATCCCAGTATTTAAAACAATTGTATCGCAATTTAATTTACTTACATCTATTGTTCATCGTGGCCCGCCCATAGGATAAATTCACCTTTCCTTTTTTATTTCAGTTTATTTAAAATTTATTTTAATATGATTCAACGAATCATTTCATTTTCTGTACAACAGAAATTGATTATTACATTGTTTACCTTAGGATTGATAGGATGGGGAATTTTCTCTTTTTTACAAGTCCCTTTAGACGCTGTTCCTGATATTACCAACAATCAGGTGCAGGTAGTTACCGTATCTTCAACATTATCTACTGAAGAGGTAGAAAAATTCATCACTCAGCCTGTAGAACGCAATATGTCAAATTTAAATGGGGTAGAGCAGGTAAGGTCTATTTCTCGTTTCGGACTTTCTGTAGTAACCATCATTTTTGAAGACCATATTCCCACACTTCAGGCAAGACAATTGGTTGGTGAAAAGTTGCAGGTTGTCTCCAATGAGATTCCACAGGAACTTGGTATTCCTGAATTAATGCCGATTACAACTGGTCTTGGCGAAATATTTCAATATGTGTTGCAAGTAAAACCGGGTTACGAGAATCAGTATTCATTATCTGATTTGCGAACCATTCAAGACTGGGTGATCAAGAAACAAATGACCGGTATGAAGGGTATCGTTGAAGTGAGCAGTTTTGGTGGATTTTTAAAACAGTATGAAGTATCGGTTGATCCTGAAAAATTGGCTTCCATGAATGTTACTGTTGATGAATTATTAACCGTGCTTGGAGAAAATAATGCCAATACCGGAGCCAGTTACATGGAAAAAGGTCCGAATGCTTTATATATAAGATCGGTCGGGATGGTTGCATCACTGGATGAAATTGGAAATATTTATATAAAGAACCTGAATGATATTCCTATTTATGTAAAAGATGTTGCCACTGAAATTAAATTCGGAAGTGCTAAACGTTTTGGCGCCATGACCATGAACGGAAAAGGAGAAGTAGTGGGTGGAATTACCTTAATGCTTAAAGGTGCTGATTCTTATGCTACGGTTGCTAAAGTGAGAGAAAGAATTGAAAAAATAAAACAAACATTACCTGAAGGAATAGATATAGTTCCTTTTATTGATCGTGCATCTTTGATTGATAAAACAATAAACACAGTTTCCAAAAATTTACTTGAGGGTGGTCTCATTGTCATATTTGTGTTGGTGTTGTTACTGGGTAATTTCAGGGCTGGAATTATCGTCGCTTCTGTGATCCCATTGTCAATGCTTTTTGCATTTGGAATGATGCACTTAACGGGTGTTTCAGCAAACCTAATGTCGTTGGGTGCGCTTGATTTTGGTCTGGTGGTTGATGGAGCAGTTGTAATAGTAGAGGGATTATTGCATGCACTGAATCATTCAAAATTCAGGACAAAATTATCGCAGCAGGAAATGGATAATAGTATAGTTCATACATCCGGAAAATTAATGCGAACTGCTGTGTTTGGTCAGGTGATTATTCTGATTGTGTATATTCCTATTTTGGCCCTGGTAGGTATTGAAGGAAAGATGTTCAAACCTATGGCACTAACTGTAAGTTTTGCGATTCTTGGTGCATTGATCTTATCTCTTACCTACGTTCCAATGATTTCTTCAATCTTCTTGAGTAGAAAAATAGAACACAAGAAAACCTTTTCAGACCGTATTATGAATTTTCTTGATTCTCTTTTTGTGCCTACGTTGAAATGGGTAATACGTTTAAAGTATTACGTGATTGGTCTGTCATTGATTTTATTTATTGGCAGTATCTTAATTTTTATACGATTAGGTTCAGTTTTCATACCAACGCTTGAAGAAGGTGATCTTGCCATGCAAATGAGTATGGTTCCCGGAACTTCACTTCAACAAGTGGTAAAAACAACAACCATTGTTGAAGCCCAATTAATACAGCATTTCCCTGAAGTAATCAATGTTGTTTCAAAAATTGGAACAGCTGAAGTACCAACTGATCCAATGGGTATGGAAGATACAGATATCATGATCATACTGAAAAATAAAGATGAATGGGTTTCAGCAAAAACGAGGGAAGAACTGGTAGATTCAATGAAAAAAATGTTGGAATCACTACCCGGTGTTTCTTTCGAATTTTCACAACCTATTCAGCTCCGCTTTAATGAATTGATGACCGGAACAAAAGCTGATATTGCCATTAAAATATTCGGAGATGATATGAATCAGTTATTCGATCAGGCGAATAAGGCAGCTTCAATCATTTCAGGAATTAAGGGTGCTGCTGATATAAAGGTTGAACAGGTGGAAGGCCTGCCGCAATTAATTATCAAACCCAATCGTCAGAAACTGGCATTGCACGGCATATCTGTAATGGATGTGAATCGCTCAATTCGTAGTGGTTTTGCAGGTGAACCGGTAAGCGTCGTGTATGAAGGTGAAAAAAAGTTTGACATGGTATTGCGCTTTGCACAAAAGAGCAGGGAAGATGTTCAGGTGTTTGACAGGATTTACTTGAGAGGTCATTCAGGTCAACTTGTGCCTTTGTCAGCACTTTGTGATATTACCCAATCAAAAGGACCTATGTTGATTTCAAGAGAAAATGCACAGCGAAGAATAGTGATAGGTATTAACGTAAGGAACCGTGATATTCAGTCGCTGGTTAATGAAATTCAACAGTTACTGGATCAAAAATTAGATTTACCTGAAGGTTACTTCGTAACTTACGGCGGTGAATTTGAAAATTTACAACATGCTAAAAAACGCCTGGCAATAGCAGTTCCAATCGGATTGTTGTTGATTTTTATTCTGTTATTTTTTGCCTTTGGTTCTTTAAAAGATGCGATAATGATTTACACTGCAGTTCCACTTGCAGTTATTGGAGGTATAGTTGCATTGTTTCTCAGGGGTATGCCTTTCAGCATTTCTGCAGGTGTAGGTTTTATTGCTTTATTCGGAGTAGCAGTATTAAATGGAATTGTGTTAATCGGATATTTTAAACAACTCGAATTGGAAGGTAATACCAACGTATTAAAAAGAATAATTTACGGAACGCGTACACGTTTACGTCCTGTTTTAATGACAGCTGCTGTGGCTTCGTTGGGATTTATTCCAATGGCCATCAGTCAGTCAGCGGGTGGTGAAGTACAGCGACCACTGGCTACAGTGGTTATCGGAGGCCTTATTACTTCAACATTACTAACCTTGATTTTATTACCGATCATTTATTTAATTTTTTCCGGTAAAAAAAGTAAACCAGTCACTGCTATACTTACCATTTTATTATTGATTTCTGTCTTTACTTCATTTGCTCAATCTCCAAAAGATACAATGCGTTTAACTGTAAATCAGTTATTGGATTCTGCAGCAATGTATTCTCCTCAATTAAAAAATGCTGAACTGGATGTTAGGATTGCCAAGTCAGATATTTCATCAGCATGGAATATCCCCAATACTGAGTTTTCATTGCAACGTGGTCAGATTAACTCATCTCTGGTAGATAATTATTTTAATGTTAGTCAGTCTCTAGGTAATATTTTTCATCATGCACTGAATACTTCATATTTAAAGCAACGTGTGGAATTAATGAAGAATTTTTCATTGCAAAAAAAACAGGAAGTGAAATGGCAGATTTGGGGAATGGCTGAAGAATTAATGATTGCAGATGAAAGAAAAAAAATCCTGCAAAAAGAATTAGAATCTATGACAGAAATGTCACGCATTACACATCAGCGTTATCTTGCTTCTGATATCGACTTGATTTCAAAATTATCTGTTGAACAACAAGCTGTAAAAATTCAGCATGCTATGCTTGAATGGGAGGCGGGTTATCAGCAAATACTGAATTCACTTCAATTGTATTGCGGAATAAAAAATCCTTTTATGATTGAGGATCAATCAGCAGAATTATCAATAGAATCAATTATTCAAGCCCAGGAAAATACAACTGATATACCCATGATTAAAAATTATGTATTACAACAGGAATTATCAAAAAAGAATGTGGCTGTGAATGCTTCTCAATTTGCTCCTACATTTAACGGAGCATATTTTAATCAACAACTTGAACACATTAGCGGTTTTCAGGGGTTTTTTGTTGGAGTAGGTATTCCGTTGATATCTCCTTCTGTATATGCATCAGTGAAAACTGCAAAGTATGAGGTGGCAAAGTCAACCAATGAATTGGAATTTCAAACCAATAAAACGAAGAATGAATTAAAGAATCTGAAACTGCAGTTGTTCAATTCAAAACAAAAGTTATTAGATTATGAGCAAAAACTTCTAGATGAATCCAATGAAGTAATCAAACAGATTCAACAGCGCTATACCTTTGGTGATTTGGATTATACCGGATACATTATACATTATCAACAGGCCATCTCAATACAATACGAATACCTGGATGAAAAATTAAAATTCAAACAATTATTACTGGCCTATTTATTTATCAGTGGAAAAATTTAATTAACTCAATGTCATGAACAAAATATTAATTTTCGCTTTATCTTTTATAATAATTTTCAGTAGTTGTAAAAAATCTTTAGATAAAACTGTTGCTGATGCAATAATTACAAATTCAGAACAACTGCTACTTACGGACGATCAGATAAAAACAGCAGGCATAAAATCTGGTCCTTTATTAAAAGTAATTTCTCCCGGAGTAGTATACTGTAATGGAATTGTAGATATTCCTCCGGATGCTAAGGCATCCATATATGTATCGATGCCCGGAATGATTAAAGAAATTTTTGTATTGCCTGGCGATAAAGTAAATAAAGGCCAACGCTTGGTTACATTATCTCATCCGTCATATATTTCATTACAGAAACAATATCTTGAAGTGAATGCTCAACTTACCTTTGCTGAGTCTGAATTTAAACGCCAGTCAACATTGAAAAACGAAAATGCAACCACTCAAAAACTTTTTGATAAGGCCGAGTCTGATGCTACAGGTTTGAAAAATCAGTTAGGCTCACTAGAAGCTGAATTGAAAATGCTGGGAATTAAAATTGATAATCTTTCTAAAGGAATTATTCAGTCTGAAGTTACACTATATTCTCCGTTTCGCGGATATGTGGGTAATTTTACAGTAAACGTCGGAAAATATATTCGTGATGATGAAGAAATTATGGTTATTCTGAATAAAGATCACCTGCATGTGGAATTAAAAGTTTTTGAGAAAGACATTATGTCTGTGCAGCCCAAACAACCTGTATTTTTTCAATTACAGGGATCTTCAAAAGAATATAAAGCATATGTAAAACTAATAGGAGAGGAAGTAGAACCCATGAGTCGAACCGTAAATGTGCATGCTCACATTGAAGAAAATTATCCTGAAATTGTTAGTGGAATGTTCACTACTGCACAGATTCATACCAATGCAGATTCTGTATATGTATTACCTGAAAATTCAATTCAGGAAATGAACGGAAAAAAATATTGTATGATTGAAAATGCAAAAAATACATTTCAGTTAAAAGAGATTCAAACAGGTAAAACCCATAATGGTATGACCGAAGTATTAAATTTTAAAGAACTTCATAATCAATATCCTGTATTAACCGGAGCTTATTTTTTATTTGCACAATATCAAAAACAGAAAGAAGATGAATAAAAAAACTGAAATTCAGACAGAAATAGATGCTGCATATTTATATCACGTATTGGCTGAAAACGAATCAGACCCGGTAATTGCAAATGTGTTTAAACAGATGAGTGAAATAGAAACGAGTCATGCGGTAGCTTTTTCACAAAAGCATGGGATTGATTTTTCTTCAATTAACCGCCCATCATGGAGAGCAAAAGCAATACATCAGATTGGAAAAATCATGGGCTATGATTATGTGCTTGGTTTTATGATGGAAGCTGAGAAAGGCATATCAGGAGCACTGATGTCTCAAAAAAACAAACATCAAAAAGAAGTTAGTTTTTCAGATACTTCACATGTGAAAATTCTTAAAACCATTTTGTCATCATC
>JBILKR010000016.1:0-62070 GCA_044376575.1 Flavobacteriales bacterium | reverse complement strand
ATAGACTGCAATATCCCCTCCAACTGTAGCATGTAGTCTCTTTTATCAAACCTTGGCGCAAAAACAAATCCATCAATCAAAATGATTCGTTTATTTTTTTCATCATATACGATGTAGTTTAAAAATGGACCGCCCATAAAATAGTTTTCCATTTTCCACAGCCCTCTTGTTTCCATTGCATACATGTCATTCATTTTAGTAATGGATGTATCTGGTGGAAAAAGCATTTCAATTTTCATGTATGAACTATCGGTCTTTCCCTGAACGTAAATTTTTGTCAATGAATCTCGGATTGAAAAAAGGAAATTTTTTGAATACGTTTTTGTGTCTGTGTATGGGAATGTATGAATAAAAATTCCACGGGTTATCTGATGCTGAAGTCCTCCTAAATTTTTCATGGCATCATGCACCAGATACATGAAATTTTCTCCCTGGCTGTTCACATAAAACCCTTCGGGTACAGTCATTGATAACTGTAGTTTTTCTTTTAATTGCTGATCAACATCAGCTGAAAGTGTTTTTCTGTATTTTTCACGAAAGCGCTGGTTGTCTTTTTGTTTAAACAATTCTACCATCCGATTTCTTTTTTGTTCAAAGGCAGATTGAAATTCATTCGGGTGATTACAGGTAAGTCGAATAACAAGTTGATCTTTTGCCCAGTTATCATACCCAATTTCTAAAGTTGGCTGCCCAACAGGATGCTTGGGATCAATGGAAAAAATTAAAATATTTTTAGCGGTTTTAAATGAAAGGGTAAAATCTTTTGGAAAAATCTTGTATAGTTTAAACCATGGCTCCGACTGTGGAAGACCAATAAAATCCTGCTGAAAAAAATTCTTAATACTATCGCCAATCGGATGATTCCAGTATTGCTGATCAATAATGATTAATATTTCACCTTCTTTTCCTGATGATTTGGGCAGTGCTCGGTCTCCTTTTCCGCATGAAAAAAAAGTAATGGAAAAAATAAAAAGTAAAAAATAAAACAGCTTAGACATTAACCTTTTGAAACAATAATTTTCATTCCTATATGAATTGATTTTCCGGAATATAAATTATTCCACTTCCGCAAATTATCAATTGATGTATTATATTTCTGAGCAAGCCCCCATAATGTATCTCCACTTCGAATAGTATGGTACTTCGTGCTGCCTGATTGCTTCGGCGGTGATGTGGTATTGGTAGAATTTACAGTTGTATTCGTTTCGTTTGAACTTTGAATTTTAAGAATCTGACCCACATAAAGCGTCTCAGAAGATAACTTGTTCCAATCTTTAATTTGCTGAACACTTACATTAAATTTTTTTGCAATGTTCGACAACCAGTCTCCTTTTTGTACTTTATATACCACCTCATTTGCCGCGCCTGTATTATTGGATGGCGTAGTAGTTGTTGTTACAGTGTCTTTTTTAACAGGGGTTTCAATGGAAACAACCGGCTCCGATTTTTTCATGATTAAATCCTGGTTGGCAATAAAATCTCCAATTAAATTCTTGGGTAAGAACAAAGGATATCCATTTTCTGTTTCCGGAATTTCATCTTTAATAAATGCAGGATTTAATATTCGTAATTCTTCAATAGGAATTTTTAAATAATCAGAAACCTGTTTAAATGAAAGGTGTTGCTTGATGTAAATACTGTCGAGTTCGTAATAAAAATATTTAGGTTTTTGCGGATAAATATTATGCTCTTTATGATGAGCCATTACATAGTTAACAGCAATAAAAGCTGGAACGTAACCGCCGGTTTCCTTTGGTAAATATGGTCTTAATTCCCAATATGATTTTTGTCCTCCGGCCCTGCGAATGGCTTTGTTTACATTTCCCGGACCGGCGTTGTATGCCGCAAGTGCCAGTTGCCAGTCGTTGTTATAATATTTGTAAAGATATTTTAAATAACGCGCTGCCGCTTCCGTTGATTTTATCGGGTCACAACGTTCATCGATGTATGAATTGATTTGCAATCCATATAACTTTCCGGTACCATACATAAATTGCCACAATCCCATGGCTCCGGCCTTACTTTTAATGGTTGGATTTAATGCTGATTCAACAATGGCCAGATATTTTAATTCTAATGGCATATTGTATTTTGAAAGCACCTCTTCAAATAGTGGAAAATACAATTCTGCAAGTCCCAACATCCGTTGAGCAGTGCCTCTTCTTTTTACTGCATATAATTCAATATACTTTCTTACATCATTATTGTAATCTAATGCAAATGGCGATTGTTTGTCTAGTTTTTGCAGGCGTTGTCTGTACACATCGTCACTGAACATCGGAACAGAATCCTTTGCATAATTATAAATATTCAATTTGTTAACGTCGGCAGTGAACGTATGACGTTTGAAAAAATTTACAACATCCAGACTATCCATTTGTGATAGGATAGGATCATCTTTTTGAAATTTAAAACGATCGGTGTCATTCACACCGGGAAGCGATGCTTCAACAGAATGAACAAACAACAATATACAAGCAAACAATACAACTAAACTTTTCATAGTATAACTAAACCAATTCACAATGATGCCTAAAAATACGAATACTTTCCTAAAAAGGGAATGATGTTTTAACGAAGCAGATGTTAAAAAAATATGTAATTACTTGAAAAATGTGGAAATGGTATTTCCCGCCTGAAGTAATTTTTTTTCTTCGAAATTGCGTCCCATCAATTGCATACCGATTGGAAGATTGTTTTCATCTTCTCCTGCAGGCACTGAAATAGCGGGGACTCCGGTTAAATTTGCCTGTACTGTAAAAATATCTTCCAGATACATAGCTATCGGATCGTTTGATTTTTGTCCGAATGGAAATGCAGTTGCCGGTGTTGATGGTAAGAGAATAAAATCAGCGGTTTTAAAAATCTCCATGGTTGCATTCTTCAACAAGCGTCTTACTTTTTGTGCTTTTGTGTAGTATGCATCATAATACCCGGAACTTAATACAAATGTGCCCAACATAATTCTGCGTTTTACCTCCATTCCCAATCCTTCGCTTCTGCTTTTTTTGTAAGTAGAATCCAGGTCTGTTGCATTCTCACTTCGGTATCCAAAATGAATGCCGTCGTAACGGGAAAGATTGGAAGAAGCTTCTGCTGTTGACAAGACGTAGTATGAAGGAATTAAATAATCGAGGTAAGGGAAACTAACCGTTTCAATTTCATGCCCAGCCTCCTTTAATTTTTCAATGGTATGTAAAAAAGATTTTTTAACTGCAGCCTGAATGTTCGGATGGTCTGCAATTACATCCAGTATGGCAAATTTACTTTTAGGCAATTCACTACATACATCATTCATTTGCTCTACTACTTTTGATGAACTGGTGGCGTCTTTTTCATCTTTTCCGGAAATAATTTCCATGATTAATGCCGCGTCTTCAATCGAATGAGTGATTGGACCAATCTGATCAAATGAAGATCCGTAAGCTATTAGTCCATACCTGGATACCCTGCCATAGGTGGGTTTCAATCCAACCACACCACAAAAAGAAGCTGGCTGTCTGATTGAGCCACCGGTGTCAGAACCTAGTGCCGCCAAACACAAATCGGCCGCCACTGCTGCGGCAGAACCCCCTGAAGAACCTCCGGGCACGCGACTTTCATCAACAGGATTCAAGACAGGACCATAAGCAGATTTTTCATTAGAACTCCCCATGGCGAACTCGTCACAATTTACACGACCAATAATAATCGCATCTTCTTTAAGAAGTCGATCAACAATAGTAGCACTGTAAACGGAAGTATAGCCTTTTAAAATTTTTGATGAAGCAGATACGAGATGTCCTTTGAACGCAATATTATCTTTCAAGGCAATCACCATTCCAGCAAGTTTTCCAACCTGTTTTTTTGTGCGAATCAACTCGTCAAGATGACGGGCTTTTTCGAGCGCTTCATGTTCAAATATTTCTAAGAAAACATTGAGTTGTTTTCTTTCGTGAATGCGTAACAAGTAAGAAGCAACGAGTTGCTCAAATGTTATTTTTCCGGAAAATAAATCATTGCGTATATCCTCCAGTCTCCGGTAATGCATAGCTAGTGAAAGTCCTGAATTATTCTTTGATCTGTTTGTTATCGCCGGAATTTTTTTCTTCTTCTCCTTTCATTCCGTCTTTAAATTCCTTCACACCTTTTCCTAACCCTTTCATTAACTCAGGGATTTTTTTACCACCAAAAAATAATAATAAAATAGCAATGATAATTACTACCTGCCATGGACCAACTACACCAAGAAAAATTGAAAACAGCATAAGAGCGTATTTTTTTTATTATTACAAAGATAGGAAAATATAATATTCAATATTGTCGTTTAATAGATAACATCAAATAAATCTGCCTATGAAAATTAAATTGTTGTTATTGGTTGTCGGATGTTTATCCGTTCTGTTTATTGCACAGGGTTGTACTACTTTAAAGTGTAATGGGAAAAGAGGAATACGTGTTCCTATGGGAGTCTTGTAAATGATGTTTTTAATTTTTTTTAGTAGGTTTGTATCATTCAGAATAAATTCATGAAAAAAATAACTTTCATTCTTTGCTTTTTCGTATTGTCAATTTCGACAATCATGGCACAAACAACCACTCCTGCAACAACAGAAACAACTTTAAAACTGGAAGATCCGTCAAAGAAAAAACCCAAGCCAAAAAAACAGGACAATATCATCTTGAATTTTAACTGGAACGGAATGCTGAATGCTCCTCAGACAGCTACTGTAAGCCCGTTTTCTAGAGGATTTGATTTTGCACTGATGTGGGACATTCCATTGGGAAGAAGTCCGTTTAGTTTTGCGGCAGGCCTGGGAATGAATTTTGAAAATATTTATTTCAATGAATTCTTCAGAAAAAATTCGGGGGATTCTATTTATTTTGAGCCGATAAAGCCTGTTATTAATACAGGTTCACCTACAACAGAAAGAACCAACAAAGTGTATAAGTTGGCTACTACCATCATCGAATTACCTATTGAATTCCGCTTCCGATTAAATCCAGCAAAGAGAAATACATTTAAGTTAGCCGCAGGTTTTAAGTTGGGATATGTAGTATCCAACTGGGAAAAATATGTTGGCCCTGATTATCGTCCGGGTGGCAATCTGGATAAAGAAATACATATCACAGAACACGAACTTTCAGGCATCAGCAGATTGCGATATGCCGCATTTTTCAGAATTGGCTACAGCCGAATTCACCTTTCAGGATCGTATCAGATTGCACCATTCTTTGAACCTAACAAAGGCGTAAACACAGGTAATATTGTTACACTGGGATTGTGCTTTACCCCATTCTAAAGATTCATTAAGGCCATACACTTTGAAATACCCAGTTCAATAAAATATATTGGGTAATAAATCCTGTGAAGTATCCTGAAATTAGTTCAGCAGAGGAGTGTGCTTTCAATGCCATTCTTGCAAAACCAACCAATCCGGAAATACCAACCACGATGTATAATATTTCAGGATGATCAAGACTCATCTTGCCGGTATAAACAGTTAACAGGCCGGTTAATGATCCTAATGCCGCCATGTGAATACTGATTTTAAAACGATAATTTATCATCAACACCAGAACTAATATTGCCATTCCCGAAATCATCACGGCGTTCAGAACCGTGCTTAACCAAACCGATTGAATAATCCAGAAAGCAAGGAAATAATAAATGTTGCCGGCAAGTAATGGAATCTTTCTTTCTTCTTTGGTCGGTAAATGTAAACTACTCACCGCCCCCCTGATTTTTAAACCGGCAATGGTAAGTGCAGGAAACAGGATTGTGCAAACAAAAAATGTAAGGTATATGAAATGATGTAATTCAACCGGTAAGATTAACCGCATAATAATATTGTCCTGAATAATTACATACATACCAATTAATGGCATAAATAAAGGATGAAACAACGCTGAAATAACAAGTGCTAAATATCTTATCATTGTAATTCTTTTCTTAATCGAGCCACCGGAATGTCAAGCTGTTCACGGTATTTGGCAATCGTACGGCGTGCAATGTTATATCCTTTTTCTTTTAAAATTTTTGCGAGCTTGTCGTCGGTCAATGGCTTTCGTTTGTTTTCTCCTTCGATGCAGTCTTTCAGTATCTTTTTTACTTCTCTCGACGAAACTTCTTCTCCACTTTCAGTTGAAAGGGATTCAGAAAAAAAGAATTTTAGTAAGAATGTCCCGAATGGGGTTTCAATGTATTTGCTGTTGGCTACCCTCGACACCGTAGAAATATCTAATCCAATCTGATCTGCGATATCTTTCAAAATCATCGGACGAAGTTTAACCTCATCGCCAGAGGCGAAAAATTCTTTTTGAAATTCTACGATACTCGTCATCACGGCCATTAGTGTTTCCTGTCGTTGTTTAATGGCATCAATGAACCATTTTGCTGCATCCAGTTTTTGTTTTACAAAAAGTACCGCTTCTTTTTGTGTCTTATCACTGTTTTTTTTGTTTTTTGAAAATCCTTCAAGCATGTCCACATACGTTCGGCTGATTTTTAAATCAGGAGCGTTTTTTGCATTCAGAGAAACTTCAAGTTTGTTATCCGCAACCGTTAAAACAAAATCAGGAATGATGGTATGTGTGTTTTTTGAAGTCTGAGCCATAGCGCTTCCCGGCTTGGGATGCAGATGCAATATTTCACCGATAATTTTTTTCAAATCATCGTCTGTAATATTCAATTTGCGCTGAATTTTATCGTAATGTTTTTTTGTAAATTCATCAAAGAAATCTTGTAATACCTGAATAGCCAGTGCGGTATATGGAGAACTTTTTTCTTTTTTCCGCAATTGAATGATCAGACACTCTTGCAGGTTTCGTGCGCCAATGCCTGGAGGATCAAAATCCTGAATGGTATTTAATACTTTGTTTAACTCATGAATATCTGTATCCACGTTCATTGAAAATGCAAGGTCATCAACCATACTTTCCAGTTCGCGAAGGAGATATCCGTCTTCATCAATATTACCAATGATGTGTTTCGCAAGTATCTCTTCATGTTCACTTAGCGAACGAAGACCAATTTGTCCGGTTAAATATTCCTGTAAGCTGATGCCGCCGGAAAAAGGGATTTCACGATGTTCATCATCTGCACTATGATTGGATACACTCGTTTTATAATAGGGATAATCATCGTCTGACAGGTAGTCATCTAGATCAATATCATCATTTTTTCCATCTTCATTTCCCGTGTCTTCCAAATGATCATCATTGTATTCTTCCTCCTGATTATATTCCGAATCCTCTTCTTTTCCTTCTTCCAGCGCAGGGTTAATTTCTAATTCTTCCTTGATGCGTTGTTCCAAAGCAGCAGTCGGCACCTGCAGTAATTTCATTAACTGAATTTGCTGCGGCGACAGTTTTTGTAATAATTTTTGCTGTAAACTCTGCTTCAACATTTGCCTTTCTGCCTCAATTGATTTGAATACAAATCTACACAACCCTTAAAAATATGGCAAAGATTCCATGCATTATAAATTAACAATTCGTATTATTAACTTGCACGAAGGAAAAGCTACTTATGGCAGAAGAGAAAAAATTGTTTTTATTGGATGGATATGCGTTAGTATACAGGGCATATTTTGCATTTATCAATAATCCGCGGGTCAATTCTGCCGGACTGAACACATCAGCAATGTTTGGATTTACGAATCTGATTCTCGATGTAATAAAAAAACATAAACCTACTCACCTTGCAGTTGTATTCGATCCGCAGGAAGAGGCTTCAGAACGTAACGGAATTTATGAAGGATACAAGGCGCATCGTCAGGAAATGCCGGAAGATTTACAGAAGTCGTTGCCATATATTGCCCGTATCGTTGATGCATTCAGAATACCATTAATTATAAAGGAAGGTTATGAAGCGGATGATGTGATTGGAACACTTGCAAAAAAAGCGGAAGAGAAAGGATATAAAACATACATGATGACCAGCGATAAAGATTATGGGCAACTGGTTACAGAAAATACATTTTGGTATAAGCCAGGCAGAATGGGTAGTCCGGATGAAGTACTTGGCATTAAAGAAGTATGTAAAAAGTTTGATGTCGATTCACCGGCACAGGTAATTGAATTGCTCGGATTGATGGGTGATGCCGCAGATAATATTCCGGGTATTCCCGGTGTGGGCGAAAAAACAGCCATCAAATTATTGAAAGAATTTGGAACGGTTGAGAACCTACTCAAAAACACAGATTCGTTAAAGGGAAAAATGAAAGAAAAAGTGGAAGAAAATGCTGACCTGGCATTACTTTCCAAACAGTTGGCTACGATTATTACCGATGTTCCCGTTGAATTTAAAGAAGAGGAACTGATTCTTGAAGATCCCGATAAAGAAAAATTAAAATCACTTTTTGCAGAACTGGAATTCAGAACACTGAGTGAAAAAATATTGGGTGAATCAATAGCCGCAGGCGTTAAAAATAAAAGTGCACAAATGGGATTGTTTGATCAGGGTGATCAAATGGAAGAGGAAAAAGAAGTAGAAAAGTTTAGTACCATTGAAAATGTAAAACATCAGTATTTTATTGTTAACGATGCCAACTGGAGAAAAGATTTGCTGAATGAATTACTTCAGCAAAAAGAAGTGTGTATCGATACAGAAACTACATCGCTGGATGTGATGACGGCTGAAATTGTAGGCCTTTCATTTTGTTTTAAAACACATGTTGCATTTTACATTCCAATGCCTGAAAATGAATCCGAAACGCGATCAATTCTCAATGAATTTCAACCATTCTTTGAAAATGAATCTATACGGAAGATTGGACAAAACATCAAGTATGATTTAGCAGTGCTTAAAAAATACGGAGTAGAATGCAAGGGAGAATTATTTGATACCATGTTAGCGCATTACATGTTTCAACCAGAGATGCGACATAACATGGATTTTCTATCGGAAACCTATTTGCATTATTCACCCGTTCCCACAGAAAAATTATTGGGAGCAAAGGGTAAAAATCAACTGACAATGCGTGATGTTCCTGTTGAACATGTGGCAGAATATTGCAATGAAGATACAGACGTTACCTATCAGCTGAAAAAAGCATTTGCTCCGATGTTGAAAGAAACACACACTGTTGATGTGTTTGAAAAAATAGAAATGCCGCTTGTACCTATTCTCTGTGAAATGGAAATGGAGGGTGTAACTGTTGATATCTCATTTTTGAATGATTATTCCAATGAATTGCAAACACAGGCTACAGCACTTGAAAAACAAGTTTATGAATATGCCGGAGAAACCTTTAATTTATCTTCTCCCCGACAACTCGGCGATATTTTATTTGACAAATTAAAACTCGATCCCAAAGCAAAAAAAACTAAAACCGGACAATATGCAACGGGAGAAGAAGTATTACAAAAGCTGGCCGCATCGCATCCCATCATTGATTGCATTCTTGAATACAGAGAGATTACCAAATTAAAATCAACCTATGCAGATGCGTTGCCTTTACTGGTGAATAAACAAACCGGTCGTGTGCATACATCATACATGCAGGCGGTTGCGGTTACCGGACGATTGAGTTCACAAAATCCGAACCTTCAAAATATTCCTGTACGTACGGATCGAGGAAAAGAAATTCGCAAAGCATTTATTGCACGCGATGCACATCATGTATTATTATCTGCAGACTACTCTCAGATTGAATTACGGTTGGTTGCAGAGATGAGTGGAGATAAACACATGATCGATGCGTTTAAACAAGGAAAAGATATTCATACGGCAACCGCAGCGAAAGTATACAACATCAGTGAAAGTGAAGTTACCAAAGAGATGCGTCATAAAGCCAAAAGCGTAAACTTTGGAATTATCTATGGACAAGGAGCCTTTGGGCTTGCAGAGAATTTAAAAATTTCCAGAACGGAAGCCAAGGAAATTATTGATCACTATTTTGAGGAGTTTCCTTCCATAAAAACATACATGGATACACAAATCAATTTTGCACGAGAGCATGGATATGTGCAAACCCTCTTGGGCAGAAAACGCTGGTTAAAAGACATTCATTCTGCTAATTTTACTGTGAGAGGTTTTGCTGAAAGAAATGCAATTAATATGCCGCTGCAGGGTACCGCTGCCGATATGATAAAGCTGGCAATGATTAGCATTGACAAAGCGATGAAAAACAAAAAAATGAAATCTAAAATGATTCTTCAGGTACATGATGAATTAATTTTTGATACGCACCACTCGGAGGTGGATGAGATGAAAAAGTTGATTGTGGATTGTATGCAAGATGCGTTACCACTAAAACAGGTGCCCATAGTTGCGGAAGTGGGCGTGGGTAAAAATTGGCTGGAAGCACATTAAAAATAGATATGATAAAATCTTTTTTATTCATAGGAGCAGGGAGTGCACTTGGCGGAATCATTCGTTATTCCATTTCATTAATCACAACGCACGTTGTGAGTAAGCACCATTTCATTGCAACACTTGCTTCGAATGTTATGGCAAGTATTCTCATTGGAGTGTTGTATGGATTGATTGAAACCAAAGCGTCTTTATCGAAAGAAATGCAATGGTTATTGATAACTGGCTTGTGCGGCGGACTAAGCACCTTCTCCACCTTCTCTGCAGAAAACATGAAATTTTTACAAACCCAACAGTATGGACTGGCGTTTTTGAATATTTTTCTAAGCCTGACAATGTGTATCGGAGCATGTATATTTGCCAACTGGATGATAAAAAATTATGTATAAAAAATGGACCCTGAAACCGGCTCCTGCCGAAGCAGAAATTGAGGCATTACGCCAACAACTAAATATCAGTAAGGCTACAGCTTCATTGCTCATCAATCGTGGAATTAAAAATTATGATGACGCAAAAATATTTTTTGTACCTGAATTAAGTCAGTTGCATACTCCATGGTTATTAAAAGACATGCAGCTTGCCGTTGAGCGTATAGTAAGCGCAATTAATAACAGAGAAAAAATTATTTTTTTTGGTGATTACGATGTCGACGGAACGACTTCTGTTGCCATGATGTATTCGTTTTTCAGAGATGAACTTCATTATCCGCATATCATGTATTATATACCCGATCGGTACACGGAAGGATATGGGATGTCAACACAGGGAATTGATGTTTCTGTTGTGCAGGGAGCATCATTAATGATAACGCTTGATTGCGGAATCAAGTCGCCCGAAAAGGTAAAGTATGCCGCAGAAAAAAAACTGGATGTCATCATTTGTGATCATCACATTCCCGGAGAAGAAATTCCGAAAGCAGTAGCGATACTTAATCCAAAGCAGGAAGATTGTAATTATCCAAACAAAAATTTATCCGGTTGCGGAGTGGCATTTAAACTCTTGCAGGCATTGATTGAAAAGTTACCGGTATCAACAGATCAGCTCATGAATTATCTTGATTTGGTGGCGGTGAGCACATCGTGCGACATCGTGCAGGTGACGGGAGAGAATAGGGTGCTGGTAACATTTGGGTTAAAAAAACTCAATGAAAATCCAAGACCGGGTATTCGTGCCATTCGGAATTATACCGGAATCAACATTGATTTTACATTGGAAGATGTAGTGTTTACAATTGGTCCGCGAATTAACGCTGCCGGAAGAATCAAACATGGTAGCGGAGCTGTAGATTTGCTTATCAGTCAGGATGGAGATGAGAATGTGCAATCATTACTGAAAGAAATCAATGAGCAAAATACTACCCGAAAAGGGCTAGATAAAAAAATTACAGAAGAAGCGTTGCATATTATTCAAAACGATGATTGGTTTGCTACATCCCATTCGCATGTGGTACACCATCCGGAATGGCATAAAGGCGTTGTAGGAATTGTTGCGTCTCGAATTATTGAAAATCATTATAAACCCACCATTGTTCTTACTTCAGCAGATGGCGTAGCTTCCGGATCTGCTCGTTCAGTGAAAGGTTTAGATGTGCATGCGGCCATTGAAGAATGTGCGGACCTCTTGCATCATTTCGGAGGGCACACTCATGCAGCAGGACTGTCATTACCCATTGAAAACATTGATTCCTTTAAAAAGAAATTTGATCAGGCTGTAGATAAGCAATGGCCTGCGGAATTAAGAATTCCAGAAATTGAAGTGGATGAAGAAATTCCATTTACTCAAATCAACCGCTCATTTTTTGATTTGCTTTCCCGTTTTGCGCCTTTCGGTCCGGGGAACATGGATCCCATATTTATGACACGGAATGTTCGTGCTAACAACTGGAGTAAAATTGTTGGTGATATTCATCTAAAATTGTATTTGAATCAGGATGGGATAGAAACGCCATCTGTGGGCGCAATCGCTTTTAAACAAGCCCGTCATTTTGATCGAATCAAAACCGGTGAGCCATTTCATATCGTGTATAACCTGAAGAAAAATGAATGGAACGGCAAGGTGAATATTGAATTAGATATTAAGGATATTCATTTTGATTAAGCAATCTACAGCAAGGGTATTCGCCGTCTTGATCTTTTCCTTATTTTTGGCACCAAATTAAACATTCCATGAGCTTATTAGTTGTCGGCACTGTAGCCCTTGATACCATTGAAACCCCATTTGGAAAAGCAGAACGTATCGTTGGCGGATCAGCCACGCATTTTGCATTGGCCTCTTCATTTTTTAATCCGGATATTCGACTGGTGTCTGTGGTAGGAGATGATTTTCCGGAGTATGGAATGAATCAGTTTAAAAAGAAAAACATTAATCTGGAAGGATTACAAATTAAGCAGGGAGAAAAGTCTTTCTTCTGGGCCGGGAAATATCATAACGACATGAACAGCCGTGATACATTGGATACCCAATTGAATGTGCTGGCAACCTTTGATCCGATTGTTCCGGAGAATTATCGAAATGAAGATTTTTTAATGCTTGGAAATCTGATGCCGTCTTTACAAAAGAAGGTGTTAGATCAAATGAATAAGCGCCCTAAGTTAGTGATGCTAGACACCATGAATTTCTGGATGGATTCTGCTTGGGATGATTTAATGGATGTGTTGAAACAGGTGGATGTATTAACCATCAATGATGAAGAAGCGAGACAATTATCTAAAGAGTATTCAATCATCAAAGCGGCGAAAAAAATAATGGAGATGGGTCCGCGCTACTTGATTATCAAGAAGGGTGAAAATGGCGCATTATTATTTCATGAAAACCAATTATTTTTTGCACCGGCACTTCCACTCGAAGAAGTGTTTGATCCGACTGGAGCAGGAGATAGCTTCGCCGGAGGATTTATCGGATACTTATCTGGAACAAATGATATTTCATTTGACAACATGAAGCGCGCTGTGATCTATGGATCAGCGATTGCTTCGTTTTGCGTTGAAAAATTTGGTATCGACCGTGTGAGCGAGCTTACCCAAAAAGAACTGGATGAACGCGTACAGGAGTTTGTAAATCTTGTACAGTTTGACATTGATTTGATGGGGTAAGGTTTTAAAAGATGTTTTTACAATTGGCCGGGTTAAGCCTTAACTTTAATCCTCAACCCTCAATTTCCAGATCGCTCCGTTTTTGGTATTCAGTTTTTCTAGTTTTCCTTGTTCCGTCAACCCATTTAAAATAAGTTCACTTTCGTTGCGTTTGATTTCTGTGAGCGCTGCAAACTCATTTGCAGAAAGTGTAGGATAGATTGAAAATATAAATGTCCATGTTTTGTTGTATTCCTTTTTTTTCGCTTCCGGATAAAGTGTTATCAATGCTTTTTCAAATGTGGCATAAGGTCTTGCTCCGTAAACAATTTCTTTTCTTCCTGTACTGTCAGTAAAAAACAGGGTAGGGAATCCACGAACGCCTAGTTCTCGCCCATATTTTAAATCCTCATTAAATAGTTCGATAGCAACGCCTTCAGCATCTTTTTTGAATTGTACTACATCCAGTCCTGATTTTTCTGCAGCCAGTGCGAGGTATTCCCACTTCGTAATATTTTTCTTTTGTAAAAAAACCATTTCACGTATTTCGCGAAGAAAAACAATGGCTTTATCCTTGTCTTGCAATTGTGCCGCTTTAAATGCAATAGATGGAGGATAAGAAGAATGCAACGGATCTTCCAGCCAAACATCTCCGTCTATCGGCATGTCGTAGTATGCACTTACTTCATCCCAGTGGTGTGCAACATCTGAGGGTTTGCTAATTCCTCCGCTGTTATAGCTCCAGTCCGGAAGCAATCCGCCCATTCTGTATTCTATTTCAAAACTGTTTCCATATTCCAGTTTTAATTTTCGAAGTTGAGGTTCTATTCCCCAGCAAGATGAACAGATGGGATCGGTATAATAAATAATTTTAACGGGTTTATTTACTGCTTGAGAAATTTCTTTTGTAGGTTGTGTTGAACTGTTGGTGGGAATTTCACACGCTCCGTTTTCGGGTTTACACAATAATGGATTGTTTGATTCTTGCATAGTATTTATCTGTTGAGCATAACTATCACGCACACCTATAGTGATGAATAAAATAAAGATGAGGCGCGATAATCTCATTTTTTTGAATAAGTGTTGCATACGTTGGATAAACAAACATGAATTTTTTGAAAAGGTTCGTTGCGTCTTATTCCACCGTAACGCTCTTCGCAAGGTTTCTCGGTTGATCCACATTGCATCCGCGCATCACCGCAATGTGATACGATAGTAATTGTAAAGGAACTACCGTAACCAGCGGCGACAGGGCCTCTTCCACTTCAGGGATTTCAATGGAATGATCAGCCATAGCCGACACTTCCTTGTCACCCTTGGTAACAATTGCGATAATTTTTCCTCCGCGTGCTTTCACCTCCTGTATGTTGCTCACAATTTTTTCATACGAAGCATTTTGATTGGCAATCACTACCACAGGCATCTCTTCATCAATCAGTGCAATTGGCCCATGTTTCATCTCTGCAGCAGGATATCCTTCTGCATGTATATAACTGATCTCTTTTAATTTCAGCGCACCTTCCAGGGCTACGGGGAAATTAAATCCTCGTCCCAGATACAGGAAGTTTCGCGCATCTTTATAAATTTTACTAATTTGTTTCACCAATTTTTCTGATAGTAATGCTTCAGAAATTTTAGAAGGAATGGTATCAAGTTCGCGTAATAACTGATGATACCTCACCTGTGTTAAATGTCCTTTCTTGTATCCCAATGCAAGAGCAATCAATGCGAGTACAGATACCTGAGCGGTAAATGCTTTGGTAGAAGCTACACCAATTTCTGGTCCGGCATGTGTATAGGCGCCGGCGTGTGTGGCACGTGCAATCGACGATCCTACCACATTGCATATACCGAAAATAGTGGCTCCTTTTTGTTTCGCTAATTGAATAGCTGCAAGCGTATCGGCTGTTTCTCCGGATTGAGAAATGGCAATCACGATGTCTTTTTCACTGATAATAGGATTACGATATCTGAATTCTGAAGCATATTCAACTTCAACAGGAATTCGTGAAAATTCTTCAATCAGGTATTCACCAACAAGACCTGCATGCCAGCTCGTACCGCACCCAACGATGATGATACGTTCCGCCTGCATAAATTTCTTTTCAAAATCAATGATGCCTGCCATGCTGATGCGTCCTGTATCCGGATCCATTCTTCCGCGCAAACTATCATGTATAGATCTAGGCTGCTCAAAAATTTCCTTTAACATGAAATGATCATATCCGCCCTTTTCCAGTTTTTCCAGTTCTAATTGCAGTTCTTGTATATAGGGTGTAATATCATCGTTACGAATCGTTTTTATTTTTAAATCTTGCCCCGGCTGTACGATTGCTATTTGTTCTTCATCCAGATATACTACGTTTTTGGTATATTCTATAATAGGAGTAGCATCTGAAGCGATATAATATTCTTCATCGCCGATACCAATTACCATTGGGCTTCCCTTTTTTGCAGCAATTAATTTTTCGGGCTCGTGTGAACTTAAGATTACTATGGCGTATGCTCCAATCACTTCATTTAAAGCAAGTCGCACAGCTTCTTCCAGCGCTACGTTTTCTTTTTTTAGAATATCATCAATCAGGTGTACCAGCACTTCTGTGTCTGTATCGCTCTTAAAAATGTATCCACGTTTCTTTAATCCCTCTTTTAGGGTTGCATAATTTTCTATGATTCCGTTATGAATGATTACCAAATCCTCCGACATTGAAAAATGAGGATGTGCATTTACATCACTTGGGGCACCATGTGTAGCCCATCGGGTGTGTCCTATGCCTGCATTGCCGTTAGTATTTTTTGTACCAACGAATGCTTCTAGATCGGCAACACGTCCCTGACATTTATATAAGTTAATTTGCTTATCAAGCAGTGCAACTCCGGCACTGTCATATCCGCGATATTCAAGTCTTTGCAGTCCTTTGATAAGAATTGGATAGGCTTGTTTTTTCCCAATATAACCAACTATTCCACACATAATATTATTGATTTTGAACCGGTGTGTAAACCAAATGCAATTTCATTTTTCGAACTGGGTGGGAGGGAGAATGAAGCACGGCGCGATTTACATCAGTGTTTTTACTTAACAGCGGAACATCTAAATACAATTCATCTGTTTCGTATTTGCCTTCTAAAACCTGTTGAATATGCTGAGAGATGACAATACGGTACTGCTTATTTACATTGTCATAGTAACTGTCGTAATAAGCAAACTGAAAATCATCGGTAAGGTTGTATGTGCCGTCATCATTCAGGGTATATGTTATTAGATTGGCAGGAGCAGGATACAATGCATAGTCTTGCATTTCATCTGCAGGAATAATGAGCTCTGCCTTGTTTACTATAACTTTCCCATCACTGATATAATTTTTAAGATGAGGAAAAGCTATCCTAGCCCTAATACCTTGGCCGGATTGTAGAAAAAACCGCGAACTGCTTACCGGTGTAACGCTGTTCAGTTGATTAATTAATTCAGTTGTAGCCGTGGAAGAATATTCATGCTGAAACTGATTAAAACGAATATTGGATGATCCGGTAGTTAAGAGTTTCATTTCAAGTCCTCCCGGGTTTTCATCGTTATGAAAATAAATGGCAATGCGGCTAACATCTGAGAGCAGATCAAATTGAATGATACCTCCCTGTCCTGCAGATTGAGATAAATAAGACGCGATGCGCACCTGAATGCCCTGAAGCAAAGTGCGAATATTATTAGACGTAATGCTGTCGGCATTAATGAAACGTTGCCCAAATACATTGTTTAAGCGAATGCGCAAGGCCGTGCCCTGATTGGGTAAAGAAACAAACTTTGGAGCAAAGCCTTGAGATGCAATAGGAACAGGATGAACAGACAGCTGCGAAAAAGAATTGTATCCAGCACTGTCTGAAGAAACGGGGATAATTGGTTCTGTTACTTCCATCACCTCCACTACCTGATAGCCATTAAACTTAGTGCCATCCCCATAAGTTGAACGATATCGCAGAATTAATACAATTGAATCGAGAACAGGGTTTGTGCCCAGATTCTCATATTTCTGAGCAACATTTACAGTAGAAAAAAAAGAGGCTCTTGTTCTTCCAAACTCAGGATCATAAATGCTACCCAAGGTTGCATAGCGAGCATTGTCAGTTCTTACAGTGTCGTCTTCAATTACAAACAACTGAAGAGTTGTTGTGTCGCTATACTTTGCATTTAAAAGGTCTTCCTGAGGAATAATCCCTGGATCCGTCTGGTCGTCTTCAGAGCAAGAAGAAATGAAGCCCACCAATAAAAAAATCAATAAAAATTTCCAACCATTCATGCGTCAAATTCCGGAATTAAAATGAAGATTTTGCAATTAGTTCGCAACAACCGATTCCTCAAGCAACTCTTCATACAATGTTAAGTGTGGCCCAACGAAATCTTCTTCCGGATTATACTGAACAAAACGGAGATCGTTTGATTTTATGTGTTTTTCAATGTCTTTATGAATTGGCTCACTTCCTTTTACCACCGCATCAACGTATTTGAGACATTCGTTAATAACATTAGCATACGTTGGCTTGGCAACATGGTAATGTTCTTTTTTCATGTCATTAAACAAAACCTTGCTGGAAAATTTTCCATCCAATGCACCTTCAAATTCGTCAGACTGGTAAACAGACATTACTACTTTCGAGTTTGCAAAAATCGGATCATTACGGTAAGCAGTTTTTAAATAAACAGCTGCCAATGCGCTCATCCAACCGTGGCAGTGAATGATATCCGGAGCCCAACCTAATTTCTTTACAGTTTCAAAAACGCCGCGTACATAAAAGATAGAGCGTTCATCATTGTCTTTATGAAATGCACCGCCATCATCATTAAGGGTGGTCTTTCTTTTAAAATACTCTTCATTATCAATAAAATAAACCTGCATGCGGGCTGATGGTATTGATGCTACTTTAATGATAAGGGGCTGATCGTTATCGTTGACAATGATGTTCATACCGCTCAACCGAATCACTTCGTGTAACTGATGGCGGCGCTCATTTATACATCCAAAACGCGGCATAAACGAACGAATTTCAAACCCCTGTTCCATAATACCTTGCGGAAGATTACGGGCTATTTTACCTATTTCCGTAGTGTCGGCTGTGTAAGGATGCATCTCCTGCGAGATGTACAAAATTTTTCTTTTTTCCATAAACCTGTTGTGATATAATGTTGAATGTACAGAATAGAAGCGTTGTTGAAATAAGTATGCAAAATTAACGAAAATTCCCGCATTTATCAAAATAATCTTTACATTTCATTTTCTTTTAATCGTAAAAACAGGCTACTAACGTAAAAACAGGCAATAGATTATGAGGGTGATAGAAAAAGTTTCTGAATTGGCCATATTATTGGAACAGATAAAGAATAGTCATAAAAAAACAGGCTTTGTGCCTACAATGGGGGCTTTGCACGAGGGACATCTTGAGCTGATTCGTAATAGCAAAAAAGAAAATGACCTAACCATCGCCAGTATATTTGTAAATCCGCTTCAGTTTAATAATAACAGCGACTATATAAACTACCCACAGACGCTATCAATTGATATTCAGCTTCTTGAAAAAGAGGGTTGTGACTTTTTGTTTTCGCCAACCAAAGATGACTTGTTTTCCGGATATAATGTAAGAGACTTTGATCTTGGAGGCCTGGATACAATGATGGAGGGCGCCTTTCGGCCGGGACATTTTCAGGGAGTGGCCAATGTTGTATTTCGATTATTTGAAATTATTCACCCCTCCCAGTCTTATTTTGGATTAAAAGACTATCAGCAATACCTGATTATCAAACGTCTTGCTTCTGATCATTTCCCTGAAATAAATATAAAAGGCATTGAAACGGTAAGGGAAGAGTCTGGGTTGGCGATGAGTTCGCGCAATTTGAGACTAACCGTAGATCAAAGAAAAATAGCAGACCTTGCCGCCGGACATATTCTTGATGCCGTGAATATGGCGGATGAATCTACTTTTCCGGAAGTAAAAAAATGGCTTGAAAATGAAATGAAAGCCCTTCCCGGTGTTCGTTTGGAGTATTTTGAATTTGCAGAATATGATACACTGCAAATTGTCGAAGAAAAAGGATATAAACAAATTCGTGCATTTTGTGCTTTTTTTGTGGGAGACATCCGACTGATTGATAACCTGCCAATTCGATTTGCCCGACATTTAACTGTTCCATTTTAACGTCATTAAACGATGTTGCTCTTTAGCAAGAGAACATTTTCATTTTAAATGTTTTCATAATAAATTTTGATTGTTTTATATACATTTGTGGACTTATGATGATTGAGGTTTTAAAATCAAAAATTCATCGCGTATCGGTTACCGAAGCGAACCTGAATTATATTGGCAGCATTACCATTGATGAGGATTTAATGGACGCCGCAAGCCTGATTGAAAATGAAAAGGTTCATGTTTTGAACAATAATAACGGCGAGCGCTTCGAAACCTATGTGATTAAAGGTCAACGAGGATCCGGAGTAATTTGTCTGAATGGTGCTGCGGCAAGAAAAGTGCAAATCGGAGATGTTATTTTGATTTTATCTTATGCATGGATGGAGATTGAGAAAGCCAAACAGCATGTTCCTTCAGTTGTTTTTCCCGAAACAACAACCAATCGAATAAAAGCCTAACGGTGAAAAAAAATATCATTGCAATTTTTAAAGTACTCTTGTTTACCTGTGTAGGCATGGGTATTATTGCCTGGTTTTGGTTGAACCTCGAAGAAAAAGATAAAGCACAGTTTTGGGAAAGCCTGAATAAAGCAGATTATTTCTGGTTATTTATTTCCATATTGGCTGGCGCCTTGAGCCATGTTAGTAGGGCATTTCGCTGGAGACTAATTATACAGCCGTTTGGATTTGTTCCTAAAGTATATAACCTGTTTTTTGCAGTGATGAATATGTATTTTGCAAATATGGCCGTCCCTCGTCTGGGAGAGATTACCCGCTGCGCTATTTTACATCAATATGAAAAAATCCCATTTGAAAAATCATTTGGAACAGTTGTGGCAGAAAGGGCTGTTGATATGCTTGTTTTGTTGCTGATTTTTGGATTTGCTGGAATTATTTTTCTTGATCATTTTGAGACGATCTGGAACGGATTAATGGCGTTAAAACAAACAGAAACTAATTCAGAAATAAAGGATTATCCAAATATTTTTCGGGATAACTTAAAAATATTAGTATTTTTATTATTTATACTGGCTTTTACAATTGTTTTTATATTCAGAAAGCAACCTGCATTCGAAAAAGTATTTCTAAAAATTCAATCTGTATTACGTGGTTTTTGGGAAGGGCTAAAATCAGTTGTTCAAATTCGTCAAAAAGTTGAATTTGCATTTCATTCAATTTTTATTTTTCTGATGTATTATGTAATGACTTACGTGTGTTTTTTTTCACTTGAAGAAACTGCAAATATTGGATGGAAAGGAGGATTGGCGGTGCTTGTATTCGGATCTGTGGCCACGATTTTGGTGCCTGGAGGCATAGGATTGTTTCCTGTAATTGTTGCCGCAGTGCTTAATATTCCATTGTTTGGAAATATTGATCCAGGAATAGGTCTTGCTTTAGGGTGGATTATCTGGGCGGCACAAACCCTCTTGATTCTAATTCTTGGTATTATTTCATTTATATTACTTCCTGTGATGAATAAAACAACCTGAAAATGAAATCCGCCTCGCTACATAAAATTAAAATGCTGGATGAATTGCAAAAGTTGATTCATCTCTGGCGATTTCATTCAGATACAATAGTTTTTACCAATGGTTGTTTTGACTTGTTGCACCGAGGCCACATTACTTATTTGGAAGAAGCTTCAATGCTAGGCAATCGGTTAATTGTAGCAGTAAATTCTGACTTGTCTGTAAAATCTTTAAAAGGAGAAAATCGTCCGGTTCAAAATCAAAATGACAGGGCTTTAATTCTTGCCGCATTGCAATGCGTGGATGCTGTAATTATTTTTAATGAGTTGATCCCGATGCAGTTAATTGAAAAAATCACTCCTGATGTTTTGGTAAAAGGCGGCGATTATTTACCGGAAAATGTTGTGGGGAAGGAATGGGTTGAAAAGAATGACGGTAAAGTAATGATTATTCCATTTGTTGATGAATATTCTTCCTCCTCAATTATAAAAAAAATCTAGGCAATAAACTTTTTATAAGTCTCAACTAGTTGTATATTTATCTCAATTTTTTGTATTAAATTTTATGAAAAAATTATTGACTTTATTAGCGTTAGGTGGATTTATTTTATTTACCTCTGGGTGCATAGGAACAACAGAAGGAGACTTGCAGAATGGTACATGGAAATTAGTTCAGTTTGATACATCTGTTCCAAATGTTGAGTTTAACTTTAAAAGCAATGGACTTGTGATTTATAAGAATTTAGATGTAATGACCATTGATACGGGTACTTATACTCCAACTGCAAGTATTGAGCATCGATACATAGAAATATTGGGTCTTCCAATTGATACCACTCAAGAATTAGAAACGTATAATGGTAAATGGACTATAATAAAGTTGGATGAATCTTCTCTGATTATTGCAATTCCAAAGCAGGGGAATGGTATTATTCAAAGAGAATTCGAAAACATTTAATTTAGAAGTTTAACTTGTCCAATCCGAAAGTAAAAACCACTTTTTTTTGTCAGTCTTGTGGATCTCAGTCTCCCAAATGGCTGGGTAAATGTCCTTCTTGCGGATCATGGAATACCTATGTTGAAGAAGTTGTTGTAAAAAAATCAGCTGGTCAGCATACATTTTCAACGAAGGATTTAAGAGTCCCAAAACTTCAGAAAATAAGTGAAATTACAGATGCTACGGAGCACCGAATAAATACAAGCGATCAGGAATTAAACAGGGTGCTTGGTGGCGGACTGGTTCCTGGTTCTTTGGTTTTACTTGGCGGAGAACCGGGCATTGGAAAAAGTACGCTATTGCTACAGATGGCGCTACGCCTGCAGGACAAAAAGATTTATTATATCAGCGGTGAAGAAAGCGAACAGCAAATCAAACTTCGTGCACAGCGAATAGGAATTGATAACGAAAACTGTTTTGTGCTTACAGAGGTTTTGATGGAGAATATTCTTCAGGCAATGAATGATGATCCGCCGGATATTTTAATCATTGATTCTATTCAAACCCTTTATACCTCGCTTTTAGATGCTTCAGCTGGAAGCGTCTCGCAGATCAGGGAATGCACAGGGCAGCTTTTAAAGTTTGCTAAAACTACCGGGGTTCCTGTATTTCTAGTAGGGCATATAACCAAAGACGGAAGTATTGCCGGTCCCAAAATCCTTGAGCACATGGTTGATGTTGTACTTCAATTTGAGGGCGACCGCAATCACTTGTTTCGCATCATCCGCGCGTCTAAAAATCGTTTCGGGTCAACGGCAGAAATTGGGATTTATGAAATGCTTAACGATGGTCTGCAAGAGGTAGAAAATCCATCTGGTGCATTGCTTTCGCAAAATGATGATACATTAAGCGGAACAGCAGTCTGCGTTACAATGGAAGGTATTCGTCCAATCTTGCTTGAAATTCAAGCACTTGTCAGTACCGCCGTGTATGGTACGCCACAGCGATCAGCTACTGGTTTTGATTTAAGAAGACTTAATATGTTGTTAGCAGTTCTTGAAAAAAGATGTGGTTTTCAATTAAGTATTAAAGACGTTTTCCTTAATCTAACAGGAGGAATAAAAGTTGAGGATCCGGCGATGGATCTGGCAGTGATTAGTGCGATTCTTTCTTCGAATGAAAACAGAACCATTCCAACTCACGTTTGTTTTGCGGCAGAAGTCGGACTTACAGGAGAGGTCCGTCCTGTTACACGAATAGACCAGCGAATCGCAGAAGCGCAAAAACTCGGATTTGAAAAAATTATCATCTCGCGGTTTAATTTAAAAGGAATAGACACCTCAAAATTTAATATTAAAATTATTGGCATCGGAAAAGTAGAAGAACTTTTCAGAGGTATATTTACTTAAATGTAGAAATATGAGGTTTGAAGGAACAATTGAAAGCAAGCTGCCAAGGGTAAAAACGACCATTTTTTCCATAATGAGTGCGTTGGCAAAAGAACATCAAGCCATTAATTTATCACAGGGCTTTCCTGATTTTTCAACACATACACACTTAATAGAACACGTTAATAAAGCAATGATTTCCGGTAAAAATCAATATGCTCCTATGCCGGGTATTATTGAGTTAAGAGAAAAAATTGCTCAAAAAACGGAAGAATTATACAGTGCAGTTTATCATCCTGAATCTGAAATAACAATTACTGCAGGAGCAACGCAGGCCATATTTACTGCGATTGCTGCTATTGTGAAAGAAGGCGATGAAGTGATTGTCATTGAACCGGCCTATGACTGTTATGTGCCAGCCATTGAATTAAACGGAGGCATACCAAAGTTTGTAAAGATGACAGATCCTCATTACCAGATCAACTGGGAGGATGTGAAAAAACTAATTACTCATCATACACGCGCCATCATCATCAACACTCCGCACAATCCAACCGGTAGTATTCTCTCTGCCGCTGATTTAGATAAGCTCCAAAAACTGGTTGAAAAAAAAGATATCATCATCATTAGTGATGAAGTGTATGAGCATATTATTTATGATGGAGTAGAGCACCAAAGCGTAGCGCGATTCCCTGAACTGGCAAAGCGTAGTTTTATCGTGTCTTCTTTTGGTAAAACATATCATACCACCGGCTGGAAATTGGGCTATGTTCTTGCGCCTGAAAATTTAATGGCGGAATTTAGAAAAGTTCACCAATACAATGTTTTTTCAGTTAATACGCCTATGCAATACGCATTGGCTGAACTGCTCAAAGAAAAAGAATTATATCTCGAACTGGGTAATTTTTATCAGGAGAAAAGAAATTATTTCAAGCAGTTAATACAGGCTTCGAGATTTACTTTTAAACATGTTTCGGGCAGCTATTTCCAGGTGCTGAATTATGATAAAATTACAGACGAAAAAGACGTTGATTTTGCAGTGCGAATGACAAAAGAATTTGCCGTTGCGCCAATTCCGATGTCTGTATTTTATTATAATGTTCCGCACGATAATCATTGCCTGCGTTTTTGTTTCGCTAAATCAAATGAAACACTTGAAAAGGCTGCCGAAAAATTAATTAAAATATGAGCCTGAGGGTATCCATAGTACAGGAAAATCTACACTGGGAAAACCCTGATCAAAATTTTATTCATTTTGAATCGATACTTAAAACCATATTCGATTCAGACCTGGTTATTCTTCCTGAAATGTTTACCACAGGATTCAGCATGAATATTCATACTTGTGAATCTGTATCTGAACACCCAGCCCATTGGCTTTCTCGTATGGCTAAATCATTCGGAATGGGAGTAGGAGGAAGCTATATGCAAAAATTAAATAAAGATTATTTTAATACTTTCTCCGTAGCACTTCCTGATGGTAGTATTCATTCATATCATAAACGACATTTGTTTGGAATGGCCGGTGAAAATGAGATTTTTACTCCGGGTGATAAACAGTTAATCTTTGATTATAAAGGATGGAAGATTGCGTTGATGGTTTGTTATGATTTGAGATTTCCGGTTTGGAGCAGACGAACAGAAAAATTTAATTATGACCTGCTTGTTTATACTGCAAACTGGCCGGAAAGAAGAAGCTTCGCATGGAAAAACCTGTTGGTAGCCCGTGCCATTGAAAATCAGTCTTTTGTTATTGGTGTGAATAGGATAGGAAAAGATGGGAAAGATATTCTTTACAGTGGTGATTCTATTGTGCTTCAACCGATGGGTAAGCCAATAATAGAAGCTCCTCCATTCGAAGCATTTATACAAACCACAAGTCTGGAAAAATCATCATTGGAACAGATAAGAAAACAACTTCCATTTTTTAATGATGGAGATTATTTTGAAATAAAAAAAGGAGAAACCGATTGATTTCTCCTTTTTATAAGGTCTATTTATTTGTGTTATTCTATAATTAAACGCTTCGTTTCGCTTCCATTTGAAGTGATTACCTCAACCAGATAAACTCCTGAAGGATATATTTTATTTATTTGAATTGTATTGTTTCCATCAGTAAATTCATATATCGTATTCATCATTAATTTACCTGATAAATCAAACATTTTAATTACTCCGGTTTCGTTTGAGTTACTAAATACATTTATATTAAACACACCTTCAGAAGGATTCGGATATAGTGTAAAATATACACTTTGTGATTGTTGGTTTATAGATGCTCCCGGTGTTGATGTAGAACAAGGAATTGTTGGATTTGCGATATAGGTCATATTCTCAAAGTTGATATAACATACCCAATCCGGTTGATCTACAAAAGGATTACGATTTCCCTGTAAGCTATCTAAATAGTCATTTCTTGCGATATCAATACTGGTAGGAGGGTAGGCATAATGCCAGTCTTTCATTACCTGTTGATCCTGCACATAAGTGATGTTGTATGGACTACCACCGGCACAAACTTCACCTACAGGCGCCTGAAAATTCCAGGAATTTCCGCTCACGGTATTGTAGCATGTAGCCATATAAAATAATGCACGAGCCGCCGCGCCTTTGTGTTCATCACGTGGCTCATACACTCTGTTGCCTGATGAATCTAACCCCAAAACTCCTTCCTGATATGCAATGATTGGAGTAATTACATTCCCTAACGGATAATTACATCTTGCGTCGTTTACGTTGGCCTGAATGGTAGGATATAAGTGATGTTGGTCATTGTATTCCGGCTTTTCCGGATTGTCTGCAGGGAATGTAGGCATCCAGCTGTGCGGGAAGGTATGTTCTCTGCTGGTTCCTGTGCTTGTAAAATCAAAAGGTAGATTAAACAGAATTGGAGCTCCGCTGTATGAACATGTAATCACTTTGTTGAATGTATTTAGCCCTTGAACCACAAATGTATCTCGCACCATAAATCCTTCTATCATAGTTGGACGATAGTTGCTGTAAAAAATAGAGGTATGTGGATTAATTAGTGTTTGAAGTTGTGTTACAAAAGAGGTGTTTAATGGATCAACAGATGTATATTCAGAAGGCGAAACCATTGTTGCCGGAGAAGAGACAGACCCTGTTAAAGGACTGTTTGTGTTATAGTTTACGAAATTACTTCCGCCCCCATTAAAAGGAATAACTGTAAAGTGATATGTGGTATTGGCAATTACCCAACGCGGCCAGAATGAAGTGCTTACGCCTCCTCCGTTATTTTTAAAAACCACTTTGGCATTTCCAATTGTTTCGCCAACGTTGTAATTGGTTCCGTCTGTAGGTATTCCACTTACAGGAGCCCCAGTACTTCTCAACACTATATATCCACCATAAACATCTGTAGTTGTATTGGTAAAATTAACCACTGTTCTGTATGATTTATTGATGGGGAAATTAAGATTGGTAGCCTGAGATGAAGGCTCTGTAGCTAGTGTTCCGCCAACGCCATACAATTCAACAACATATACAGAATCTTCTGTTGGATCATTGGATCTGATGGTCATGGTAGCAAAACGGGTACCACTAACCGAAGGATTAAAAGTTAATGTCAATGGAGTAGAAGAACTTGCAGAAATGCTAGCAGGAAGAGTGGGGGCTACCACGGTGTAATCTGCGGCAGCAGGACCACTTAGTTGAATAGAATTCACTGAAAGGGATTGAACGGTTCCTACATTTTTCATTAAAAAGTTTACCGAGGTAGGTGTTGACACAGGTGCATTGAATGGAGATGCAAATGTTCCGTTTACGATTGGAGTGCTGTTTTGTTCCACTACAATTTTTTGACTAGTTAATATTGGAGCACGTACTTTAATATTATCTATCGCAATATTATACCCACTAGTTTTGGAAGTAAAGAACCACCGAACATATCTTACATTCGCATTAGTAATCAATACACTATCATAATTGCAAGGACCTGTAATTGGCAGTTGTCCTGTATTGTATGTTTTTAATGCGGTCCACGTGATGCTGTCTTCAGATTCCTGAACAGTAAAAGTACCTTGCCATGAGCTGGTTCCCGTTCCTAAAATACTGTAAACAACTCTTCCCGGCTGCGAAGCTGTTTTTACCACAATACCTTCATTCGTTGCATCTAAACGAGCAGCGGCTGCTCCTTCACATAGTTGACTAGCTCCAGTATAAAACTGATTTGTCCCAACTAACTGCCAGTTATGAACCCAGCCCGTAGGAACAGCTCCCTCACATGCCCATGATGTAGGTACCGGTGCTTGTGCCATGGAAAATATGGTCGAAGAGAGAGCGCTAAAAAGTAAGAAAACGTATTTCATGATGATTATTAATTTATTGTTTAATAGCTATGATTTGTAAATTGTCGCCAAAACGCTCCAACTTCATTTGATTATTATCAATCTCCTTTATGTAGAATCTTTTTAATTTAAAAACTTTCGTAAAGTTAGGGATAATCAAATTTAAATTGTCGATAAAAGCAATTTCATTTTCTTTTATAGTAATATTCAATGTTGCGGTATCCGGAGACGCACCTAAAAAAATATAATCTACCTCGCAATTTGATGTATATGCATTCTCACAACTTTTGAAAATCAATTGTTGAGACACCGAATCGGGAGTGATAATTGTTGTGTCTCCAATAATTTGTGAAATATTCCATCTCCCTTCCAGTTGATTGGCATAATGCTGTGAATCTTCACAGGAAAAAAGAGAAAGAATCAAAATAGAAAATAATAATGTTCTCATAATTTTAAAAAGTTACCTGAACTGAACCCATATAGCGGAATCCTAAACCAATATTTACAGCTGCACTAGCTGCACTAAATGAATTAATCGTAGAAATAGATCCGTCATAAGCATCAGAAATGAAAAAGTTATTGGTCAGGTTCATGAAGTTGGCCCGAAGATCGATTTTTGTTTTCTTCACTTTAAACCCATAACCCATATTTAGGTTCATGATGTAGTAATTGGGCAATCTCCAAGGCTGTCGACCTGCATTTATTGAAACACCTGTATTCTGATTTACAACATAGGTTGAGGCGTTATATTGAGCATAATAATTGGTAAAATAAATAATTTCAGGAGCGATGTACAGTCCTTTAATTGGTGCAATTCTAACTACAGCGGCATATTGATGTTGAGGCTGATCACCCACTTTTATTCCACGTAAATCAATTTGTTTTTCCCCGTTTATTAGTGGAATGCCCAGTTCGTCGGTAAGAATAGCAGTTCCTACACTGTTCCATGTCCAGTCGCCAAGCGATACGCTTCCTTCAAAAGAAAGTTGCTTGATGGGTTTAAATGTAAAATCGAGTTCTAATCCCATATGTCTTGCCTGTAATCCATTAACGTTTACACTTACTTGGTTCCCATTTAAGTCACTAATGGTGGTGCGCTCTGGCTTGTTCATCCATAATGTGTAATAGGCATTAAGATTTGCTGCAAATTTTTTGTATTGCACAGTATAACCGAGTTCAAATGAAGCCAGGTTTTCGTTTTGAGCATCCCTTACTTTTTCGTTTGTGTTCAGCACTAAAAAGGTCATGTAAGGAGCTCTTGTAAAATACCCCACATTAAAAAATACATTGTGGTTTTGATGCACTTTAAAATTCATGCCTCCTTTAACTGTAAACCCCCAGCGAGTAAAGAAACCGCTTTCGTTATATCTTAAACCTTTTGAATCACGAGTATAGGTATTGCCATTATATACCAGGGTATCATAATATCCGATATTTAAGGTAGTATCACTCAACACAAGTTGTTTTTTAGCAAATAAATTTTTCTGATTATAAGCAGTGATGGCTGTACTTGCATTAACAAAAGCACTAAATACAGGGTGCTTGTACTCGAGCATGGCAAAGGCACCTCCCCATAAAATATCTCGTTCCAAATTTTGACGAATTTTGTCACCTTTTGTAACATAACCTTTGGAAACAACATTAGGATCAGGATTTTGCACTGCTAAATCTCCCCCCAACAAATCATTAATTGTACTATAAACCCGACCCTGAAAATACCTAAAATCCAATCCCCCAGATAAATTTAGTCGGGAATTAAAAGCATAATCAAATGTGCCCAGCAAGCCATACCAGTTGTGCTCGTTGTGATTCATTCGAATAAAATTTGATGACTTTTTTAAGGTATCACCATTAACCACATAATTATTAAAAGGGCTGTAGGCGTTGCCATCATACACCGTTTGTAAATTTAATTGTCCATTGCTATCTAAAGGAACATTTGTTACATCTAGTTGAGTGCCTCCTCCTACTCCAATTGAAGCATAGGCAATTGCTGAAACATAAAATTTATCATTTACTTTGATAAAGTCACGTAACGCATACACTGGTTTATAATATTCATTTCGTGTTGTGCTTAACATATCTAAAGGAGCTCCGACACCTCCTTCATCGGGTCGTGTTCTGCGAATGTATCCCCAGCCCTGATTGTATCGCCAATTTCTTTCTTTTACCGCTGTAGAAGTATCAATTCCTAACCCCATGGCATATTGTTTATTGTATGCCTCTATACCTAAATCATATAGATAACTACGTTGATTGCTCCATTGCGGTGCACCAAATATGGTAAAGCTCAGCGTGTGGTTTTTGATTTGCTTGTTTACTTTAAAATAATAAGAAAACCAGGTCGTTGTCGTTGCGTCTACCCAGCCTTCGTTATACTTAAATGCCAGTGATCCCTGAAAATTCCATCCTCCTTTTAATTTCCCTGAAGATGCACTAATGGTGGTTTGCAGGTTATTTCTATTCCCGTAATCCTGACGGATGGAAATCACTTTTTCCATGTCAATGCCTTGCGTAATTACATTTAGTGAGCCTCCAACAGAAGGTATCGCCAGCTTTGAAGCCCCCAGTCCGCGTTGCACTTGCATCAACTTGGTGTTTACTCCCAAACCTTGCCAGTTGCTCCAATAGACACGTCCGTTATGCATATCATTCATCGGAATTCCATCTACCATCACAACTACGTTTTGAGCGCTGAATCCACGAATTCTCACTTCAGCCTGCCCGTCTGTTCCTTCTCGCTGACTGACATATACACCGGGGGTTACATTGAGCAGCATCGGTAAATCCTGTGAGCCAAGTTTTTCTTTGATTTGCTCTGCAGTAACGTTCGAAAAAGCAACCGGTGTTTCTCTTGGCTTTGCAAGATCTGAAACCACCTCCACCTCGCTCAGCATGGTGGGCTGTAATTTGAAATCCAGTTCAATGGTGTTATTTGCAACGACCACCTTTTCAGTAGTACTTTTATAACTTACATAAGATACCGTGATGGAATATGGTCCATTCGGCAATGTAATTTCAAAGTTTCCATCCATATCCGCAGCAACACCTTTTCCCTCTCCGTAAATTACAGAAGCGCCAATTAATGGCTCATTGGTTGTTGCATCAGTAATTTTTCCACGAACCTTACCTTGTGAAAATGCTTGAACGCAAAAAAAACTTGCAACCAAAAGAAGTTGCAAGTTTTTATAAATAGCTATTTTAAACATTAGTTTAAATATTATTCCTTAATAATTTTTTTATTGATAACAGAACCATCAGTTGCATAAACTTTGGCAATATAAATACCCGGAAGCAAATCTTCTGTGTTTACAATGAATTGGCTTGTTAGTTTTTTAACTACAATATTTTTAGCTGTTTGTCCGGTAATGCTAATCAATTCTACACGTGAAATATTTGAAGTTGATGAAATAGTCATCTGATTTTTTACCGGATTTGGGTATACAGAAAGTTTAGTTTTACTTGATGTCTCATGAATAGAGAATGAAGTCGCACAATCACAGGTGTGAGCTCCTAAACTGTCAAAAGTATTAATGGATAATGAATCCCATTCTGCGGCAGGATTAAATCCGGAAGGCACTGTAGGCGGACCAATCTGTCCTGCCTGAGGATTAACTAAAATACCCATTAAAACCGAAGGTTTTCTGATTAAGGTGTGTTTCTGAGTCCAATATTGTTTAAAGTAAGGTCCCTGTACATTAAAATCGTAATTGGCTGGAATTGTAAAATAAGGTGACAAGGCAGTCCAGGCACCTGTTGGGCTGTTGGTTCCCAAATTGTTTGTAGGACGTTCTCCAATCACACCAAAAATATCTACAGTCTTCCATACATCACTTGTGCTTTTCTGAAGTTCCAACGCATCATCGCCATTAAAACAAACAGTGCGTGGTTGTGGTGGAACAATGCTTGGGTTGCAGTCTGTAGTAAAAAAAGTATCCATTTTTGCCACAAGATTTAAGTCGGTGTTCAATGTGGGATCTGCATCACCCTGATGATTTAGTCCTATCACAATTACATCAAATGGAGCAATTGTAATTGAAGGAAACACGGTAACTTTTGAGGGATCAATAGTCATGATATCGGTAGGTGGAATAGGAGGTACGCTTCCATTATCCCAGCGAATCAACCGATATCCCAATAAATCAATTGGGTTTGGTGTAGGATTGTATATTTCGATAGCCTTATTGTTGCCTAGCCCCTCAACATATTCTGAAATGAATAAATCTGAACAGTTCTGTGAAAATGCAATTCCTGAAATGACAGTAAAGATGGAGAGTAAAATCTTTTTCATTGTTACTAAATAATATTTGCTACAAAAATAAACAATTAGCAGCGCTTCGTATATATTTTATGTTATCAAAAACCCAATAATTTATTATTTGTTTTAAACAGCATTAAAAGAATATTCAAATTTTGATGATTCATACTGTCGTTTTTCCTTTTATTTGCATTTATGGAATTTCAATCTTCGTATAATCGTTATAAAATACTCGTTGATCAATCATTGAAGGAGCTTTCCTATGCTGAAAATTCAGGCATGGAAATTTATGCCCCGTTAGATTATATGCTGGCCATTGGAGGAAAAAGAATACGACCTGTGATTGCCCTTGCTGCATGCGAAGCTTTTGGCGGAGACATAAACACGGCTTTAAAGCCTGCCATGGGAATGGAGGTCTTTCATAATTTCACACTCATTCATGATGATATTATGGATAATGCATCATTGAGAAGGGGTATGTCAACAGTCCATGAAAAATGGGATGAGAATACGGGAATATTAAGCGGGGATTTAATGATGATTAAGGCCTATGAACTCATTTGCGAATCACCTGAAAAATCATTGCGAGAAGTAATGAATATTTTTAACAGGGTATCTGCTGAGGTTTGTGAAGGACAGGCCATGGATATGGCTTTCGAAAAAAGAAATGATGTGTCTATCGAAGAATATCTTCAAATGATTGAAGGGAAAACAGCTGTATTATTAGGGGGATCACTTTATATTGGGTCTATTATAGGTGGTGCAAATTCTGAAGATGCTACAAAACTATATGACTTTGGATGTTTGATCGGAAAAGCATTTCAAATTAAAGACGACTGGCTCGACACTTTCGGTGATGAAAAACTTGTAGGGAAGAAAATTGGTGGTGATATTTTAGCTGGGAAAAAAACATATTTAATGATTAAGGCATTGGAGCTTGCTTCCCCGGAACAAAAAAAGTTTCTACATGATTATGTATCTTCTGGGATGAGTGAAGGCGAAAAAATAAAAGAAGTGGTTGCCGTTTACAATGCGTTAAATATTAGTTCAACTACCATTTCAGATGTCAATGAATATGTTGGAAAGGCTATTGGTTTGATACAAGAGACCTCAATGAAACAAGAAGGAAAAGATTTTTTTATTGAGATGACGGAATTCCTGATTAACCGCGATTTTTAGACTTCACAGACAGTAAGTTCGAAAGCGCAGTTGAAAGTTCTTTATACTCAAATTTAAAACCGGTATTGATTAATTTCTGAGGACTAACAAACGCTCCTTCGAGCACCATGACAGATTGCTCGCCCAACATCAATTTCAAAAGAAAACCGGGTACACCCAATGGCAAATACAGTTTTTTAAGTTCAGAAGAAATTGATTTCATCATTTCTGCATTTGTTGTTTGTTCGGGAGCCACAAGATTATATACTCCAGTCACGCTCTCTTGCTCAATAGCCAAAAGAAATGCATGGCAAACATCATCAATATGAATCCAGGGAACAGGCTGACTGCCGCGACCAATGGGAACACCAACACCCATGCGAACAGGCATAGTCATTTTGGGTAAAGCGCCACCATCGTTACTCAATACAACCCCAAGCCGATATATTACTTTTGGTATGTTTATTTTTAATAACTCATTTTCCCATGCCACACAAACCTGTGCCATGAAATCTGTTCCTGGTTTTTCTTCTTCAGTAAATAAATGCCCATGTTGATTTGTTCCATAATATCCAATGGCAGACGCAGATATTAGTTTCTTTACCCCGTGTTTTGTCTTGCTTAGTTGCTCAATGAGCAGGCGTGTAGCAAGTGTTCGACTTTCTAAAATTTCTTTTTTCTTTGATTTTGTCCAGCGCCCTGATCCAACATTACTGCCGGCAAGATGTATAATTACATCAGTCTCAATAAAAGCTTCCTGATCGATTTGGCCCTTGTCAATATTCCAGATAAATTCTTTGATATCTGTCCTTCCTGTTTTTCGTCTTAAAAGATGCCGCACTTCAAAACCTTTTGACATCAAAAAAGATGTCATAGCTTTTCCTATCATTCCTGAACCGCCGGTAATCAGAATTACTTGTTTTGAACTCATAATCTAACAAACATCTGTACAAATATTTATGTTTACAATTCAGAGTTAAAAAAATAGCAATTATTATAAAACTAAAATGCTTAACAGTGAATATTTAACTGAAAATTAGAGGCAATTCTTTGGTTGATTAACGCTGCAAAGTTATCTTCGCATTTATGTCAGACAAGATTCATATTTACAATTCCCTAACACGGGAAAAAACCTTATTCACGCCATTAAATTCTCCTTTTGTCGGAATGTATGTGTGTGGTCCGACAGTGTATAATGAAGTCCATCTGGGCAACCTGAGAACATTTATTTCTTTCGACATCATTTATCGTTGGTTGCTAAACTCAGGATACAAAGTTCGATACGTAAGAAACATTACTGATGTAGGTCATCTTGAAAATGATGCGGATGCCGGAGAGGATAAAATCTCTAAGCGTGCTCGTCTTGAGAAACTTGAGCCTATGGAAATTGTTCAGAAATACACGAATAATTTTCATGATGTATTAAATATCTTCAATTGCTTGCCCCCATCCATAGAACCTACAGCAACAGGTCATATTGTTGAGCAAATCGAAATGACAAAAAATATTCTTTCTAAGGGGCTTGCTTATGAGGTAAATGGGTCTGTATATTTTGATGTAAAAAAATATGCAGAAAAATATCCTTATGGAATATTATCGGGCAGAAATATTGATGAATTAAAAAGTGGATCAAGAGACCTAGATGGGCAGGACGAAAAACGCGATCCACTTGATTTTGCATTGTGGAAAAAAGCAGGAAAGGAACATATCATGCAGTGGCCGTCTCCCTGGGGAATGGGTTTCCCTGGCTGGCATTTGGAATGTTCAGTAATGAGTTCAAAATACCTTGGCAATCAATTTGATATTCATGGCGGAGGAATGGATTTGAAATTCCCGCACCATGAATGTGAGATTGCACAGAACTGTGCCGCGAATGATGAGATTCCGGTGAGGTATTGGATACATGGTAACATGCTCACATTGAACGGGAAAAAAATGAGCAAGTCGGAAGGCAATTTTATTCTTCCTAAAGATTTATTAAAGGGAACACCTCCATTGGTTGACAAGCCATATTCTCCCATGTCTGTTCGCTTTTTTATCTTACAGGCACATTACGGCAGCACACTGGATATTTCAATGGAAGCACTTTCTGCATCTGATAAAGCATTTAAAAGATTACAAAGTGCATTTAAAGAATTAGAAACCCTGAAGCCTGGGCAACAAAATACATGGGATGTAAATGAATGGATAATCAATTGTGAGTCGGCCATGAATGATGATTTTAATACTCCTGTATTGATTGCTCATTTGTTTGAAGGCGCAAGAATTATTAATGCCTGCAAGGATGGTTCTCAATCATTGGATACTAACTCAATTCAATTATTGAAAGTATCTTTAGAAAGATTTTTTGAAAAAACGTTAGGTCTGAATGCGGAAGCCTCAGTTTCAAAATCTGATGATGATATGAACGGTATTATGAATTTACTTTTATCCATCAGAAATGAAGCTCGAGAAAAAAAAGACTGGCACACCTCTGATCAGATTCGAAATACGTTACAAGAATTAAATATAATTATTAAAGATGGAAAGGATGGTTCTCGTTGGGAAAAGAATTGATTTTTATTTAATATTCATTTTAATCATTGCACTGTTTTTAAACGGTTGCAAGCCTTCTCCTGTTGAGGATAGCACTACACCGCAGATAGATAATACCATTCATCAAAATGATTCTACCCAAGTTCAAAATAATTCTTTTCCTACATTTTCAGCAGATAGCGCTTTTGCTCATATTGAAAAACAACTTGAATTTGGTCCCAGAATACCAAACAGCAAAGGACACAAAAACTGTGGTGATTTCCTGATTAATAAATTGAAACAGTATTCTGATCACGTACTGGTTCAGCAGGCCACAGTTACTGCATATACGGGAGAAGCATTAAACATCAGAAACATTATTGCACGCTTCGATAAAGAAAATTCAAACCGAATTGTATTATATGCTCACTGGGATACGCGACCGTTTGCTGACAGAGATCCGTCCAATAATAAAAAACCGGTAATGGGTGCAGATGACGGTGCAAGCGGAGTGGGTGTTTTAATTGAAATAGCCAGATTGTTGAAAGAAAAAAATCCGGGTATAGGAGTTGATATTATTTTATTTGACGGAGAAGATTATGGAGATGCCGGGGGTGCGCCTGAAACATATTGTTTGGGATCGCAGTATTGGGCAAAAAACCCACCTATTCCAGGTTATTATGCTAAATATGGAATATTGCTTGACATGGTGGGAGCTGCCAATGCCCGCTTTTGTAAAGAAGGCTGGAGTATGCGGTTTGCTCCCGGTGTAGTAGAAAAAGTATGGTCAACAGCTCAATCTCTTGGCTTTGGAAATTACTTTATCAATAAAATGATGGATCCGATTACTGATGATCATTATTTTGTGAATACATTGGCTCGTATTCCTTCTATCGACATCATTAATTTTGATAATGAAAATTCAACAGTTGGTTTTGCACCGCATTGGCATACCCTTAACGATGATATCAATATCATTGATAAAAATACCTTGCATGCAGTAGGTACAACATTGTCAACCGTTATTTTTACAGAAAAAAATAATTTATAAAATTGAAGATATGAAACATTTTATTTTGTTTTTGGGCTGTTTATTAAACGTCTTTATCATTTGCGGTCAGTCTAGCAACAAAGGATATGAAGAAGGATACGTGATTTTATCTAATGGTGATACGATTGAAGGTACAATTAAATACAAATCAGGAGAACAAATAAAAGATAAACTGACACTAAAAGTTACTGAAGAGGATAAGCGCACATATAAAGCTGATGACTTGTCTGGTTTTATGGCTGGGGAATCACAATTTGTATCTGCTAAAATTGATGAAATCCCATTTTTTTTAAAAACATTAACGGAGGGTAAAATTTCTTTGTATGAATTGCAAATCCCGGTAAGCCAGGGTAATTCAGATATTTTTAAATATGTAATGTATATTAAAAAAGAAAAACAAAAAGAATATACTGAATTAAAAGCATCTAACTGGAAAAAAACAGTAGCAGAAATGGTTACTGATAATGATGACATTGCTCAGCAAATTGAAAAAGGAAAAGTAAAGCTTGATGAACTGCCTGCAGTGATTCAATCATATAACGAAACAGAAGAATAATTTCCATTTCTTTAGATCTTTCTACACTGTTCTTATTAATGATGATAATATTTTATCATCTTTGACATGAAAGACGTGAATGAAAAAACTCCGCTTAGAAATAGAACCTATATATGATTTTCGGTTGATTGGCATTTCCTGTCATGAAGAAAGCCATAGACTTTGTTGGGCATTGAATCGGATTTCAGGATTTGATTTTATAAGAGAGGAAGACATTGCTTTAGGAGATGAAGAGGAAATAGTATTCCCTTTTTTTCAATTTGAATTGCCGGAAGAAAATAAAGTATATCAATTATTGTCAAACCGATTAGGCAATGCATATATTTTAACCGAATTAAATACTGTTGAGTATTTGTTTTTAGTGAGAGGAGATGTTACCAATGATGATATTCAGGAGATCCTCGATCAGATTCATCAAATTGACTTTGTTATTCTGGCCTCAGAAATTGATATTTATAAATTGAAAGAGAAAGATAAATTATTGTTTTATTAATCACACTATGAAAGTACAAAGCAAAACAAAAGTAATAGCTACGTTAGGACCTGCCTGCATCGCCTATGAAACCATGCTTGCAATGGTAGAAGCCGGTGTCGATGTTTTTAGATTAAATTTTTCACATGGTCAGCGAGATTTTCAGATAACCGCAATAGAAAATGTTCGTCGTATCAATGAAGAGCATGGATATAACCTCTGTATTCTTGCAGACTTGCAAGGGCCTAAAATGCGAATAGGCAATATGGAAAATGGAGAAGTCCTTATCAATGACGGCGATGAAATTCTTATATCTACTCATGATGGCGTTGGAACAAAAGAAAAAGTTTTTATTCGTTATGAAAAATTTGCTGAAGATGTAAATCCTGGCGAAAGGGTATTGGTTGATGATGGTAAAATTGTTTTGGAAATTATTTCAACCAATAAAAAAGATGAAGCCAAAGCAAAAATTATAAATGGAGGCATGCTGGCTTCTAAAAAAGGATTTAACCTGCCAAATACAAAAATATCTCTTCCCTGTTTAACGCCAAAAGACCTGGAAGATCTTGAATTTGCACTTGAGCACGAATTAGAATGGATAGCCTTATCATTTGTTCGTTCAGCATCTGATATTATTGAATTAAAAGATCTGATATCCTCAAAAGGAAAGAGATCTAAAATCATTGCCAAAATTGAAAAACCGGAAGCGATTCAAGATATTGACAATATTATTCGTCAAACAGATGCCATTATGGTTGCTCGCGGAGATTTGGGTGTGGAAGTTCCGATGCAGGAAGTACCATTAATTCAAAAATCACTTGTAAAAAAATGTCTTCGTGCTTCAAAGCCCATTATCATTGCTACACAAATGATGGACAGCATGATTACCAATTATAATCCAACACGTGCTGAAGTTAATGATGTTGCCAATTCTATCATGGACGGCGCAGATGCCGTGATGCTAAGTGGTGAAACATCAGTAGGAAAATATCCGATACGTGTTATTGAAAGTGTGCAGAAAATCATTGATAATGTGGAATCGTTTGAGGGAATGTATAATAATAATTACATGCACATTTCAAGAGATCGTTTTGTAACTGATGCTATCTGTCGTGCAGCTGTTGAACTTGCTGATAAATCAAGGGCAAAGGGAATCATTACCATGTCTTTCACAGGATATACAGCGTACGAAATTTCAAGCTACCGCCCCAAAGCAGATATTTATGTTTTTACCGGGAATAGATATATTCTTAATCAATTGAGTTTGATATGGGGTGTGCGCGGATTTTATTTTGATAAATTTTTAAGCACCGATCACTCAATTGCAGAAAGTTCTTATATGCTTAAAAAAACCGGATTTGTAATTGAAGGAGATTTGGTTGTTCATACTGCAAGTGTTCCTATGCATGAAAAAGGACAAACCAACATGCTGAAACTTCATTACATCAGTTAGTAACCGATATCTTTTCAATAGCAATCGCTACATCTTTGTAAATGTTTTCCATCATCTCAGGGTGTTGATTATAAAACAACCAACTTGTATTAAAAGTTGATGTATCCGTATGGTTTGCAAGAAGAATATCTTGCAACATTTTATCAGGATTTTTTGTGTATTCATCCGGAAGTAACTGAGCCATTCGCGCTCCTTTTGCGAGGTGGATGTCGCTCATCACTTTTACCATGACATCATGATTGAGTACCCCCTGCGGTATATTTGTTTTTTCATCCTTTTTGCAGGATGTAATAAAAAAAAGTAGCAGCAAAAATAATCTAATACTGTTGTTCATTAGTATAGTGTAATCTTATCTGATCCGGCCAGAGCTCCGTCAATATAAATTTCTATTTTATACACTCCGGGAGCAAATGCATCTTGATCCCAGGACGCTACTTTGCTGTATTTTGATCCGTCAAAATTTATATTCAGGCTTCGCGAGTATGGAATTTCAGTATTGTTCTCTGTTATAAATTTATTAACCCCTTGTCCTACGTCAGCAAGCACAAACCCCTGAGGACCTATTACCCGCACATATACCGTTTTGTTTCCGGTAGTAGCCAAAGGATTTTCATCAATGGTAAATGCAATATTTAATCTTTCTGTTCGGTTTGCTTTATCTGTTTCTTTCTCTTTTCCTGAACTTTTAACCGAAAACGACTTGGTTGAAATACTGCTTAATTTTAGTTTAGATGCAACATCTACTTTTGTTTTTAAATCTTTATTTACTTCTTTCGTTTGATTAAGAGCAACACTTAATTCTGTATTCTGATATTTTAATTCTTTATTTTCTTTTGTTAACTTCTCTATTTCCAGAATATACATTTCTGTAGTTTTTTTCAACTCAGCATATCGCTGTTGTAATACCTGATAATCTTGCTTGGTTTCAATTAATCTGCCGATTTGTTTCTTTTGTTGTTCAAGTTTTTGATATGCCTCTTCAAGCAGAGAGTCGAGTTCGGCAGATTTTCCTTTGTATACAGAAAGTTCGCCAATGGCATCATTAAATTCTTTTTCCAGTTCTTTTTTTCTGGTTGCTATCGAATCTGATTTTTCGACAAAATATTCCTTCTCCGTAATTACCATTTTCTGGGTAAAGAGTTGAATTATATTTCCCAACAAAGAAATAATTAACGCAATTGATAAAACGGTAATAATTTTATTTTTTCGTCCAATGTCGTTGTTCATTGTTGTTCAGAATTTATAACATCAAATGTAAAACATTCGGTTAGATTTCAGATATTTGATTTCATCGGATTAACGATTGTTTTAAAAATAAATTTTATCAATGAATCGTCGCGAACTTTTACATAGATTAAGCCTGCTTTCTCTGGGTATGGGAATAACACCAAGTTTAAATGCGCTACAATGGCTTGAAAAGAATTCATCTCTCAGAAAAAAAGATTTTGGTACTGACTTTAAATGGGGAGTTGCAACGGCAGCATATCAAATTGAAGGTGCATGGAACATCGATGGGAAAGGCGAATCAATATGGGATAGATTTACCCATAAAAAAGGAAAAATTCATAACAATGAAAACGGAGATGTTGCCTGTGATTTTTATCATCGTTATGCTGATGATATTCGAATGCTGAATGAGTTAAACATGCAGGTTTTTAGATTTTCAACTGCATGGACAAGGATATTGCCTCAGGGTAAAGGACAAACCAATCAAAAGGGAATCGATTTTTATCATCGCGTGATAGATCAATGTCTTGAAAATAATATTGAGCCATGGATTACCCTGTATCACTGGGACCTGCCTCAAGCGCTGGAAGATGTGGGTGGATGGTCCAACAGGGACATTGTTGGCTGGTTTTGTGATTATGCTGATATCGTATCGCGCAATTACGGTGATAAAGTGAAAAACTGGATGGTGTTTAATGAGCCTATGGCATTTACCGGGCTCGGATATATGGCCGGAACACACGCACCCGGAAAAACAGGTGTCGGTCTTTTTCAGAAAGCTTCCCACAATGTCGTTATTTCTCAAGGAGAAGCAGGTAGGGTATTAAGGCGAAATGTACCTGATGCCAATATTGGAACCACTTACTCATTAAGTGCTATTCATCCCAAATCTGATGCTCCTAAACATGTGAAAGCAGCCCGTCGAATGGATGCTTTATTAAATCGTGTTTTTATAGAACCCGCAATGGGTTTGGGATATCCTGTTGATGGATTTCCTTATCTCAAAAACATGGAGAAATTATACCTCCCCGGTGATGAAGAAAAAATGAAATTTGATTTTGATTTTCATGGTGTACAAAACTATTTCAGAATTGTTTCCCAATTCAGTTTGTTTCCTCCCGTAATGTTTGCCAACCAGGTAAAGCCTGAAAAAATAGTGAAAGACCCTGCTGAATTAACAGACATGGGCTGGGAAGTTTATCCGGAAGGTATTTATGAAGTAATCAAAAAACTTTCTGCATATAATGGGGTAAAGAAAATTATTGTAACAGAAAATGGTTGTGCATTTCCTGATACAGTTGAAAACGGACAGGTGCATGATAAAAAAAGAATTGATTATTTTGAGCGATATCTTCACCAAGTGCTTCGTGCAAAGCAGGAAGGCATGCCTGTTTCGGGATACTTTGTATGGTCAATGATGGATAATTTTGAATGGGCAGAAGGATATGAGCCGCGATTCGGAATTATTCACGTAGATTATCAGACACAAAAACGTACAATAAAAGATTCTGGATACTGGTTTCGCGATTTATGATCCGGTATTTATTTTATTTTCTGATATTCTCACAAAATCTTTGTTTTTTTGCTACTAATTGATGTAATATTTTATGAGCGATAAAATTCAACAACTTCAGTCAATGATTTCCGCCGCCCAGCTGGGAGGAGGGAGTGATCGTATAGAAGCACAACATAAAAAAGGAAAACTAACAGCACGTGAGCGAATTCATTTTTTACTGGACGAGGGAAGTTTTGAAGAAATAGGAATGCTTGTACAGCATCGTTCAAGAAATTTTGGACTTGATAAACAAGTTATTCTAGGAGATGGAGTTATTACAGGTTTCGGAACCATCAACGGGCGCTTAGTCTATGTTTTCTCACAGGATTTCACAGTGTTGGGCGGATCGCTATCTGAAGCACACGCAGAAAAAATATGTCGCATCATGGATCTTGCCATGAAAAACGGAGCTCCGGTTATTGGCTTAAATGATTCCGGAGGCGCGCGTATTCAGGAAGGAGTGGTTTCGTTAGCCGGATATGCAGATATTTTTTATCGAAATACAAGAGCATCAGGAGTAATTCCACAGCTGTCGGCCATTATGGGACCATGCGCCGGAGGTGCTGTTTATTCTCCTGCCATTACTGATTTTATCATGATGGTGGAAAATACATCTTACATGTTTGTTACCGGACCGAATGTGGTAAAAACCGTTACACATGAAGAAGTTTCATCAGAAGAACTTGGAGGCGCGCAAACACATGCATCCAAATCGGGAGTTACCCATTTTGCCTTTGCCAATGAAATTGAATGTATTCAGGGAATAAAAAATCTGTTGAGTTATGTTCCTCAGAACTGTGAGGAGCCGGCTCCTTCTGTTCCTTATGAACAAGCTAATGAGTTGAGGCCGGTACTCAATTCAATTATTCCTGAAAATCCAAACCAGCCGTATGATATCAAATCGGTAATTCATGAAATTGCAGATGCAGATTCATTCTGTGAAGTACATAAAGATTATGCTGAAAATATTGTTGTTGGCTTTGCACGACTTGCAGGGAAAAGTATTGGTATTGTTGCCAACCAGCCTGCATTTTTAGCGGGAGTACTGGATATTAAATCTTCCACTAAAGCAGCCCGTTTTGTTAGATTTTGTGATTGCTTTAATATCCCTTTACTTGTGCTTGAAGATGTACCAGGATTTTTACCCGGTACTGATCAGGAATGGAACGGAATTATTACCAACGGTGCAAAATTATTATATGCATTTTCTGAAGCAACAGTGCCAAGAATTACAGTGATTACAAGAAAAGCATATGGCGGAGCTTATGATGTAATGAACTCCAAACACATTGGTGCCGACATGAACTATGCCTGGCCAACAGCAGAGATTGCAGTGATGGGAGCCAAAGGTGCTGCTGAAATAATTTTTAAAAATGAAATTGCTTCAGCTTCAGATAAAGAGGCAAAATGGAAAGAAAAGGAAAAAGAATATGCTGACCTGTTTGCTAATCCTTATGAAGCTGCAGCAAGAGGATATGTTGACGAAGTGATTCTTCCTGAACAAACCAGAGAAAAACTGATTCGTGCTTTTGCCATGTTGGAAAATAAAGCAGAACAATTGCCAAGAAAAAAACACGGAAATATTCCTTTATAAATTATTGAATCATGAATGTTCTCTTGCTAGGATCGGGTGGACGTGAGCACGCATTTGCATGGAAGCTCAGCCAAAGCAAAAAATTAAATAAGCTGTTCATTGCTCCGGGTAACCCCGGAACTGCAATGCATGGCACCAATGTTAAAATAAATATTCTCGATTTTGATGCTGTTGCTGACTTTGTTGCATCAAACGAAGTTTCAATGATTGTGGTTGGTCCTGAAGAACCCTTGGTAAGGGGTATCTATGATTTTTTTAAAACCCATCCCACGCTTTCATTTGTAAAAGTTATTGGTCCTTCTAAAGATGGTGCACAACTGGAAGGTAGCAAAGATTTTGCAAAACAATTCATGATGCGGCATCAAATTCCTACAGCGGCATATCAGACATTTACAAAAAATACCCTTTATAAAGGATTTCAGTTTTTAGATTCATTACACGCTCCTTATGTACTCAAGGCAGACGGTTTAGCGGGCGGGAAAGGTGTTTTGATTTTAGATAACATTGATGATGCTAAAAGAGAGTTGAGCATTATGCTGAGTGAAGATGAGTTAACTCATCCGGGAAGAAAAGTAGTGATTGAAGAATTCATGAAGGGTATTGAATGTTCTGTTTTTGTATTGTCAGACGGAACACATTTCAAAATTCTACCCAATGCCAAAGACTATAAACGAATCGGGGAAAAAGATACCGGACTGAATACGGGAGGAATGGGGGCGGTGTCGCCGGTGCCGTTTGTTGATGAAAAATTTATGGATCAGGTAATTACTCAGATTATAGTTCCCACCATTGAGGGCCTAAAGAAAGAACAGATTACATATAAAGGTTTTATTTATGTAGGCTTGATGAATGTGAGTGGAAAACCTAAAGTAGTTGAATACAACTGCAGAATGGGTGATCCTGAAACAGAGGTGGTGATGCCCCGAATCAATTCAGACTTGCTGGAACTATTTGAATCCCTCGAATCAGAAATACTGGATCAGCATACCATAGAAATTTCAGATAAATCATGCGCCACCGTGGTATTGGCTTCTGGTGGTTATCCTCAACATTATCAAACCAAAAAGCTTATCACAGGGGTAGATCAAATCTCTGATAGTATTGTATTTCATGCCGGAACAACGATGGAAGATTCAAGGTTGCTTTCTTCCGGCGGAAGAGTATTATGTGTTACCTCGTTGGGAGATGATATTCATCAGGCCGTGAAAAAATCTTACAACAATATTCAGCATATTCATTTCGATCAAATGTATTTCAGAAAAGATATTGGATTGGATATGACATGAGAATAGATGCAACAATTCTCTACAATGTGTTTCCAATTTATTTACATTTGAAAATAACAGTTGATATTCTGTATTCGATACAGAATTACTTTTAATATTTTAATTTAACAAGATGAAAAAATTAGTATTCATATTTATGCTTGCATTATCAAGCATAGTGTTTTCTCAAACAACCAATTCTATTGAAGGTAAATGGGTTTTGGAAGATTATCCAAACACCATGTACATTCTTGAAGGAGGTTCAAGGTACACTTACTTTTGTGTATCAGGTAATTGCGATTCCCTGTATAGTACATTCCAAGCGGGCGATGGCAATCATATACCAACTATCAATACCTATACCTTTAATAATGACACCCTAATTATAGACCTTAATTTTGGAAATTATTTTGTAGCAGAAGTAGAATTTCTATGTAATGGAAATGTTATTGAATTTATCAATAACTCTCAAAGTAGATGGATTCGATTAGGTACTAATATAAACGATTGTTTTTTTGCTTCCATTGAAGAAAATACAACATCTAATTTGCTTCAAATCTATCCGAACCCATCCAATGGTCTATTTGCAATCTCATTTGATAACATTCAAAAAGGATCTTTGGTTATCACAGATATGGTTGGCAAAGTAGTATACTCAGATGATGTGAATAGCAATATGAAAGAAATGAACCTATCACATCTTCAGGCTGGAATTTATTCCATATCCTTGCAATCAACTAAAGGTTCAATGACAACAAAAATCATTTTGGAGTAAGTGTTCCAATCATCAAATAATAAAACCCTCTATTTCTACTATGTATGCTTGCAATATTCGTGCATTTAATTGTAAGAAAAATTAATTTATAGATTACTATTGTATTGCTTATATTTGGGATGAAACTTTACAATAGAATTTCAGCATGTCTTCCATCGATACTTTAGATATACAAATACATAAAACAAGTCAATCCACTCTTCCTGACGTTGATTTTGATAACTTAACTTTTGGTAAGCATTTTAGTGATCACATGTTTATTGCGGATTATAAAAATGAACGATGGAATGATTTTAGGATTGTACCTTTTGGTCCCATTTCCATTCACCCATCCATGTCTGCACTACATTATGGACAGAGTATATTTGAAGGGATGAAAGCATATAAAAATCCGGAGGGAGAAGTGCTTTTATTTCGTCCGTGGGAAAATGCGAAACGAATGAATGCTTCTGCGCGCAGAATGTGTATGGCTGAAATTCCTGAAGAATATTTTATTGAAGCAGTAACCACGCTGATTCATTTAGACAGAGACTGGGTTTCCGATAAAGAAGGCCACTCATTATACATCAGGCCTTTTATGTTTGCTTCTGAACCGGTACTGGGTGTTCGCCCTTCATCAGAATATACATTTATGGTTTTCTCTTCTCCCGTTGGAAATTATTACAGTGGTGCGATTAAACTAATGCTTGAAACACACTACTCTCGTGTTGCTAAAGGGGGAACGGGAACTGCTAAAGCCGCCGGAAATTATGCAGCCGCTTTATATCCTGCGCGACTCGGTCAGCAAAAAGGATACAATCAGCAATTGTGGACAGATGCTGCCGAACACAAATACATCGAAGAATCTGGAACCATGAATATTTTTTTCATGATTAACGGAACGCTTATTACACCTTCTTTACAAACGGATACTATACTTGCGGGTATCACCAGAGACAGCGTAATTCATATTGCAAAACACTGGGGAATACCTGTTGAAGAGCGCCTCATTTCTGTGGAAGAATTAGAAAGTACAATTTCTACAGGAACACTCACTGAAATGTTTGGTGCAGGAACTGCCGCAACCATTGCACACGTTGAACTGGTAAATATTAAAGGTACCGACCATATTTTACCGGCTGTTGAGAAAAGAGAATTTTCAAATAAAGTAGCAACATTTCTTTCTGATATCAGAACAGGAAAAACGGAAGATATCTTTAACTGGACATATAGAATCCCTCAATAATGTAATAAATGATGAATTACATCGCATCGATGTATGAGTGCTTCATGGAAGAAAAACTTCCAGTTGATGTATCATTATTTACAGAAGAACAGCAAATACAAGCTCAGTCTATTTTTGAACATCTTCAGCGTAAGGAAGAATATCAAAACAAATCAGTGGATGCATTAGGAAGAAATATTCTTCCTTTAAATCATTCATCACTCAGGAGTCCTCATGTAGATGAATTTTTTGATCAGCTCTTTCCTGATACATACGCAAAAAAAAATACATACCGATGTGTGCCTACTTTTGATATCGATCATGCATATGCATTTCAAGCAAAAGGTGTTTTCAGAAACCTCGGTGGGTGGTTAAAAAATATAGCTACAGACCAATCTAGAGCTATTGCTCGTATTACTTATTGGGCTGGTATTTCTAAAGATCCTTATGATACCTACGAATACATTATTGAGCTTTGCCGTATTATGGAAGTAAGGCCTATTTTCTTTATACAGATGGGGAATTACGGAAACGGAAAGGATGTAAATATTTCATTTCGTACGGCAAAAGGAAAAAAATTAATTACAACACTTCAACAACATGGTGATGTAGGTATTCATCCTTCTTTCCTTTCCAATGTAAATGACATGTTATTAAGAAAAGAAATTGTTGAACTACAGGATTTGCTTCAGGCTCCGGTAAAAAAAAGCAGACAACATTTTCTAATGTTATCCATTCCTGAAACGTATCGAAAATTAATAGACCTCGGAATAGAAGAAGATTATACCATGGGATGGGCTGAAAAAACAGGATTCAGGGCCGGAACCTGTCGCCCTTTTAAATGGATGGATTTGGAAAATAACGAGCTTACTTCATTAACTATTTTTCCTTTGGCGTTGATGGACGGCACATTGAAAGAATACATGAAATTATCTGAAGATGGTGCAAAGATTCATGCGAGTCAGTTGATACATGATATTAAGAAAAGGCATGGTGTATTTACGCCGCTGTGGCACAATCATACTGTTAATAATCAATGGGAATGGTATGGCTGGCAATCTGTATTTGAATATATGCTTAAATCGGGAAAATGAACGCTTTAAATCAAACCGAAAACAGTTCTTTTCATAGAAATTAGATTAAGTTTGTAGTAGAGAGAAATACTATGACTTTGTCTGTTTCAAAAAAAGCAACTCACCTTATTGGGTCAGAAATTATTAAACTGGCGGGTGAAGTAAATGAAAAAATTAAACAGGGTAAAAAAATTTACAATTTTACGATTGGAGATTTTGATCCTGCAATATTCCCAATTCCGGAGTATCTTGAAAAACTCATCATAGAAGAATATCAACTTAAACAAACGAATTATCCGCCTGCAGACGGTGTATTGGAATTAAGACAGGCGGTCTCTTCTTTTTTACAATCAAAAGGGAATTTGAATTACTCACCCAATGAAATACTCATTTCCGGAGGCGCTCGGCCATTAATATATGCCATTTACCAAACACTGATTGATCCCGGAGAAAAAGTATTGTTCCCCATTCCATCTTGGAATAATAATCACTATGCTTATTTGTCGGATGCACAATGTGTAGAAATTGAAACAACAGCAGAAAATAATTTCATGCCAACAGCAGAAGAAATTGAACCACATGTTCAGGATGTTGCTTTGATTGCATTATGTTCTCCTTTAAACCCAACAGGCACTGTTTTTTCAGCGGATGCACTGAAAAAGATTTGCGACCTTATTATTAATGAAAACAAGCGAAGAGGTAACAAACAAAAGCCATTATACCTGATGTACGATCAAATTTATTGGCTCTTGACTTCCTCAGAAATACAACATGTGGATCCTGTAAGTCTTTGTCCCGAAATGAAATCATTCACCATTTATGTGGACGGAATTTCTAAAGGATTTGCAGCAACCGGCGTAAGGGTAGGATGGACATTTGGTCCGGAGACAGTCATTCAAAAAATGAAATCTTTACTCGGACATATTGGAGCCTGGGCTCCTAAACCGGAACAGTTAGCTACCGCTCGATTTTTAATGAATCCGTCAGCCGTTGAAGAATATTTGCAACACATTAAATTTGAAATACAACATCGTCTTTCTCATTTTTATTCCGGGTTTATTCAACTTAAAAAAGAAGGATTTCGTGTAGATGCCATTCAACCTCAAGGTGCAATCTATCTGACCATACAGTTTAATTTACGCGGAATGAAAACAGCTGAAGGACAAATTCTGGAAAAAACAGAAGACATCACTTCATATTTGCTGAATGAAGCCGGTTTTGCTATTGTTCCTTTTTATGCATTCGGATCTCAGCGCGAATCTTCCTGGTATCGCTTGTCTGTGGGTACATCCAAAAAAGAAGAAATAGATGAGGTTATTCAACAGATAAAAACCGCCCTAATAAAATTATCTTAACATGAAAAAAGAAAATTTTGCTGTAATCATGGCCGGTGGAGTCGGCAGCCGATTTTGGCCAATGAGCAGAAAAAACTATCCGAAACAGTTTATTGATGTGCTGGGCACAGGAGAAACACTTATTCAGGCCACGTTTAGAAGGCTTTCTGAAATTTGTAGTCCCGAAAATATTCTGATTGTAACCAACGAAGAATATGATTCTATCGTAAAAGAACAGTTGCCATCCATTCCGTTAAAAAATATTTTATCAGAACCCAGCAGAAAGAATACTGCACCATGTGTGGCGTATGCAGCCTGGAAAATTTATCAGCGAAATCCGGAAGCTTCTATGATTGTGGCACCTTCTGATCATGTAATCACCAAGGAAAATGAATATTTGAATGTGGTTCGTCAAGGACTAGATTATGTTTCAAATCACACACATTTACTCACGCTTGGAATTTTACCATCTCGTCCGGATACAGGCTATGGATATATTCAGTTTGATCCCAACCAACAGCTGGAATTTGGCATTCGTAACGTTAAAACATTTACAGAAAAACCTTCGCTTGAACTCGCAAAACAATTTTTAGAAAGTGGGGAATTTGTATGGAATTCAGGAATGTTTTTGTGGAGCGCCCAATCTATCTTAAAAGAATTGGAAATACACATGCCTGAAGAATATAGTTTGTTTGCAGAGATTGCTACAACATTGGACACAGCAAATGAAAAAGCAGAGATTGAAAAGGTTTATACGCAGGTACGTAATATTTCTATTGATTACGGAATCATGGAAAAATCATCAAATGTTAAAGTTATTCCTGCGGATATTGGCTGGAGCGATTTGGGCACATGGGGCTCATTATTTGAGGAACTTACCAAAAATAATTCTTCAAATTCCAATGCAGTAGTGGGAAATAATGTGATGCTTTTTGATTCTTCGAATTGCATGATTCATGTTCCTAAAAATAAACTTGTAGTAATTCAGGGGCTTGAAAACTTTATCGTTGCTGAAAAAGATAATACATTACTGATATGTAAAATGGAAGATGAACAAAAAATTAAAAATCTTGTCAATGAAGTTAAAGTTGAAAAAGGAGATGAATATCTCTAAATTTTTTTTCCCTCAGATTATAATTTTATTTACTGCTGTTACCATACTTTTTAGTGCATGCAAAACACAGTCACTAAATGATACATCTTCTTGTATGAGAATAAATAAAATATCATATTCAGACAGTATCAAGTTCGATCCCTTTACATTGATTGGTGCAAAACTAAAAGGGAAATGTCTTTGGGTTGATGTTGAATACAGCGGAGGGTGCGGCGATGCTTCATTTGAAATGCTATGGGACGGCTCAATGATGAAATCACTTCCTCCTCAGGTAAACTTTATACTGAAATTATCTGATAAAGATGCTTGCAGAGGTGTCGTAAAGAAATCCATCTGCTTTGATGTGTCATCTGTTTATACTGATGATTTTATTATTCATCTCAATAACTGGGAAGAACCATTACAGTATAAAAAATAACCCAACCATAACTGATTGGGTTACTTCAAAAAATTCAATGATTTATATGTTTTTGTCCAGTTTTGCGGGAACAACCTTATAGCTGTGACCAAATGTTGGACAATTACAATTACTTTTGGATTTACAGGATACAAGTGCTGATAAAAACAGCAAAATAATAATACCTGTTCCGATTCTATGTGCCAATTTAAAAGTCATCTGGTGTTGGTAATGGAGCCTTCTCGTACGCTTCTTTCTTTGGTTTTAAATTCTTGATGAATATCACATTGATTAACTCATCATCTTTGGTCTGCATCGTTCTGGAGATTCCATTTGTAACATCAACCCGTTGCTCATATTTGTATTTGGGCTTATACTCTTCATACACACCGCCAACAAACTTCCTGAAAATCTCTTTTACCTCTCCTTTCTCAATTTTAACTTTGGCAGTATAACACTCATTTTTACTTCCGTAACGAATAGATAATATCACACCTTCGTGAACCCCGTCGGTAACATCATTTGCACCTCTGCTTTCAAAAGCTTTTGCCCATAACGTATAGCAAGATTTATCTTCTGCAGCGAGCATTCCGGTCTGTCCTTTTACAACTAAAGCTGCAAACAGCACCATTAAAAATAAAACTGATTTTTTCATAACATTAAAGGTAATAGAATTATTGTTTTGAATGAAATACCCTGTTGTTATTTCTTCAGGCCTATTTCACGAAGCCTTTCATCCAGGTATTGACCGGCAGTAACATCTTCGTATGCTTTTGGATTTTCTGCACTAATACAAGATTCAAGACAGGTTAATGACATCGTACTTTTTGGATGCAAGAAGAAAGGTATTGAGAATCGGCTGGTATGCCACAATTCTCTCGGTGGATTTACTACCCTGTGTGTTGTAGATCGTAGTTTGTTATTGGTTAGTCTTTGTAACATATCTCCAACATTCACCACAATTTGACCTGGCAAAGCTTTAACATCAACCCATTCTCCATGTAAATTCATTACTTGTAATCCATCAGCAGAAGCACCCACCAGCAATGTAATAATATTAATGTCTTCATGCTGTTCTGCTCGCACAGCCGATTTGGGTTCAGATGTAATCGGAGGATAGTGAATGGCTCTTAAAATAGAGTTACCATTGTGTGTAAATGGTACAAAATAATTTTTATCCAAATTCAAATAAAGTGCAATGGCTTCCAATAAATACGCCCCGGATTTTTCAAACTCACGGTATGCCCTCATCATGGTCGGAGTAAATTCCGGTTGCTCATTTACTGAAATGTTATTCGGATATTCATTTTTTATAGGATCTCCATCGGTTACTTCTTGACCGAATTGAAAGAATTCTTTTAAATCCGGAGCGTCACTGCCTTTCGCATGCTCGCGTCCAAATGAGGTGTAACCTCGCTGTCCGGCCAATTCCACAACTTCGTATTTTCTTTTAATATCTTCAGGCAAAGCAAAGAATGATTTTACAGAAGAGTACAACTTTTCTATAATTTCATCAGGCACACCGTGATTTTTTACTGCCACAAACCCCACTTCTTCGTAAGCTCGGCCTAAACTGTTCACAAAATTATTTTTCTGTTCTGCTGTACCGTGAATGTAATCGGCCAAATCAACACATGGAATACCAACTTCGTTTTTCATAATAATAGCGATTTAGATTAAATATATATACATAAATAACCAATATCAAATGTACAAAAAATGATAATTTAAACTTTTAATGATGATGTCCGCCTGGTCCGTGAACATGACCATGCGCTAATTCTTCTTCAGTTGCAGGCCTTACCGAAACTATCTCCCCTGTAAAATGTAATGCCTTGCCTGCCATCGGATGATTAAAGTCTATTTTAACTGTCTCTAATCCTCTTTCCAATACCATACCAACCAATGGATTGCCCTGATTATCTTGCATTCGAATTGGCTTGCCAACCACTACAAGGTCTTCAGCAAATTTTCCGTTCACAAAAAACACATCAATAGGAATATTTACAATGGCGTTTGAATCAACCGGGCCATAAGCCTGCTCGCTTTCTAAAATAAAATCAAAAGCATCTCCAATACTTTTATCTGTTAAATTGTTTTCAAATGCTTCAAGCAGATTTCCTGCACCTAATAAAAAAACAAATGGATCTGACGATGGAACATCCTCAATAATCTCTGTTGTTCCCTTTTCTTTTAGTTGGTAGGAAATTCCAACAACGTGCTGAGGCGCAGTTTTCATAGTATATTATTTTGTTGTTAATTGATAACTCTTGACTTATGCACGTCCGAATGAACAACCAAAAGACAGGAATTAATATGTTGTAAATATACAATTATTCTTTTTTATCATTCAATAATTGATTTCGCTAAGCGTATCTTTGCACTAATCAAATATTAACAGCATGCAACTGTATAATAAGTATGACAAAAAAACACTGCTTAAGAAATTAGAGCAGGAGCCATTCAAAAGAATCACTATTTCTTTTTATCAATATGCAAATATTCAGGATCCGGATGTATGGAGAAATGAATTGTATGAAGGCCTTGAACAGCTCGGAGTGTTAGGAAGAATTTACGTTGCGAAAGAAGGAATTAATGCACAGATTAATTGTCCGGAACCCTCATTTGATCAGTTCAGACAATTTTTATACAGTTATTCTTTTTTAAATGGAATTCGTTTAAATATAGCCGTAGAACAGAATAGCAAATCATTTCTTAAACTCATCATTAAGGTTAGAAATAAAATTGTGGCTGATGGTATCGACGATCCGACCTTTAAAATTGACCAGCGTGGAAAATACCTCTCAGCAGAGGCTTTTAATAAGATGACAGAAGATCCCAACACCATTGTAATTGATATGAGAAATCACTATGAGTATGAGGTGGGCCATTTTGAAAATGCGATTGAAATACCTTCTGATGCATTCCGCGATCAGTTGCCCATGGCGGCAGATATGATGAAAGAACATAAAGACAAAAATATCATTATGTATTGCACCGGAGGTATCCGCTGCGAAAAAGCCTCTGCATATATGTTATATAAAGGATTTCCACACGTATATCATATTGAAGGAGGAATTATTCATTATACAAATCAGTCAAAAGAGAAAGGATTACCGAATAAATTTATCGGCAAAAATTTTGTTTTTGATGAACGGTTAGGGGAGAGGATCAGTAACGATATCATTGCGCAATGTCATCAGTGTGGTAATCCTTGTGACGATCATACAAATTGTGTAAACGAGGCTTGTCATCTATTGTTTATTCAGTGTAATGCATGTAAAGAAAAATTTGAAGGTTGTTGCGGAGATGAATGTAAAGAATTTATTCATCTGCCTGTTGATAAACAAAAAGAGCTGAGAAAGGGAACTAATTTTGGTTCTAATATTTTTAAAAAAGGTCGTTGGCCAAAAGATCCGTCTGAAAGAAAATTTACCTGGAAACCGGAATAAATTAAAAATAAAAAAGGTCTTTAAACAAAGACCTTTTTTATTTTTTGAATGATTTTCTTTTTAATAGAACTTCATTTTGCCCCACTGATTTTTACTTCCGTTTATTCCGAAAATAATCATTTCCTTATCTGCAATTTGTTCTCCTAAATTCGACTTGATGTAAACTTTTGAATTGTTTCCATCAAATATTTTTTCGCGGCTCACTTCTCCTTTTGAATTTATTTCAGCAAGAACTGTTACAGAGGAAGACGGTGACATCGGTTTTAGCCTTCTAATATCCTTGATTTCAATGTTGGCAGGATTGTCGTTATAAAGAAAATGAAGTTTATTTTCTGAAACCGCTAATGCATAGGATAAATAGTATCCGTTGTTGGCATCTTTTGTCTTTTTAGGAATGCGCGCATGCCAAGCAATTTCACCTTTACTGTTAACATTAACAACAAAAATATCGTTGTAATTAAAATTATCTTTACAGCTGATAGCACCTTTATTATCAGTATAGCAAACGGTTTCAATATAAAACTGTTCTGCGATAAATATCACACTTCCATCATTCTTTACTACCAAATCATGTAATTCAAAATCTCTTAAACCCATTCCTCTTGGTGTTGGTTTCTCAGGAATATATTCTACCAGTAAATTTTTTGAAAATTCTTCAGTGTCTAACCCTCTTGATTTACCGGTTGTTTTTTCCATACGTAAGAAAAACATCCCACTGATTGACATATCTTTTTTATCAGCATAAAAACCTGAACAAACTATTTCATCATGAACAAGTGTATAAGCCACATCAGTAATCCATTTTTTACTGATGCTAATGTCAGTTTGTTTGAATGTTGTTTCTTGAATAGTGTCTGTGTCAGTAAATGAAAGTAACCGGTAAAAATACGTCGCTTCTCTGTTATTATTTTTTTGTCTTTCTGCTTCAGAATCACTAAAAATTCTTGCAAGCATATAAACATTACCATCCTCCATTACTTTGAGATTGAAAAGGTTGAAATCCTTCCCTTTGTAAGGGAAAACCAGATTCTTTTCCCAAACCAAATCCATCTCTTTATTGTATTTTCTTACTTTAAAATTTTCGTCTGCATATACTAAGTATGGCCGCTTATAATAAATTACAACATGTTCCTTGTCTGGTGTATTACAAAATTCAAATTGCCCTCTTAAAGACTTCTCAGGGGTCTTATAACGGTCAAGTTCTATCATTTTGCCTTGCAGCGTGCCATCTAGCGAAAGTTTTTGTGCAAAAACAATATAAGTGTCTTCTTTGATATGATATTTCGTTATAAAAACAACAATCGCATCGTTGAGCATAACAGAACCATTCACGTCAACAACAAATTCTGTCTTTTCGTTTTCACTGACTGTTTTTCCATTATAAATTGTAGTAGCATATTCAAGATCAAAATTTGATTTTGAGTATCGTTCTATGATATATTCAAATGTTTTAGTTCCGGTAATCTTCCTTTTTTCAACAATAAATCCATTTGCTGTCTGGCCAATAACAGAAGTGTACAAATCTCCCTTTACATTTTTGAAAGGAGTTCCCCATTCAGCCTCTGCAGACTGAGCAGATGTTAATATAGGAGCGATGAATAAAAGAGAAATCGTAAGGTTTCGAAATAAACGTAGCGTCATTTTTTAATTATTTAAATTCAAAAATAAAAATATCCGGGGTAAAGGCAAACTATCTAAAACCCTGTATTTATAGGGCGTATAGCGTACGAGTTAAATTTCGAAAAATAAAGAAATGTTCGGCTTCCTTTATCCTGCAAGGAAAAGCGAGGTCTGAACACTGTTTTTTGTTTCGCATTTGACAAAATTGGAATTTTATTAACAAGGCCGTTTGAATTAATTTCTACAGCAACAATATTGGATGTAAATGGGTCTGACATATACTTCATCCCACTATCTTTCTTCTTATCAAGATTTTTTTCAGATTCATTGTAAAAGAAAACCAATCGATCATGATAAGCAGAGAAAGCAAATGAGGAGTATAAACCGTAATCATTTTTGCTAACCTGTTTTTTCGGTATTTTAATTTTCCATCGAATATTTCCGCTGATATCTATTTTAACAACAAATATGTCGTTAAAATAATATTGGTAATCACAATTGGTTAGTGCGGTTCTAAAATCTGTGTAGCAGTTTTCTGATATCAGAGTATGTTCTGAAGCCAATACAAAACTACTATCGTCCAGTTGATGAAAAATTAAGTTTTTAACTTCAGGTTCTTCAGGAGTTCCGGATAAGAAAAATTTTTCTTTTTCAAAATCAGGGATAAATGATTCCTGAAATCGCTGCACCGATATTTTAGTAGGCGCAGACTGATTGTTTGGAATTTGAAAAAAATATAATCCGTTAATCTTTTCCTGTGTTTTTTTATCTGAATAATATCCTGCAATCGTTAGGGCGGATTGATAATCAAGCTGAGCAATAATATTTACCGGATATTTATCTGTAAATGAAAGAATGAATTCTTCAGGTTCATTCCTGTCTGAATTATTGTAAAAAGTTAAAACAGAATAATAAAAATTAGCTTCGGGAAGATTTTTTTCTTTTTGCTGGGTATCGGTTAAAAAAATCTGCGAAACTATCCTCACATTTCCGTCATTATCAATAAGCAAATCTTCCGGGTTAAATCTGTCGCCACTACCGGGTAATATATATTCTGTTTTCCAATTTAATGACATGGATCCATTGAAAGTAGAAATGGTAATGATTTCTTCTTCATTGAATAAAGATTCTTTTCTGTGATAAATTAAAAAGTGTTGATGATTAGGAGAACTTTTAAATACAAATTCACCCTTGGTTATTTTTTTTGATTGGGTGATTTTAAGCGCTTCAGAAAGATTTGATTTTTCGCCTTCCGGAGAAATAATCTGAGCGTATGATATGAATGACTTCTTCTCGGAGTCATATCCGCTCACCAGAAGAATAAATACAGAGTCTGTAAATATTAAATCTTCAAAATAAAGAATGCTGTTGATGTTATGATCTTTGTGAAGTTGTGGATACACAACAGGAATGGTTTGTGTTAATTGTCCTGTAATATGATTATGCTGATCAATAAAAACAAATTGCTCTGCAAGGGCATTATATTTCCCTCTTAATGTATAAACACTTTCGGTAGATGTTGCTATTATTCCCTGAGAGAATTCTCTTAATTTCATCTTCTGACGGGAGGTTTGCTGAATTTGATATGGTTGGGCAGATGAATATAATGCAATACTCAAAAAACAGTAAAACACAATTAAATGGTAAAGACTGTGCAATGACCAGTAATGAAATCTCTTAATCCTGAATCTCTTCATAATCAGTATTCATTGTATCGTTTTGATCATTGCCTGAAGAATTATTTTTTGTAAATAATGCGGTTAGCAAAAGTAAAACCCCGAAGAAACACATAAATCCGGCAACAATAAATGCAAAGATTTTGGGATATGCAAAAATCAATCCTCCGGTGATAATTAAAAAGAATGCAACACTGTATGCAATTTTTTTAGTACTCTTATTTCCGTTGATGTAAAATTTAAATCCTGACATACTTTTATTTAACCTTTATCAATGGAATATAATTCCTGATGATCTTAATTTGTTCTGGAACGGACAATCCTTTTAATTTTGAATCAGTAGGATAGTCCGGTGTTTTAGGCATCAGATCAGATAAATTTTGTATAAAATTTGATTTGATGGCAAATGCAACATTGTCTGCATAAAATAATTTTTCATTAATCACGCCGATGATATTACCTTGATAATCAAACAGCGGTCCACCGCTGTTTCCGGGCTGAACTGGTGCAGAAATTTGATAGGCTCCGATCAGACCTTCTTTCCCTGTCCTTGAATTAATGGTGCCTTCAGTAAATTTTAATTCAGTGCCCAGCACTGTAAACGCCAAGGGATAGCCCAAAGCAAATACAGGTGTGCCAACATCTGCAAGCTCACTTTTTACAGCGTAAGGAATGGATGGCAATAGTTGAAATTTGGGATCTGTAATTCTTATTATTGCGAGGTCATTGGTTTGGTCGGATATAAAAAGTTCACAGCTATAGGTATATGTATTTCCGTCTCTCATTAAATCGACTTCTATTTCATTAGCTCCTGCAATCACGTGATGATTGGTAACGATATATCCATCTGTGGATATAATAAATCCGGAACCGGTTCCTTTCCATTTTTTAATCTTATTATTATTTACATTGGCATCGGGTGAAACAACCGGTGCGACCACTTGCTGATTTATACTTAATGATGTGAACGAACAAGCCGATTGAGGCGCAGTTAAAAATCCCATAGAGATTCCTTTTATATCAATACAAGGCATAGAATATACAGGTGAATAACCAATAGAATAATGCAGAGAATCGTTTTTTCTGCTTAGTCCTAAATAATTCATGTATTGAAAATTCTCATCGGTATAAATAGACCTTGACTGATAGTGTATCTCGGTCTTTCCTTGTCTTACCGATCCGATTTCAAAGGCGCCATTGGGAGCATACGTAAAATATTCATAATTCCATGGATCAAGGTATCCCCAAACCATGCCATGTTGTTGGTCTTGTTTGCTTTTCATAATCAGAAAAGAAATGTCAATGGCAAAGTCTTGCATATAATCAAAAGGGAAAGCAGCATGTCTGATTACCTGAAAATCGCTAGTTGAAATAAGGGCATAACCCTGAGGTAATTTTTTAGATTCAGAATATTTGTTTTTTAAGTCGGGCCACATACTAAAGTCAGAAGATGTTCCGGCTGAATATGTAAAAAAGTCTTTCCATAATTCATCACTGTATTCTCCATAATGTTTGTATTTCTTTTTCTTTTTTTCATTCATAGGAGAAACAAAGTTTTGTGAAAACGTTCGTGTGCAAACACCGTCTTCATCACAAAATATAATACTGTGATCCTTAGGTTGATTATCAGTGTAAAAAGACATTAGTTTTAGATCGCCTGTTTCATACCATTCATAATAATACCCCTCAAGATTATCATTGATGTAATTTGATTCAACATTAATATTTCCACTGTCATACCATTTTTTAAAAGGACCGTTCAATATACCTTGAACATAAAATCCTTCCATCGATTTTTTGCCGTTTTTATTATACCAGGTGCATAGTCCTTCAGAAATATCATTGTCTTTGTTTTGCTTATCTACAAAAGAAAATCTACCCTCCCATTGTTTCTCTCCCGTAATATAATAGTCGCTAGCCTGGCCAATAGGAGAGCCTTGTGCATCATATTCAATCAACCGATAATAAGCCGCTTTTGAAGAATCACAAGGAATCCATTCGTTATTATAAAATTCTTTAACGCGTTGTGATAATAGGGGAATAGCTATTAAAAACAATAAGAATGAAAAGACGATTTTTTTCATTTTTCGAATTTATGAATAAAAGGTGTGCAGCCCAAAAATTGAACTAACTTTACATTGAATTTAGTATAAATGAAATGATTGTTGTAACAGGTGCAGCTGGTTTTATTGCAAGTGTTTTTTGCAGACACCTCAATGCTATGGGAATAACAGATCTTGTTCTGTCTGATGATTTTTCAAAAGCCCATAAACAAAACAATTATTCATCTATTCAATATGCTGAACTAGTGAACAGAGATGTACTTGATCAATGGATACAAAAAAATCATCTCCAGATACAAGTGGTATTTCACCTTGGTGCACGAACGGATACTACAGAAAAAAACATTGAAATTTTAAACACGCTTAATTTATTTTATTCTCAAAAAATCTGGAATTTATGTAGTGAGTTTCAAATTCCGCTTATATATGCATCATCAGCGGCCACTTATGGATCGGGTGAATATGGATATGATGATACCCATGAAATAATTAAAAATCTTCAGCCCCTCAATCCATATGGAATTTCAAAAAATGAATTTGATAAATGGACTTTGTTACAGGCTGATATTAATCACACGCCACCGCATTGGCATGGTTGTAAATTTTTTAATGTATATGGTCCGAATGAGTATCACAAGAGTAGAATGGCCTCTGTGGTTTTTCATGCGTTTCATCAAATTACAGAAAAAGGTACACTCCGATTGTTTCGTTCTCATATTGACTCCGTGAATGACGGAGAGCAAAAAAGAGATTTTGTTTATGTAAAAGATGTTGCAAAAATTTTATTTTTTCTTTTTGAAAATAAACCTGAATCTGGAATTTATAATGTAGGATCAGGACATGCAAGCACATTTAACGAACTGGCCAAAGCTGTCTTTAATACGTTGCAAATTTCTGAATCAATTGAATATATAGATATTCCGGAAGACATACGAAATACATATCAGTACTACACACAGGCGAATATGAATAAATTAAGGGCGGTTGGATTTGCTGATAAAATATTGAATATTCAGGAGGGGGTAAAAGATTATGTATTGCATTATTTAAAATCAACAAAATATTATTGATTTTATATAATAAAGGATATTCATTATGAATATCTGGAAGTAATGCTAAGCAGTGTAATACTTCATTTACATTTTTGCGGCTATGGAAATACCCCAAGCCAATGCAATGAAAAACACTACAAGAATCACAACAAACGGAATCCAACCCTGTTTGGAATCCTTTTCTGAACGGCGATTAGACATAATTGAAAGTTTAACGGTTGAACAATTTGAATCCCTCTTTCCTGTCGTTTCTCAGCCCACTAATAATCAATGAACACTTAATCTTTAGTTAAGATACAATTTATTTTTTGTTTTGCAAATGAGTGATATTTAATTTTTTGCAGGCGTTTTGAGATGCCATTTGTTCTGCCTTCTTTTTTGAAGACCCCTCTCCGGTTCCCAACACTTTACCCTCCACCCACACATTGATGATATATTTCTTCTTTTCAGCCTTGCCATTATCCGCTATTGTTTCATAACGGATTACTTTCTTATGCTTTTGCGCCCACATGTATAATTCACTTTTAAAATCACGATTATCAATCATAATTTCCTGAAAATTAATATGCGGATCAACGATTCTTTTTTTTACGAATTTTTTGGCAAAATTAAACCCTTTGTCAACATAAATAGCGCCTATCAATGCTTCCAGGGCATTCCCTTTTACATCTTCAGGCATAATATTTTTGACAAAATTCCCTATGATAAACTGATCAATTTTTAATTCGCCGGATATCCTGTTGAGTTGAGTACGATTTACCAGTACTGAACGCAATCGAGTTAAATCTCCTTCATCTTTAGATGGAAATCGATGAAACACCTCATCTGCAATTACCAGATCCAATACAGAATCTCCAAGAAATTCAAGTCGTTCATTATGCCCTTGCAAACCCTTTTTTTGTAATCCGTTTGCAGAACGATGCAGTAATGCAATCCTGTAATGATCTACTTGACCAGGACTAAATCCGAGTATAGGTTCAATCTGCTTTAAAAAAGCCTTGCGCTCTTTGTCAGAACTGAAAACTTTTAAAATAGAATTGAATATAACCGGTGCTATAAATTATCAGTTTTAGAATGAATAATATTGTGTAGCGTTTCTAAGCAATGCTTAGGGAATATATTTCCCGAATACTACAGAAGCATTGTGACCGCCAAATCCAAATGTATTTGAAATAGCTGCACGAACAGTTCGTTTTACAGGGTGATGAAAGGTCAGTTGAAGTTGTGGGTCAACTTCCGGATCATCTGTAAAATGATTGATAGTTGGAGGTATCGTGTCGTGCTGAATAGCCAGAATTGATGCAATAGATTCTATTGCTCCGGCAGCTCCAAGCAAATGTCCTGTCATCGATTTGGTAGAGCTGATATTTAATTGATAGGCATGTTCACCAAATACTTTTTTAATCGCCAGTGTTTCTGCAATGTCACCAAGTGGTGTAGAAGTACCATGAACATTAATGTAGTCAATATCTTCAGGTTTTAATCCTGCATCTTCAAGTGAAAGTTTCATCACATTCATTGCACCAAGGCCTTCAGGATGTGGGGCAGTTAAATGGTAAGCAT
>JBILKR010000029.1:0-22070 GCA_044376575.1 Flavobacteriales bacterium | reverse complement strand
TATATGAATTAATAGATGGAGAGAAACTCTTCTTTCCCATGAATCTTGAAAGCGGACCAATATATTTTACATTGAGTGGTATTGAAGAATTATGGGATAGTTTTCCCGAAAGTGAAGGTTCAGTTTCTGTATCGGGAACCCAAATCTGATCAAACGGATGGAGCAGAGAAAAAATGATTCTGTTAATGATTGGCTGCATCCAACTAAAAAAACCTAAATGCAAATAGAGTTGATGTGTGATGATAACTGAAGGTATATTTTTTGAATGTAAACCATATCTGTTATCTGAAATTATCAAATCAACTTTTTTATTTTTCAAATAATTATCAAGCCAATGTTTCTCTTTTTTAATTAATCTTTTTAATTTTTTGAAAAGACTAATGATATACAAAGGCATAGGAATATACTTACTGTAAGTAAATACTTCTGAAGGAATCTCCAAATATTCAAGCTCAGGAAATTCTTGCCTTATCCACTGACCAGACAATCCTGATCCTCCAATAATTACATGAAAATCCTGACAAATTAACTCCTGTATCAAAGGAACACAGCGAGTAGCATGGCCTAAACCCCAATCAAGGGGAGCAATAAATACAATTTTCTTTTCTTCACTCGTCACCGTCACATATTCTTTGTTAACGATCTGACCAGTTTAAAATTGGTGAAAAACTGTCGTGCAATAATTCGAAGAAATGTATATCCGGGAACAGCAAAAATCATTCCTGTTATTCCGGCAATATTTCCGGCGATAATGATGACAATAAAAATTTCTAAAGGATGTGCATTCACACTGCTTGAAAAAATCAATGTTTGGAAAATATTATTATCCAGGAACTGAACAACAGCAAATACAATCACCATTTTTCCAAGCATTGGAACAATTTGAGTTGCAAAATCTAAATCCAGGTTATTGGTGATACCTAAAATAATTCCGAATGTTGCACCAATAACAGGTCCCACATAAGGAATGATATTAAAAAAACCACAAAGAAATCCAATGAGTAATGCCATTGTAAATGGGAAACCAATAATTAACAATCCCAGAGTAGTAGCTATCATTACAAGCAACAATTCAAATGCAAGTCCTATAAAATATCGCGACAGCATCTTCCGGCTTTCCTGTAAAATAGTAGTGGTATGAGATTCATATTTCTCCGGAACCATTGCCAGTACCATATTAAAAAACAGATTTTTATCTCTTAAAAAAAAGAAGGCCATAAAAGTTGAAGCAAAAACAGCAATGATAAAATTGGTGAATACAGAAAAAATTGATTCAAAAAATGTTGAGACTTTTGTGAAATTAAAAAACTTATAAAATTGCTTAACTATCATTTTCTCTAACTCTTCACGATGTGCTATTCCTGAAGTCGTTAGTGTATCTCCATTGACTAGTATTTGTGCGACCTCTGCCGGATTTTTAATCGTATCTAAAGGGAGGTATTGAACAGAATCATTTTTTGAAGAATCTCTAATAATTTCAACATAAATTGTTTCTCGTAAAACCGTATGTTGTTGATGAGTATCAACTGTATCTACAAAATGAAAAATACCAAATTTTTCCATGTAAGCAATAGACTGATTGATGGGTTGTTCCAATTCTTTTAAAACTGTCTCCGGATCTATTTTTGATAATTTCGCACCTTCATTAATAATTAGAGGAATCATTGATGCTAAAAAAATAAATGCTACCAACCAGATACATAATAATGAAATGATTGCACTTACAGGATCCGGTATTCTAAATCTACCAATCCTCACTTTTTCGAGTAACACATATATCGGACGTGCAAGCAGTGAAAAAACTACGCCCAGCAAGATATAAATAGCAATGGTTTTGAAATACCAGAGTATATATAATATTAATGAAACTGATAAAACAGTAACTCCAATGCGTATAAATCTGTTTATTTGTAAATAAGGTTTTTCTTCCATAATTAAATAAAACTATATATTCCTAATCTGTTTAGCAAGTTGAATTAATGTTTCATGATGTAGAATATGTTTCCCATGAAATGTAATATGATTTACTTTTAAATCCATGCTTTTAACAAAACTATTCCATTGGTTCATTGAGTCAGAATTAAGATATGGATCATCATCTCCAACAATACTAAAAATGGGAAGTTGAAATTTATTTTTCATATTCTGATCCCAATTGATATCATGTGGGAAAAATCCGGCCCAGCAAATCAAAGCATCTGTTTTGTAATTACTTAATGCAAGCCATCTACAAATGGTTGGTACTCCCTGAGAAAAACCCATAATATATAACTTATGAGCGCTCACTGAAAAATCCATCTTAACTTGCTCATAAACGCTACTGATATATTCGACATAATCGCTGATTTCATATTCTCTTTCTTCTTTCGTCATCCATGAAGCTCCTACCCTGTTTGATTTTTCATCCACATAAAACCTTGACAAAGCTTCTGGAGCAACAATTAAAGTACCGGGTATTAAAATATGCTCGAAATGGCGAATAAAATAAGATGCCAGCTGACCATATCCATGTGCTACTATCCAAATTTCTGATATGGGTTGAGTATTGTTCTGCAAAGTAAAATATCTCGCAGTTCTGCTAATCTTTATAAAACCTGAATTCATTGGTGTTGGGCGATATGCAACATAGTTTTTTGAATAAAATCTTTCAATTTGGCTGAAGAACTGTTACTGTTATTTACCATGATAGCAAATGAGAATTCTTTTCCAGAATGTGCTTTGAAATAGCCGGCGTAACATCTTACCAAATTAACTGAACCACTTTTCGCACGTAAATTATTTTCTAAAAAAGAACCATTCCACAACCCTTTTAAAGTTCCTGTTCGTCCGGCAACAGGTAAAGAAGCGTAAAATGTATCTGCACTTTTACTTTTTCTGATTTGATATAGAATTGAAGTCAATATGTTAGCAGATACTATATTATTTCTGGATAATCCAGAACCATCCATCCATTGACAATCTTCAATATTTATTCCTTTGTTTTCCCAGTGTTTCTTCATTAGTTTTTTTGATTCATCAATGCTACCTATACCATTCTTAACCATTGAAATGGTTTTAAAAAGATGTTCAGCAAATAAATTATTACTGTTCAAATTAATTTCCTTAATTATCTCAGACAATAAAGGAGATTGAATTGTTTCTATTGTTACACGTTGTTTAACATTATATGATTTATCTTCAATCATTAAATGGCGCAGTGTAGTTGGATTATTTGTAATAATCATCCCTTTTGAACTAAGAAATTGATGCACTGCCTGGGCACAATATAACGGCGGATCATGCATAGATGCTTTAACTTCAAAGTTATTTTCTCCGGGAGGAATAGTTCCTCTTACATATCTTAAATCACTATACTCAGAACTAAAAAAATATGCATTATCTCCGGAATTAGGCTGTCCGGAGACAACTTCATTGATCCATTGTATATTGTCCAATGATGGCTTAAGGTGAGTAATCTGGGTAGCATCGCCGGGGTGATTACCTGAACGGAAGAAAACTTTTATTGTATTATCCATATAGGTAAGTCCACTTGCGCCCGCACCATAGTAATTTCCCAAATCAGCCCAGTTCCATCCCATTGGCGCCATTCCTGTTTCAAAAACAGAGGCATCCGCGATAATACTGCCATCAATACTATTTATTCCCGATTTTTTTATGGCTTCAAAAACAGTATTAAAAAAAGATTCTGCAGAAGTTTGGGCAAATTTTTCTGAACCAAGTGTAGGGTCGCCACTTCCCTTAATCCAAATATTACCTTTTAGTTTACCATTTACAATAGTTCCGTCCAGTTGAATAGAGGTTCTGTATCTGAATGTATCTCCCAGTATTTCTAATGCAGTTGCAGTCGTTATTACTTTCTGAACTGATGCCGGCACCATCAATTGGGTAGAATAATAATCTACTACTTCATTACCGGAATTTATTTCTCTGAGCGAAATCGAAACAGATGCATTCTTTATATCACCCTTTTTATGCTGATCACGAATATAATCACATAAATCTTTGCTATCAGATATTTGAGCATTGACGTTGTTTGATATACAAAAAATGGAAACTAACTGAATGTAGAAAAATAAATTTCTCATGATAATCACAAAAGTAGCATATCAACACTAAACCAGTGTATTAATTTATCAGAAAACTACTAAGAGAATGATTTATTGGAAAAGAAATGAACTAAAAAAAAATGAGTTAAAACTAACCCAAATCATCAAATTCTACATCAGAAAAATCATTCCCTCCTGCTGAGGAACGGCTGTGTGATGCACCTGATTCATCATTATCTGAAGGAGTATATGTTTGTTCAACTACTGGTGTAGGATTATTTTTACGCACATATTCTACAACTTCATTCAAACCATCAGTAAATTTGATAAAATCTTCTTTGTAAAGAAACAGTTTATGTTTTTCATAGAAGAAACCACCGCTGCCGTCTTGCTTATATCGACGTTTACTTTCAGTAATGGTAATGTAAAGATTTTCATCTTTCGTGGACTTTACATCAAAAAAGTAAGTCCTTTTTCCGGCTCGAACCGATTTTGAGAACATTTCTGATTTGCCTTTGTTTTCTTCCATAAACCGATTTTTTAAAAAAATTAAAAATATAAACGGCTGATTTTAAACAAATATAATAAAATTGACATCATGAAATCAAAAATGTCATTGTTTTGTTAATTTTTTTTAATTTAAAATAACTCACTTATTATCAATGACTTGCTTTTTATACAATTCAAAATATTCACCTTTCATCTCCATTAACATGTAATGACTGCCTTCTTCAACAATTTTTCCATGATCCAAAACAATAATATGATCTGCGTGCTTTAAGGAAGATACACGATGTGAAATGATTATGTTTGTTTTCCCTTTTGTAATCTGAATCAGGTTATTCAGAATCCTTTCTTCGGTTTCATTATCAACCGCTGATAAACAATCATCGAAAATATAAAGTTGTGGAGATTTAATGATTGCCCTTGCAATAGAAATACGCTGCTTTTGACCACCGGATAAAGTAATCCCTCTTTCTCCAATTTTGGTTTCATATTGCTGAGGAAATTGCATAATACTTTCATGAATATCTGCTAATTTGGCTGCATTAACAGCCAATTCACTCAACTCTGTTTTTGGTAAATCAAGATTTAATCCAAATATGATATTTTGAAAAATAGTATCTGAAAAAAGAAAAACATCTTGAGGAACATAACCAATCTGATTCCTGACTTCAGATATATTTAATGATTGAATATCTTTATTATCAAACAAAACAGACCCTCCGTTTACATCATAAAACCGCATCAGCAACTGAGCAATCGTACTTTTCCCTGAGCCTGTTCTACCAATAATACCTAAGGTTTGACCGGGCTGAATGGAAAATGAAACATTATGTAGCGCTTCAATTCCTGTATCCGGATAAGTAAGGCTTACATTCTTTAATTCAATCTGTCCTGATATTTTTACAGGCAAATCAGAAGATGAAACAATCTCAGGTTCAGCATTTAAAAACTCATTGATGCGTTGTTGTGATGCAGCGGCGCGCTGAATAATTGAAGTAACCCAACCAATGGATGCAACGGGCCAAGTAAGCATATTTACATAAATAATAAATTCGGCAATAACTCCGGATGTTATTGATCCTGACGCAACCTTTATACCTCCCATCCCAACCACAATCAATGTACTCACACCAATCAATAACATGATTAATGGGAAAAACACAGCATTAAAGCTTACTAGACTCAGGTTTTTATCCCTGTATGTATTCACATCATCTTCAAACTTAAAGCCTAGGAAGGATAATCTATTATATAGTTTTAAAATACGAATTCCTGAAAATGCTTCCTGAACAACATTGCTTAAAACAGATAATTGCTGTTGTACTTGTTCGCTTCGTTTTAAAATTGTTGAATTGATGAGGTAAACAGCAACAGAAAGTATGGGCAACGGAATCAAAACTAGCATCGTCAATTCGGCATTAACGCTAATCATACGCTGTATGATCAATACAAATAAAACAAGTAAGTTTATACTATACATAATGGCAGGACCAACGTACATGCGTACCCGGCTTACATCTTCACTTATACGATTCATCAAATCACCGGTATTGTTTCTTTTATAAAATGCTATGTCAAGTTTCTGATAATGCTCAAAAATTTCATTTTTCATATCATATTCTATCCATCGGGACATTACAATAATGGTTTGTCTCATAAAGAACATGAAAACCCCTTTCAGTAAAGCCATAGTAACTATGATGACAGAAAAAACAATTAATTGATTTCCTATCCATTGAATCCACAATGATCTGAGATTCGTATCATTTATAAGTTGAAGAGTTCCTACCCCTTCTATTACCTGATCTAAGGCGTGTTTGATAACAGCTGCAGGATATATGGCAAAAATATTTGAAATGGTAATAAAAACAATTCCCAGAAGTAAGTAATACTTATAGCGTAAGAAATACCTGTTAAGTTGTAAAAGCGATTTCAAGTTGCTGATTTATAATACTAATTTCACTTGAGAAAAATACTTATACTTTCGAATAAAAAACTTACATTTGCCGCCACAGACAGATGATCATTCATTGGCAAAATTAATTGAAAAAGATTATTAAAGAATTAATTCCTTATAAAACATGGAAAAAGAGATGAAATTAAATGCTACCGTCAACGTCTTAAGTGATATGCATAAAATGGGGCACGAACAAATTGTGTTTTGTCAGGATGAGGCTACAGGATTGAAAGCTATTATTGGCATTCATAATACTGTATTAGGTCCGGCATTGGGTGGTACAAGAATGTGGCATTATGCAAGCGATGCTGAAGCAGTTGAAGATGTTTTAAGACTTTCAAGAGGAATGACATTCAAATCTGCTATTGCCGGTTTGAATCTGGGTGGTGGAAAAGCGGTAATTATTGGTGATTCAAGAAAACAAAAAAATGAAGCCCTACTTAGAAGATTTGGAAAATTTGTTGAGAGTTTGGGCGGAAAATATATCACTGCAGAAGATGTTGGAATGGGAACTAAAGATATGGAATACATCCACATGGAAACTTCTCATGTAACTGGTTTGCCTGAATATCTTGGTGGTTCCGGGGATCCTTCTCCGGTTACTGCTTACGGTGTATATATGGGTATTAAATCATCAGCAAAATATGTTTATGGAAATGATTCGTTGAATGGTAAAACAGTAGCGGTTCAGGGAACTGGACATGTTGGACAATATCTGATTGAGCATTTGGTAAAAGAAGGTGCAAAAGTATTGGTAAGTGATATATTTGAAGATCGCTTAAAAGAGTGTACTTCAAAATATAAAGTTGAAGTTGTTGATGCAGAAAAAATTTATGATGCTCCGATGGATATTTATGCTCCTTGTGCATTGGGTGGAACTTTAAATGACGACACCATTGACAGACTTAAATGTACAATTGTAGCAGGTGGCGCGAACAATCAATTAAAAGTTGAAAAAGATCACGGAAAGAAACTTATTGATAAAGGGATTGTTTATGCGCCTGATTTCTTAATTAATTCCGGAGGGATCATTAATGTTTACGGAGAAATATCTGGTTATGATAAAACAGCTGCTTTAAAGAAAGCAGAATTTATTTATGATGTTAATCAGGAAGTGTTGAAGATGGCTAAAGACCATCAAATCACTAATCAGGAAGCTGCAATGCAATATGCTCAAAAGAGAATAGATGCAATTGCTAAAATTAATCAAGTATTATAATTATTAAAACGATAAGTTCTTTTTTTAGGAATCATTGGTTGGCATGTTAAACAGAAGGCATTTACGTATTAAAGTATTACAGGCAGTGTATGCTTTTTTTCAGACCGAAAACGCAGATATTAAAGCGGCTGAAGAAAATCTAAAGCACTCTATTGACAAAATTTACGATTTGTATTTATTTCAATTGTCGCTTGCTATTGAATTATTACATGAGTCATACAGAGAACGTGAAGAAGCGCGGAGCAAATATTTCCCTACGGAAGATGATTTAAAACCTGAAACTAATTTTACTCAGAATCGTATTCTGAATGCACTGTATAAATCAGATTCACTTCAATCATTATTGAGCAAAAGAAAAATTAACTGGCAGATAAATCTTGAAGTGCCGGTAAAGATCTTCCGAAAGATTCGCTTATCTGATCCTTATAAAAAATATTTTCAGATACAGAGCCCTACTATACAAGAAGACAGAGAATTTATACTTTGGGCTTTTCAGGAGTTTATATTCAATGATGATGTATTGGAGAGTTATTACGAAGATATTAATATACATTGGGCTGATGATATCTATGTGGTTAATGCCGCTGTTTTAAAAACGCTTAAATCAGTTTCCAGTTCTTTAAGTATTCAACTCGAGTCTTTATTTAAAGACGAAGAAGATGATATGCAATTTACTATTGATCTTTTCAGAAAAACCATACTTCATGAACAAGAATATGAGGTGATGATTAAGGAAAAGGCACAAAACTGGGAGTTGGAAAGAATTGCAATGATGGATATCATTCTGATGAAAATGGCATTGGCTGAATTGCTTGAATTACCCAGTATTCCTGTTAAGGTTACGCTCAATGAATATATAGAGTTATCAAAAACATTCAGTACACCTAAAAGCAATTCATTTATTAATGGAATTTTAGATAAATTAGTGTTTGAATTAAAGTCAAATAATAAAATAAATAAAACAGGTCGAGGCTTATTAGAATCTTAATTTTTAATCTTATGAAACAATTCATTATTGGTATTTTTTTAGTGGCAGGAATAGTATCCTGCGGAGAAAAAACTTCTACTGAAGTAAATGCAGATATTGTTAGTAATCCTAATACTGCAAGTGGTGATTCTACCGGGAAAGTAGCATCAATAACTTTTGAAGAAAGTACATTTGATTTTGGAGAGGCCATCGAAGGACAAGTTGTAGAACATGTTTTTAAATTTACCAATACAGGTTCTAATGATTTGATCATTTTTGATGCAAAGGGAAGTTGTGGCTGTACAGTACCTGAATATCCAAAAACACCTATAAAACCAGGTGCAACAAGTGAAATCAGAGTTAAATTTGATACAAATGGTAAACAAAACGCACAGGAAAAGAATGTTACCATTACTGCAAATACTCAGCCCAATATTTCTACCTTAGTAATTAAAGGATTTGTAAAACCTGCTAAATAATATAAACTAAAACACATGAATTTATTATCAATTATGTTAATGGCTGCACCTAATGGACAGTCCGGAGGATGGGAACAATTAGTTCCACTTGTACTAATCTTTGTTGTTTTTTATTTCTTTATGATTCGCCCACAAATGAAGAAAACAAAAGATCAAAAAAAATACAGAGAATCACTGAGCAAGGGAGATAAAGTAGTTACCATTGGCGGTATTCATGGTAAAATTGTGGAGTCTGAAGAAAATACGTTTATTCTTGAAATGATTGATAAAACAAGAATCCGCGTTGAGAAATCAGCGATATCAATGGAAAATACCATGAGCGCTGCAAAATCAAGCTCAGCAGAAAATTAAATAATACTGAATTTTTCGAAACAACCTGTTTACTATATTTGTAAGCAGGTTTTTTTATTTCTTTAATTCTATACTTTCTGTAATATAATTCAAATGAAAATCGTAGGTCTTACCGGAGGAATTGGCAGCGGAAAAACCACTGTTTCTAAAATTTTTGAGACCTTACATATCCCTGTATTTTATGCAGATGATGAAGCTAAGAAACTCTATCATTCTGAGGAAGTTTTAAATAACATTTCATACTTAGTAGAAGAAAATATTCAAGATACAGAAGGAAGGCTAAACCGAAAGAAACTTGCTTCTATATTATTTACCGATCCAGAAAAATTAAAAAAAGTAAATGCATATATCCATCCCATGGTAAAAAATGTGTTTGAAGACTGGATCAGTAATTTTTCAAGTGAGAGTATGTATGTTATCAGAGAAGCAGCAATATTGATAGAATCAGGCTCTTATAAAGATTGCGATGCGATAATTCTCGTGACTGCTCCTGAAGAGTTAAGAATAGAGCGGGTAATGAACAGAGATGGTGTAAATAAAGAAGACGTAATTGAGCGTATCAGAAACCAAATGAGCGAAGAAGAAAAAGAAAAGTATGCTGATTTTATAATAAACAACGATGGAGAAAATCCATTAATTCAACAAGTATTAAAAATCCATCACCAGCTCATTCATCAATGAAAATTTTCACTTCATCTCAAATCAAGGCCGGTGATGAATATACCATTGCTCATGAGCCCATTTCATCCATTGATTTAATGGAAAGAGCTGCTCAGAAGCTTTGCGAAAAACTGATGGAATTATTTTCTGATTACGAGGTATTCGATATTTACTGTGGACCAGGAAATAATGGCGGTGACGGATTGGCAATGGCACGAATACTTGCATCAAAAGGAAAAAAAATTAATGTTTTTACTTTTCATCATGCAAACAGAATATCTATTGATTGTGAAACAAATGTTCAATGCCTACCCTCTTCTGTTGAATGTTTAGAATTAAAAGGCAAGTCAGACTTTAAAAATTCATCAGCAGGAACTATTATTATTGATGCCCTTTTAGGTACTGGAGCCACAAGATTACCTGAAGGATTGTTAGCAGATATTATTCATCATATCAATGCACAACCTGTAATAAAAATTGCCATTGATATTCCTTCCGGTCTCAAGGCAGAAGAAAATGATATAACAACCCATCATCCTCCTGTTATAAATGCAGATTATACACTAACCATACAGCAACCAAAACTCAGTTTTTTCATGCCTGAAAATTCAAGATTTGTAGGGCAATGTATTATAGTTGAAATAGGCATATCACAGGATTATATTGAACAGACACATACACCCTATCATTTGATTGAAAAATCAATTGTAAAAGAATTAATTCCGGAAAGAAATCGTTTTGGACATAAAGGCACATACGGACATGCATTGATTGTTGGTGGTAGTTACGGAAAAATTGGAGCCGTAAGCATGGCATCAAAAGCATGTATTCGATCAGGAGCGGGATTGGTCAGTGTTTATATTCCAAAATGCGGTTATCAAATTGTGCAAATTTCAAATCCTGAAATCATGGTCATTACCGGAAATGAAGAAAATGAGATTGAAGGAAGGGTTCCGGATGTACTAAAATACAGGAGTATAGGTATTGGTCCGGGAATGGGTACAGGTAAAAATGCATATTCAACTTTCAAGCATATCATTCATGAATACAATGCTCCGTTAGTGATTGATGCAGATGCCATCAATATACTTTCAGAAAATAAAACTTGGCTTGAGTTTATTCAGCCGGGTTCAGTATTGACTCCTCATCCCGGTGAGTTTGACCGATTGGCTGGAAAATCAGAAAGCGGATGGAACAGATGTGTTCAGCAAATTGAACTATCCAAACGATATGGAATTTATATTATTCTCAAGGGAGCATACACTTCTATTTCAACACCCACAGGGAATCTTTATTTTAACTCTACCGGAAATCCGGGGATGGCAACAGGTGGAAGCGGAGATGTACTTACAGGTATCATTACAGGATTAATGGCACAGGGACTAACACCACTCTCATCAGCCATTGCAGGAGTCTATTTACATGGACTGGCAGGAGATTTTGCACTGCAAAAACAATCACATGAAAGCTTGATTGCAACAGATATTATTGAGCATTTAGGAATGGCTTTTAAAGATACTTTAAATTAATTGTATCATTATTGCCCGTTGATGTTAAAACTGATATTCGGATTAACGAAATGTAATCAGTTGATTTTTGAGATACATGAAAAGAATTATAAAACCTATAATACCTAAAATTACAATAATTGCACCTTTATAGTATTGTTTGTGCATTCGGTAATCACGAATATATTGCCAGGCGATTATACCGAGAAAAACAACTGCAAATACAACTGCAAAAATCAAATGACCTTTAGTTATTGCCATAATTGACAACAAAAATCAACAGAAAATTGGATAAATGATTGGATTTGAATAAAAAAAACTGCATCTTTGCAATCCAAATTTTAATTATTAACAGTAAAACTTAATTTTAAGAGACTATGGCTGTAAAACTTAGACTTCAGAGACACGGAAAAAAAGGTAAACCATTTTTCCATGTAGTAGCAACCGATGAAAGAAATTGCCGTGATGGTAAATTCATCGAAAAAATAGGAACTTATAATCCTACAACTGTTCCGGCAACGATTGAATTAAACGTTGAAAACGCCGTTAAATGGTTACAAAATGGTGCTCAACCAACTGATACAGTAAGAGCTATTTTATCATACAAAGGTGCCATGTATAAAAACCATTTATTGAATGGAGTTCGTAAAGGTGCCGTAAAAGCAGAAGATGTTGAAACAAAATTTACTGCCTGGATGGACGCTAAAACTTCTAAGATTAGCGGACACGAAAGTGCGGTAAACAAAAAGCGTGAAGAAGAACGTATTAAAAAACTTGCTGCTGAAAAAGAAGTGAAAGAGAAACGCGCTAAAGCTGCAGAAGAAGCAGCAAAGTCAGCTGAAGTAACTGAAACTCCTATTGCAGAAGAAACAACTGCTTCTGAAGAAGCACCATCTGAAGAATGATAATGTAAATGGCGAACAGGGAAGAAACATTTTACCTGGGCTACATTAAAAAAGGACATAGTACTCTAGGAGAAGTTGAGATTTTTCTGGATGTAGATGATCCAACAAAATACAAGAAAAAGGAACTCATGTTGGTCGAACTTAATGACAATATGGTTCCTTTTTTTATTGAAAAAATTCAGTTAAAACATAAGGGTGCCATTGTAAAATTCAAGAATGTTAATTCCGGAGATCAGGCAAGTTTACTGGTTGGTGCAAGTATTTATCTTCCATTAAAAGATCTTCCACCTCTAAAAGGGAAGAAATCTTTTTACTATCATGAAATTATCGGATTTAAAGTGGTTGATGCATCACATGGTGATATAGGTATCATAACCGAAGTGCTTGAACACCTCAAGCAACCTGTAATGACCATTCAGTATGGAGAAAAAGAAATCATGATTCCATTGATTGATGAGTTCATTCAGGAAGTTAACCGTGAGCAAAAAACGATACATGTTATTTCTCCGGAAGGATTGATAGAGTTATATCTGGAATAAAATCAGTATTCTTTATGTTTACTGTCCATCCAAATGGTTACCGGTCCATCATTAATTAAGCTTACTTTCATATCAGCGCCAAACACACCTGAAGCAATTTTAGTATTTGTTTCTTTTTCCAGTTGCAGAATAAACATCTCATACATCATTCTTGCAAACTCTGGTTTACCGGCACGAACATAAGAAGGTCGATTGCCTTTACGGGTATCTGCAAATAATGTAAACTGACTGATCACCATTGCTTTCGTCTGCATAAAATCAACCATAGAAAGATTCATCTTTCCGGCCTCATCATTAAAAATCCGCATCCTTGAAATTTTGTGTGTGAGATAGGTAATGTCTTCCAGTGAATCATTGTCTTCAACTCCGAGAAATATGACAAGACCTTGTTTAATCTTATCCTTTTCTTTTCCATTAATCACAACAGATGCCTGAGTTACACGCTGAATTAATGCCCTCATCTTTTAATCCTTGCAAAGTTCATTTATCCATTCAGCAGCATCCGGAAAAGTATTTAGCAATTCCTGTTTTTGCGCCATTTCAAAATCACGAAAATCAAAACCGGGTGCAACCGTGCAACCTACAAATGCATAATTATCTGTTGATTCAAGACGAGATGCAAACCATGAACCAGCAGGCACAGTTGCCTGATATACTACTCCATCATTACCACCACCTAAACGAATAACTTCCTTTGTAGAATCTGGATGAATAACATAAATAAGTAATGGCGAACCTTCATAAAAATGCCATACCTCATCACTTTTAATGCGATGAAATGCAGAAAACTGATCTTCTGATAACAAATAATAAATACTGGTGGATGCATTCCTTGTTCCGTTAAACGAGTCATCCTGTAAATCTATAATCAAAGCAGAACGATAAGTTTCCTTATAGTATCCGCCTTCAGGATGTGTAAGCAATTCATACTTTTTTATCAATTCATTTACCCTTTGTAACATACTTTATTGTATTTATTTTTAAATTGATGATTTCCATTCTAAAATTTTTTGTGCCAACACCTTACTCATTTTAATATTAGATTCATGGGTCCATCCTGCAATGTGGGGCGTTAGTATTACCTTGTCTGATTCAATTAAATATTTAAAATCATCCGGTAGTGTTGATTGATTAATTGTTTCAAATGAGACGGATTCATATTCAAGCACATCAATACATGCCCCTTTTATCTTACCGGTTTGCAATGCTTTTACCAATGATGGTGTATGTACATTTTTGCCACGTGAGGTATTAATAAAATAAAATGGTTTATTGAATGATGAAATAAAATTATCATTTACCATATACAGTGTTTCATCTGATAATGGAATGTGCAAGCTCAGGATATCTGCTTCCTTATAAATGGTTTCAATATCTACTTCATGAATAAAAGAATCTGTAAAACCTGATTTGTATTTATCATACACCAAAATATTAGCATCAAAACCGGATAGTTTTTTTGCAAATGCCTGCCCCGTATTTCCGTACCCTATAATTCCAATTGTTTTACCCATGATTTCCTCTCCCCTATTCTCAGCACGCTTCCAAATTCCTTTTCGCACCTCCTGATCAGCGCGTTTTATATTACACATCAGCATCAACAGCATACCAATGGCCTGTTCAGCTACGGCATCCCTGTTGCCTTCAGGAGAATTAAAACAAATAATTCCTCTTTTTTCTGCAGCCTGCAGATCAATGTTCTCCATTCCAGCACCGGCACGTGCAATAAATTTTAAACGAGAAGCATAAGAAAGTAATTCTTCATCTATTCTCACTTTACTTCGTATCACAATACCGTCTGCATTTTTCAGCAACGGGATTAATTCTTCTTTAGATTTTCCGAGATAATGTTCAGAAGTAAAACCATTGGAAAGCAATTGTTTTTCCAACTCCTCATGAACCGTATCCACAAACAATACATGCATACTTCAGATTAATGAATATAACGTGAATCAAATACCTTAATCAGGTTTTCAGAACGAAGATAATTGCTTATTACGAAATTAATCTTGTTAATGTATCTTCCTTTTCGTTCAGAATATCTCATCAATCCGGGTGATAATACTACACCATGTAAAGGATTACATAAATCGCGGCTTTCTTTTCTCAGCCTTCTGAATTCTTCATAAGCAAAATGCGTATTCAGGTTATGAATGTAATCAGAAATACAATCCCTGATGGAAGAATAATTGGCCAAATAGTAGTTGGTAATAGAATCAGAAGTAACCAATATGCCTTCAGAGGACTGATTTCTGTATGTCATACCAAAATAGTTATTTGTTTTCTGAGCTGCTTTTGACCGGCCCCATCCCGTTTCAATAATAGCTTGTGCCAAGACTAATTTTACGGGGATAATATCTACTCTTTCTATCAGTTTGTTCAACAATTGATGAATATCATTTTGCCTCACAATAATTATGTCCAGTTCGTATTTTAATGCCGTTTTCTTAATCCATTTCAAAGAACTTGGGGTAAGTTCACCGAAGTGCAGATAACTATTTTTTAATATATGTAACCTGGTTCGTTCCTTATAAATTTCATAATTCACATGAATAATTTCGGGAACAAATTTCTTAACAAAAATGGCACGCTTACCTTCCAGTGTATAGTTTCCTGCCCTCATCAATGAGGGTTGAAAAAGAAATAAAAACATCCCCATTACAATGTAAAGGATAGAAAAAAAATATTTTCGCTGTCCGAACAAATCTTAACTGTTTAGTTTAGAATTCATTCAAAAATAAAATCCTATGATACAAGTGCAAAACCACATCAATAATTATGATGTTAATAACTCTTATTTTTCGTGGATATACTTATATTTGAAACGTTTTATAGTATAAAATTTTGTTTAAAAAAAGTAGAGATCATGAATCTTGAATTCAATAAAAACGAGGATGCCATGCGATTGCTGATTTCAGAAATGGAACAGAAACTACAAAAAATCAGATTGGGTGGTGGAAAAGCTAAGATTGAAAAACAACACGAGCAGGGCAAATTAACAGCACGTGAACGCATTGAATATTTAATTGATCCGCAAAGTAGCTTTTATGAATTGGGAGCATTTACGGGTTACGGAATGTATGAAGAGGAAGGTGGCTGTCCTGCAGGTGGTGTGGTCATGGGAATTGGATTCATACATGGCAAACAATGTATTATTGTTGCCAACGATGCTACAGTGAAAGCCGGGGCTTGGTTTCCGATTACTGCAAAAAAGAATTTGAGGGCTCAGGAAATCAGCATGGAAAATAAATTGCCCATCATTTATCTTGTAGATAGTGCAGGTGTCTACTTACCTATGCAGGCAGAAGTATTTCCTGATAAAGAACATTTCGGAAGAATATTCAGAAACAACTCTATCATGTCGTCTATGGGAATTACCCAGATTGCTGCAGTAATGGGTAGTTGTGTAGCTGGTGGAGCTTATCTTCCGATATTGAGTGATGAAGCCATGATCGTAGATAAAACTGGATCAATTTTTCTTGCAGGATCTTATTTAGTGAAAGCAGCAATTGGTGAAGATATAGACAATGAGACATTGGGAGGAGCAACTACACATTGCGAAATTAGCGGGGTTACGGATTATAAATGTAACGACGATAAAGACTGTTTAAAACGTATCCGAAACATAGTAAGTAAAATTGGAGATAATGAAAAGGCTGGATTTAATAGGATTACTCCTGTTGCTCCAAAATATGATGCAAAAGAAATTTATGGTATTATGCCTTCTACACGTGATAAAGCATACAATGTTGTTGACTTGATTGAACGCATAGTTGATGATCACGAATATGAAGAGTATAAAGAAAAATTCGGGCAAAGCATTGTATGTGCCTATGCACGAATAGATGGATGGGCAGTAGGAATCGTTGCCAATCAGCGAAAAGTAGTAAAGTCGAAAAAAGGAGAAATGCAGTTTGGTGGTGTGATTTACTCTGACTCAGCAGATAAAGCAGCGCGATTTATTATGAACTGTAATCAGAAAAAAATTCCATTGGTTTTCTTACAGGATGTCACCGGATTTATGGTAGGCAGCAGAAGTGAACAAGGAGGAATTATTAAAGATGGAGCTAAAATGGTAAACGCTGTTTCTAATTCAGTAGTTCCGAAGATTACCATAGTGATGGGAAATTCATTTGGCGCAGGAAATTATGCCATGTGCGGAAAGGCTTACGATCCGCGATTTATTTTTGCTTGGCCCACGGCTCAGATTGCAGTTATGGGTGGATCACAGGCAGCAAAAACATTATTGCAGATTCAAACAGCTACGATGAAAGCCAAAGGAGAAGTTATCAGTAAGGAAGAAGAAAATATTTTATTAAATAAAATTACTGAGCGCTATCAGGAACAAATGAAACCATACTATGCTGCAAGCAGGTTATGGGTAGATGAAATTATTGATCCTGCCCGCACTCGGGAATATATTTCGATGAGCATACAAGCCGCCAATCAACAGCCGATTACAAAACAGTTCAATCCTGGAATTTTACAAACATGATTGAAGCCAGACATATTATAAAAAAATTCGGATCACTTGAAGTTGTCAGTGATGTAAGTCTTGATATTGCACAAGGTGAAATCGTTTGTATTGTTGGAAAATCAGGAGCAGGAAAATCAACCTTGTTACATATTCTAGGCACACTTGATCAGCCAACGAGTGGATCAATTTATTTTGAAGGTGTACCCGTGCATGAATTGAACGATAAAAAAATCTCGGCATTCAGAAATGAAAAAATAGGTTTTGTATTTCAGTTTCATCATTTACTTCCAGAATTCAACGCATTGGAAAATGTTTGTATTCCTGCATTTATTCATCACAGACCTGTTGGTGAAACTGAAAAAAGAGCTAAAGAATTACTTGATTATTTAGGCTTATCACATCGTCTTACACATAAGCCCTCTGAATTATCCGGTGGAGAGCAACAACGTGTAGCAGTTGCACGCGCATTAATCAACCGACCATCCGCTATATTTGCAGATGAGCCATCCGGTAATCTCGATACACAATCATCACAGGAATTGCATCAATTATTTTTACAATTACGAAACGATTTTAATCAAACATTTGTGATTGTTACCCATAATCAGGAGCTGTCATCCCTTGCCGATCGAACTATTCAAATGAAAGATGGTAAGATTGTAAAGTAACTTACAATCTGGTATATTTCCCTGCTTCTGTCTGATTTATCCCATTGTAAACTAGTGATATCCTACATTATCTTTGTGGTATGTGATGATAACTTTCATCCATAAACCAACCTTGCTATGAAAAAAAGCGGAATGATATTCATTCCGCTTTTTTATTCTTCATCAATAACATCACCTCGCTGTTTCTTTGGTTTCTTTAGCTGGGTTTCTTTTTGAGGTTTCAACTTTATCTTTTTATTTTCTTTGGGTTCATTAAATCCAAGATTATATTGAATACCTATATGGAAAAGAGAGTGCACTTCACCCACTTTAATAATGCCCCAAAGTGGCATGAAAAAAGTTTGATTATTATCAAACGGTTTAATTGGGATAATTGAATTCTGAAAGCGCGCATGGAATGCCCAGTTTTTTGTAAGATGATAAGAAAAACCTAAAACTATTCCAAAATCAACAATATTGAAGCCTCTATCAAAATATCTAACACTTTCATCAACTAAAAGTCTTTCCCTTATCAGCAATCCTAAACTCGGACCAAACTCCATCGTAAACCGTTCCCGTTTATCAAAATGCCAGGAGAATAACATAGGGACTTCCAGATAATCTGATTCGATGGTAAATGTAGAATAATCTCCGGCATTATCGTTTGGATTCTTCCGTGCTCCTTTCATTGAATAAATCAATTCAGGATCAAAAGAAAAACGGGGTGAAAAACGCCAGTGTAATCCGATACCACCTAAAGCCCCAAACTTTGTAAAACCTTGCATACCATAACCGGAAATTTGCGCAAAATTCATTCCAGCCCTAAAGCCCATACGAAGGGTTGATTGTGCCTGCAATTCAGTATGAAAATAAACCAGCACTATGAATATAAAGTATATAATATGTTTGAGCTTCATACTATAAATACAACTTAATCTCATCCAACATCCGGACAGAAATCATTCTTTCGCTTTCCTCGACCTTTTTTTGGTGAGGGTTAAACCAAATTGACTTAATTCCAACATCAGCCGCACCTTTCACATCAATATAAAAATCGTCACCAATCATTACACTTTCCTCTACAGTTCCACCGGATTTTCGAATGGCAAAATCAAAAATTTGCGGATCAGGTTTTCTTCTTCCTACCCTTTCAGATGTAATGACATCTTTAAAATAATGATCAATTCCCGTATTCTTCAATTTTAAATGCTGCACTTCCTGAAATCCATTCGTGATAATATATAATACATACTTATCACTGAGGTAATTCAGAATTTCATTAGCACCTTCTATTAGTTTATTTTTAGTCGGACTAATTTCCACATACTCCACTCCTATTTTTTTAGCAAGTGATCGGCTATCGATACCAAACTTTAACAACGTTAAATAAAAACGCTGATGACGTAGATAAGATTTGGTCATTTGATTGTTCCTGTATTGCTCCCAGCAATCATCATTAATTACAGAATAATGAGTATAAAACTTTTCAAAATCGTGTACACCGAATTGTTTCAATGTATTGAGCTCATATAATTCAATCAATGCCTGTCTGGAATTTTCATCAAAATCCCATAAGGTTTTATCCAGATCAAAAAATACATGTTTAATATTTTCAAGTTTATGCAACGTGCAGTAAGTTTAAAATTTTAATGATAACTGAAGAAAATCCCGAAAATATGATTGACCAAAAGAGAACTCCCAGCCAAAGGTAAATAAATACCTGTTTTTTATCTTTATAATAACGTAAGGCAATAAATGTACCTACCGGAAGTGAAAGTATTATAGGACTCAAAAATGAAATCCCAATAAGTCCATAACTCTTCATCACCTTTACAAGCATTCGGTTACGTTTTGAAAAAGTATTTTTTTTCTTTTTACCAATATGAAAACGATCTGAAATCCATTGGATAAAGCGAATCAATACATCACTTACTCCGATAAAAAAAATGATGCCTAGCGTGCCCGAGAAAACTGAAAATGCAAGACCTTCAAAAAAGGTCAGATTATTTTTAATAATATAAACAGGAACTACAACAGCAAATTTAACTGCTGCGAGAAGAATAAATAACAGCAATTCAAGCCAGTGTACAAGCATCATAATTTTTCACCATACGACAAATCACCGGCATCACCGATTCCGGGAACGATGTATGATTTAGCATTCATTTCCGGATCAATCGCCGCAATCCAATAAGTTACATTGGGAGGCAAATGACGTTTTGTATATTCCAATCCCTGTTCACTTGCAATAATACAAGCAATATGAACTTGGGCAGGTTGTCCTCTTTTTTCTGTAAGTGCTTTATATGCTGAAACCATTGACATTCCTGAAGCCAGCATCGGATCAGATAGAATTAATGTTTTGCCTTCCAGCGATGGTGAGGACATGTATTCAATAGCAATTTTAAATGCAGTTTCTGAAGTGTGCAAACGATAAGCAGACAAGATAGCGTTATCGGCCTTATCAAAAACATTCAGCATACCCTGATGTACTGGTAATCCGGCACGAAGAATGGTACCAAGCACTATATCATTTTTAGGTTGCATACATTCAGCAATACCAAGTGGTGTTGTCACCTGAACAGGAACATATTCGAGCGTTTTACTGATTTCATAAGCCAGTATTTCGCCCATTCTTTCCATATTCTTACGAAAACGCATACGGTCTTTCTGAATTTCTTTATCCCTGATTTCAGATATATATTGCTGGATGATAGAATGCGAATGGTGAAATGTATGAACCATAAATAAAATTTGACCTAAATTAAAAAAATAATAAATACGGAAAATGGATGATATGAATTTAATTCTTCTTCCAGGAATAATATGTAATATCTTTCCCTCCAAATCCTTTATAGAATTGGGCTACAGATGATAAATTTGATCCGCCAAAATCTAAAATCCGGTGAGAATTGGCATATTTTTCTATCATTTTTGCCATAATTAAATGCATGGCTCCGCTTGATTTTCCCAAAGGTGTGGATGCTCCTTTAAAAAATAACACACACTGATCATCCACCATAAATAATGCTGATGCCAAAATTTGATGCCCTGACATAGCCTTCACAACAAAAGTATCTGTGTTTTTTAATGCAGACTGCATAATATGCTGTAAGATTACGGCATCATTTTTTTTGATGGTGTCAATTTCTGATAATTTCTGAGAAACAAACAACTGATAAACAGCATCAATATCCTGGTCAACTATTATTTCAACTCCATTTCGGTGAGCTTTTTTAATATTTCGGAGGGTATTTTCATTCCATTCATTTTTTAAATTTTCAAATGAATTATTTAATGAAATACACTGATAATTTCTAACAGCACTTCTATATTTTTGAGGTAATTGCTGAATATACAATTCACATTTTAAATAATTGTAAGGAATCTTCTCAATCATAGAAACAATTTCATCATCTGATAAATTTCTATTCGAATATATTCCACAATCCCTTATAAAAAGAGGGTTTAATGCATAGTTTATACAAAATTTCCTTGAAGTTGGTATAACCAATACAGCTTCATAATCATTCAAAACAACTGCATTCCAACCTTGATGTGCTGCATTAAGAAACCAGGATAATCCGTACATACTATACGACAAGGATAATCTTACGCATCCATCCCATTTTACAAAATCAATATGAGCATGTAATATAAACCTGATCATTTTACAGCTACAGCTTTCATCAACTGAATATATAATTTCTTAATGTTGCGATATTGCGGATATTTTGAGAACTGATTTTCATCCCAGCAACTAATCAGTGTTCCTTTCGCCATGCGTACTTCCTGAAGTATATTCAAC
>JBILKR010000046.1:0-7910 GCA_044376575.1 Flavobacteriales bacterium | reverse complement strand
ATATTTTTCAATTTCGATAATATGCAAATCATCATCATCGGTTACTTTTAATTTCTTTTTCAAAGCATTCATAAACTCATCCTGATAAGTAAGCCTGCTAACTACTTTATGTTTCAAGGCTTCTTCAGGGAACGAAACTGAAAAATTATTTGCCCAGGTATTCATTGAATCAACTGGAATTTTTGTTGAAGCGTGCATATCATTCATCAGTTTATTCCATATGCTGTTCATCATTACCTTATATTGTAAGCGATTGGGCTCACTTGCCTTTTCAAGAATAAAAGGTTCAACTGCACTTTTAAACTGATTACCTGAAGGACGAATTACTTCAGGCTGAACACCGATTTTTTCCAATGCATTTTTAAAAAACATCAATTCGGCAGCCAGTCCTTTAAAGTCCATTGATCCCGTTGGGTTCAGATATATTGAGTCGGATACTGAAGCGATATAATATCCTTTTTGTGTTAAATTTTCGCTGTAACACACAACAAATTTTCCTGATTTTTTAAATTCAACCAGTGCAGTTCTGATTTCTTCAAGCGTTGCCATTCCTGAGGGCAATCCATTTAGTTCCAAATAAATTCCCTGAATATGCTCATCACCAGAAGCTTGTTTAATTGATGAAAGGAATTGATGTAAGGCAATTGTTTTTTTATTTTCAAAAGTTCCGAAATCAAAACTTGAAAACGGATCTTCAGCTTCCCTGTCAGAGACAGCATAATTTAGCGTAATTTTCAATACTGAATTCTTTTTTACTGTAACAGGTGCTGAGTCTTTTTCTTCTACAAGACTTGAAATGATTACAGCAAAACCAGCAATTAAAATAATCGATGAAACAATACCTGTAAAAAATGTCCCAACAATTGCACCTAAAAATGAACCCCAAAAATTTTTCATATTTTATAATTATAAATATTTAGTATAACACTTTTTATAAATGTTACATTGATTTCAAAATTAATGAATAAAGACGGAATTATGCTTGATTTAATTTTTTTAACGAATAGCTATTCTGCCATTACTCCTTTATTTCCCAAAACTGGGATTTGTTTAAAGTTTTCATACCTGATAGAAGCCGCAGGGAAAATGAACTTTTTGTCGAATATCTTTCCATTTAAATAATAACTTACCCAATATTCGTTGGTAAGTTCAAATACATCTTCAATTACAGGTTCTATTTTAATAAAACCACCGGCAGGGAGTTCTTCAAAAAAATGTCTTAGTACTGATGATTCTCTGGTTTCATCATTAATAACACCATATCCTCTTGAGGTAACCAGAACTCCGTAAATCTTTTCATTTCCCCAGTTGAGTAGATATACATTCCAGACCAATGCATTGTCTTCTCCCGGTTCCTGAATAATGGCAACGCCAATGTCTTTTACTTCCGGCTGATGAATATCTTTCAACATACTATTCTAAATTTTTTCCAACAATTGCCATTTGTCTGCCTTTTCCAAATGCCTTACTTGAAATGCGAAGAGATGGCGGTGCCTGTTTTCTTTTATATTCATTCATATTTATCAGACGTATGATTTTCTTTACCATCATAGCATCATGTCCCTTGGAAATCAATTGTTCGGGCGACAATCGCTTTTCTATATAATCAATTAATAAGGGATCCAATACATCATACGGAGGCAATGCATCAGTATCCTTTTGATCTGGCCTAAGCTCTGCAGAAGGAGGTTTGGAAATTGTATTCAGTGGTATAATTTCTCTTTCTCGATTGATGTAATTTGCCAATGCATAAACCTGTGTTTTATACAAATCACCCAACACAGATATCGCTCCACTCATATCACCATAAAGTGTTCCATATCCTACGGCAGCCTCGCTTTTATTTGATGTGTTTAATAATAAACTTCCTGTTTTATTTGAATATGCCATCAGATATAACGCACGAATTCTTGCCTGTAAATTTTCTTCAGTAATATCTTCTTTCATTCCTTCAAATACAGGCTTTAAAACATTTTTCACCTCCTGAAAAGAAGAATCGACAGGAACAACATAATGATTCATTTTTAGTTGATGTACAAGTTGCATAGCATCATCAACAGAATGTTGAGATGAATAAACAGATGGCATCAGCAATCCGGTAATATTTTCACTTCCTAATGCCTCGCACGCAAGAACAGCAGTAACAGCAGAATCAATTCCTCCGGATAGACCCAACACAGCTTTACTGAAACCCATTTTATGAAAGTAATCTTTTATGCCCAACACTAAAGCATTAAAAATTTTTTCTTCTTGATTCTCTTGATGGATATTTGAAGGATATAATTTATCTATATCTACTATTCTCAATTCTTCCTGAAAATAATTTAATTCTTCACAAAGGATTCCTTCTTGATTAAAAACCATAGAACCACCATCAAAAATGAGATCTGTATGTGCTCCGATATGATTAACATATATCATAGGAATTGCATAAAAACCGGAATTATCCGACAACATTTTTTTTCTGCTTTCAGCATGATGAGTTGAAAATGGTGATGCAGTTATATTGATAATAAAATCTGGACAATGTTTCATAAGTTCGTGAAGTGGTGAAACATTGTATAAGAAGGGAGGCATGCGATCCCAAGAATCTTCACAAATAACCAATGCCAACTTTTTACCTTTTATCTCTACACAATGAAATTCTGTGTTTGATTCAAAATAACGAGGCTCATCGAAAACATCATAAGCAGGCAGTAGTGTTTTATGAATGATGTCTATAATTTTACAATCTTCAAGTATATAGGCAGAATTATATAATGGTTTCCCCTTCAGATGTGAGTTTCTGGAAGGAGCTCCTACAATAACGGATATACTATCTGCATGAGATGAAATTTCGCGGATTTTTTTCTCTACCTGATGTATGAAAGTTGCATATTCAAAAAGATCTGTTGGAGGATAGCCCGTTAATGTTAATTCAGGAAAGATGATTAAATCGGTATTTTGATTTTTGGCTTGCTGTATATAATGAATAATTTTTTCAGTGTTTTTTTCTAAATCACCGAGAATTACATTCACTTGCGCTATCGCTACTTTCATGCAGTAAAATTAATTATTTATTGGTTAAATAAACTCCAAATAAAATGATAACAATACCTATGAAATAATGAACTGTAATATTTTCACCCAGCAGCACCCCCCATGAAATGGCAAATACGGGAACAATATATGTAACCGATGCCGCAAATAATGCGGTGGTGTGTCTGATGAGATAATTAAATATTAAAACGGCAATTGATGTACCCACAACTCCAAGTATTATTACATAAAATAAATTCATTAATGCAGTTGAATCATTTGAAACCTGAGACGGAACATCACTCATCAAAAAAAGATACAAAATGGAAGGCGGGCCAACAAATGTCAATGCACCACCAGTAACTATTAATGGCGTAAGTTCTTGAAGTTTTGATTTAATAATATTGGTAGAAAACCCATAACAAACAGCGGCGATCACCGGTAAAACAGCAAACGCATAATGTGTTGAATGTGACGATTCAGAATTAAAATAAATAAGATAAGATGTACCTATTAATCCAATTAAAATTCCCCAAAGCGTTGTTTTTTTAAACATTAAAGAGAAGAATAAAGTACCAACAATAAATGTAAAAATCGGCGCTGTGGCATTTAAAATTCCTGCCAGCGAACTATCAATTCTGGTTTGTGCAGTAGCAAATAAGAATGCAGGAATGCCATTGCCAAGCAGTCCGGCAAGTAATAAAAACTTCCAATATTTTTTTGGAATTTTTTTATACGAAGTCAACAAGAGAGGGAACAGAAATAAAAAACTTGCACTTAATCTTATTGCTGCAACTTCATCAGCAGAGAATGATTTTAATCCTTGTTTCATTAAAATAAAACTGCTACCCCAGGTTAAACCCAATAGCATGAGCGTAGAAAACTGCCAGAACTTTTTATTAAAATCAACTTGCATCATTTTTCAATCGTGATGCAAAGAAAGGAGTTTATATTGAATTAAATGTGTTAATTATATTTTACCAATGCTTTTATTGCAAAATGATCGGATAGGTCTTTATTCTTCTTTCTCCACGGGAATGTAAATCGCATAATTTCTCTTGTAATTGAAATATTATTTATTCCGTTAGATTTATAAAATATATAATCAATTAGTGATCTGTCATTAGGATCAAAAGGACACATATCGTTAATAAAATGATCGGCACTATATTTATATTCTCCGATTAACTCACCATCTGCTGCGTTCAATGTAGAAAGCATCACAGGATAAAGCTCAGTATTTGTAGATGAAGTATTAAAATCACCACAAATAAATTGAGGAATTGAATTTCTCTGATACCTTTCCAACAATCCAGCGATCTCTGTATATTGATTCTTTTTAATGTAAGAAGGTCCTCCGGCTTCTAAATGAGTTCCCAGTACTTGAATTGTTTTACCGTTAATATCTACTTCAACCAACAATGCACCTTTTTTGGCAAAACAATCTTCTTTTTCACAGTCTTTAAAATCAATCGTTCCCAATGCCTTTACCGGATATTTACTTAAAATCAATATGCCACTACTGATGGTAAACAATCCTTTGGTATTTGCAGGGCCAATATGATAAGGATAAACAAACTTCAAATGCTTCAACAGCCGATGATTTACAGTATGATCAAATGCTTCCTGCAACACAACAACATCAGCATTTTCATTTAAAATATGATTGGAGACCGGAATTACTCTTTTTAAAGGGTGGTGATCTACATGCAAGAAAATTCTTGGTAAAAACTTTACATTCCAACTTAAAATTGAAATTGTGTTTGCACGCATTTGCTGTATAAATAATACAGATAAAATGAATAATATGTTGATTATTTTCATTTAAGCAATATACTTAACTTCGTTTTAATAAATTGAATTGTATGGAATTTGTTATTCAGGATACTTATTTACCTTATGTAGGCGGGGAATTTATTGCATCGGGCAAAGTTGTTGAAATTCAAAACCCATATAACAACAAAAAAATTTCAACTACCTATTTATGCGATCCAGAAATAATGGAACTGGCAATTGAGAGGGGTAAAAATGCAGAAATAACAATGAAAAATCTACCTGCATTCAAAAGATATGAAGCCCTTTTATTTATTTCAGAACAGATCATAAAGAATTTATCTTTTTTCACGCATTTGCTATCAATGGAGTCTGCCAAGCCATATAAATATGCAAAGGCAGAAGTATTGAGAGCAGCACAAACATTTAGAATTGCCGCAGAAGAATCAAAAAGAATAGTAGGTGAGATCATTCGATTAGACTGGACTCCGACCGGGGAGAATAAAGAAGGATTGGTAAAATATTTTCCTACTGGATTAATCGGCGGAATTAGTCCATACAACTTTCCTTTAAATCTGGCCGTTCATAAAATTGCGCCGGCAATTGCATCCGGTAATCCTATCATTTTAAAACCATCTTCAAATACACCTTTATCAACCCTTGCTTTGGCAAAAATTATTGATCAGTCAGATTTACCCAAAGGTGCAGTTTCAATCATTCCTTGTTCAAGAGAAACAGGAAATATATTGGTTACAGACGACAGGATAAAGGTTCTATCATTTACCGGATCTGATAGCGTGGGATGGAAAATAAAAGAACAGTCAAAAAAGAAAAAAACTATACTTGAATTAGGAGGAAATGCAGGTGTAATCATTACTGAATCTGCTGATATAAATAGAATCATACCTCAATGTATTGAAGGCGGATTTGCATATTCCGGTCAAATCTGTATTCATGCACAGCGGTTCTTTGTACATGAAAAATCAATAAATATTTTTATTGAATTGATGAAAGAAGCCAGTGAAAAATTGATTACCGGAGACCCTTTACTTCCTGAAACTGATTTTTCATGCTTAATAGATGAGTCGAATGCAATTCGTATCGAAGAATGGGTGAACGAAGCATTAAAACAAGGGGCAAAATTAATTACGGGTGGAACAAGAGATGGTGCATTCTTTGAACCAACAATTTTGACTCATACAAAGCCTTTTATGAAAGTAAACAGCGAAGAAGTTTTTGGACCAGTAATTACCATAGAAGCTTTTCAAAATATTGAAGAAGCCATTGAAAAAATCAATGAGAGTAAATTCGGATTACAAGCCGGAGTTTATACAAATTCAATTCATGAAATGAACCTGGCATTTGAAAAAATTGAAGCCGGTGGTGTTATCATCAATCAATCGCCTACGTTGCGCTTTGACCACATGCCTTATGGAGGAATAAAAGATTCCGGTATTGGTCGGGAAGGTGTAAAATATGCAATGGAAGATATGATGGAAAGAAAAATACTTGTAAAATAAATCTATCTTAATAAATTAACCTGACCCATATATTCGCGGTATTTTCCACTCCAAAAGCGAACGGAAATTTTATATACATAAACTCCATTTTGACAATACTGTCCCTTGTAGCTACCATCCCATCCTAAGTTAATATCATGCGATTCATAAATCAATTCTCCCCACCTGTCGAAGATGAGCATTTCGTATTCCTTCACTGATCTTGCAACAGCAGAGAAAGTATCATTTCTCAAATTTGTATTTGGAGAAAAACTGTTAGGAATAAACAATTCTTCCAGTAAGTTCACTTGCACGCTTGCTGAAGCAGTACATCTGTTTTCATCAGATACAGTCAATGTATATTCTATATTTTGATAGGGTGTAGTTGTTGGAGATTCACAAAATATACAACTTAAAAACTGGGGCGGATCCCATGAATATGAATAATTGCCTGCACCTCCAGTTATAGTTGGTAATAATACTGCAGACTCTGTTACAAAAACTTCAATGAGTGAATCCAACTGAATTTGTATAGGTGTTGCCTGATTAATAACATAATCGGACGAAGCGGAACATCCATTTTGATCTGTTACTAATACTGAATAATTACCTGCCTGCAAATCAATAATATCTTGTGTTGTTTTACCATTACTCCATATATAGTTATAATCGGGCGTACCACCTGTAACAGTAATATCAATTTCTCCATCATCAAAACCATAACACTGATTATCGGTAACATCTGAAATAATTAATAATGGCTCAGGCTGAGTAACTCCATAATCACTGGTATTACTGCAATTGTTATTATCTATTACTGTTACTGTATATTCGTTGGCCTGTATATTATTCAGATCCTCTGTTAATGCTCCTGTTGACCAAGCATAGTTATACGGCTGAGTTCCTCCTGTTACAGTTATATCAATACTTCCATCATTATCACCAAAACAATTTACATTATCAACTACACCACTTACAGATAAGGGCTGTAAAGGTGCTCCAACATCAAATCCATTAACATTTGTATAGCTACATCCAGCATTATCAGTTACTATCACTGAATAATTTCCGGCATTTAGTCCAATAATATCTTCATTCGTTGAGCCTGTGCTCCATAAATAAGTATAACCCGGTGTACCTCCTGTAACAGTAATATCAATACTTCCATCAAAACCATTAAAACAATTTACATTTTGAATAATGCCGGTGATAATTAATGAATCCTGAGGTTGAGTAATCGTTGTAGAATAATTAATTGAACAACCATTTACATCAATTACTGTCACGGTATAATTGCCTGCTAAAATGGAATTAATATCTTCTGACAATGAACCATTTGACCAATTATATGTATAATTGGGAGAACCCCCACCTATTGTAATATCAATTGATCCTGTAGGCAAACCAAAACATAATACATTAACTGATGCTCCATTTAAAACTAATGGAGTGGGCTGATTTAAATTTATCGATGAGGTGATTGTACAGCCATTCACATCCGTTGCTGTTACTGTATATGTGCCTGCAGGTAATCCATTGATGTCTTCAGTCGTTGAACCTGTGCTCCACTGGTACGTATAGGTCGGGCTACCTCCTCCTATCGTTACGTCAATGCTACCA
>JBILKR010000015.1:0-65246 GCA_044376575.1 Flavobacteriales bacterium | reverse complement strand
GGCACTGCGTGATGATCACGAATGAAGGTTTCAGCTAACGCATCCAATTCAAGCCCCGTTATTCCGGGACGGATATGTTTGGCTACTTCAGCCAGTGTTTTACCAACAAGTAAAGAACTTTCTCTTATTAATTCAATCTCCTCCTGAGTTTTATATTGAATCATAATCCTCAGCCATTATGATCCGGCGTACCCCATTGCTGAAGTTGAACGCCCCTTTATACGGCCTGATTTCATCAAACCTTCATATTGTCTTGTTCTCAGGTGACTATCAATCTGACTTAATGTATCCAATACGACACCCACTAAAATCAACAATGATGTACCACCATAAAACTGTGCAAATGCCTGATTAACTCCTGCTAGTGATGCAAATGCTGGCAATATCGCAACAAATGCTAAAAAGAATGAACCCGGTAATGTAATTCTTGACATCACATTATCTATATGTTCAGCCGTTTTCTTACCAGGCTTAACCCCAGGAATAAAACCACCGTTTCTCTTTAAATCATCAGCAATTTGTGTAGGATTAACTGTTAATGCAGTGTAAAAATACGTGAATGCAATAATCATTAATCCAAATGTAAAGTTGTACCAAAAACCAGTGTAATCGCTAAAATTACGAACTACCCAGTTTCCACCCTCACTTGCAAATCCTGCAAGAACGATAGGGATGAACATGATTGCCTGTGCAAAGATAATTGGCATTACTCCTGCAGCATTCACTTTAAGAGGTAAATACTGTCTAACACCACCATATTGTTTGTTTCCAACAATTTTTTTAGCAAATTGAATAGGTATTCTTCGCGTACCCTGAACAAGTAAAATAGATACAATAATAACAATCAATAAAATAACCATTTCCATTAGGAACAAAATCATACCACCTCCTTCAGGACGCATACGTGAAACAAATTCAATACCCATACCCTGAGGTAAACTTGCTATGATACCAATCATGATAATCAGTGAGATTCCATTGCCAATTCCTCTTTCTGTAATACGCTCACCCAACCACATTACGAATATAGTACCAGCAACAAGAATGGTAATGGCCAACACCCACCATAATGTTGTATCCGGACGAGCATTTGAAGGAACATAAGTTGCAAGATAGCTAGGAGCCTGAGCCGCAGTAATTAAAACTGTCAAACCTCTTGTAATCTGATTGATTTTATTTCTTCCGCTTTCACCTTCTTTTTGAAGCTTCTGAAAGTACGGAATAGCGATACCCAATAACTGAACAATGATAGATGCAGATATGTATGGCATGATTCCCAATGCAAAAATTGATGCATTAGCAAAAGCACCTCCTGTAAATGCATTTATGATATCCAAAATTGATCCGCCACTTTGTGCACTTTGCTGTGCAAGAATGTTTGAATCAATACCAGGAAGAATAATAAATGAACCTAAACGATATACCAATACCAAAAGAATGGTCATAGTAATCCTGGATCGAAGTTCTTCAATCTTCCAGATATCTCTCAATTTATTGATTAATGATTTCATGAATCAATTATATTTTTTCGGCTTTGCCACCATTTTTCTCAATTGCTGCAATTGCTGATGCAGAAAACGCATGAGCTTTTACATTAATCTTAGCTGACAATTCGCCTCTACCTAAAATTTTTACTTTATCATTTTTAGAAACCAAACCATTTTCTCTCAAAGATTCCGGAGAAATTTCTGTTAGTTTTTTCTCAGTAGCCAACGCCTCTAATACATCCAAATTTAATGGTTTGTATTCAACTCGATTAAAATTTCTAAATCCGAATTTTGGTAAACGACGTTGTAATGGCATCTGACCACCCTCGAATCCAATTTTCTTACTATTTCCAGAACGAGATTTTGCTCCTTTATGTCCACGGCCTGATGTTCCTCCAGAAGTGGATCCTTCTCCCCTTCCTACTCGCTTAGAGCGGTGAACTGCGCCTGATGCCGGTTTTAAATTACTCAGTTTCATTGATACCTTTCTTAATTATTTATTTCACATCTTGAACTTCAACAAGATGCTTCACTTTTGTGATCATCCCTAAGATTTGAGGTGTAGCTTCATGAACTACCACCTGATTATTTTTACGTAAACCCAATGCAATCAACGTTGCTTTCTGACGCTCTGGGCGGTCAATTTTACTTTTAACCTGTTTTATTTGGATTTTCGCCATGACTTTTACCTGTTATCCGTTAAATACTTTATCCATTTTAACACCTCTTTCTTTAGAAATAGTGTGTGCATCACGCATTAAGCTAAGTGCTTCAAATGTAGCTTTTACAACATTGTGTGGATTTGAAGAACCTTTACTCTTACATAAAACGTCTTTTACTCCAACACTTTCAAGAACAGCACGCATAGCTCCACCGGCGATAACTCCTGTTCCGTTAGCCGCTGGCTTCATAAACACCAATGAAGAACTGTATTTAGCAGTCTGCTGATGAGGAATAGTACCATTAATAATCGGAACTTTAATTAAATTTTTCTTTGCGTCATCTATTCCTTTTGAAATTGCGTCAGTTACCTCATTCGCTTTACCAAGACCATATCCAACAACTCCATTTTCATTACCTACTACTACAATAGCAGAGAAACTGAAGTGGCGACCACCCTTGGTTACTTTAGTAACGCGCTGAACTGCGACCAAACGGTCTTTTAGTTCGATTTCGCTAGACTTTACTCTTTTTACGTTTGTGTTTGCCATATCCGATTAAAATTTTAAACCTCCTTCACGAGCACCTTCTGCTAGTGCCTTTACTCTTCCATGATATAAAAATCCACCTCTGTCAAATGCAATTTGAGATATACCAGAAGCTAATGCTTTTTCAGCAATCATCTTACCTACCAGCTTAGCCTCTTCAGTTTTATTCAATTTTTTTGACTTAATGTCTTTGTTGGTAGATGATGCAGACATCATTGTAGTACCATTCAAATCATTAATAATTTGAGCATAAATGTATTCATTACTTCTGAATACAGCCAAACGTGGAGTTTCTGCAGTACCATTAACCACCTTACGGATTCTGTACTTGATTCTCTTTCTTCTGGCTACTTTATCAAACGACATATATCTTACTTTTACTGTTAATTACTATTTACCTTTAGATGCTGATTTTCCTGCTTTTCTTCTCAACACTTCATTTGCAAACTTGATACCTTTTCCTTTGTATGGCTCTGGTTTACGCAGAGATCTGATTTTTGCAGCTACTTGTCCTAAAAGTTGATTATCAGAACAAGACATGATAATTTTAGGACTTTTCCCTTTTTCAGTAACTGTTTCAACCTTTATTTCACTAGGGAGTTGGATAATTATATTGTGAGAATAACCAAGGGTTAAATCTAACATTTGACCTTTAGCTTCAGCTCTGTAACCAACCCCTACCAGTTCCTGTTCTGAAGTAAACCCAGTAGAAACTCCAATCACCATATTGTTTATCAATGCACGATATAAACCATGCAAAGAGCGATGACGCTTGTTATCAGTGGGACGTTCTAAAACAATCTGACTGTTTTCATTTTTTACAGAAATTGAAGGATCAATGGTCCTTTTCAATTCACCTTTTGGGCCCTTAACAGTAACAACGTTAGAAGAACTAACTTCAATTGTTACTCCTGCAGGTATTGATATCGGTGCTTTTCCTATCCTTGACATTGTATTCAAATATTATTAATAAACGTAACAAATAACTTCCCCACCTACATTTTGTCTCTTTGCTTCTTTGTCAGTCATCAAACCTTTAGAAGTAGAAATCACTGCAATTCCCAAACCACTCAATACTCTTGGAATGGCATCCACTCCAGAATATTTTCTTAAACCTGGTTTACTTATGCGGGTTAAATTTTTTATTGCTGATGATTTAGTCATGGGATGATACTTTAAAGCAATCTTGATTGTACCCTGAGGACCATTTTCATCAAACTTGTAATTCAGTATATAACCTTGTTCGAATAAAATTTTAGTTAATCCTTTCTTCATATTTGAAGCAGGAATTTCAACCACGCGATGTCTCGCTTTAATGGCATTTCTAACTCTTGTAAGGTAATCTGCTATTGGATCCATTTTGTATTCTAATATTTTTATTTTACCAACTTGATTTTTTAACTCCCGGAATCATTCCTTCGCTTGCCATTTTACGGAATAAAACCCTTGAAATTCCGAACTGACGCATGAAACCTCTAGGTCTTCCGGTCAACTGACAACGGTTATGCAAACGCACTTTTGATGAATTACGAGGAAGCAAAGCTAATCCCTGAAAATCACCCTTGGCTTTTAATTCAGCTCTTTTCTTTTCAAACTTTGTTGCCAGGTTCTCACGTTTTCTTTCCCTAGCTTTCATTGATTCTTTAGCCATAACTCAATTATGCGTTTTTATTTTTAAGTGGTTCATTGAAAGGAATTCCAAATTCTTTTAATAAATGATAAGCTTCCATATCAGTATTTGCAGATGTTACAAAAGTAATATCCATACCAGATATACGGCTGATTTTATCGATATCAATTTCAGGGAAAATGATCTGTTCAGTTATTCCCATCGTGTAATTCCCTCTACCATCAAATCCTTTCGCAGGAACACCTTTGAAATCACGAATACGAGGAAGGGATATAGCGATAAAACGATCTAAAAACTCATACATTCGGGTGCCTCTTAATGTAACTGTACATCCAATAGGCATGCCTTTTCTAAGTTTAAAGTTTGAAATATCTTTTCTTGATTTGGTTGACACCGCTTTCTGACCAGCAATCAACGACATTTCATTTAAAGCATTTTCAACAACTCGTTTGTCTGCCACAGCTGCACCTAATCCCTGATTCAAAACAATTTTCTGTAATCTAGGAACCATCATTATGGTCTTGTAATCAAACTGCTTCATCAAAGCAGGTGTTACTTCATCTTTGTATTTTTTTATTAACCTTGGAGCGTACATTATTTCAAAATTTCACCGGTTTTTTTAACATAACGAACTATTTTTCCTTCTTCTGATTTACGACCAACCCTAGAAGCAGTTCCGTTCTTGGGAGAAAGAAGCATCAAATTAGAAACATGAAGTGGAGCTTCTTTTTTAATGATACCACCATCAGGAAACTTTGCAGAAGGCTTTGTATGCTTAGATATCATATTTACACCTTCAACTACAGCCCTGGTTTTTGCACGATCTACAGAAAGTATAACTCCCTGCTGGCCTTTGTTCTCTCCAGAGATTACAACTACCTTATCGCCTTTTTTTAATTTTAGTTTCACTGCCATTTTTATAAATTTAAAGCACCTCTGGTGCAAGTGAAATAATTTTCATAAACTGTTTTTCACGCAACTCACGGGCTACCGGACCAAAAATACGTGTTCCGCGCATTTCACCCTGATTATTCAGAAGAACTACAGCGTTATCATCGAAACGAATATATGATCCGTCCTGTCTTCTAATTTCTTTTTTAGTTCTAACAACAACTGCTTTAGTTACCGAACCCTTCTTAACGTTTCCTGCTGGCAATGCGCTCTTCACAGAAACTACAATAGTATCACCTATTGACGCGTATCTTTTTTTGGTTCCTCCTAAAACACGAATACAAAGGACTTCCTTTGCTCCGCTGTTATCAGCTACATTCAGTCTTGATTCCTGCTGTACCATGGTTATTTAGCTCTTTCTATAATTTCTACTAATCTCCAATTCTTATCCTTGCTCAATGGTCTTGTCTCCGTTATTTTAACGGTATCTCCAATTCCGCACTCATTTTTCTCATCGTGAGCTTTGAATTTTGAGGTCTGGGTAACAAACTTGCCATACTTCGGGTGCTTAACCTTACGTACAACAGATACGGTGATGGTTTTTTGCATCTTATTGCTGGTTACCACACCTATTTTTTCTTTTCTTGTATTGCGTTTTACTGCTTCAGTCATGACTTTCATGCTTATTTCAATATACTTTTCCCCTAAAAACGGGCTTGCAAAGGTGGAACTTTTTTTTTAAATATCCAACAGTGCATTGTTAATTTTTTTAGTGTAAATCAGTTTAAAGATGATTTTGCCTTACAAATAAAGAGATTTTACAATCTTTTTATTTTTCATCTATTTGATATATAATGTTTTACATTTAATAGGTCTTTCGAAAAAATGAAGGTATATTTGCTCAAAATTTATAAAATGAAGATAATTACTACTGTCTTAATGACAATTTTGACCTCGATTTCTGTTTTTTCTCAGGCAAATTCACTTGCAAAAGGAGCAGAAAGAGCAAACGGAACCCCAAAAAACGAAATAATTATACATTATTTCAGCCAGGAACCATTCGCTTATTCTTCAAATGGCAATTTAACAGGAATTGAAATTGATATTCTTCAAGAGTTTGCAATATGGCTTAAACTTAAAAAAAATATACCTGTAAATTTTACTTTTAAAGGATATGAATCTTTCAATGAGTTTTATTCAACAATAACAACAGGAGAAAAAAATTGCATTGGAGCAGGTAGCGTAACCATAAACGAAGAAAGAAAAAAACAGATTGATTATTCTGCGCCTTATCTGAATAACGTTTCTGTTTTGATAACTCAAGGAGCAATACCCACGATCAACTCAAAAAACGAAGCGAAAGATGTTTTTAAAAACATGAAAGGAATGACAACAAAAGAATCTGTTCACAATATATATATGAATGATTTGAAAGCTGATTACGTAAATGACCTTGAATTATTACAAGGAAATTCACCTATAGAAATTTTAGATAAAATTCAATCCAATAAATCTGTAATGGGATATGTTGACATGATTAGTTTTTGGAACTACTTGCGAAAAAGAAATGTATATTTAAAAATTCAACGGCCATTTAATATCACTCAGGAAAAATTTGCTTTTATTTTTCCCAAAGGAAGTGAATACAATGCTTATATGAATGAATTTTTTGAATCAGGATTTGGATTTACTTCAACAAAAAAATACAGAGATATATTAGAAAAGCACCTGAGTTTTGAAGTGATTAGAACAGCGGAAATTGCAGAGTAATCTAAAAAATGACAAATAAAAAAACCACTTCAATGAAGTGGTTTTTTTATTTGTAGAAAAGTTTATTAACCCAAAAGATCTCTCTTTCTCTTTTCAGTTTTAAGACGAGCAATATCTCTTCTGTTTTTCTTAATTAACATGGGATTTTCAATTGGAGAAATCACATGATTTAGCTTCATTTTATTTAATGAAGCTGATAGTTCCTGAATTTTATCTGATAATTCAGTATTGGAAAGTTCTTTTATTTCTGAAGATTTCATAATAATTCAATTTAAAGATTATTCAGTATAGTCAGGTCTAACTAAGAATTTAGTACGTACCGGTAATTTCTGAGCTGCTAGTCGCATTGCTTCCTGAGCAACAGCCATGGGAACACCTTCTATTTCGAAAAGGATACGGCCTGGCTTAACAACAGCTGCCCAGAATTCTGGATTTCCTTTACCTTTACCCATACGAACTTCAGCAGGTTTCTTTGTGATTGGTTTATCAGGAAAAATACGAATCCAAACCTGGCCTTCCCTTTTCATATATCTGTTTAAAGCAACCCTAGCTGCTTCAATCTGACGAGAAGTCATCCACACTGTGTCCATGGATTTCAAAGCAAAAGAACCGAATGCTATCTCTGATCCTCTGTTTGAATTACCGCGCATGCGACCCTTTTGTACTTTTCTATATTTCGTTCTTTTTGGCTGTAACATGATGAAAATTTATTTCAGCGTTTTCAAATAAAATTAATTCTTCTTTTTTCTTGATCTTGGAGCTGCTACTCCTGTAGGAGCTTTAACTTGTTTGGCAGAAGAAACGTTAGGTGATAAATCACGTTTACCATAAACCTCTCCCAAGCAAATCCATACCTTAATACCAATACGACCATAAGTAGTATGTGCCTCAGCAATATGATAATCTATATCGGCACGGAAGGTATGCAATGGGATACGACCTTCTTTCATGTGTTCAGCACGTGCCATTTCTGCACCACCTAAACGTCCTGAAATGCTCACTTTTATACCTTCTGCGCCCATTCTCATTGTTGAAGCAATGGCCATTTTAATAGCTCTGCGATATGAAACACGACCTTCAATTTGTTTTGCAATTGAATCTGCAACCAATCTTGCATCCATCTCAGGTCTTTTAATCTCAGAAATATTGATTTGTATTTCTTTCTTGGTAATTTTCTTTAACTCTTCACGAAGTTTATCCACTTCCTGACCACCCTTTCCAATAATAATACCCGGACGAGCTGTATGAACAGTAATTGTTACCAGCTTTTGAGTTCTTTCAATTACAATTTTTGAAACGCTTGCCTTAGATAAACGGGCACGAAGATAATTTCTTATCTCTTCGTCCTCAACTAATTTTTCGGTGAATTTTCTACCGCCAAACCAGCTTGATTCCCATCCTCTGATATAACCTAATCTAATGCCTATTGGATTTACTTTTTGTCCCATGAATATTTTTCTTTAAGCGTTTTCTTTATTAGTTGAAGATTCTTCTGTATTTTTCATGTCAACAATTAATGTTACATGATTAGAACGTTTACGAATTTTATGTGCACGGCCTTGAGGTGCTGGTTGAATTCTTTTTAAGGAACGACCACCGTCCACATGAACAGTTTTCACATACAATGCACTTTCATCAGCACGCAATCCAGATTTTTGTTCAAAATTTGAAATAGCAGATTTCAACAACTTTTCCATTGATTTTGCTGCATCTTTTCTAGTAAACTGCAATGTATCTAATGCTTTATTAGCATCCATACCTCTGATTAAATCAGCAATCAATCGCATTTTACGAGGTGATGATGGACAATTATTCAGTCGGGCAATGTACGTTGTTTTCATTGCTTCCTTTCTGTTGTCTGCGGAAATTCTTTTTCTAGCTCCCATGACTTATTATTCAAGTATTATTACTTTTTACCTTTATCTTTTCTTTGACCAGCATGACCTCTCCATGTACGTGTAGGAGCAAACTCTCCAAGTTTGTGACCCACCATGTTTTCAGTTACATATACCGGAATAAACTTATTACCATTGTGAACAGCCATTGTGTGTCCAACAAAATCAGGAGTAATCATAGAACGTCGGCTCCAAGTTTTGATAACATTCTTTTTTCCTGAGTCATTTTGATCTAAAACTCTCTTTTCAAGTTTAAAATCAACAAATGGTCCTTTTTTTAATGATCTTGCCATAATTCAATTATTTCTTCCTTCTTTCAATAATATATTTTGATGAAGCTTTTTTAGGAGCTCTTGTTTTGTATCCCTTAGCAGGAATTCCTCTGCGTGATCTTGGATGACCTCCAGATGCACGGCCTTCTCCACCACCCATCGGGTGATCAACCGGGTTCATAGCAACACCTCTAGTACGCGGACGCTCTCCTAACCAGCGACTGCGACCTGCTTTACCATCTGTAATAAGGTTGTGCTCAGGATTTGAAACTGTTCCTATAACAGCCTTACAAGTGATTAAAATCATTCTAGTTTCACCTGATGGTAATTTAACCACTGCATATTTACCATCTCTAGCAGATAACTGAGCACTGGTGCCTGCACTTCGACAAATTGAGGCACCTTTACCTGGTTGCATTTCAATATTATGAATCATAGATCCTAATGGAATCTCTCCCAATGGAAGTGCATTTCCGATATCCGGTGAAGATCCTGTACCCGATAATACTTTCTGTCCAACTTTTAAACCATGTGGAGCCAAAATATATCTTTTTTCTCCATCCGCATAAATTAATAATGCAATACGAGCAGAACGGTTGGGATCATACTCAATAGTTTTAACAGTAGCTGCAATTCCATCTTTATTTCTTTTGAAATCAATGATACGATATTGCTTTTTATGACCACCACCGATGTATCTCATCGTCATTTTACCACCGCCATTTCTTCCACCGGAACGTTTCTTGGAGGACAATAGGCTTTTTTCAGGTCTGTTGGTAGTGATTTCAGAAAAATCACTGATTACTTTAAATCTTGTTCCCGGTGTTACGGGGTTAAATTTCCTTACTCCCATTGCGCTTAAATATTTGCGAAGAAGTCGATGCTCTCGCCTTTCTTCAATGTTACTATTGCTTTTTTAAATGAGTCTTTTCTTCCCACAGAAAAACTTTTTTTAGTATATCTCACTGATTTTTTACCGATATAATTCATCGTATTTATATCAGTTACAGTTACTCCATACATTTTTTCTACGGCATTTTTAACTTCAATTTTATTTGAATTTACATCTACCAGAAAACCGTAACGATTTAACTTTTCTCCGATTCCGGTCATCTTTTCAGTGATGATGGGCTTTATAATCGTATTTTCCATGCGTTCTTAGCTTAAAATGGTTTCAATTGTATTAATAGATGCTTCAACAATAAAAAGCTTTTCAGCATCCATCACTTCGTAAGTATTCAATTCTGAAGCAACGATTACATTTGTCGTAGAAATATTTCTTGAAGACAAATAAATATTCTTGCTTGCATCTGGGATTACCACAAGTGTCTTTTTGTTATCTACACCAAAGTTCTTTAACATAGTTAAAAACTCCTTTGTTTTTGGTGCTTCAAGTGACAAAGTATCAAGTATAGTAATTTGACCTTCTTTTGCTTTATAAGCTAGAGCAGACTTGCGGGCAAGTTTCTTTAACTTCTTATTTAATTTAAAAGTATAGTCTCTTGGCTCTGGCCCAAACACTCTACCTCCACCACGGTACAAAGGATTTTTAATACTTCCTTTACGAGAACCACCAGTACCTTTTTGTTTATGAAGTTTACGGGTAGAACCATGGACTTCATTTCTTTCTTTGGCTTTGTGCGTTCCCTGACGGGCATTGGCCAGGTGTTGTTTAACATCTAAATAGATGGCATGATCATTCGGCTCTATAGCGAAAACATCATTGTTAAGACTGGCTTTTTTGCCTGTCTCCTTTCCTTGTATATTATAAATTGCCAGTTCCATTTTACTTCTCAATTATTACGTATGAACCTTTATGCCCGGGAACATTTCCACTTATGATGATTAAATGTTGTGCGGACATTACTTTAACAACTTTCAGGTTAACTGATTTTACGCGTTCTCCGCCTGTACGACCTGCCATTCTCATTCCTTTAAATACTCGAGAAGGGAATGAAGAGGCACCTAACGAACCAGGGTGACGCTGTCTGTTGTGCTGACCATGAGTTCTACCTCCAACACCACTAAATCCATGACGTTTTACAACACCTTGGAATCCTTTTCCTTTGGATGTTCCAATTACATCAACAAATTCTCCTTCTGCAAATGACTCAACAGTAATTACATCACCTAATTTAAACTCACCATTAGCATCTCTGAATTCAACCAACTTTCTTTTAGGAGCAGTATTCGCTTTCTTGAAGTGACCTAATTCAGCTTTTGTAGTATGCTTTTCTTTTTTATCATCAAAAGCCAACTGTATGGCATTGTATCCCTCATTTTCTTTTGTTTTAACTTGGGTTACAACGCAAGGACCGGCTTCAATAATGGTACAGGGCACAAACTTACCCTTCTCATTATAGATGCTGGTCATCCCGATTTTCTTTCCAATAATTCCTGACATCTTTTTTTCTTTGTGGCAGCGGAGGCAGTTGAAACCTCATGCCTGATTCAACTTTATTTATATTTATTTAATCTCAACTTCAACACCACTAGGCAATTCTAACTTCATTAATGCATCAATAGTTTTTGATGAAGAATTGTAAATATCCATCAAACGCTTGTATGTGCTTAATTCAAATTGCTCTCTTGCTTTTTTATTTACGTGAGGCGAACGCAAAACAGTGAAAATTCGCTTGTGAGATGGCAATGGAATTGGACCATTCACAACGGCTCCAGTTGACTTTACAGTCTTTACAATTTTTTCAGCTGACTTATCTACGAGATTGTGATCGTATGATTTTAGCTTGATTCTAATCTTTTGGCTCATATAAATTATTGATATAAATCAAATACATTACCCCATAAAATTGGGCTTGCAAAGGTGGAAATTATTTTTTTAATATCCAACAGCCCATTGTTAATTTTTTAAGTTTTTCAGCGTTAATTGTGTTGATTTTATTAAAAACAATACTAAAAGTTAAAAAAAATGCCCGATAAACGGGCATTTTTTTGATTTTATATATGCTAAAATTAAGCTGTAGCTGTAGCTTTACCTTTAACTTTAGCAATTACATCTTCAACCACGTTTCTTGGAGCCGGATCATAGTGAGAAAACTCCATTGTTGATGTTGCACGACCAGAAGATATCGTTCTTAATGTAGTTACATAACCAAACATTTCACTTAAAGGAACTTTTGCTTTAATAACACGAGCATTAGCACGGCTATCCATTCCTTCAATCTGACCTCTTCTTTTGTTCAAGTCACCCACAATGTCTCCCATATTTTCTTCAGGAGTAACCACTTCTACTTTCATAATTGGCTCTAATAAAATAGGCTTGGCCTGAGGCATTGCTTCACGATAAGCCAATTTAGCGCACAATTCAAAAGAAAGTGAATCAGAGTCAACCGCGTGATAAGACCCATCAAATAAAGTAACTTTTAAAGATGTTACAGGATATCCGGCCAATACTCCATTAGACATGGCAGCTTGGAATCCTTTTTGTACTGATGGAATATATTCTCTTGGAATGTTACCACCTTTAACGTTATCCACAAATTCTAAACCTTGCTTGTCTGAAGCTCCTGGTTCAATGGTAAACTGAATATCCGCAAACTTACCACGACCACCGGTTTGTTTCTTGTAAACCTCACGGTGAGTAACAGAAGCATTGATAGCTTCTTTATAAGCAACCTGAGGCGCTCCTTGGTTACATTCTACTTTAAATTCTCTTTTTAAACGATCAAGAATAATTTCAAGGTGAAGCTCTCCCATTCCACTGATAACGGTTTGTCCGGTTTCTTCATCTGTTTTTACACGGAAAGTTGGATCCTCTTCAGATAATTTTGCCAAGGCCATTCCTAGCTTATCCACATCAGCCTGAGTTTTTGGCTCAATAGCCAAACCAATTACAGGCTCTGGGAATTGCATAGACTCTAAAACTATAGGATTATTTTCATCACAAAGAGTATCCCCTGTTTTAATATCTTTAAATCCTACAACAGCACCGATATCACCAGCTTCTAATCTCTCAATCTGATTTTGCTTATTGGCATGCATCTGGAAGATGCGAGAAATTCTTTCTTTTTGTTCAGAACGAGAATTAAAAATATAAGATCCTGCTTCCAGTACACCTGAATATGCTCTTGTGAAACATAATCTTCCTACAAATGGATCGGTTGCAATTTTAAACGCAAGGGCAGCAAACGGTTCTTTTTCACTTGGTTTTCTTGATATCTCTTCACCAGAACGAGGATCAGTTCCAACAATTGCTTCCTGATCAACCGGTGAAGGCAATAAAGCCATCACGAAATCAAGCATGGTTTGCACTCCTTTGTTTTTGAAAGAAGATCCACAAAGCATCGGTACAATTTTCATTGCACAAGTAGCTTTACGCAATGCTTCTAATATTTCATCTTCGCTAATGGAATTTGGATCAGCGAAATATTTTTCCATTAAACTATCATCAAATTCAGCAATGGCCTCGAGTAATTTTTCTCTGTATTCTGTTGCCTCATCGATCATATCAGCAGGAATTGGGACTACGTTAAAGGTCATTCCCTTATCATGCTCATTCCACTCAATTCCGCGGAAATTAACCAAGTCAACAACACCTTTAAAATTATCTTCAGAACCGATTGGTAACTGTAAAGGAACAGCATTAGAACCTAGCATGTCTTTTACCTGCTTAACCACGTTAAGAAAATCAGCACCTGCGCGATCCATTTTATTTACGAAACCAATACGGGCAACATTATAATTATTTGCCAACCTCCAGTTTGTTTCAGACTGAGGTTCAACTCCGTCAACAGCACTGAAAAGGAATACCAATCCATCCAATACACGTAACGAGCGATTAACCTCAACTGTAAAGTCAACGTGACCGGGAGTATCGATAATATTCACATGGTATTTATTGCCTCTGTATGGCCAGTAAACTGTTGTAGCAGCAGAAGTAATGGTTATACCTCTTTCCTGCTCCTGTACCATCCAGTCCATGGTAGCAGCACCATCGTGAACTTCTCCAATTTTATGACTTACCCCTGAGTAGTATAAAATACGCTCTGTTGTAGTCGTTTTTCCTGCATCGATGTGAGCAGCAATACCAATGTTTCTAGTATATCTAAGGTCGCGTGCCATAAATTTAATACAAAAGTGTTGTGAAAATTAAAATCTGAAATGTGAAAATGCCTTGTTTGCTTCAGCCATACGGTGTGTATCTTCTTTTTTCTTGTATGCTCCACCTTCTGAATTAAAAGCTGCAACGATTTCGTTGGCCAATTTTGTTGCCATTGATTTGTCGTTTCGTTTTCTTGCGGCTCCTATCATCCATTTCATTCCCAGAGACAACCTTCTTGAAGGTCTAATTTCCTGAGGAATCTGGAATGTTGCACCACCAACACGACGGCTTCTAACTTCAACAGCTGGAGTAACATTTTCTAATGCTTTCTTCCATACGTTTACTGGAGATTCTTCTTGAACGCGCTTGGAAACTAATTCCATCGCATCATAGAACAATTCAAAAGCAGTTCCTTTTTTACCATCGAACATAAGGTTATTTACAAATTTCGTAACCATCACGTCGCCAAATTTAGGATCCGGTAAAATAATCCTTTTTTTAGGTTTTGTCTTTCTCATGATTTCTTAATGCTTTACTTGATTACTTTTTCTTAGCAGGCGCTGCAGCTCCTGGTTTTGGTCTTTTTGCACCATACTTGGATCTGCGTTGTTTCCTACCTTCCACACCGGCTGTATCAAGTGTACCGCGAACAATGTGGTAGCGCACTCCCGGTAGGTCTTTCACCCTGCCTCCTCTTACAAGAACAATTGAGTGTTCCTGTAGATTGTGGCCTTCTCCCGGAATGTATGCGATTACTTCTGTACTATTGGTCAAACGCACTTTAGCTACTTTACGAAGCGCAGAATTTGGCTTCTTTGGCGTAGTGGTATAAACCCTGGTACATACTCCCCTGCGTTGCGGACAGGCATCAAGAGCTATAGATTTGCTTTTCTTGACTTGTTTTTGCCTGCCTTTGCGAACTAATTGTTGAATTGTTGGCATTGCTTACTATTCGTTTTTAAATATAATACCCCAAATTTTGGGATTGCAAAAGTGGTTGTTTTTTTTCAATTATCCAACAAAGCATTGTTAATTTTTTATTTAACCGGCTCATTTTCATTCCATACAAAATACATTTCATCGCATTTTTAACCTCTAATTGTAAAAATAATCAAAAGGTTAACGAAATATAAATTAGCGGGAAACTCCGATTTTAAAGTATTCTAGAATTAACCAATTCTGAGGCTGGTCATAGTTAAAGAACCGGCCACGGGCTTATCATTGAAAAACTGAATGGAATCATTTTCACCTTTTAATGCAACTGCATATATCAATGGTAAAAAATGCTCCGGCGTGGGAATGGAAAGTTGAAATGCCATACCCAACTGTGAATAATTAATTAAAGAGGAATGATCATTATTTAATATAAAACTTTTCATTTTTTCATTTGCTTCCAGCGCCCAATCAAATCCAAATGGCTCATTGAGTTTTGACCATTCAACGCGACCAAGATTATGCACCATATTTCCACTTCCAATAATCAGAATCCCCTTACTTCTTAGAGCATTCAATTCTTTTGCAAGTTCGTAGTGATATTTTGGATGCTGCGTGTAATCCAAACTCATTTGAATAACCGGAATATTGGCATTTGGATATAAATGTTTCAACACACTCCATGCTCCGTGGTCTAGGCCCCAAGAATCATCAAGTTCTATGTTTGTTTTTTTTATGATAGACTGAGTTTCTTTTGCCAATTCGGGGCTTCCAGAAGCAGGATACTTAACCTCAAACAATGCTTTAGGGAAACCTCCAAAGTCGTGAATTGTTTTCGGAAATTGCATGGCTGTAACAAATGTACCTTTGGTTTCCCAATGAGCACTAATACAGAGAATGGCTTTGGGTAAAGGCAATTGAGAAGCAACTGTTCTAAATCCACGCACAAATTCATTTTCTTCAATGGCATTCATCGGACTTCCATGACCTAAAAATAAAACGGGCATGGGAGGTGTATTTTGAAAAGAAGAAGAAATGTGATGAAGGTCTTGTAATTTCATAAAAGATGAAAATAATGGCATTGTGGCCATATATTGAATGAACTTTTTTCGATCCATGTAATCTGAGTTACTTTCCGACAATAGGAGATTTTTTTGTTCTGCCCCAAGCAATAAATAATGCCATCAGAAAAATTACAACATTAATTGCAATCGGTTGTATTTCGCCTTTGGTATAATGAAAAATTCCCGACAACATCATTATTAATGCTAAACCAGATGATGCAATAGGAGTTAGTACAGGCAATATTCTTAATACAGATGGTAAAATAAGACCAAACCCTCCAAGTAACTCACTGATTCCTATAAACCGAACAAGAATTTCAGGGAAATCTACAACCCAAGGCAACATGGGTGATAATTTTTCAATCGGTTGAAAAGACTTCATTGCACCCGCCATAATGAACATGATTGCCAGTAATCCCTGAACTGTCCATAAGGCAATGTTCATGACTTTGTTGTTCGTGTTGTTTTTCATATGTATTTGATTTTAATTAATGTAAAACAAAACTGCGGATTTTAACTAAGATAAATCTTAATCTAGTTAAAGAAATAGAAAAAATAGGTGTTTGTTACAGCATCTATTAAAAACGAAAGTCTATTGTTAAAATGAAATTGGAACAGATTAAATTTCAATTATGCAAGTTCTTTTCTCATCAATATATCATTAAATAACTTCTCCAAGAACAACTGAATTTTTACAAAAAGGCGTAAACCATTCTTTTTGTAAACTGAAATTAGTTGCTTTTTCCCCCAGAACCCTGCCCAATAGATGTTAAATTAACAAGCGATACAATTTCAATAGCATAAGGTGGAAGCTACTACCCTGCTTTTTTTCCTTGGAGGAAACAAGAAATATTGATTTTCAAATTAAATAAGATTATTATTTTTTGTTATAATTTTTATAGGATATCAGTAGTCCCTTCAACTTCTTATATAAAAAACTCGATATTTAAATTGTAAATATTAACAAACAATGAAATTAATTTGATTTAATAAATCTAAATGTTTCATCTAAATATAAAGATTTTACTCTTAAATAGTAAGTGCCATTCGAAAGACTTTCTAAATTGAGTTCTTCAATAAAATTATCTTCTTTGATATTTAATGTTTGATCCAAATGTATTCTTCCACTTATATCAAAAACTTGGACAATTAAATCCTCATTATTATCAAAAAAATCAATATATAAAATTCCGGAAGTAGGGTTAGGAAATACATTAATGATTATTGGGATCTCATTTTTTATTAAATCGACGGTAGTAATAGATACACATTCAGAAGTATCGACACATCCATTTTCGGTAATTTGAACTGCATAATCTCCATTTATTGAAGGAGTGTATGTAGCTCCTGTTTCTCCATTAATTATAGAAAAGTTAGCATTGCAATCCAACCACAAGAAATTTGCATTAGAATTTGATGTATTAATTGTAGCACCTAATGTTGTTGTGGATATATCTGTTACTTCATTGATAGTTAAATCCAACGTTACAAGTGAATCACAGCCGTTTGCTGCCCCACCAGTAATAGTATATATCGCAGTACTATCACTACTCGAATAGGTATTACCATCAATCCAGGTATAGGAATTACAAGCAGTTACAACATCCGTTCCCGTTGAAGGTTGATTAATGGTTAAATGAAGTGATACTATTGAATCACAGCCGTTCGCTGAACCACCAACAATAGTAAATGTTGCTGAACTATTACTACTTGTGTAAGTATTACCATCAATCCAGGTATAGGAGTTACAAGCATTTAAAACATCAGCTCCAGATGAAGGTTGATTGATAGTTAAATGAAGCGATACTATTGAATCACAGCCGTTTGCTGCACCACCAGTAATAGTATATATCGCTGTGCTATCACTACTCGTATAGGTATTTCCATCAATCCAAGTGTATGAATTACAAGCATTTACAACATCCGTTCCCATTGAAGGTTGATTAATGGTTAAATGGAGAGATACTATTGAATCACAGCCAAAAATAGTTGTTAAAGTATCGTTATAAATTCCACTTAATAAATATGTTGTATTCGTCTGTGTCCAATAATATGAATTACAATTGCTGGCAAATACAATCGAGACCGGAATGGGTAACACCGTTAAATCTAAAAAGGCTATAGAATCGCACCCAGTAGCAGTTGTAAGCGTATCACTGTATACACCAGAAACTGTTAGTGCTTGATTATTGAATAAATATGGAGTATTAGAACAGGAAGTAACACTTGTATTAGAGACAACTGATGAAGCTTGTCCCACCCCATTAATACTTGCACCAGAATTTATCCAGTTGGAAGTATTGCCATTTAATCCGAAGTTTAACAATGATCCATTATTGGAACCCACTAAATCAGGTAATAAAGTAACCCCTGAATTATCAGATCCGGCAACTCCAATATCAAAGCTGTAATAAGTAACCAAATTAGGTTCATTCCCCATTCCTATCATTTTTCGTTGATAGTTACTCAAAATTTCACAGTTACTTCTCGCAACATTCCAAATTCTAACTTCATCTATTTCACCAGAAAAATATTGTGCACCGCCGGGACGTGTTCCAATACTTAAATTATTTAATGTACCAACTGAAGATGATCCTCCACTAGAACCCGGTTGCAATATCCCATTAAAAAAAACCTCTACAGTATTTGTTGAGGTTTGCCAGCGAGCAGCAACATGTGTCCAAGAATTTAAAGGGAGTGTGTTATTGGTAGCTAAACTATATGTAATAGATCCTTCAACAACATAAAAAAAAATATTATTATTCTGACCAGTACTAATTGTTGCAAAGTTTGATGAACTGGCTTGAGCAAAAATAATTCGACTAAATGAAGAGCCTTGAGGTTTAACCCAAGCTTCTATTGTAAAATCGGTTGATGACAAATTATTGAACATTGAAGGCAAATTAGCAGATACAATATCATCAACACCATCAAAATGAAGGGCATTTCCTGCTATTTGAGAAAAACTAAATTTATATGATATGAATAAAATTAAAAATATAAATAAAGTTTTTTTCATAATAGTTAAATATAATAGGTATTAAAATAATTTATTCAACAAAACCTTTGTTTTGTCAATAAATTAAAACAATCTGTCTTCTGGCATAATAGCTTCCTGAACAGCAAGCGATACCTCGTGTGCAACACGAAGATTTAATGTAGAAGGAACAATTTTACTTTCTGACATATTGTATACACTATTGGCAATGGCATAGGCTGCTGCCAGTTTCATTTTAGTAGTAATCCGCTTGGCTTTGCCATCAAGTGCTCCGCGGAAAATTCCGGGAAAAGCCAACACATTATTGATTTGATTGGGCAAATCACTTCTACCTGTACCTACAATCTTAGCTCCGCCTTTAAATGCTTCGTCAGGCATAATCTCAGGAACAGGATTAGCCAGAGCAAAAATGATAGAATCCTTATTCATTTTTTTAATATCGTCTGCTGTCAGTAAATTGGCCTGACTTACTCCAATAAAAACATCAGCACCTACGAGGGCATCCATCACTGTACCTTTGGTATTATTAAGATTCGTCCAGGTTAATAATGATTGTTTAAAGTCATTCAAGTCATCACGGTCTCTATGAATGATTCCTTTGCTATCGCAAAGAATCAATTCTTTTACTGCAATAGCATCACTATTTACTTCGTCAGAAGTAGCACTGCGTAAGAGTTTAGCGATAGCAATTCCTGCAGCACCTGATCCATTGATTACAATTTTCAGGTCCTGAATATTTCGATTAAGTAGCTTACATGCATTAATTATACCAGCCAAAACTACAACTGCTGTTCCATGCTGATCATCGTGAAATACAGGAATACCAAGATCCTGTAGGCGATCTTCAATCTCAAAACAACGGGGTGCCGCGATATCTTCCAAATTAATTCCACCAAAAACCGGGGCAATACGACGAATAGTTTCTATTACTTCTTCTGTATCCTGAGTATCTAAACATATTGGGAAAGCATCTATTCCGGCAAATTTTTTAAACAACATTGCTTTACCTTCCATCACGGGGATAGAAGCCAGTGAACCAATGTTTCCTAGTCCTAATACAGCAGTTCCGTCAGTTACAACAGCCACAGTATTTCGTTTAATGGTATATTTCCAAACAGTTGTAGGATCCTCTGCAATCTTCAAGCAGGGTGCAGCAACACCCGGTGAATATAATAATGCTAAATCATCTGTGGACTGAATTTCCATTTTGGGCTGAACCCTGATTTTTCCTCTTAATTTTTCATGAAGAAATAATGATTCCTCTGAATAATCCATATCTTATCCTTTTAAAATTGAGTTCAAACATAACAATAATGTGCATGATTAGATACATAAAATTCAGTTTTATTGTTACTTTTTTCGTTAATTTTTTTTCAAATTCATTCTTCGCTCAAACATTCAATGAATCTTTATCAAAAAGAATAAAGTATTTAATATTAGACACCACTATAGTTTCATCAATAATAAAAATTTCTGAAGATGAAATAATTTTAATTGCCGATTCAAGCCACCCATTATTCGCTAAACATCACCAACGCTTTTCGTTTAATGAATGGAATAAATTCACAAAAAAATATTTATCTGATAGTCATTTGAATTCACATTCAAATGAAAACGTTAGAAGTCATTCAACTGAGGGGAAATTAACGGGAATAAAAATTGCCATTGACCCAGGGCACTATGCAAATAATATTGAGGAAGCAAAAATGGAATACAAATATATCCGCATCAATTCAAATGATACTATTGAAGAAATTTATGAAGCTGAACTGAACTGGCAAACGGCAGTTATGCTTACAGATATGATTGAAAGGGAGGGTGGAGATGTATTACTTACCCGAAAAAAAGGCAAAACTTCATGTGATAAAAATTTCAATGAATGGGTATTAAATGATTATGAGTTTTCATTGTCTGAAGCATTAAAAAATAATTGGATTGATTCTGTCGAATACAACACTTACATCAATTATAAAGATCCTCAGAAAATTTCACGTGAGTTTTTTAGACATTATGAATTATGGAAGCGGATCAGTAAAATAAATATGTTTCAACCTGATCTCACATTAAGTATTCATTATAATGCAGATGAAAAAAACAAAACCGATCGATCAGGATTTCATCAATTGCACAATCAACAATATTCAATGATATTTGTACCCGGTGCCTTTACATCCAATGAACTCGATGAAACAGATGAACTGGAAAACTGGCTTCGGTTTTTAAGTACCTCACAAATTGAAAAATCTTTATATGCCGCAAGAGTTTTTCAACGTAACATAGAAGATAAATTAAATATTCCTGCAGTTGATATTAAACAAACTCAAACGCTAGAATATCTATCAAAATATTCTATTCCTGATGTAAAAAAAGCAGGAGTATTTCATCGGAATTTATTCTTACTTCAACGAAGCTATTATCCCATTATACTTCTTGAGCCTTTATTGCAGGACAATTACGAAGAATTTAAAAAACTAATCGAAAACGAGTGTCAATATAAAGATCGATGGGGAAATGTTCACCCTGTTAACTGCAGAATGAAAGAAGTGGCTGAAGTTTACTTTTCAGCATTGCTGGAGTGGCAGATATATAAAACAAAATAATTTTTATGCATGAACAGAAGCATATACTTCCAAACCTTTTGCAAGACATTCCATAGCATTAGTCAACGCATCTGTATTTAATACATAGGCAAGACGAACTTCATTTTTTCCTAATCCCGGAGTTGCATAAAAACCGGAAGCCGGAGCCATCATCACTGTTTGATTATTGTATTCAAAATCTTTGAGCATCCAAATACAAAAATCATCAGCATTATCTACAGGCAACTGGGCAACTGCATAAAAAGCACCGCCCGGTGCAGGACACACTACGCCCGGAATTTTCGAGAGTAATGAAATCATGGTATCTCTTCTGTGTTGATACTCTGTTACCACCTCATCAAAATATGAAGACGGTGTTTGCAATGCAGCTTCACCTGCTATTTGTCCAAATGTAGGTGGACTTAATCTTGCCTGTGCAAATTTTAATGATGTTTGATAGACTTCTTTGTTTTTAGTAATCATGGCACCGATACGAGCACCACACATACTATATCGTTTAGAAACAGAATCTACAACAACAAGATGCTGATCCAGTCCATCTAATTCAAACGTGGAAATATGTTTTTTACCATCGTATATAAATTCACGATAAACTTCATCCGCAAATAAAAACAGATTATGTTTTACTACAATATCCCTCAGCGTTTCCAATTCGGTTTTGGTATATAAATACCCTGTTGGATTAGAAGGATTACAAATGAGTATTGCCTTAGTTTTGCTTGTGATCTTTTTTTCGAATTCCTCGATGGGTGGTAATCCAAAACCATCATGAATGCTTGCCGTGATAGGTACGATCTTACATCCTGCAGTTAATGCAAAACTATTGTAATTAGCATAGAAAGGTTCAGGAATAATAATTTCATCACCTTCGTCCATACAACTCATCATCGCAAATAACAATGCCTCAGATCCACCGGTAGTAATTAAAATATCTTCATACGAAACAGGAATATGAATATTCTGATAATACGCAGCTAATTTTTTACGATAAGATTCATTTCCTGCAGAGTGGCTGTATTCGATAATTTTTCCGTTAAAATTTTTTACTGCATCCAATGCAACCTGAGGGGTTTGAATATCCGGCTGACCAATATTTAGGTGATAAACGATTCTTCCTTTGCGCTTGGCTTCTTCTGCAAATGGCACCAGTCTGCGAATTGGAGAGGCCGGCATGTGTTGTCCTTTGTTAGATATTGATGGCATAGTATTGTATTAAAATAAAAAACCCCGATTAAATCGGGGTAAAATTAACAAATCTGAATGAAAAACTATTATTCTACAGGCGCTCCTGAATTTGATTTAGTAGGTAAACCATCATTTGTTGGAGCAGATTTTACATTCCCCTTAATTGCAATCATGTGATTTTTATAAGTAGGGTTTCCATTAGCATCCTTTCCTTCCACTTCATTCGTTGTAATAGTAACTGTTTTACTGATCGGCCCAGAACGAGCTGTATCATACTTAACTTTAATAACATTGGTTTGACCAGGGCGAATTGGTTCTTTTGGCCATTCTGGCACTGTACATCCACAACTTCCCTTGGCGTTGGTGATAATCAATGGCTCTGTGCCTGTATTTTTGAATACAAACTCACGGGCACCATCACCTTTGTAATCAACCTCCCCGAAACTTAGTTCCATTTTATCCGCAGAAAAAACAGGACCACTTACCTTCTGAGCCATCGTGGTAAAAACACCTGCTACAACAAACAAGCAGATAACGTTTAAAATAATGAGTGCTTTTTTCATAATATTATGAATAATAGAAATTACTGTTTAATATTTCCTTTCACAGAAATAACATGATTTTTATAGATTGGATTTCCATTACTGTCTTTGCCTTCCACTTCGTTGGTAGTAACAGTAACTGTTTTGTTAATCTGACCTAAGCGTGATGTATCATATTTAATTTTAATCACGTTAGATTTACCGGGCATAGTTGGTTCTTTAGGCCATTCTGGTACAGTACATCCACATGAACCCGCTGCATTGGTTATCAAAAGTGGTTCAGAACCGGTATTTGTAAATTTGAATTCACGAGTACCGTCGGCATTTTGCATGATTTCACCGAAGTCAACTTCCAATTTAGTGGCGGTCATTTCAGGACCCATTGCTTTTTGTGCTGATACATTAGTGCTACTAACCGCGATGAAAGCGATGATTAATTGAACTGAATAAAATAACTTTTTCATTTTATATCTTTTTATTTCTGGTTACTACTACAAATTTAATTCCTGAATTTATAAGTTGTATCAAATTAACAACTCTTTAACCGTTTTTATCATTAGTGAAGTAAAGATACTTTTTTCAGAAAAGCAAAAACTTTTATTTAATTAATGAAAGTTTAGCAAATTTCAGCAGTAATTTTTTTTCACCTTCCTGAAATCTGATGGTTGCCATTTTATTGATTTCATCACCATCGATAGCGAGAATTGTTCCTCTTCCAAATTTTATATGCATCACTTCGCATCCGGGAGAAAAGGCGGAAATGGGATCGCCCTGGACATCGTAAACCGGTTGCTGATTAATTTTTTTCAGTGGCGAGCCGGCGGGAATAGCATAATGTTGCGGAGAAGTGCGTTTCGTTTCATCGACTTTACGCGATGACATACCGGAAGCTGTTTTTACCTCTAGAAAATCCGGATTAATCTCTGCTAAAAAACGACTGGGCTCACAATGCACTGGTGTACCCCAGCGAAATCGGTTTAATGCGTATGACAAGGTTACCTGCGCCATGGCACGGGTAACAGCAACATAAAAAAGACGTCTTTCTTCTTCCAGGTCTTCACGCGAATTTACGCTAAGTTGAGAAGGGAAAAGATTTTCTTCCATACCTACAATAAATACCTGCGGAAATTCAAGGCCCTTGGCAGCATGAATAGTCATCAGAGAAACTTTATTGGGGTCGTTGTCTTTATCATTGTCTGCATCGGTAAGCAATGCAATTTCTTCCATGAATTTTGCAAGAACATTACCTTGCTCATTTTCATTTTCCTGTTCAGAAAACTCTTTAATACCATTAAGTAATTCCTGAATATTTTCATACCTACTCACGCCTTCAGGTGTCTTATCAGCGTATAGTTCTTTTAAAATACCCGTAGAACTTGCGATATGACTGGCAAGATCATAAGCGTTTTTGGTGCCGAGCATACTCATAAAGCTCTGCATCATGATTACAAATTCTTCAATTTTATTAAGTGTTCCGGTATTCAATCCCAATTTAATGACTTTGATATGTAGCAAAACGTTCCATATACTAATTTCATTTTCACTGGCGGCAATGGTTATTTTCTCGAGCGTAGTTTTTCCAATACTTCTAATAGGATAGTTGATGATTCGCTTCATTGCTTCCTCATCATGCGGATTAATTACCAAACGAAAATAGGATAACAAATCTTTGATTTCTTTTCGCTGATAAAATGAAATTCCACCATAAATACGATAAGGAATATTAAATCTGCGCAATGCTTCTTCTATAGATCTTGACTGTGCATTGGTTCGGTATAGGATTGCAAAATCACTGTTATTGAGATGGAGATTCATTTTATTTTCAAAAATGAGTTGAGCAACAAAATTTCCTTCTTCGTTATCGGTGGTAGCACGAAAGATTTTTATTTTATTTCCTTCCTGATTCGCGGTCCACACCTTTTTTTTATGTTGAACCTGATTCTTCTCAATGATACTGTTGGCAGCGTTTACAATTGTTTGTGTAGAACGATAATTTTGTTCGAGTTTAAATGTTTTTAAATCCGGATAGTCATTTTCGAAATTTAAAATATTCTGGATGGTTGCGCCTCGGAATGCATAAATACTCTGTGCATCATCACCCACCACACATATATTCTGATAAAGTGCCGCGAGTTGTTTAATGATACTGTACTGTGCAAAATTAGTATCCTGAAACTCATCTACCATGATGAATTTAAACCGCTGCTGATACTTATACAATACTTCAGGATAGCGGTGAAACAATTCATACGTTTTTAAGAGCAAATCATCGAAATCCATGGCTCCGGCTTTAAAGCAACGCATAGCATATTTTTCGTAAATCAGTCCTGTTTTAGGTTTTCCTGAAAGTTGATCATCGGTGGTAATGTCAGGATGTTTTACGTATTGCTTAGCTGTAATCAATGAATTTTTTGCAGATGAAATACGATTATAAATGATGTTGGGTTTATAGATTTTATCATCGAGCCCGAGTTCATTGATGATACTTTTAAGTAAACTTTTTGCGTCATCGGTATCGTAAATGGTAAAGTTGGTTGGATAGCCAATCTTTTCACTTTCAACCCGAAGAATTCTTGAAAAAATGGAGTGGAATGTTCCCATCCAAAGGTTTTTTGCTTCTGATTCACCGATAACGCGACCGATACGTTCTTTCATTTCTTTAGCAGCTTTGTTGGTAAAGGTGAGCGATAGCACATTAAACGGATCTACTCCGTGTTGAATAAGATAAGCGATACGATAGGTCAGCACCCTTGTTTTTCCTGAGCCTGCGCCTGCAATGATCATTACTGGTCCTTCCACCGCTTGCACAGCCATTCGCTGTGATTCATTCAGGTCATTTAAATATTTTAATTCCACAGGCTTCAAAATCAGTTTACAAAAATAAGCGAACATATTGTTCCCATCAATAATTGTTATAAACAATTCTCAATACTTCTTTTTTCATAAGACGTTTAGATTTATCCGCACTTTATTCTTGAGAATAGCAAGGGAAAATTTAATCGAACTGTTTCATTTTCAACACAAATAAAAACGTTGAAAAATGAAATTGGAAATTGAGAACTGCATTTGTATCTTTAAGCATTGGCAATCATCCTCCGGATGCTCTCAACCCCTTCCATTGGATACATGCCTTTCATCTGAATCAGGTTGATCCGTTGTAATTATTTATTTCTACATGACTGCACTAAAACTACATCAGGGACAGATTATCGATATCTATTCTGCAGATACCGAAACATCACTTGCTTTGCCGCTGGTCAATGAAGGCATCAGTGCAGGATTTCCATCTCCTGCACTCGATTTTATCGATCTCTCTATCGACCTGAACAAACATCTCATCAAACATCCTTCAGCTACATTCTATGGACGTGTGAAAGGAGATTCACTCAAAAATGCAGGAATTGATCACGGTGATTTAATGATCATCGACCGGAGTATTGAACCCGTGAACGGGAAAATTGCCGTTTGTTACATTGACGGAGAATTTACCGCCAAGCGAATTCATATTGCCAATGGCGAGGTATGGCTGCATGCAGAAAATGAAAAATACAAACCCATACAAATATCTGAAGAAAATAATTTTTTAATCTGGGGTATTGTAACCCATGTAATCAAAGACGTTTAAATGTTTGCCTTAATTGACTGTAATAATTTTTATGCCTCGTGCGAACGTGTGTTCAATCCGTCGCTCAACGGTAAGCCGGTGGTTGTATTGTCTAACAATGACGGATGTGTGATTGCCAGAAGCAATGAAGCGAAAGCTGTAGGTATTCCGATGGGAGCTCCGGCTTTTGAATACGAAAAACTTTTTCGCCAACACCAGGTACATGTTTTTTCCGCCAATTTTGCATTGTACGGAGATATGAGCAATCGCGTAATGAACATCCTCGAAGAATATACACCTGACATGGAAATTTACAGTATTGACGAATCCTTTCTGCGATTTTCAAAAAATGAAATACCACAGTTACAAGGCATGGGGAACAGAATGCAAAAACAGATACTACAATGGACAGGAATTCCCATCAGTGTGGGAATGGCTCCTACCAAAGCATTATCAAAAGTAGCCAATCGGATTGCAAAAAAATATCCGGAAAAAACAAACGGTGTATATCTTATCGATACTGATGAAAAACGAATCAAAGCATTGCGTTGGTTAAAGATTGAAGATGTATGGGGCATTGGCAGACAACATGCACGTAGATTAATGGCACAACAGGTATATACTGCTTACGATTTTACACAGCTTCCCGACGAATGGGTGAAAAAGAATATGTCGGTAATTGGCTGGCGACTAAAACAAGACCTGATGGGTATTCCAACGCTAACACTGGAAGAAGCAAAACCTAAAAAAAATATTGCCACTACACGAAGTTTTGAAACCAACTATACCGACCTAAAACAACTGGAAGAGAGGATCTCTACCTTTGCTGCATCGTGTGCTGAAAAATTAAGACGACAACAATCATGCTGTAGTTCAATAATGGTATTTATACATTCTAACGGGCATCGCAAAGATTTACCTCAATACAGCCGGAATATAGTTATACAACTCCCCTTCCCTACCAACTCGACCATTGAACTGTCTACATTTGCCACACAGGCATTGAAAAGAATATTCAAGGAAGGATACGCATATAAAAAAGCGGGGGTAATTGTACAGGATTTTACCCCTGAAGAAAGTGTACAAACTACACTTTTTGAAACACGTGATGAACGACATATTCCATTAATGAGATCCATTGATCAGCTTAACCTGATGTTTGGTCAGCAAAAAATCCGTCTTGCCTCACAAGATCCCAAGCGGATATGGAAAATGAAACAAGAAAAACTTTCTCCGCGCTATACCACCAATCTTGAAGATGTGATTAATATTCATGTATAAGTATGTGTTTCTATTCACAACAAACGAAATCAGCAACGGAACTGGAAAATCGGTTTAATGCACGATTTAAAAATTCAGAACAATACAGAAGTGGAATATATAATGGATTTGAGTATCCACAAACACCCGTTATCACGAACACCGAACAACATACCATTCAGTTATTTCAATGGGGATTGATACCGGCGTGGGCTAAAGATGATTCCATTCAAAAGAGCACATTGAATGCTCGCATGGAAACTATCCATGAGAAACCTTCTTTCAGAAACATCAGTACTCAACGATGTCTGATATTATCCGATGGATTTTATGAATGGAAATGGGTAGATGAAAGAGGGAAACAAAAACAAAAATACTTTGTACATCTCCCGGATAAAAAATCATTTGCATTTGCCGGTTTATGGAGCGATTGGGTGAACCGAGAAACAGGAGAAATTATATCCACCTATACCATTCTAACTACGGAAGCCAATGCGCTCATGTCTGAAATTCATAATACAAAAAAACGAATGCCCGTAATTGTATCTCCGGAAAATGAAACTGCATGGCTTGTTGGAAAGGAATTGCAGATGTATAATGATATGCTACTAGCTACTGCTGTATAAAAAAGCAGATTGATAGGAATTTTGTATCATTGAGCTCTTGTTTCATGAAAACATATACACCCATAGATATTTCATTACTGCATCGCGATGATGTACTGAAAATTATTTCGACTGAAAAAGAAAGTTCTCCACTCGGATTTTTTTCGAAGCCATTTCGTGTTCAATTACAGGGTAAAGAAAATATTCTTAAGGTATATACTACCATTCAACGCGTAAAAAATATTGTTCAGCAGAAGCATGATACATATAAAAAAGAATTGGAAAAAACAGGAATAAAAATCCCTCATACACAAGCCATCCTGATGAATGATAAAAAGAAACCAATCTTTGTGATTGTACAGGAACCATTTGAAGAAGAAGAACTGGTAAGAGGGATATTACAACGCTGCGAAAAAGAAAAAATTATTGCATTGATTCACCTGCTTTTTGAAGATGTAATCAGATTCTGGAAAAACAAACCGAATGATCAACCACTAGGGTTTCATCCTACACTTCGCAACTATGCCATCCGCGAACAAGAGTTGTACTACGTAGATACTTTTCCGCCAATGAATTTTACTCAGGAGGAGTTGAATCGTTTTATACTTCATGTTGCTCCGGCACCTGGATTTATTACTTTTTTTATTCCGGAGAAGAGCATTAATCGAGTAACTGATGAATATTATTCTGTAGAAAAAATGATCATTGGATTGATTGGCAGCACCTGCCGATTGAGGCCCGAACATGCTGATGAAATTTTAGCATACAGCAAAACATATATATCCCAATGTTCACTGAACAAAAAAGAGAAAGAAAATCTACTTAGAGAACTTACAACCCCTCCGCGATTGTCATTGCTTTGGAGAATGGTGCGCAAAATCACAGGGAATGTAGGGATGCCGAATGTGAAATAAATCTATTTTAGTATTTAATTAGTGCTAATTGCTACTAAATAAACTGAACTTATTTATTGAACTCATCGGACTTTTATTTATAATAAAATCTTTATATTTATATTCAACAAAGATTTAATCTCTTTCTTAAAATCAAATAAGTTTTTAAAGTAAATTACAACTTATGAAAATATATCTATTTATTTTCTTTACTCTTCTTTTCATTCGATTCAATACTTACTCTCAATGTACCGGCTGTACGCAAATCATCTCTTCTAACCAGAACAATCTTGCTGTAAGCAGTGGTACTGTATGTGTGAACGCGGGAGTAACCATTACCGGAAATATTACCATTTCCAACAATGCAACACTTTGTAATCAGGGAATATTAAATGCCAACTCTATACAGGTGGGAACAGCACAAAGCGGGAATATAAATAATTACGGAACCATTAACACCCCGACAATTTTATGGGGAACTAATGCTACAGGTACAATTAATAATTATGGAAATATTACAGTAAATGATCTAAACCTGGGATATCATAACGGATATAATGTGAATTATACCAATCATCCATTATCTAATCTCGTTGTAAATTGTTCTGCATACTTACTGGCAGGTTCATTTATTTTTAATGGACCTGCAACATTTAATTGTCCGATATATTTTTCCGGATCCAATTCAAATGTAACCTGGACTGTAAATTCAACCTTCAATTGTACTCATCAGATCAACTCTTCTGCGGGTACTTCAAATACCATTACAATTCAACCCAATGCAACGCTCACAACACATAGCTGGACAATCACTGATGATGCAGTAATACAGAATAACGGCACCACTCAGCTTGCAGGAGACTTGAACATACAAGCCGGACCGGGTGAAGTAATTAATTTTAATCAAAATAATATTTTAAAAGTAAAAGGAACTTCTGTCAGCACAGGACTCTCTGTTAGTGGAACATTAGGAAGTGTGCAGTTTTTAAATAACGGGTCAACCTCAGTACAAAACAGAATTTCTTTTCAGGGAGGAAATCTAATTCTGAACGGATACAATATGTTTTGCAATTCACTTTATCTCACTTCAAATGCATCAGTTTCAACAACACTCAATTGTGGCGGAAGAATAAATGTTACAGGCACAAGCATCTTGCAAAATTCAAGTTTTGGTACCGGTTGTGATCTTTGTGATATTGGTGGTGGCTGGGATGCAAATCAAGGGACTTTTAGTGGTACATACTGTACGTGTAACGGTATTGGCACACAGGGAAGTTATCCAAATTTTTCCGCGACCACTAATTGTCCTGTTAATTGTTTAACTACATATTCAACTATCAATCAAATAGCTTGTGGAAGTTATATATATAATAATCAGACATACACTAATACGGGAACCTATCTTCACACACTTGTAAATGCGGCCGGTTGTGATTCTATTGTAACACTTCAGTTAACCATTAATCCTGTATCAACTATTCAGCAGAATTTAGCGGCATGCGATCAGTATGTATCACCATCAGGATTGATTTATACACAAAGCGGAACATACTATGACACACTTACAAATATTCATGGATGTGATAGCATCATCATCACAACATTAAATATTAATGATAGCTACATAACTATTCAAAATATTCAACACTGCGGAAACTATACTTCGCCTTCCGGAGCTGTTTATTCCCAATCCGGAACATATACTGAAAACTTGCAAACAATTGAGGGCTGCGACAGCACTGTAACATTGTATATTACCATCAGTAATTTACAGGCTACCATTACACAGACCAATGGAGTGTTTCAGGCAGGACCGGCAAATGCTACAAGTTATCAATGGTTAGACTGTAAATCCGGACTAATTATTCCCGGCGCTACGTTATCAGCTCATACAGTACCTGTAAATTCAGAAATTGCATGTATCGTAACATTAAATAACTGTATAGATACTACCGATTGTCTTGAATACGGATTATCCGGTTGGGATGAGAATAAAGATGAAGTATTCTTCATCTACCCAAATCCTGCTGATGACATTTTATTTATTGAAAGCGATATTGATTGCGAATACCAAATTATCAATCAACTGGGGCAAGTTGTTCTATCAGGATGGACATCTCAAGGAATTCAGTCGATTGATATAAGAAATCTTTCTCCAAACATTTATTTTATACAAATTGAAAAGTTTACATATAAACTAATCAAGATGTAAAGAATTATTTCTTCACCTTTTCATTATATGCCGCAAACAGATTTTTAAGATCTGAGTTACAATCCATAAAATCCGTAATAATATCAGCCATCTTAGCCATATTATTTGCATCTACAATTTCATCTACAGAATTAAATTGAACTGATGCAGTTAATAAAGGGACGTGCCATCCTTTCGCAGTTGCACTTTTTTCCATTGGAGGATATTTGAATTTACACCCTGGATATTTCGTTTCCAACTCAAGGTATCTTTTTTTCAATGAAGTCATTTCATTTTCAAATCCTGCATTTTTAATATCTGCTTCCATAGATGGCGAAACGATCCAGAAAGCCCATGGATGAAACCAAAACCAAAATGATAATTTGTCTTTTATATTATCTATAGTTATTCCAATACAATCTTTCCAATTTTCCTGACTGAATGAAATATATACGTTGGATACAACTTTTTTTGACTGTTGTCTTACTGTTGGATATGGTACTTTTAATCTCGATTTTAATAACGGCACAATAGATGCGGAAACTGTTTTCAATACAGGTCCTTTATTAATGGCCTGCTTAGGCTTATCAAAAGCCTGTACATCAGTAACTGATGACAATGCAAGTAACTCATTCAATGTACTACCCAAATCTTCTCCTTCCGGCAGCACCTTAAACATTAAATTCATCATTTGTGAAATCTGCACCGACTTGTTGGACAAATAGTTATCTCGTTCACAGATACGAAATAAAATCTGTTCCCACTCTTCATCAAATTCATCTGATTCAGAAAGTTTTGCTTTTTCTGCCTCGGTAAGTTCGGGCAATTTAAGACTGGTCGCAAACACATGATTCCATGAACGAAAATCACTTTCCATGCATAAAATTTTATATAAATGTGGATAAGCAATCTGAATACATATTAATGCAAAATTCAAAAGTAAAATATAATCTTCTTCCTGTTCATTAGCAAAACTTTCACCTTCTTTGCTGATGATATTAATTAATGATACTGTATTCAATAATCTTTTTAATGACCGTGGATTACTTCCTACACTGAAATTACAGAAAGCAGTGAGTGATTGAGCAAAACTATGATCTTGTATTTTCTTTTCTGTAACGTATCCAATTTTCACTAGACTGCTGATCAAAAACTGGTCAATAGTATATGATGCAACCGGCATAGAAAAAGGCATCTGAATAATCTTATCAAAGAATGATCTAAATTCACGTTCGTTCTTATCTGTTAATTCCCCGAATTTCGGCTTTAATCCTTTAATAACAACATCGTAATCAATCGCGAGAACAAAGATGCAATTCTCCAGATCAAATATGTTTTTCAATAATTCAAGAATCTGAACTGCAACCGGAGGATCGATCCTGTCTAAGTCATCAACAAATACAATAAATCCTTTTTGCGGATTTCCTTTTTCCTGATCTTTCTTCAAACATTCATTTATGGCATCCTGTAATGAATTTCTTAGCTCACTTATGGTTTGTTGTGCCTGGTCGTTGGATAATAAATCAGAAACTACTTCTCCCATATTATCTCCCGCAACCTGTTCAGCTGCAGTTTTAGCCAATCCTTTTACTACTTTAGAAGTAATCCCAAATATACTTTTTGAGAGTTTATCGAGATTAGATTTGTGCCGGGTATTAACAATTCGTGCTACCTCCGTACTAATACTTGCGACTATAGAAATCAACGTTTCTTCCTGGCTTCGCAATAAGGAATATTGCCAGGTATTTACCCATATTGAATAAAACTCTTTATTATGATTTTTAAAATCATCTGCAGTTTCACAAACACCACATAATTCATTTTGCAGGGTGTTCATCAAAGATGTTTTTCCGCTTCCCCATTCTCCCTGAATCGCAATAGTTATTGGAGTATCTGAGCGCTGTATAAAACGAATTAGACCTCTGCTGTACTTATCAATTCCAAATAGATCAGATTCATTAAATCTTTTCGGAACATCTACGATACTTGTTTTAATTGTAGCCATGATTTATCTTTTATTAAAGATTGAATTAAAAAATGAAAATAATAAAATAAAATGATTTATAGATGTGATAAAAATTAGGATATAAAGCAACATCAATTACATTTTAAAAGATTATGAATTATTTCAATTCAAAAATAATTGATATACCCTATATGTATTTTACTTCTTCTAAAATCAATAGGTGCATTTTGTTGTGAGCCGAGTGCATAACTGACGGTCAGCATCCCAATCTTGGTTTGAAAAGTAATTCCTGCGCCAAATCCAACGAGATACGAACTGTATGTTTCATTTCTTATGGTTCGCTGATACCAACCGGCATCTCCAAAGATGTGAACATGTGAATTTTCATCTAATAGGTATCTTAATTCAATACTTCCAATACCATAGGCAGAAGCAAAAATACTCTGATCATCAAAACCACGAATACTTGATAATCCACCCAGTCTGAACAACTCACTTCTAAACAACTGATTATTCCACATCCACGCAGCTTTACCACTTACTTTAAAAATCAGTTTTTTATATATCGGCTGGTAAACTTCTGCTTGCAGATGCCCGTTCAATTGAAGCGATGTTGGTTGAATACTATCAAGCACATTTAATGTATCATTTAACGATGGGAAAATGGTTTTGTATCCCAATGAAATATCTGAACGAATGGCAAACCCTCTTGAAGGATTAATTCTATAATCTAATTTTTCAATCGTTGTTCCGATACCCAGCAAGTGAAAATCTGCATCAGCTATTCCGGAAATGGCAGATTGTCCGTATTCATCTAAAATTTTACGTGATGTCTGATACTGATAAAAAAAACGTAACTGATTATTACCTTTCATCAAATACATCAAAGCCGCATTCATCTGAATAGTGTAGAAAGAAGAGTCTATTCTGTAAAAATTAAATTTTCCTTCTATTCCTATAGGGGTATTAAATAAAAAAGGATACTGAACATGAACATTCAATAATTGTGTTGCTGTTTGTAATCGCTGCCATTGAAGATCAAACATCTCTCCCCTACGCAACATGTTGACAAGTTTTAACCTGACATCACCGGTGATTAATACATTCCCATCCTGATCATTTGACGGAACAACACCTACCACTCCGCTGAATTGGTTTGCATTCCTTTTTTTAAGATCAAGTAAAATATGAACTCCTTTCTGACTAAACTGAATCTCAGGATCTTGACCTTGTTGCAAAAACGACAACTCTTTCAGTCTTATCTTCAGATTTTTTACAATACTTTCATTGTAAGGGCGCTTAGGTTTAATTCCTAAATAATTATATAAATATGCATTGGCAATTTTGCCTGTTCCGGTAGAAGTAATACTATCATACACAATAAATGGACCCTCTTCAGCATGAAGTGATGCCTCTATGGTATGATTATTATTTAAAATAAAACTATCCAAAGAAATAGATGCGAAAGGGAATCCGTTGTTTTCATACAGTCGAAATAATTGTTGCTGCAATGTTCCCACTTTTGAAAACTGAACAGGGTCTTTAAAAAATATTTTTTCAGAGAATGAAGTGCGGGCCAAAAAAAATGGTTTAATATTTCCACTATGAATTATAGCCCAGGTATATTTTTCTCCCAAACTTACAATGGCCTTCCAGCGATTATCATTTTTAAAAATTGAATCTACAGATGCAGAGATGTATCCTTTATTATTGAGTTGATTTAAAAATTGTCGTAACTGTTTTTTAATACTTATTGTATCCGGGTAAGAAAAACCGGGATCAGGAATTTTAATGGGAGAATTTTCATTAACAACCACTTCCAGTTGCCAGTTATATTGTGAGAATAACCAACTGTTATGCAATAAAAAAATACAGACAATAAGTATCTTTTTCACTCAAGAAAGGTAGTAAGAAATTAAATTATGATAATAATAACTGTTTGTAAACATTATGATAAGCGTTTACACCCTTTTCAAGCGCATACCATTCTTCTGCACCCTGAACAGAAAGAGACACATCGTAATTACCTGCCTTAATTTCACGATATGCCCTCAGATATTCATCCCTGTTGAAATGCTTTATACAAATTCCTGCTTTATATTTTTGAACAATTAACTCTGTATCTCCTACATCTGCATTACAAACAATCGGTATACCCATCGACATAATTTCTCCCTGCTTTGTCGGACTGGATGCTTTCTTACTAAATACAGGCTTGATAAAAAACAAAGCAGCATCAAACAATGAAATAACTGAAGGAATCTCTTTACGCTGTAATGGATGGATAATGATATTTTTTAATGGGATATTTCTCTTTTGACATTCCTGCTGAATATAATCCGCGGAATCATGAGTAAAAAATGCTAACAAACTCTTTTCATCATTTTCAAGAACAACTTTAAAAAAATCAAGCATTTCAGGCAACATATACCATGTTCCAACTGAGCCCAAATAAAACCATTTTGATGAAAATCTGTTCAGGTCAAACTGAGAAATAAAATTCTCAGTGATTTCATGATTTACATTTTTTAGCTGAAAATGGTTACGGTCAACACAACATGGAATAACGGTACATTTCCAGTCGGAGGGAATATAAGGGAATGAACGAATTGTTTTTTCTCCTTCAATTGTGAGCGAAATCACATGATCTGCATGAAGAAAAAAGTCTTTCTCTTTATTTTTAAAAAAATCATATATTGATTTGTAAAGTGGGTTTTTCTGGTTCCATATACCTCCCTCAACCCTTTCGTCAGGAAAGAATCCGCGCATGTCAAAAAGAAAAGGTGTTCCCCATTTTTTTTTCATCCACATACCTCCAAATGCAGTAATATATCCTCTGCAATGCACCAGATCAATTTTGTTTTTTTTATTAATAGATGAAATTTTAAGTTTCATCAATTGAATATCAAGAATGGTTGAAATTATCGGTGGCTTTTTATGGTAATTCATCGGTATCCATTCAATACCGGAATCATCAATAAGTTGTTGTATGGTCGATTTGTTTTTTTCAAACGGAATTTTCTTTTCAAAACTCATCAAGGTGATGCAATAGCCCTTTTTTCTTAATTCCATCAGGTAAGGCAACACCTGTGATTGCCCGAGCGGATCAGTCATTCCGTCGTATGATAAAAAAAGAACATGAAATGGTCGGTTAATTTCAGTCATTATTTTTTGATTGATGATATGTAAACATTTGCCATACGATTAATGCCCAGATGCGATTATAGAGGTAGGTCTTACCGTTTTTAAATTCTTGAATGTATTTTTTTACTTCATTCTTATTTATCAAAGGAGATCTATCGAGCATTTCATCTGATAACCAATCAGCAATGAGCGATTGTAACGGACCGCTTAACCATTGATCCAAAGGGATTGAGAAACCCCATTTGTTTCTATTGAAAAACGTTTCAGGAATATATTGATATAATAATTGCTTCAGCAAGTATTTAGAAATATCACCTTTATACTTTAAAGATTCATGAAGATTTAAACTCCATTCTACAATTCTGTGGTCGAGAATTGGAACGCGAGCCTCAATACCATGATGCATTGTAGCGCGATCAACTTTTACAAGTAAATCATCTTTGAGATAATACTGTAGATCAACATAAGCCTGATACTCTGCTGCAGATAACAACCTGGAAGGTGAAGATAAATCATCAGTCTTCCATTCAACTGTTGGAAGTAATGCCTGAATTTCATTAGCACTGAAAAGATACTGCTCCTGAGAAAAAATATGAAATGGAGAATGTTGTTTACCCGGCACATCAAAAACTTTTGCGGCCCTTTGCATTCTACTATTTCCTTTCTGTAATACTTTTGAAATTAGATGACGTGATGCAAATACTAGCGGGTTGTTTAGCCGGTTAGCCCAACGGTAAGATCCATATCCCATAAATTGCTCATCACCTCCATCTCCCGTTAGCACCATTTTTACCTGCTTTCTGGCCAGCGAAGAAACCATCAGTGTTGGAATAGCAGAACTATCTGCAAACGGTTCATCATAAATTTGAGGGAGCAAAGGAATAGTATCCATCGCTTCTTTTTCTGTAACTGTAAATTCAGCATGAGTTGTACCCAGATAGTTTGCAATTTTAGAAGCATGATCTGCTTCATTATGTTTGGCATTATCGAAGCGTATAGAAAATGTATTTAAGTTGGGGTGCTTGCGTGAAGCAATAGCTGTTACCAGACTGCTGTCAATACCTCCACTAAGAAACATACCAAAAGGAACATCGCTTTGTAAGCAATATGCAACAGATGATTCCATTAAATCTTTCAGCTGTGATAAAGCCTCCTGTTCATTTTGAATAGGAGAAGAAATAAACTTCCTGTGCATTTCCCAATATGGTTTTATAACCAAATGGTTATTTGATATATCATATACGGCCATTGAACCCGCCGGAAATTTATGTATTTCTTTATACAAGGTATAAGGCTGAGGGATGTATCCCAAATGAAAAAAAAGTCCCATCGCATTTTCATTCATTGAAAAATCAATAGGGACTTTTCGCAATGATTTCATTTCAGATGCAAAAGAAAAAATACCTTGTTCGTGTAAATAAAACAACGGCTTAATACCAACACGATCTCTAAATATCCATATTTTATTTTGTAGAGTATCATAAATTGAAATGGCAAACATTCCATTCAGACGGTGAACAAAATTTTCACCCTGTTCAATAAATAACTGCAGAATAATTTCAGTATCTGAAGTGGTTTTGGATTGATATGATGGTAAAAAACGTGATTGTAATTCTTTGTAATTATACACTTCACCGTTATAGACCATAACATAACGCTTATCATCGGAAAAGAATGGTTGATTGGATGCTTCACTTACATCCATAATACTTAGGCGACGATGACCCAGTGCAACGGGATGAACAGGATGAACGTAAATGCCCGATGCATCAGGACCACGATGTGCTATTGCATCCGTCATTCTGCGAATCACATCAGCTCGCGATCTATCATGGATGTTTACATATCCAGTTATTCCGCACATGATAAAATTTTTATTTTACTCTTTGATTCCAAATTTCTCATTATACATCTCATAAAGTTCAGTCTGATGAGATGATAAATCAATATTTCTGCCTTCAATAAAGGCGTGAGTTAATTGTTGTGTCATCATGTCAAGCGCATCTCCTTTCGAAAGAAAAAATGTTGCATCTTTTCCTACTTCAATACTACCAACTCTGTTTTCTATTCCTGAAATTTTTGCAGCATTATATGTAATCATCTTCACGGCATTTTCATAATTCATACCGTGAGCCACACAGGTTCCTGCAGTAAAAGCAAGGTTTCTGCTGCCCATAGCTTCCATATCTCCTGAATAATCAACAGTAAATAAAATTCCTGCAGTATCAAGTATCGCAGGCAACTGATAATTCAAATATACATGGTCATCATCATTATCAGGTAATCCATGCACCCTTTGCAATATAATGGGGAGTTGATTTTTCTTCAGGAATGGAAGAATTTTTGAGGCTTCATAACCTCCGACTATTACTATTTTTTTTACATGTAATTTTTTAAAAAAATCAACAGCATCAATGATGTCATATTGATAGTTAGCATGAACATACAAGTTTTTTTCTCCTTCAAAAAGACCTTTCATCGAAGCTAATTTCTGGTTAAAAACTTCAGGTTGCTTTTGCAAATAATATGCATAGGCATCTTCAAATAATTGTTGTAATTCATTCACTCTTCGGTTTCGTTCTGCGGTGAATTTACTTCGCTGCTGTTCATCTTCCCAGGGATAAGATCTTTTGGTGCGTGTAGGCCAGTTAATATGCAGACCATCTTCCATTTTTAATGTGGCATCTTCCCAATTCCATGCATCAAGCTGCACCAGTCCAGAATGGCCGGGAACAATACCACCTCGTGGAGTTGGCTGAGCAATTAAAACACCATTGCTCCTCACCGTTGGAATAATTTTTGAATCAGTATTAAATGCAATTACAGAACGGAGTTCGGGTTTCATTTCACCGGTTTCCGAATAATCACGTGTAGCTCTTACCGCATCTACTTCTCGCAATCCAAGCGTAGTATTCATTAATATAAATCCTGGATAAAGATGCTTCCCTTCCGCATTTATCAAAGTATCATATCTCATGGCCGACGAAGAGATGGTTGATCCCTGTTGCACCATTGTAATCTTACCATTTTCAAATCCAACAGCACCTGTAAATGTTTCACCAACGCCATTATGTACAACAGCATTGAAAATCAATATACTTTTATTCTGTTTTGGCGCGGGCGATGGTCGTTGTGCTAATAACGTTCCAAAAAATAACCCTGAAAGGATTAATAAATAAATGTTTTTCATTAGTCAATCATTAAATATTCTACTTCATCCACATGAATATCTTCGCAATCATACAACCAGTATTCTTTTTTCATTACGGGCTGTGTAGGCTCTCCATTATTTTTTGCTTGCAGCATTTTTTGAATAAGCAGGTTTTTTTCGCTGCGATCTCTTTCGATGTATTGTTGATTTTTCTCTTCACTGTAATAGATAACACCTTCAATTATGGTGTATTCTGCTTTCGCATAAATACTCAACGGCTCATGCGACCAGATCACCAAATCAGCGTCTTTTCCTTCTTTTATACTTCCAGTAAGGTGATCAACACGCAACATTTTTGCAGGATTTATTGTCACCAGTTTCAATGCTTCATGTGGATCAAGATTTCCATACTTCACAGCTTTCGCTGCTTCCTGATTTAAGCGACGAGCCATTTCCGCATCATCTGAATTAATTGCTGTATTTACACCCATACGCGTCAACAAGGTTGCATTGTAGGGAATGGCGTCCATCACTTCCATTTTATAAGCCCACCAATCGGAAAATGTAGAAGCATTCGCACCATGTGCTTTCATTTTATCAGCCAATTTATATCCCTCAAGAATATGTGTAAATGTATTTACACTGAAGCCGAGAGAATCTGCAACTTTCATAAGCATATTGATTTCAGACTGCACATAGGAATGACATGTAATAAATCGCTGGCGATTCAAAATTTCCCAAAGTGTTTGCAGTTCAATGTCTATGCGTTTGTTTTTATTTTTATCCTCACCATATTTTTTTGCCCTTAAAAACATATCATAAAAAAACTGTTCAACACCCATACGTGTCTGAGGATATCGAATTGAATACTGATCGCCCCAGTTCGACTGCTTTACATTTTCTCCCAATGCAAACTTGATAAATCCGGGTGCATTCGGAACCAACATGTCTGTTGCTGTTTTTCCCCATTTCAATTTGACAAGTGCAGATTGCCCTCCGATAGGATTTGCTGATCCATGCAAGAGTTGTGACATTGTAACTCCACCTGACAGCTGACGATAAATATTTACATCTTTTGCATTCACTACATCACCCATTCTCACTTCTGCAGAACTTGACTCGGCACCTTCATTTACACCCTGACTTAAGGCGATGTGAGAGTGCTCATCAATCAAACCCGGTGTTAAATGTTTTCCAGTTGCATCAATAACAGTTACATTGGAAGGAACAGAGATTGACTTCCCAATTTTTTTAATTTTACCTTGTTCAACCAATACATCAGTCTGATATAAAATTCCTTCTTTTTCTCCAGACCAAACTGTAGCATTTTTAATCAAATATGAAGAAGATGAGGTTAATTCGTTTGCTGTTCTTCCATATGATTGTTGCGGGTAAACCAACGATGATAAAATAGTGTCAACATTCGTCTCCTTTTTCTTTTCTTTTTCTTCATGCTCAGTTTTTCTTTCTGCTGAAATCAACCACTCTTTTCCGGTATCATCAATAATATAACCGTTCCATAAAGCAGGGTTTTCATACCTGAACTGAATTCTGAGCATTTTATCTTTCTGCACCGAACCATATAATATGAGCTGACCTTTTTCATGTTTTAATTCAAACGAATGTGTAGTGGTATCATTTTCATAAAAAGTAGCAGTTGGAGTAGATTTTCTTCCTTTAATCACTAACTTTTTTTCATCCAATAAAACAAATCCGTTAGTTTTTAATGTATATGATCCACGAACATCTGAAAGTAGAGATTGTGCATTAATCACTTCACGATTACCTGCTATCCAATTTTCAATCACAGTAAATTTTTCATCACCCAGTTCATTCTCAGTAATGATAAAATTGGCCAGTTTATTTTTTTCAAGTGATCCAACCCTTGATGATAATCCCAGCATCTCAGCAGGTCTTCCAGTTAACGCATAAAGCAATGAACTTTTAGACAAGCCACGAAGAACTGCACGGTGAAGGTTCTCAAAAAAATCTCCTGAAGATTTTATTCCATCTGATGTAATGGCAAACTCCACATTATTTTTTTCAAGCATAGATAAGTTGGAAGGCGCCCATTCCCAGTGTTTTAAATCTTCAAGGGTAAGTAATGAATGATGATCAGGATTAGATACATCCATCGCCATCGGGTAAACAACAGGAACTATAAGTTTCGTTTTAAGTGCAGCAATTTCTTTGATGCGCTGATATTCATTTCCATTCGTCTTATATACAAATGTATAACCAAACTCTTGCGCAATTTTTGCAGCCCTGAATATTTCCTGATAATCATTGATTTCAAATACATAAGGTAAATTTCTTTTTTGCTGAAAAGATGTAAGTGAAATATTCTCATCCATCATATCTGGCGCTTTTTTATATGCCTGTGCATCATAAAAAAACTGTCGCAACAAAGCGATTGATCCCGTCTGAGATGAAGGATATTCTTGCTGAGTGGCGCCCTTTCTCAATGAATAATGAAGAAATGCCTGAGGCTTTAATATTAATTTTGAATTTTCATCTTTCAATAGCACAGCAACGCTATTTCCCCGAACAATTCCATCGCGTTGATGAATATTGGCTACACCAAATCCCATATTCATCAAGGAAGAAAAGTCAGCAGATGAATAATTAAATATTGTAGAAGCATCTGTTTCAGGACGAATAGCTTCATAAGGATAAAAAGCACCTTCTCTGGGGGAATCATATTGTGGGCGCTGGGTATTCCTACTTTTATATTCCGGAACTCCACTACCTGAATATAATTCGATAAATGAAGGATAAATATGTTTCCCTTTACAATCGATGATGATTGCATGTGGGGGTATCACTACATCTTTCCCTGTCATCAATATGGATTGCTTCTGAATTAACATTATTCCGTCTGGAATAACTGTTTCATGATTAATATGTAAGGTAGCATTTGTAAAAGCATACACTTGATTTCTCTCATCAGCTATACCAGCATATCGATGAGATTGAGAGGATGCATGAAGTATCGAACTAATACATACGATACACAAACAAAAAAACCTTGTAATTACTGATGTATTCATATCTTGCAAAACTAATGTTTTCAGCTAAATTTGTGAGCATAAAATAAGTAAATAAAATGATTACAGGATTAACACATATTCACTCATCTCTGAGATATGTAATTTTAGCCTTGCTAATTTATACAGCAATTAAAGCTTGGATGGGATGGTTAGGTAAAAAAGAATTTCAACCTGCAGACAGAAAAGCCGGCGCAATTACCATGGGATTACTTCACCTGCAATTGATTATAGGATTGGCATTATACATTATGAAAGAATATTTCAATGTATTTACACAATTTTTACAAAATAAAGAATCTGTAAATGTTCAATCTCGCTTTTGGGGTCTGGAGCACATCAGCATGATGATTATCGGTATTATTTTGGTTACACTTGGACATATGCTAAGCAAAAGAGCATTAACCAATGAAGACAAATACAAAAAACTCGCTATTTTTTTCACATTAGGATTACTCATCATTTTCGCTGCCATTCCTTGGCCGTTTATAAAAACGTGGGGTAGTTGGTTTTAAATTTTCCAATACATAATGAAATATTTCATATTTTTTTTCCTGTCAATTTTTTTTGTATGCAGCTGTTCTGATAAAAACGTACAAGCTACAGGAGAAACTTTACCTGAAAATAAAAGTAACCAGCAGTTAACTTCTGAAAACGGATTAGATATTTATACAAATAATTGTGTAGTATGTCATGGAGAAAAAGGAGATAAGGGTTTGATGGGTGCTCCCAATCTTTCAAATTCTTCGATGACATTAGAACAGCGTATTGAGATTATTCAAAATGGTAAAAATACCATGCCTGCTTTTGGATCTAAACTTAGCAGTGATGAAATCAAAGCTGTAGCTTTGTACATTCAAACGTTCCCATAAACATGACCGAAAAACAAGATCAAAACATTGGTGGAAGTAAGGCAGTACTCATCGGTATTATTTATCAGCATCAAACGGAAGAAAAATTATTTGAATTTATGGATGAGCTTGCTTTTCTTGCAGAGACGGCAGGTATTCAATCCATTAAAAGGTTTTCTCAAAAATTAGACAAACCCATACCAGGAACTTTTATTGGAAGCGGAAAGTTGGAGGAAATCAAAAAATATGTTGAAGAGAACCAAATCAACACGGTGATATTTGACGATGAACTTTCTCCGGCTCAATTAAAAAATATTGATAAAATTTTTAATCCAAAAGATTTTGAAAAATTAGTTCGGGTTCTTGATCGGACTAATTTAATTCTTGAAATATTTTCCCAACGAGCACGAACAGCTCATGCCAAAACACAGGTTGAACTGGCTTATTATCAGTATATGCTTCCACGATTGAAAGGAATGTGGACTCACCTTGAAAGGCAACGTGGGGGAACAGGTACACGCGGTGGATCAGGAGAAAAGGAGATCGAAACTGACAGCCGTATTGTTAGAGAAAGAATTTCATTACTAAAAGAAAAACTAAAAGAGATTGACAAACAAATGCTGATTCAACGAAAAAATCGTGGTGAATTAGTACGTGTTTCCTTAGTTGGATACACGAATGTTGGAAAGAGCACAATAATGAATTTAGTAAGCAAGAGTGAAGTATTTGCAGAAAACAAATTGTTCGCCACACTTGATACAACTGTTCGAAAAGTAGTATTGGAAAATCTCCCGTTTTTATTAAGTGACACTGTTGGATTCATTCGTAAATTACCAACACAACTGGTAGAATCATTCAAGTCAACGTTAGATGAAGTTCGCGAATCTGATTTGTTGTTACATGTTGTTGATATTTCTCATCCACAGTTTATGGATCACTATACTGTTGTAAATAAAACACTGGCAGAAATAGGCGCAGGGGATAAACCAACCATTGTAGTATTTAATAAAATAGATGGATTTATTGCTCCGGAAATTGACCCGCATGACCTTAGTGGCAAGCCCAAACCACTTACCTTAGACGAATGGAAGGAAACTTGGATGAGTCGTTTGGGAGATGATTGTATTTTTATTTCCGCTGCAAAAAAATGGAACATTAATGAATTTAGGGATAAGTTGTATCAACGTATTTCAGCTATTCATAAAGAGCGTTATCCATATAATCATTTTCTTTATTAATCATTATGGCAATAAAACCTACAACCGTAATCGATTACATATCACAACTTCCTGAAGAGAGGAAAAATATTATTGAAAAACTCCGAAATATTTTTCTTAATAATTTACCTGAAGGATTTGAAGAATGTTTAAGTTATGGTATGATTGGATACGTTGTGCCTCACAAAATTTATCCGACAGGTTATCATTGTGATCCAAAACTTCCGTTACCTTTTATTAGTATCGCTTCGCAAAAAAATCACATTACTATTTATCACATGGGAATGTATCAGGGATCAATCCTGGATTGGTGGAACAATGAATGGAAGAAAATCTCCACTAAAAAAGCAGATTTGGGTAAAGGATGTATAAGATTTAAAAACGAAAAAGAAATTCCATATTCATTAATTGAATCTCTTGCAAAAAAAATGACACCTAAAGATTGGATTTCTTTATATGAAAATGAAATCAAACGATAAATAAATTTAGAATTACATTTAAATAATGATCAGATACTGTAGTGCAGAAGAAGCGGTAAATAAAATTAAAAGTAATCAACGTATATTTATTCAGGGAGCAGCAATGACCCCCGTAGTTTTAATTGACGCATTAATGAAAAGAGCTGAAGAGCTTTCTAAAGTAGAATTGATGCATCTGCACACAGAAGGACCAGCGCCATACGTTGATGAAAAGTATAGGAATCATTTTCATGTCAATACTTTTTTTACAGGAAGTAATTTAAGACAAGCCGTTAACCATTCGAATGCAGATTACATTCCGATTTTTTTAAGTGAGATTCATTTACTATTTGAAAAAAACATTCTTCGTCCCGACGTTTCATTCATTCAGGTTTCACCTCCTGACAATCATGGATTTTGTTCTCTCGGAACTTCAGTTGATATTACACTTGCAGCCATTCGCACATCAGAAAAAGTTATTGCAGAAGTAAATGACAAAGTTCCCAGAACACATGGTGCAGGTTTGATACATATATCAAAAATTCATCAAATGGTGCAGAGCAGTCGTCCGATTTTTGGACATGAGCCTTCACCAATTTCTGAATGTGAGAAAACTATTGGTAAAAATGTGGCATCATTAATTGAAGACGGAGCTACACTACAAATGGGAATTGGAGCAATTCCTGACGCTGTTTTGCATGAATTAAAAAATCATCAAAGACTTGGTATTCATACCGAAATGTTTTCAGATGGAATTATTCCGTTAGTTGAATGTGGAGTGATTACAGGAGAAGAGAAAAAAATTGGAAAAGGAAAGATTGTAAGTTGTTTTGCATTAGGATCACAGCGCTTGTATGATTTTATGGATGACAACCCAATGATTAGTATGCGTGAAGCATCATATACAAACGACACACAAATTATTCGGATGAATCCAAAAGTTACAGCCATCAATTCAGCTATTGAAATTGACCTCACCGGTCAAGTTTGTGCTGATACTATTGGCACGTATCAATATTCAGGAGTAGGCGGACAGATGGATTTTATTCGTGGTGCTTCCTTATCCGAAAAAGGCAAACCAATCATTGCCATGCCTTCGATAACAAAAAATGGCGATTCAAAAATTGTATCTACACTTAAAAATGGAGCCGGCGTTACATCCACACGTGCACATATACATTTCGTAGTAACAGAATATGGCATTGCTGATTTATACGGGAAAAATTTGAGAGAACGCATGTGTTCTATGATTGAAATAGCGCATCCTGAACACAGGGAAAAATTAGAAAAGGAAGCGTTTGAAATATTCAAACACAAATAATTAAAAAACTTCTTTTAGAATTTGTTTTGTTGAAGTTGATTTCCCCATTGTAAAATAATGAATACCCGGAACACCAAAATCCAACAGCGCTTTGCTTTGATCAATACACCACTCCACTCCTACCTGTTGAACTTCTGCGTCTGTTTTGCATTTTAATAATTCATGCGTTAATGCTTCAGGTAATTCAACATGAAAAAACTTAGGCATGAAGGTGATATGTCGTAATTGAGTAATCGGTTTAATACCTGGAATAATCGGAACATTAATGCCATTCTCTCTGCACTTACGAACAAAATCGAAAAACTTTTCATTGTCAAAAAACAGTTGTGTAACAATATACTCTGCTCCTGCATCAATCTTATCTTTCATATATTTCAAATCAAACATCATGTTAGGTGATTCAAAATGTTTTTCAGGATAACCTGCAACACCAATACAAAAATCTGTAGGAGTAGCATCTTTAATATCTTCATCGAGATAAACACCATTATTCATTCGTTGAATTTGTTTAACCAAATCCACAGCGTATCCATGTCCATCAGGAGAAGGTGTAAAATGAGTTTCTGTTTTAATCGGATCGCCACGAAGTGCAAGAATGTTATCTATACCTAAAAATTGTAAATCGATCAATGCATTTTCAGTTTCTTCACGATTAAAACCGCCACAAATTAAGTGAGGCACTGTATCAATCTTGTATTTGTTGTATATCGCAGCACAAATAGCTACAGTGCCCGGACGCTTACGCATGGATATTTTCTCCAGGTAACCTTTCTCGCGTTGCTTGTATGTAAATTCTTCGCGGTGATATGTAACGTTGATAAAAGATGGATCAAACTCAAGCAGAGGGTCAATACTTGCGTAAATAGATTCAATGCTGTTCCCTTTCAATGGTGGAATAATTTCAAACGAGAACAGCGGCTTTTTTGAATTAGTAATCCTATCAATAACTTTCATTATATATCAATTGACTGGTAAAAGTATCAAAGATTTATCAATTTCAAGCACACCTCTGAATCTCATTTTTTTAATTATCTTCGTTTTACAGCTACCATTTCAACTTGAAAAAAATCACTTTACTTCTGTTATTATTCCCTTTAGGGATAATGGCTCAACACCAGCAATTGTTTTACAGTCCGTTTGATTATAATCAGTTGGAAAGTTCGCTTAATCATCTTAATGTAGAATTTCATACGGCAGTTAAACCTTATCGTATTGCTGAAATTAAGCAACACATCGCTTATGATTCAGTTCAATTTATACCTAATTATAAATCAAAATTTGCAAAATCACTGGTAGGAAGAAGACTGTTTCATGAAAATGTATTGTATGTAGAGAAGAAAGATTTTCAATTATACGCGAACCCATCTTTAAATTTTCAGGCTGGCAGTCAGTTTCAGCCCAACCAGTTTCTATATATGAATACACGTGGGTTTAATGTGAGTGGAAACATTGGAAAGATGTTTTCATTTTATACAGATTTTTATGAAAATCAGGCCATTTTTGCAAACTACATTGGTTCATATATCGATTCAAATTATGTAATTCCAGGACAGGGGCGACCCAAGCAATTCAAAGAAAACGGATATGATTTTGCATTTGCTACAGGTTACGTCAACTTTACTCCGGTTAAATATGTGAGTTTCGAACTCGGACATGGAAAACATTTTATCGGTGACGGATATCGTTCTCTTTTTCTAAGCGATAATAGTTTTAATTATCCTTACGTAAAAATCAGTACTCAGTTATGGAAGATTAAGTATGTAAATATCTGGGCAGAATTTCAGGACATTACTCCTTCCATTAATGGCGACAACCTGAATTTTAAAAAATACGGAACATTTCATTATTTCAGTATACAACCCACAAAATTTCTTACCCTTGGATTTTTTGAATCCATCATCTGGAGCGGAACAGACAGCACAGGAAACAACCGAGGATTTGATGTCAATTACATCAATCCTATTATTTTTTACAGACCTATTGAGTACGGGTTAGGATCTTCAGACAATGCACTGATGGGTTTTTCAATTCAGGTTCGTCCGCATCGTAATCATCAGATATACGGACAAATTGTGATTGATGAATTTCTACTTGATTATTTTCTTGGAAAACCTGAAAAAGGTTGGAGAGGAAACAAACAAGGATTTCAGTTGGGTTATAAATATTTTAATGTGTTTGGCTTGAAAAATCTTAACTTTCAAACAGAATTTAATTATGTTCGCCCATACACCTATCAACATTATCGGGTAAATACCAACTATGGACATTACAATCAACCACTGGCTCATCCACTAGGAAGTAATTTCTGGGAAATTCTTGGATTTATGCGCTATCAGAACAAGCGAATTGTTGCTGAGGCAAGAATTTCTTATGCATTACATGGCGTTGACAATGCAGGAGTAAATTATGGTGGTGATGTTTTTGTTCAGGACATTAATCACCCCAATGAATTTGGTAATTATGTTGGACAAGGAAATGCACAGCGTATTATCTTTGGAGAAATTAAAGCAGGATATATCATTAATCCTGCGTATGGGTTACGTGTTGAAGGAGGATTTATCTATCGCGATTTGCAATCATCCACAGAATCATTACAAACACCGGTAGTTTATTTTGGTTTTAGAACGAGGATTCCAACAATGGTAACTGATTATTGATCGGACACAATTTTAAAGTTTTTCCAACAACCTGCTTTATTCGGCAAGTCAACAATTTTTAATTTTTGGTGTGAATCCGGATGAGTAAAAATAAGTGAATATGCATGCAATGCGATTCCATTTTGAATGAATGATGGAATCGTTGAACCATATAATTTATCGCCAACTACAGGATGATGGAGATATGCTAGCTGCGCTCTAATTTGATGATATCTGCCGGTGAGTAATTCTACTTCCAGCAATGACAGTGAATTTATTCTTTCAATTGTTTTATATTTTAACTGAGCGTCTTTAAATAAATCACTTTTTTTTGTTTCAGAAATCTCAGCTTTTTTTGTCAATATATTTTTTAAAAGAAAAGATTTAATCATTCCAACATCCGGATGAATATTTCCTTCCACAACAGCTAAGTATGTTTTTTTTATTCTTCGCTGTTCCATCATTTGCTGAAGCAATGGTGTTACCGATCTTTTTTTAGAAATTAAAATCAAACCAGAGGTATGGCGATCAAGCCGATGCATAAGAACCGGAAAAACGTTCTGCTGCTTTTTATATTTATTCTTAAGCAATGCTTCCACGCTTTCATATCCAACTTGTTCATCAGAATTTAAACCGCAGGGCTTGCTTACAATTAGCAAAGCATCATCTTCAAAAACTATTTTGATATTCATTCGTCAATGTTAACGTGATAAATATCCTGAGTATTTCTCGATATGTTCTGAATAAAAAAGCCTCCTGGCTCAGGAATTATTTCCTGAAGATGAAACGAGGTACATGACTTAGATAATGCACCAAATACCAAAATAAAATGATATAGACAATCACTGTCAACCCTAGTCCACACAGGAGCAAGACTTACACCAAACGCATGTTTTAAAATTGTTCGTTCTGAAGAGTGTGCATCCTGAAGATATGTTGTATTCCAAATTCTAACAAGACCGTTTCTCTGTAGTGGGATATAACAATGCACAACCATGTTCCGCTCTGTCTCCGTCAACCGTTTCAAATCTTCGAGTAAATCCTGATGAATTTCAACAGTAGTTAAAACTTCCGTTTCAGCCGCTTGAATTTTATACATACTAGTTTCAAAAGTAATAAAAATGTAGAGATGGCCGAGTGAAACGATTATCAAAATAATGTTGTATTTGGAAATAAAAATATTTGTGATTAAAATTATAACATGAAACATTTATTCATCATTATTCTTGTTGCCTGTTGCATGAGCAAAATTTCTGCACAGGGCAATTTACAGTTCAATCAGGTAAAAATCGTTTATAATACCGATCCGACTCAAACAGTACCCACAGGAAAAGTATGGAAGATTGAAAGTGTATTTTTTTCCGGAGAAGATGTTGTCACAATGAATACGAATGGCTCAAATACATCTCCATTTTCGGCTTGTGGGCTACCCACTGCCTGGTATTATCATTATGGCAGATACCTTGCCATCAATAATGTTCCTATAAGTTTTGGAGTACTCAACGTTGGAGCACATACAACACAGTTACCAATTTGGCTTCCGGCAGGATCAACGATTTGTACCTGCTTATCAACAACCTTTTGTGCCAAGGGATACTCTGTTATTGAGTTTAATGTAGTCCCATAAATTAAAGTCATAATAATAAAAAAAGCCATCACGCTTGTGATGGCTTTTTTATATTTATACCAATGAGAAATTAAACATATAAGATTCTATTTGTTACAACAATTAACTCCACACAATAACTTTATAATTTCAGGCAGGTGTGCTAATCTTGTAAATATCTATTAGCATTTATTTTGCTAGGTTTTTTTTATAAATACTATGTGGAAGTATAAAATATTAACATCGCCCAATTAAAAAGAGTACATTTGTAAATAAAATAAAGAACCATGAAATACTTATTTCTATTTATATTTTCAACAAGTTGCTTATATAAAATTAGTGCACAGGGAAATTTACAATTCAATCAGGTGTTATATCTTTCATCAACGTTCCCATCAAATAATAATATTGGCACTGTTCCAGCTGGAAAAGTTTGGAAAATTGAATCTGTAGGTGGAGGAAGTACGGGTTTTACCCCCTGGTTTCGAATTAATGGTGTAAACGCTGGTTATTTCATATTTAATACCACAAATGCTCAAATGGCATTCAATTCTTGTAGACTTCCAATGTGGTTTCCGGCGGGGACTGCGATCGGATTCGGAAGTAATGAAGGAGGTAGTGTCATTTGGTTTAGCATTGTTGAATTTAATGTGGTCCCATAAATTAAAGTCATAATAAAAAAAAGCCATCACACTTGTGATGGCTTTTTTTATTAGCAACATTTACAAATTAAACATGTATGAGGCGATGGGATCAGGAGATGAGCTTTCTATATTAACCTTATAATATCCGGCAGGCAAACTACTTACATCTATATCCATGGGCATTTTATATTCGCCGGGGCTCTGCTGATTGATGTATTTCAATTTTCTCACCAGTTCTCCGTTCATATCCCTAACCACAATATGAACATCTTCTTTTTCATGTAAAATATATTTTACCTTACCTTCAATTCTGATGGCTTTTCCTGTAAAGAGCATGTCACTGTCTTCTGGAGGTGGTTGATAAAATATATTATACCATGGAATAGCGCGGCCGCTTTCTTCTGCAATTTTTGTCATCAGTTTCATATATGCCTCTTCAGACATATCACCTTTAACAATGCTTCCTAATTGATGTTTATTAGTGAACGTCCAGATAACATTTTGAACCGGTGCTACAACATCAATTTTATTTTCAACCAGATAATTCAACACATTTTGTAATCCTACATTTGTAATTTCAGACATGTTGAACTGAGTTGAGCCATCATTTGCAGAACGTTTAGGAGCGTTTCCACATACCGCGCTTATATGAATATCCCTGGATTGCTTCGGCCCTAATTTAATGGTTTTACCACGTGTTACAATCAGCGGTTGAAATTGTAGATCCGTAGGCATAAAAATACGGCCAGTTTCGATGTTAACGGCCACAGAATCTCTTGATCTGTTTTTGATCTTGAGCTTTAATTTTCTTCTGCTGGTTTGATAATTAACATCACCTTGATATTCAATTACACGTTGATTTCTGGCTTCTTCAATGCCAAGTGTTCTAAGCTGTGCATGAGCTGTGCCAACGGCAACTATCGCTGCGCAAATGGCGAGTTGAATGGTTTTCATATTACTTACTGGCTTTTAAGGTTTCGGATGTAGTGAACTGTTTAATTAACTTTTTATCTACGATTAATTTTGTTATTCCTTCGTCGGAACGTTTCCACAAATCAATCTGTCCGGGTTTTAAATTATTGATGACATAATTATTCATTTTATCATCTGAGATTTCTAATTCTAAATGTGCAATTTCTGAAACATCATCATAGGGAATATTTACTGTTTGCAGACCTATTCGACTATGCCATTCATAAACTACCCTGGTGTTTTTCTGTACATATTTAACACGATTTATTTTGTACTGTGCAGGCATATTCAGTTGAGTTCCTTTTGTTAGTTTAAATTCCTCGAATATTCCAAATACACCATTACAACTCAGAGCTGCTTCAAAATAGTCATGGGTTCCGCACTTTAATGTTTCTAATTTTAAATTCCCAGGCTTTACCCATCTTCGAATTGATGCATCCCAGCGATATAATACATACTTCTTATCTTCATCATCAAGTTTCTTTTCAAAAAGAACTTCTAACGGATCTGAGATACATAGTGTACCTTCTGGCTGAAAGCGAACAACACTTCGGGCGCTCATTAACTGATCTTTTTCATTTAGCGTATTAAAATCCTTAGCAAGATCAACGAATGAAACATCTTCTACATTCACCGGTTGCGTGTTATTATTTGACTGAGACCATCCGTGCAACCCGATGGCAAAAAATACAATTAATAAAACCACTTTTGTTTTCATACATATCAGATTTAGGGGTTAATAATGAATAACTAAAACTACTTGCTTACAGTGTCTTTAACTGATAAAAGATATTCCAATTTAAGATCAAAACGAATAATATCATCTGAAGTTTTATTTTTAATTTTTTTAGTCAACTCTTCGATTAATTTATTTTGATCAATTACATACTGCTCACTATTTACACTTTCTAATTGTAAATCAATTTTTGTAAGTCTTGCCTGTGGTGTAAAAATAAAGCTGATTTCGTTCTGCTTTTTTGAAATTTTACCGGGTTGGATCATATCAGGATACTGAGCATAAATACTTCCGCTAACAACACCGATATCATCGGGCATTTTTAATGAAACAGGAATTCCTGTTTTCTGTATTGAATATTGAAGTGATATAACACCACTCTCGCTAACGGGAACAGATATAAATTTCTTCTTTGCAATTTTCTTTTGTTTTACTTGAAAATTCGATTTATTCCACTCTCCGGTATATTTATTTAAAGTATAAACAAAGAGTTTAGTTTTTTCCATTCCCTCTTCTACAGGCAACAAAATATGAGCTGTATCAAATAAACTATTCGCTTGAAATTGTATTTCATAAATACCTGCGCAAGCTAAAGCATCACCACTTGAAGATATCGTAGTTTGTCCGAACCCATCACTGATAGATCTTTTAATGACTCTTGAATTTAATATTGATGTAATATTATCAGTATTTACTTCTACTCTAAATCCATCAGGATGAACAATCACTGTATCAACACTACGCATTATGGCAGAAATTTTATGTGTTTCAGGATACGCGAAACTTACAACTACATCATAAGATTTTCTCTGTGGCAATGCTTCTAAAAGAATAATCTTACTATCCACCCTTTCTTCCAGTAAATAATTTTTAATATTTTCCAGTTTCGCAAACGCTACAGATTCATTTTTTTGAATATTACCATAAGTACTGTAATAAGCCTGAACATGTACAAAAGTTGAATTATACATATAATCGGCATTTATACCCAATGTAGTTAAATGCTCTTCAACTAATTCAGATTCCCCTTTTTTAAAAAATAATTCAAACTGAACTAATTGCTCTTTTAGTTTTGGAGATTGAGCGTATCCACTCATACTGATGACAGACATCAAATAAATTAACTTTCTCATAGCGATTTAAGTTTAAAAGGTTAATACTAAAATCAAGTATGAGTGTATTCATGCAATCGTATTTATTATTTAAACGCTAATCATTTTAAAAATGATATAAAATAGTATAATTATTAAATACTCATTTTAAATTTTCCATTTAACGTAAAAAAGTATACGCATGATTCAATAATTGAATATAGAAGAAATGGAAGTGAAAATAATGTATGGTTTAATATTAATTAATTTAATGTAGAACCATAATAAGTAGCCTCGACAGGAATCGAACCTGTATCTAAAGTTTAGGAAACTTTCATTCTATCCATTGAACTACGAGGCCAAAATTGTATGTAACAAAGATATATCTTGTCTGAGTATTTTATCTCCGCAATCAATAATTTAATTGTGGAGCCAGCCAGCGTTCTGTTTCTTCTATACTCATCCCCTTTCTTTGGGCATACTCCTCCACCTGATCTTTACTGATTTTACCCAATCCAAAATACTGCGACTTCGGATGTGCAAAATAAAATCCACTCACGGCAGCAGTAGGATACATGGCATAACTTTCAGTAAGTGTAATGCCGGTATTTTTTTCTGCCTGAAGCCAATCAAATAATTTTCTTTTTTCCGTATGGTCAGGACACGCAGGATAACCTGGAGCCGGACGGATACCAATATATTTTTCCTGAATTAAATCATCGTTAGAAAAATTCTCATTTGAGGCATATCCCCAGATTTCTCTTCTTACCTTGGCATGCATGTATTCTGCCAAAGCCTCTGCAAGACGATCAGCCAGGGCTTTCAATAAAATACTGCGATAATCGTCATGTTCTTTTTCAAACTTTTCCAGGTGCTTTTCAATACCTATTCCGGCAGTTACTGCAAAACCGCCCAAATAGTCTTTCTTCCCGGATGATTTTGGGGCAATAAAATCTGCCAAAGCGAAATTCGGTAAACCTTCTGCTTTTTTATTCTGCTGTCTCAGTGTGCAGAATACACTATGAAGATTACCGGTAGATGAATCATAAATTTCAATATCATCTTCAACTGCATTGGCTTCAAAAATTCCAACCACAGCTTTTGCCTGCAACCATTTTTCATCGATGATCTGATGAAGCATCTCTTTTGCATCAGCAAATAAACGGGTGGCTTCTTCTCCAACAATCTCATCCGATAAAATTGCAGGATATTTACCGGCAAGTTCCCAGGTCTGAAAAAAAGGAGTCCAGTCGATATAATTAGCAATCTCCCGAAGATCTATATTATCAAATACATGTATTCCTATTTTTTTCGGGACAACAGGAGTTTCTTTTTCCCAATCGATTTTCAATGCATTATTTCGTGCATCCTGTATTGTGATGAAATTTTTTACTGATTGCTGTTGTTGATGACGAACACGCATGTCTGCATATTCATTTCTAACTGTTTGTACAAAATTTTGTTTTTTATCTCCCAGCAATGCTTCAACTACAGGCACACTTCGAGAAGCATCCAATACATGCACTGTAACTCCATTTTTATAATGCTCTTCAATCTTAACTGCTGTATGCACTTTTGATGTAGTAGCCCCGCCAATCAGTAATGGAATATTCATGTTTTCGCGCTGCATCTCTTTGGCAACATGAACCATCTCGTCAAGGGAAGGAGTAATTAATCCACTCAGTCCAATTACATCAACATTTTCTTTGATCGCGGCAGCCAAAATTTTATCAGAAGGCACCATTACTCCCAAGTCAATCACATCGTAGTTGTTACACCCAAGTACAACACCCACAATATTTTTTCCGATGTCATGCACATCTCCTTTAACCGTTGCAAGAAGCACCTTGCCTGCTTTTTTCACTTCTCCTTTTTGTTCTGCTTCAATATAGGGTTGTAAATATGCAACCGCTTTTTTCATTACACGAGCACTCTTCACCACCTGAGGCAAAAACATTTTACCGCTACCAAATAAATCGCCTACGACATTCATTCCGTCCATCAACGGACCTTCGATGACTTGCAAAGGTCGATCCATTGACTTTCTGGCTTCTTCCACATCTTCATCTATATATTCCACAATACCTTTCACCAAGGCGTGTTCCAGTCTTTTTTGCACAGGTAATTTTCTCCATTCCTCATCTTTCTCCTGTATCTTTTTTTCTCCCTTAAACTGTTCTGCAAAGGACAACAATCTTTCTGTAGCATCCGAACTACGATTCAATAATACATCTTCAATGTACACCAACAGGTCCTTATCAATTTCATCATACACTTCCAACTGCGATGGATTGACAATTCCCATATCCATACCCGCTTTAATTCCATGATAAAGAAATGCAGCATGCATCGCCTCGCGCACAGGATCATTACCTCTGAATGAAAAAGACACATTCGAGACACCGCCACTTATCTTAGCATAGGGTAAATTTTTCTTTATCCAGGTAGTGGCTGCAAAAAAATCAAGTGCATTGTTGGCATGCTCTTCCATACCTGTTCCCACAGGAAAAATATTCGGATCAAAAATGATATCCCATGCCGGGAACTTTACACGTTCGGTTAATATCTGATATGATCGTTTACAAATTTCAATTCTTCGTTCAAGCGAATCGGCCTGACCTTGTTCATCAAAAGCCATAACAATAACAGCAGCACCAAAGCGTTTGATGATGGTAGCCTGCTGAATAAATTCTTCTTCTCCTCCCTTCAACGATATGGAATTTACAATTCCTTTTCCCTGCAAACATTTTAAACCTGCAAGAATAATATTCCATTTCGAGCTATCGATCATTACGGGAATACGGGCAATTTCGGGCTCTGCAGCGATGAGATTTAAAAAACGTACCATGGCTTTTTCACCATCAAGCATTCCCTCATCCATGTTTACATCGAGCACCTGAGCACCTCCCCTCACCTGCTCGAGGGCAACAGCCACGGCTTCTTCGTAATTATCCTGCTGTATCAGTTTTAAAAATTTACGCGAACCGGTCACATTGCATCGCTCACCTACATTGATAAAGTTTGTGTAAGGAGTAACAGTTAGCGGTTCAAGTCCTGACAGACGTAAATATGGTGATATGTTTTTTTGCTGACTCATGAAATTATGGTGCTAAAACGGGAACTGGTCGTGGTGCATAATGCGAAGCTACATTCGCAATGGCGCGGATATGATCGGGAGTAGTACCACAACATCCTCCGATAATATTGATAAATCCGGAAGCGCAAAAATCTTCAATCAACTTTGCCATTTCTTCTGGACCCTGATCATATTGTCCGAATTCATTAGGTAATCCTGCATTGGGATAACAACTGATATACACCCAGCTTTTATCAGATAATTCCTGAATATACGGACGCATATCTTTCGCACCCAAAGCACAGTTTAACCCTATGCTCAATAAATTTCCGTGTTCTACTGAATTCCAGAATGCTTCTGTAGTTTGACCCGACAATGTTCTTCCGCTGGCATCGGTAATGGTTCCTGAAACCATCACGGGCATATCTAGTCCGCGTTCTTCCAGTAATTCATTAACGGCATACAAAGCAGCTTTACAATTCAGTGTATCAAAAACGGTTTCAATTAATATCATATCAACTCCACCGTCAATTAGACCCGATGTTTGTAAGCGATACGCTTCCACTAGTTCATCAAATGAAATGGCACGATATCCGGGATCATTCACATCCGGAGAGAGAGAGGCTGTTTTATTCGTTGGACCAAGTGCACCTGCCACCCATCGAGGACGGTTGGGCGTAAGTGATGAATATTCCATTGCTGCTTCTTTTGCTATTCTAGCCGAAGCAACATTTAGTTCATACACTATTTCTTCCAAATGATAATCAGCCTGAGAGATCGTAGTTCCATTAAAGGTGTTGGTTTCAATAATATCAGCGCCTGCTTCAAGATAGGCAGAGTGAATATCCTTGATAATCTGTGGCTGTGTAAGGGATAATAAATCGTTATTGCCTTTTAGCAAATGAGAAGAATTTTTAAAACGATTACCGCGATAATCCTCTTCAGTTAGCTGATACCTTTGAATCATCGTTCCCATGGCACCATCCAATACAAGAATACGTTGATTTAACTGCTCCTGTAACTCTTTTTTCGTCATAGTATGCAAAGATAATATATTATAGGAAGTGTGTATAAAAAACGAATGCGATGAAATTTCATCGCATTCAAGATATAAATGAAAAAAAAAATCTTGAAATTAAACAGTCATAATTTCTTTCTCTTTTTTAGATACATGCTCATCTACTTTCGTGATAAAATCATTGGTGATATTCTGCACCTTGGTTTCTGTATCCTTAGCGACATCTTCACTTAATCCGTCTTTCTGTAATTTTTTAATTTGTTCAATGGAATCTCTGCGCACATTACGGATTCCAACTTTGGTGTCTTCTCCCTGAGCTTTGGCAATCTTCACCATATCTTTACGCCGTTCTTCAGTTAATGGCGGTACTGTAATACGAATGATCGAACCATCGTTCTGCGGTGCTAATCCCAAATTTGAATTAATAATGGCACGTTCAATATCCTGTAGTTTATTTTTTTCCCAAGGCTGAACAACAATTGTTCTTGCATCAGGGGTATTGACGTTTGCAATCTGGCTTAGTGGTGTCATAGCACCATAATAGTCCACCATTACACTGTCGAGCATGTTTGGCGTAGCCTTTCCTGTTCTTATTTTAAGCAATTCACCTTCCAGATGGGCAATCGCTCTGTTCATCATATCTTTGGTGTGTTGCATTACTTGATCTACACTCATAAAAATTTTTATTTAGTTTTTACATTGTTCACTTGGTTTTGCACCACACATGCTGCAAGTCTCCCCGCTTTCATTCAGAAAGGGACTCTGACTGGCGCAGGTTCCGGCAAACTTACCATCTTTTTTTACCAGTAATTTAATCGCAATTCCTGCCACAAATATGGCCATCAATGCTACCGATAATAAAATAACTTTCCATTCCATACATTTAGTTTTTATAAAATGGGTTGAATAATCAACTACATTTGTTTGACAAAGTTAACGAATATGATGGAAAATAAATTACAGGCTTTTGAAAGATTGTTAAAGATCATGGATGAGCTCCGCGAACAGTGTCCTTGGGATCGCAAACAAACGATGGAAAGCCTTCGTTATCTTAGTATTGAAGAATTATATGAATTATCAGATGCTATTCTGGAACAAAACGATACAGCCATAAAAAATGAACTGGGCGACCTGATGTTACACCTGGTATTTTATGCAAAAATAGCTTCCGAAACCGGTCGATTTGATATTGCCGATGTGCTGAACGGGATATGCGAGAAACTCATTTCCAGACATCCTCATATATATGGAGATGTGAAAGTGGCAGATGAAGAAGAAGTAAAACGTAACTGGGAAAAACTGAAACTCAAAGAAGGAAACACCTCTGTATTGGGCGGAGTACCCCAATCACTTCCTGCTATGGTTAAAGCATATAGAATACAGGAGAAAGCGAAGGGTGTTGGATTTGAATGGGAAACAAAAGAAGATGTATGGAAAAAAGTTGAAGAAGAATTACAAGAATTTCATCATGAAGTAAACGAAGGAAAAGATGTATTAAAAATAGAAGAAGAGCTGGGCGATGTATTGTTCTCCATCATTAATTATGCGAGATTTATAGGCGTAAATCCTGAAGATGCGTTGGAAAAGACAAATAAAAAATTTATTCGTCGGTTTCAGTATATCGAATTAAAAGCAAATGAATCAGGGAAAAAATTAGAAGATATGACGTTGGAAGAAATGGATCATTTTTGGAACGAAGCAAAGAAAAAGTAAAAATATTTCATAATAAAAAAGCCCCGAAAATTTCGGGGCTTTTCATTTCGAAGAATGATCTCTTATTGTTTAGGCTTCGCTTCGTTAACTTTTAACTGGCGGCCTTTTACTTCCATTCCGTTAGCTTGTTCAACAGCAGTTGCACCTTCTGAATTGTTTGCCATCTCAACAAAAGCAAATCCTTTAGATTTACCAGTAAATTTGTCTTTGATGATTTTTACAGAAGTTACTTCTCCGTACTGAGCGAATACATTTTGTAATTCTTCTTCTCTAAGGTTAAAGGGAATGTTCCCTACATAAATAGTCATAAAAATGAAAAAATTAATTTGTTAATACATTATAAAGATACGACAATACTTATATCCTGCAAATTTTAAGCAAAAAATTTATAAGCGTATAGCAGATATACTATCTTATCGCAACCCAAAAGCAAAGGCAAGTTTTACATAAAAATTCTTATACCAGGTTGGATCAGCATATTCTCCATAGCGATAGAAAACCCCTACACCAAGGCCGTTTGCATTAAAATATAAAATGTTATCAATGATAAATCCACCTTCAAAAAATCCCTTCTCCATGGTTTTAAAAGGCACATCCAAATGACGTTCCGGTTGATTTAACCATCCAAATCCTGCATTGTGAACCAGGGTCAACTCCGGTTTAATAGATTTACCAATCTTAAATAACCGACCAATATTGTAATGAAGTATCCAGGAAACAAAGCGATCAGAAATAAATTCATTCGCCCGCATCGTTTCAAATGAACCTCTCGCTACATTTGATAAATCAGCAAAACTTCCGCGTTCATTAAATAGTTTATGGTACGGAACATCATTCAGGACAATACCTCCGGAAATAATGGTTTTTATTTTGCCTCCTTTTTTAAAATCAAAAGATTGCTCAACCTTACCCATCATCCTTGTATAAATAAAACTTGTATTCAACAGTGGAATACTCTGTGCAATATGAAACCAAAAAACAGGATACTTGTTTCCTGTGCTTAAATACAAACTTCCAAACTGAATATATTTCTCCTTCACTCCCCAGCGCGCAGTGAACTGAATTTCAGCATAACGGAAAATAGGGTTGCGATTATTTGTATCAGCAATGTGACGATAAGCATACGTTGGATTGATCAGTTGATAATTTGCACTCAATTGCAATTGAAGATTTTGTACCGGTTTACCTCTGAATGAAAATTCAAATTGCTGAATACTATCAAATGTATTTAATACAAATGATCTGGAAAGATTATCAATACTAACCGGAGACTCCAGCGGATAATCTGTAAGACCCGACTCTCTCAAGTCTTGCTGATAGTCGAAGCGAAACCTGACATCATTTTTTTTATGTAAAATAAATTCCGTAAAGCCTCCATATTTTATTGCTTTATCCTTAAAGCCATAACCCACATAACCTCCGAAGATCCACCACTTCACCAGCGCAGTATTTGTACTTATTCCGGCACCAATACGAATCCCTTCATAATTATTAAAAGTAACCAAACGATTGATATCAATATCGATAAATTTAATTCTTAGCTTACCTGTAAAAAGAGCCTCAACGGCCATAATACGACGGTCAATATTAAATACCTTACTGATACTATCCAGTGTTTTGTAGGTAAGAGAATCTTTGGAAGTAAGGTCATTTTCCCTGTAACGAACAAAAGTAGAATCCTGTTTCTTGATAGCTTTTTCATCTACTTCCAATTCTATCTCTCCAAAATCTGCAGATGTTAAATTCGGATTGATTTCAATTTCTTTGATATATGTTCTTCCCTCGGCTACCAATTGTGTTCGGTTGAGCGAAAGGTTTGTTAATTGTAAGTCAGTATTAATTTCTATTGGGAACCAGCGGCCTCCATCAGTCTTTACGTACTGATGACGAATAGAAACATGTACATCATTTTTATCATAAGGCTCAGCAATTACCGTTTCCAATGCAACTTCTTTAATATTCAAGTTAATTACACCCTTGAGCAGCGACTCATCATTTTTTTTCTTCGGATTAAATGAAATAATCAACACTGTATCGTTTTTAGAAAATGTAGTATCCATTATCTGGAACTGATATGATTTTAACCCACCGGCTGAAATTGGATTCAGATAATTCTTGCCCAAAACAGAAAAAGAAGCATCATAAAACGAGATGGACTGTAGCTGTGTAGTTAAGGTTGAAAAAACAGGTAGCTTCATGCCTGATGTTTTGGAAGCAATTACTTTTTCGTAATTTTTATCGGGGAATTTAAATTTTTTCTCACTTACACTTTCGTTTAAAAACAAATGCTGTTTTTTTAATAATTCACGAAGTATAATTTCAGTTGAATCTTTCAGGCCAAGAATAGAAGAACCCAGCTGACCCGGTAATGTATCCTGATTGGATGTGAAAATAAATTTGTGATAGGCCTTATATTTGTATGCATCTAATTTATTAGGGTTCAGGGTATCTTTTCTTGCGATTAATTTTCGCATCCATTCGTCAGCTGGATTAACTCCCGGAAAAACAATCACTTCATTTAGCTCAACCTGCTTTTCTTTTAACCGTACAAATAAACCAATACGGTTTGCCGCTGTAATTTCAACCATCTTTGTTTCATATCCAATAATGCTGAAACGGAGTGTGGTTGCTAATGAATTTACTGATAATTGAAACTGTCCGTCAATTGTTGAATATGTTCCATTGGTTTGTCTTGATTCCTGAATATTAACAAATGCAAGGGGCTTGCCTGTTCCTTCATCAATTACTTCTCCCTGCACAACAACCTGACCATGTAACACCGTGAAATGAGATAAAAATATCAGGCAGAAGAGCCAACAATATTTTATTAAATGATTAAAAGTTTGAGTCATTATACTACAAATAACGTTAATCTTTTGAACGCTTAATCTATCATCAAGATAAAAAGTAAAGTTTTTTTAGATTGAAAAATATACCTTTGTAAAAAAATAATATTATGGTGTTTCTCACCAGAAAAGAACATTTTAACGCAGCGCATAAATTATATCATCCGGACTGGAGCAAGGAAAAAAACGAAGAAGTTTTTGGAAAGTGTGCCAACGAGAACTGGCATGGTCATAATTTTGATTTATATGTTACAATTAAAGGGAAACCTGATCCTGATACCGGATTTATTTTTGATGTTAAGAAACTAAGCAAGATTATTCAGGAATATGTGATTGAAATACTGGACCATAAAAACCTGAATTTAGATGTTGATTTTATGAAAGGTAAAATGTGTTCAACCGAAAATCTGGCTATTGGTATTTGGAATGAATTACAACCACATATTCCGGAAGGCGTTGCATTGCATTGTGTGAAGTTATATGAAACGCCAAGAATATATGTGGAATACTTCGGAGAATAAACATATTCTTCTTTTTAATGTTATGTATTTATCTGTATTCCAATGAAAGAAAGAGTTGCTGTAATCCGTCACGAACATTTTAATTCTGCACATCGTCTGTATAATCCTGCATGGGATGATGAGAAAAATCAGAAGGTTTTTGGGAAATGTAATAATCCGCATTTTCACGGGCATAATTATGAATTAGAAGTAAAAGTAATTGGTGAAATTGATCCTGAGACAGGCTATGTGATGGATACAAAAATACTTTCCGATATTATAAAAGAACAAATTATTGAACGTTTCGATCACCGTAATCTCAACCTCGATACTCAAGAATTTAAGAATCTTATTCCAACGGCTGAAAATATTGCAGTGGTAATTTATCGATTACTTCGCCCATACATTCATTCATCTCACGAACTCTTTATTCGTTTATACGAAACACCAAGAAATATAGTAGAATATCCAGTATAAGTCTTTGAACGCAAAGAATCATTTTCGGGTTCATCAGAATATGTTACATTTGAACATTAGTAACCGTTATTATGGGATACGAAAAAAAAGAGCAATATCATCCGCAAACTACTGAACAGTTAGTTGATCTTTATAAACAATCAATTGAAATACTTGGAGAAGACACTTCCCGTGAAGGACTATTAAAGACACCGGAAAGAGTTGCCAAAGCGATGCAATATTTAATGCATGGATATAAAATAAATCCGCATGATATTTTACGCAGTGCTTTATTTCATGAAGATTATAAAGAGATGGTGATTGTAAAAGATATTGAAGTATATTCTATGTGTGAGCATCACATGATTCCATTTTTCGGGAAAGCACATATCGCATACATTCCTAATGGCAGCATTTGCGGCTTAAGTAAAATCCCAAGAGTAGTGGATGCATATTCAAGACGCTTGCAGGTGCAAGAAAGACTTACTATGGAAATTCGTGATTGCATTCAGGAAGTTTTACAACCATTAGGTGTAGCCGTAGTAATGGAATGTCATCATTTGTGTATGCAAATGCGCGGAGTACAAAAACAGAACTCTCTAACCACGACTTCTGCATTTACCGGTGCATTTGAAAATAATACCACAAGGCAGGAATTCATTACGCTGCTTGGTACAAAACTGATTTAATAAAACATCTTTATATTC
>JBILKR010000045.1:0-8495 GCA_044376575.1 Flavobacteriales bacterium | reverse complement strand
TTGTGAAGACATGGTATTTACTGCCAATCAGAGCTTGCCATTTTACAGTGAAGACGGAAAGAAAAAAGTGATCATCAGTAATATGAAACATGCATCCCGTCAACGTGAAATACCATCGTTTATTGAATTCTATTCATCTCACGGATATGAAATCATACCAACTCCTCCGTCGATTGTGTTGGAGGGCATGGGTGATATTTTAAAAATACCCGGAACCAATCAATGGTTGGGTGGATATGGTCATCGCACAGAAATTGCAGCGCTTGAATGGCTTGATGGTATTTTTGAACATCCAGTAATTCAACTTGAATTGGTGAGTCCGTATTTTTATCATTTAGATACTTGTCTCATTCCTGTAGATGAAAACACAGCACTGTATTGTCCACTTGCATTTCATCATGACACCATACAACGACTAAAAAAATCATTCATCAACCTCATCGAAATTCCTTCAAACGAAGCACTGAAGGGATTCGCACTCAATGCACATTTAATTCAAAATAACAATCAAAAACACGCCATCATTCAACAGGGTAATACTTATACAGAAAATGTATTGAAAGAACTGGGATTTAATATACACAGCATAGATACTTCAGAATTTATGAAATCAGGTGGATCAGTATTTTGTATGAAAATGATGTGTTATTAATGAAATAATAATTTTCAATCTGATCTATCAAATATCTTTCTATTGATAAAATTCCGTATAAATATTCTTTGAATAATTTATTGCAGCTCGCTTAAAATAATTTTCAATCATTTGATTTCTTATTTTTATCAAATCAAGTATGAATCAACAGGACGTATATACACAGGGATTCAAATCGTACCTACAACTGGAGAAATCACTTTCAGTACACAGCATTAAGGCTTACCTTGATGATGTAGAAAAATTATTTCAGTATTTATTAATCAATGATATTCCATTTCAACCTCAGCAAATTACAATCAATGAACTGACAGGATTCATTCAATACCTCTATGATTTAGGATTATCAGCCCAATCACAGGCGAGAATCATTTCCGGAATCAGGGCATTTTTTAAATATCTGCTGACAGAAAAAATCATTCTTCAGGATCCTTCACAACTGATGGAGTTGCCCAAACTGGGAAGAAAAATTCCTGAAGTACTTTCCATAGATGAAATGGATAAGGTAATTCATCACATTGACCTGAGCAAGCCTGAAGGACAACGTAACAAAGCCATTCTCGAAACACTATACGGTTGCGGATTACGTGTGAGTGAACTGGTTGAACTACGCATCTCAAATTTATTTTTTGATGATGGATTTATTCGAATCATTGTAAAGGGAAATAAAGAACGACTGGTTCCCATCGGTGAGTTAACCATTAAATACATTGAAATCTACCGACAACATCAGCGAATACATCTAAATATTCAGAAAGGAAATGAAGACTTTGTTTTCCTCAATCGTAACGGAAGAAAACTAAGCCGGCAAATGGTTTTTCTGATGATAAAAGATCTGGCATCCAAAGCAGGAATTAAAAAAAATATCAGTCCGCATACATTTCGTCATTCCTTTGCCACACATCTCATCGACGGAGGTGCAGACCTTCGGGCCATTCAGGAAATGCTCGGACATGCGTCCATTACCACAACAGAAATTTACACCCATCTTGATCGGCAGTATTTGAGAGATGCCATCATTCAATTTCATCCCAGAAGTTGAATTTCATTATCTTTGATATTATATTCAATCAATGAAAAGCCTGCTGCTTGAAGAAGTTGAAAACTATGTAGTTTCGAAATTTCAGGAAAAACTCCCGAAAGAATTATGCTATCATGATATAACTCACACACGTGAAGTAGTGGAACATGCTTTAGAAATCGGAAAAGGTGAAAACCTGACAGAAGAAGAGCTGGAGATTGTTGCCATTGCTGCCTGGTTTCATGACATTGGATATATTGAGCAGTATGTTGGACATGAAGAAGAAAGCCAGGTGATGGCTGATGAATTTTTAAAATCAAAAAATTATTCCGCAGAAAAAATTATTATCGTAAAGAACTGCATTCTTGCCACAAAATATTTGCATGATGCACGTAATGTACTGGAGTCTGTATTGATTGATGCAGATCACCTGACCATGGGAAAGGATAATTTTATTGAACGGGGTGAACTGCTGAGAAAGGAATGGGAAATTTACCTTGATAAAAAATACAGTTATACGGAATGGGTAGATATTCAAATTCAATATTTACAGCAAAACGAATTTATTACTAAATACTGCATAGAAAAGTATCAGGATACAAAAGATAAAAACCTGAAAAACTTCAAAGAAGAAAGCATCCGTCTTCACCGCCAAGCAAATAAAATTACAGCTCAATCAATAGAATATTTACAACAGATATTCGCAACATTCATGAATGCCGCAGCAACATTGTTACTCGGATTAGTGATTGGTGTATCTCTCAGTTTAAATGTATGGGGAAATCATTCGCACTCATGGGGTGTGGGTTTGATTTCTGGTTTATTGATTGGACTGGTATTAAGATTAGCAGATAAACCATTCGATAAAATGGTAATCCGCCAGTTCAGTTTTCCGTTTTCATTATTCATTGGAACCCTCACACTGATTTTACTTTTTAAAAGTTCACAGTATTTGAGTATGGTGATTTATGATTTAATGGTAGCAGAGATGAAGTTCTCTGAAATAACGGAAACACAAATGTTCAAATATATTATCTCATTGCGGGGTATCATGATGATGTTGTGGCATGCATTCTTAATCAGTATCATCTTGAATTTTACCAAACTCACCGCCAGAATTATTGGTCCGAGACTGATGCGAAACTACCTTCTGGGTAAATATTTTAAACCGGTTGAAGAAGAAAGAATTTTCATGTTTCTGGACATCAACTCATCCACATCCTTGGCTGAAAGAATGGGAACAGAACAGTATCACGAATTATTGAATAGTTTCTTTTATGACATTGGCACACCTATTAGTAGGTCAAAAGGTGAAATATATCAGTATGTAGGTGATGAAGTAGTGATTACCTGGAAAATGAAAGACGGTTTAAAAAATGCGAATTGTGTTCGATGTTATTTCCGGATTGTAAAACAAATGGAAAAACTAAAACCTGTGTATTTACAGAAATTTGGTTTTTATCCTGAATTTAAAGTTGGCATGCACGGAGGTAAAGTGATTACGGGAGAAGTAGGAAAAAACAAAACAGAAATCGTTTTTCATGGTGATGTAATAAATACTACAGAACGCATATTAAGTCAATGTATCTCGTTAGGTAAAAAGATGCTGATCTCTGAAAACCTTGTACGACGTATCGGACTGCTTCCCACCATTCATGCGGAGTATGTAACTACGCGGTTATTCAAGGGAAAAGAAAACGAAGTATCTTTATATACCCTCATCAAAGAATAATAAAAAAATGTATTTTTGCAATCCATTAATCCTTGCCCGGGTGGTGGAACTGGTAGACACGTACGTTTGAGGGGCGTATGGAGCAATCCTTGCAGGTTCAAGTCCTGTCCCGGGCACAATTACTCTTTTACATATACGCGTTTTACACGTTGAGAAATTGAAGTTAGTACTTCGTAAGGAATGGTTTCACATTGTATTGAAAATTCTTCCAGTGTCAGTGCTTCATCTCCAAAAATAATCACCTCATCGCCTTCTGCAGCATCAATACCTGTGATATCAATCATGGTCATGTCCATACAAACTTTTCCAATCACAGGTGCTTTGTGTCCGTTCACCAGTACATGCCCTTTCCCGTTACTTAATAATCTTCTGAATCCATCTGCATAACCAATAGGAATCGTGGCAATGGTAGTATCAGCACTGCAAATCGTACTTCTGCTATATCCTACCGACTCCCCTGCGCTTATTTTTTTTATCTGAGAAATTCTTGTAATCAGCTTAGCTACAGGTAACAATTGTTTGGTTTCATCTGCAACATTAGTTGCACCGTATAGTCCAATACCCAGTCGCACCATTTCAAACTGAGATTCCGGATAATGAGCAATACCGGCAGAATTCAAAATGTGTCGCAATGGTTGATATCCAACAGCAAAAGAAATTTTCTCTGCCATTTGCTGAAAAACTGAAATTTGTGTTTCTGTAAAAGTTCGGTGTTCATCTGCATCACTGGCAGATAAATGTGAAAATACAGAAGCAATTTTTATTTGCGGATGTTGCAATAACAGACCGATTAGATGATCAATTTCATTTTCAACAAATCCCAATCGATGCATGCCAGTATCTAATTTAATATGCACCGGTGGAATATACTTTGGAGAAGTGTGAATGAACTGAATAAAATGATGCAGTGTTCTGATATTATAAATTTCAGGCTCTAAACGGTGCATTGCCATCACATCATAATGCAAATCATCAGGACTCATCACCATAATTGGCAAATTGATGCCGGCATTGCGTAAGAATATTCCTTCATCAGCATAAGCAACGGCTAAATAATCGGTGTGATAAAACTCTAACAACCGAGGTACTTCTATATCACCGGAGCCATAAGAAGATGCCTTTACCATAGCCATCATCTTTGTTCCGGGTGCCAGTTTCGATTTATAATAATTCAAATTATGTGCGAGCGCACTTAAATTAATTTCAAGAATCGTGGAATGTAATTTCTCTTCCAGCTGAACAGCAATTTTTTCAAGCTGAAATTGACGTGAGCCTTTCAACAAAATATTTTCATTCTGAAAAGTTATTTCAAATACGCGTGATAACATATCATCTGTTGAATCAAAAACTGTCTCAACATGTTGAAATAAAGAAGCATATTTTTTCAATTGTGCACCAATCAGAAATACACGATGAAAGGCCGATGTATTGGTCCATTTGGCAAGCTCTCCATATAATTCTTCATTGTTTTTGGATGACTGTTCTATATCTGAAAGAATCAATGTCTTGGGAAGATGGTTTCCCAGTTCATTCATGGTATGATATGCAATACGAACAGAATCAAGATCGGCATTGTAAGTATCATTGATGATGGTGCAACCATGGATGCCTTTTTTAATCTGTAATCGCATGGATACAGAATTCATCTGCTGAATTCCAGACTGAATCTGTGCTATGCTTATCTTCATCACTAACATGAGCGAAATACAATGCATTGCATTTTCAAATGAGGCATCATCTGAAAAAGGTATAGTTACATGAAAAGCTGAGTGATGCATCAGATCAACTTCCCAGCAGCCTTCTTTTTTCTCTTTCCGGATGATTCGTAAATCTGAATTTTCTTTTTGAGACCAGGTAAAGAATCGCATGTCCTTTAATGCCTCACTCGTTGAAATTTCATGATGAATGAGATTGTGATCTTTACAATAAATCAGTTCATGAGCCGAATGAAAAAGTTGAATTTTTTCCCTGATTTTTTCCTGAACAGAAGAAAAATTTTCTCCATGCGCATCACCAATCATGGTAAATATTCCGATGGTGGGATGAATCACTTTTTCAAGATTATTCATTTCGCCAGGTTGTGAGATGCCTGCTTCAAAAATTCCAACATCTGCATCCGCTTTTAAATTCCAGACAGATAACGGAACACCCAACTGTGAGTTATAACTCCCCGGATTTTTAACTACACGATAATACGGAACCAGCAACTGATACAGCCACTCTTTCACTATTGTTTTTCCGTTACTTCCGGTAATCCCGATAACCGGATAACTGAATTGATGCCTGTGATGGGCTGCGAGAGATTGGAGCGCCTCTAAGGTATCCACCACTTGAATAAAAACTGAATCGGTATATTTTTCAAATTCTGTTTTCTCATGCACAAGAAAACAACGAATACCTTGCCGATAAGCCTGAGCTATAAATGTATGTCCGTTTTTATATTTTCCTTCGATAGCAATAAAGAGGGAGTTGACAGGATGTGAAACTTTACGGCTGTCTGTACATAAATAACGAATGACTAAAGGCAATGAAGAATTTCCATAAATTTTCCCCTGAACAATGGAAGATATAGAATCTATACTGTAGTCCATTCCGACAGTTACTTGTTTTTCATTTGGTAGTGATAACAAGCCCTGCACAAGGGTTTATACTTATCCGTTTCACCCAGTAAAACAATTTTACTTTCATCAGAAAAGCGATATGAATGGTTGGCCAGGTGACCACAATCCACGCAGATGGCATGCACCTTCGTCACAAATTCAGCCACAGCCATCAATGGAGGCATAACTCCGAAAGGTTTACCGGTGTAGTCCATATCCAGTCCGGCGATAATTACACGCGTTCCGCTATTGGCAAGGGTATTACAAACTTCCACCAGCCCCATATCAAAGAATTGAGCCTCATCAATACCTACTACATCCACATCTCCGGCTAATAATAAAATATTTGAAGAAGATGGAACGGCCGTAGAATGAATGGCATTGGAATCATGGGATACAACTTTTTCAGTATCGTATCTGACGTCAATTTCAGGCTTAAAAATTTCAACTTTCAGTTTAGCAAAGTTTGCACGTTTCATTCTGCGAATCAACTCTTCGGTTTTTCCGGAAAACATTGAGCCACAGATCACCTCGATCCAGCCTCTTCTTTCTTTGGGATTAAATTTGTTTTCAACAAACATGAGGTTAAAATTTATTGACGCAACTTATTATTCGATTGAATAATTAGCAAACTTTATCCAAATTTAACATAAAAACCAAGACAATACGTTATCACAAAAAAACAGATTATGAAAAAGCAGGAAATCCTTGATAAAATAGAACTGCACACGTTCAGAATTCAGCAAATTATTGTCCGGATGGCCAGTTATCCATCTTCAGAAGATATGAACCGGCTGAATGAAGAGAGTAAGAACTTATACGAATTAACCGTATTGCTTAAGCATATTGACAATATTTCTTCAACTGTAATTACATCAGAAGAACCACAAAAGGAAGCGGAAAAAAAAGTTGAAAAAGTCATTGAGACGAAAAATGAGGAGATAAACCCTCCTGCCCCTGCTGCAGAACCTGTTATTAAGGAGGTTCCCAAACCTCAACCGAGTGTAAAAACTGAACCGGTATCCATACCAACTCCATCTGAACCTATTGCTGATACTACAAAAAATAAAACTGCTGAAAAGAATACCGCACCAAAAATTACTTTTAACGATATTCAGTCGGACGAAGTAAAAGAAGGTCTTATCGATAAGTTTATCAATCAGAAAATTGATGACCTAAAAAAAGCAATCGCTCTGCATGAAAAATTTAATTTTATCAATGAACTTTTTTCCGGTAAAAACGAAGAGTACCAATATTTCATTGATCAGGTAAACCAGGCTTCTACTTTTCAGGAAGCAAAAAAAATACTTGAAGTGTATGTTCAAAAACACAACTGGGAAGAAGAAAGCAAAGTGTTTTTAAAACTTTTACAATTGATTCAACGCAGACATTCATGAGGATTTTTTTCGTTTTACTTATTTTCCTTTGTTTACTTGCAAACACTTTACAAGCGCAGTCATTCAAGCCTTCAGAAGAAGCTCGTAAAATAGTTGACACATTATCTTCTCCATATTTTTATGGGAGAGGTTATATTGAAAACGGAGATGCCAAAGCGGCCTATTATATTGCAACTGCTTTTCATCAATTCAACCTACAGCGTTTTCCAAAAGCACCTTTATATTTTCAGGAGTTTTCTTTTGCTGTAAATACATTTCCTGACACTGCATTTGTATTGGTTGATCAGCAGAATTTAGGAATTGGAAATGAAGTAGTTCCTGCTCCCGGTTGCCCTACAATCAAAGGAACTTATGCTATCACGTGGCTCGACAGTCAGACCGTCTCAAATCCCAAATACTATAAAAAATTTGCTAAACAGAAGTTCAAAGAACTATTTATCGTAATTGATGAAAAAGGAATTACAGATGAGGATCATAAAAAAATCATTCAGCAAGTTTCACTGAATCCTTATGGTGCAAAAGGCATCATCCGCATCAAGGATAAAATTACATGGTCAGTTTCTCAAACACAGTTAAGCCATGCTCAACTCGATATTGTAAGAGGAAACATCAGCAGAAAAAACAAAAAAATTTCTCTGCATATCCGAAGTGAAAGAAAAGGATCACATGAATCTCAAAATGTAATTGCTTTTATACCCGGCAAAACAGAACCTGATTCATTTATTGTAATTACTGCACATTACGATCATTTGGGGGGCATTGGAAAGCAGACCTATTTTCCCGGAGCAAATGACAATGCAAGCGGCACGGCGATGATGCTTTCTATTGCCAATTATTTTTCGAAATATCCACCAAAATATTCGGTAGCATTCATTGCATTTGGTGGAGAAGAAGCAGGACTCATCGGATCCAAGTATTACACTATGAATCCCATATTTCCACTAAAAAAAATCCGCATGTTATTAAATCTCGATCTCATGGGAACGGGTGATGAAGGCATCACAGTGGTAAACGCCACTGAAGAGAAAAAAATATTTAATGAAATGAAAAAAATCAATGATCAGTTTGGACTACTCTCTCAAATTAAAGAAAG
>JBILKR010000028.1:0-23953 GCA_044376575.1 Flavobacteriales bacterium | reverse complement strand
ATTGTTTGACGGGCGGTGTGTACAAGGCCCGGGAACGTATTCACCGCGCCATGGCTGATGCGCGATTACTAGCGATTCCAGCTTCATAGAGTCGAGTTGCAGACTCCAATCCGAACTGAGACCGATTTTAAGGATTTGCTCCCTGTCGCCAGGTGGCTGCCCTCTGTATCGGCCATTGTAGCACGTGTGTAGCCCAGGACGTAAGGGCCGTGATGATTTGACGTCATCCCCACCTTCCTCGCGGCTTGCGCCGGCAGTTCCATTAGAGTCCCCGGCATTATCCGCTGGCAACTAATGGTAGGGGTTGCGCTCGTTGCGGGACTTAACCCAACACCTCACGGCACGAGCTGACGACAACCATGCAGCACCTTGAAGAATGCCCGAAGGAGGACCGGTTTCCCAGCCTGTCATTCCCCATTTAAGCCCTGGTAAGGTTCCTCGCGTATCATCGAATTAAACCACATGCTCCACCGCTTGTGCGGGCCCCCGTCAATTCCTTTGAGTTTCAACCTTGCGATCGTACTTCCCAGGTGGATAACTTAACGCTTTCGCTTGGACGCTGAACTGTATATCGCCAACGTCGAGTTATCATAGTTTACGGCGTGGACTACCAGGGTATCTAATCCTGTTTGATCCCCACGCTTTCGTGCATCAGTGTCAATAATGGCTTAGTGAGCTGCCTTCGCAATCGGTGTTCTGTGACATATCTACGCATTTCACCGCTACATGTCACATTCCGCCCACTTCAAACATATTCAAGAATAACAGTATCAAAGGCAATTCAACAGTTAAGCTGCTGGCTTTCACCCCTGACTTATTATCCCACCTACGCACCCTTTAAACCCAATGAATCCGGATAACGCTTGCATCCTCCGTATTACCGCGGCTGCTGGCACGGAGTTAGCCGATGCTTATTCCTACGGTACCTTCAACTCATTACACGTAATGAGATTTATTCCCGTAGAAAAGAAGTTTACAACCCAGAGGGCCGTCATCCTTCACGCGGCGTGGCTGGTTCAGGCTTGCGCCCATTGACCAATATTCCTTACTGCTGCCTCCCGTAGGAGTCTGGTCCGTGTCTCAGTACCAGTGTGGGGGATCACCCTCTCAGGCCCCCTACCGATCGTAGCCTTGGTAGGCCGTTACCCTACCAACTAGCTAATCGGACGCATGCCCATCTTATACCGCCGGAGCTTTCAATATAAAAAGATGCCTTTTCATATCGTATTGGGTATTAATCCGGATTTCTCCGGGCTATTCCCAAGTATAAGGCAGGTTGCATACGTGTTACGCACCCGTCCGCCGGTCGCCACCCAGTATTGCTACCTGTGCTGCCCCTCGACTTGCATGTATTAGGCCCGCCGCTAGCGTTCATCCTGAGCCAGGATCAAACTCTTCATTGTAAAAAAATTTGATGGCTCATTAATGTATCACTCTAAATTTTTGGAATTAGGAGAATTTAATAAGCTTCGCTAATAAACCTTAGTTTGCTACCTACTTTCTCTTCATTATTTTCAAAGAACTTCCCCTTAAAACGGGAGTGCAAAGTTACAACTGTTTTTTAAACTTCCAAATTTATTTTGAAAAATTTTTCTAACACAGTTAAGAACACTTTCCCTTAAAGGGGGCTGCAAAGATGCAACCTATTTTTTAATTAACCAATTAATTCAAAGTTTTTTTTGAAATAAATATTATAAAACCTAATAAATCCCAACTCTACCTCTGATCATCAACCATTTATACTCATGAATAAAATTAAGGATTTTGTAAACTAACAGGTATTATCTTTCCATTTATATAATTAAATGCATCAAGTGTGAAGCCCCCAATGTAATTTGCCATATCCACAGGTGTTATCTCTGCGCTATAGCCGGGAAAGGCTTCTTCAAGCATTTCTGTCTGAACGGCTCCAAGTGCTAACGCATTCACAGAGATCTGCTTTTCTTTCAACTCTTCAGCTAAACATTCAGTCAATATATTCAATGCACCCTTACTCGCACTATATCCTGACAAACCATTATACTTGGTACTGCCCTGAAATCCACCCATACTTGTAATATTGACAATATGCGAACCAGTATGAAACTCTGATATTAATTCCTTAATGATTCTAAAAGGTCCCGTTACATTTACTGAAAACATATCGTTCATTTCATCAGGTGTTAACTGCGCAGCAGGTTTGTTTATCAATAATCCTGCATTATTAATAAGATATTTTATTTGTTCATGATTTTTCACCTTATATATAAAGGAAGAAATAGAATCATTATTTAAAAAGTCTAACGTATAATATTGAAGTCGATGTTGAAACTGATGAAAATCATGCGGTATATTTTTTACAGACCTGCTTGCAGCTATTACATTTAAGTCTGTTTTTTGCAGGAAATACCGAACCAGTTCCAACCCAATTCCACGAGATGCACCTGTAATAATTATTGATGATGGCTGCGACATTTAATAACTTATCAATTATTTTAATCTTGTTCTAATATTTAAATGATGTTGCTCAGCTGTTTTTAAAGCTGAATCATAGCCGGCATCCATGTGACGGATTACGCCCATAGCCGGATCATTATGCAGAACCCGAGATATTCTTCGAGCCGCATCATCTGTTCCATCAGCAACGATAACAACTCCTGAATGTATGGAATAGCCCATTCCAACTCCACCCCCATGATGTAGTGAAACCCAACTTGCGCCTCCGGCTGTATTTACCAATGCATTTAATACAGGCCAATCGGCAACAGCATCAGATCCATCAAGCATCGCTTCTGTTTCGCGATTGGGAGAAGCTACAGAACCTGTATCAAGGTGATCTCTTCCGATAACAATTGGTGCTTTTACTTTTCCACTTTTTACTAATTCATTAAACGCCAGTCCGGCTTTTTTACGATCTCCCTGCCCTATCCAACAAATTCTTGCGGGCAAACCTTGAAATTGAATTCGTTCTCTCGCCATATCAAGCCATCTGTGCAGTGATTTATTTTCGGGAAAAAGGTCTCTCATCAACTGATCAGTTACATATATATCATTGGGATCTCCAGATAATGCAACCCAACGGAATGGCCCTTTGCCTTCGCAAAATAAAGGTCGTATAAATGCTGGTACAAATCCTGGAAAGTCAAATGCATTTTCCACGTTTCGCTTGTCTTTAGCCTGTCCTCTCAGGTTGTTTCCATAATCAAAGGTAATTGAGCCTTTTTTCTGAAGCTGCAACATCAGCTTGACGTGTAATGCCATTGTATCTAACGATTGACGAACATACTCTTCAGGATTTTCATCACGTAAAACCCTGGCCTGTACAACAGATAATCCAACGGGGAAGTATCCAACTAAAGGATCGTGTGCTGATGTCTGATCTGTAAGTGTATCAGGAATGATGTTGCGATTGATGAGTCGTTGTAGTAATTCTACCGCATTACACAACGCCCCGATTGATTTGCCGATACCTTTATTTTTATATTCAATTGCCCTGTCAATGGCCTGATCTATATCATGAAACTTTTCATCAAGATACCTGGTTTCCAATCGCTTGTCGATTCTCCACTCTTCTACTTCGGCAACCAATGCAACACCTTCATTCATTGTAATGGCAAGGGGCTGAGCTCCTCCCATTCCTCCCAAACCGGCTGTTACATTCAATGTGTTTTTTAAACTACCACCAAAATGTTGACGGGCGCATTCAGCATAAGTTTCATACGTGCCCTGAACAATTCCCTGGCTACCGATATAAATCCATGAACCGGCAGTCATTTGACCATACATCATCAATCCTTTTTTTTCAAGTTCATTAAAATGATCCCAGGTTGCCCACCTTGGAACCAGCATTGAATTAGAAATTAGCACACGCGGTGCGTCTTTGTGCGTAGGAAGAATTGCGACAGGCTTACCGGACTGAATCAATAACGTTTCATCTTCATTCAAATCTTTTAATGCTTTTACAATCAAATGAAAGGACTCAACATTTCTTGCCGCTTTGCCCCTACCACCGTAAACAATCAGATCTTCCGGCCTTTCAGCTACATCCGGGTCAAGATTGTTCATCAACATGCGGAGCGCAGCTTCCTGCACCCAGCCTTTACAAGAGATTTGAGATCCTGTTGGTGTTTTCAATGAATTTATATCCAGTTGTACCGTATTCATAGCATATAATTTTAATCTATTTTATTTTCTTTTTTTATCTGTCCGGATTTTTTATCGTATCCATAAGGACAATGCTTGCATCCACTTTTACAACAATAACCTCTTCTTAGGTGATATTGTTCTGTAAAAACAATATAACCTTCCTCGGAGTAATAAAAATCTCCGGGCAACCACTCTTTTTTATTAAATCCTTCAGACATTTGTACTTCTGCAAAGGTATCTGATTTTGTGGATAGATAAAATAGAAAGAATGATTATATCACCGCTTCAACAAATTCATCACCCTGTTTTTAATGAACACCATGTTGAGGTATGGATTAAGCGTGATGATTTGATTCATCGTTATTACGGTGGAAATAAGTGGAGAAAATTAATGGGATATTTCAACCACTTTAAAGAAAATAACTATACGCGATGGAGCACTATGGGTGGTCCGTGGTCTAATCATTTATATGCATTTGCTGCATTTAGCAAGGAATACAAAATTCCCTCAAAAGTTTTTGTGAGGGGAAATGATTTTAAAGAATTGTCCTTAACACTTCAATTTGTTCAATCATGTGGTACTGAAATTGTTTTTTTAACCAGAAAAGAATATCAAGAACTAAAAGATTCAAGCTTAAGTATAACAAGCTCACATGACGAATTATTTATTCCGGAGGGAGGTTCCGGAGAAATGGGAGAATGGGGCTGTCGCGAAATTTATAATGAAATAAAAGATTCAAATCCTTCATTAATTTGCGTTCCAACGGGAACTCAAACTACATTTCATGGTATTTGCAGTGGTTCTAATTTTAATGTGCTAGGTTTTTCTGCGCTTAAAGGATATCATTCTGAAATAAAGATTAACAATCATATTCATCAAATTACTGATGAGTTTTGCAGGGGTGGGTATGCTAAAACAGATTCGTTACTTTTTGATTTTATCATTTCATTTTATAAGGAATACAGCATCATTCTTGATCCTGTTTACACTTCAAAAATGATGATTGGAGTTTTTGAAATGATAAAAAGAGGAGATCTGGATGGCCACAAAATTATCGCTGTGCATACCGGCGGAATACAAGGGATATTCGGCTATCCTGAATTAAAAAATGAGATTAACAAAATCAATCCCGACATGCTGGCAAATGTGTATCGTATTGAAGCGGATTTTGGGTAAGTCTATGACTATTGGCCTCTCTTATAAATAAATCGTCAACAATAAAATAAAGATTTTTAAAATCGTAAGCAGTGATTGCAATCTCGTAAGTCGTATTTTTTTTGATTTCAAATTCTACCTCAACATAAGACCAACCCTGATGAATAATTTCACTCCTTGCAGGATTAGAAAAACTTATCCATCCAGATGAATTACCATTAACGTCAAGAGAATGAACTAAAAAGCACCCGTTTACTGAATTTTCATTTCTGTTATATACCCAGCAGGATGCTTTATATATGCCTGCATTTAATTGATTAGGGAATATTTTTTTTATCACATTAAAATCTCCCCTTTTATATCGGATTGATCCTTTACCGCTATGTGCAACTGTTCCTGTTTGATTTTCAAATTCATTCAATATATAATTTGTATCCAAGGAATTATTTACAATAGCAGAGCAATTTACTTCCGACCATTGTTGAACAGACATTGAATAAACTCCCGAATTTGAAAAATTATATCCGGTATTTTCAGACAAATTAATCATGGCAGCTTCTACTACAGACCAATTATTCCTTTCAGCAATCATTAATATCCGTGCATTTTTATCAGCAATGTAATCTATGATCGGTCTTTTGTAAATTGGTATGTTAACTGATTCTCGAATGATTTCCATTTCATTTTCAGATGGTCTGATGAGTATTCCTCCTAAAATGGGTTGATTTAAAATCCATGCAATCCGATATGCATTTTTTATTGAATTTTCATTGAAGGGCGATGCATATCTAAAACTACCTTCCAGTGCAAGTGGCAAGGGCATTATACAAGCCCATTTTTCAGATGAGTTCAGTTGGTTGAACAAGTGAGCATCTTTCTCTGATATCACTGAATGATAATAATTAGGTGTGGATTTTAATTTCTCGTTTAATTCCTTTTGAATGATAAATAAATCTACGAATGCATATATCAATAGAATTGAAGGGATAATCAATTTTAGCTTTTGATTCAATCTGATGATTGATTGAATTCCGTATAAAAATAATCCCAACGAGACCAATGCATAAACGTAATAAAAAGGCCAGGCAAATCGGCTCACCAAGCGCAATTGGCGTGCATAACTTATCCATTCATAAATCCATTCGAGATTAGAAAAACCAAAGCAACCTGTAGCAAAAACCATGAGTAACAATGAAGACCCTATGAATGAGAACAGAAGAAATACATGTGATTTATTCAACGAATATTTATATTTTAATAATAAATAAATACCTATTAAAAGGAAAAAATGAAAAATAGCCGGTATATAAGCAGCGTCGAAATAGTTCGTCTGATCTTTATTTAATATTTCTGTAAATATTTTACCAGTTAATCCATTGGGTTGAACAAGCCATTCATATATTCCAAGGTAGTTATCCATATACCCACCGGGAGATGTTGTTCTGTTCAGATGAATATCTGTGACTTTAACCGTAACCATGTACAATAAAAGCGGAATAATAGAAATTAAAAAAAGTATAAAGCCATTTTTCCAACCCATATTTTTATTCAGAAGCAGATATAGCAATAGCGTTATTACAGCAAAAGACGTAAGGATAATACCTAAATACGGATGAATAAAAAAAGAAATGATAGCTAAAACGATTAAACCAATAGCATAAGAAAATTTATATTTTTCCACCCAACATAAAATATAATATATAGCGGCTGGAAATATAAAAAGCCAGGACAAGGAAAAATTTCCGGCAATCTTTAATAGTTGAGGAGAATAGAATGTAATCAGTAATGAACCAACGATTGAATAATAAATATTGAGTCCAATTTTTTTTAAAATTATATCAAGATAAATAATACAAATAATGAGTTGAAACAGATGAATAAAATTAAAAATACCGATTCCATAGTCAATTAAAAATGGGAAAACGTAAAATAACGGTCGCAAAACGAACAATAACAAAGGATTAACATCGAGGTAGAAAATATTTTCACCAAATGGATAGTTAAGATATGGGAACTCAAACCATGCATGCTGATTTCGCATATACATCATAAAGGTAAAATATGCCCTTTGCGCATCCTGACCTTCATTAAATAAAAAATCATTTGGATAAAAAAATAAAGCCGGGAATAAAAACATTAAAGAAAACAATGAAAAAAAAATCGGCAATAAATTCTTTAACCTGTTGAAGTAAATCGAATGATTAATATCCATCTGTTTATAAATCATGTGAAAGATAGAGAAAACTCATGTAAGAGTATGGTTACTTTGTAAAAAAAAGAAGTATGAAAAAGGCAACAACATTAATTTCATTATTCATTGTATTTCAATGCTGGGGACAGAATTTTACTGCGGACGACTATATCAGAACATATAAAGACGCTGCTGTTGAGAATATGAAACTCAAAAAAATTCCAGCAAGTATTACTCTGGCACAGGGTATCCTTGAATCCTCGAATGGTAACAGTGAACTGGCAATAAATGCAAATAATCATTTTGGAATTAAATGCCATACTACCTGGACCGGTAAGACCTATACCAAAGATGATGATGCACCAAACGAGTGTTTCAGAAAGTATAATAATGTGCTTGAGTCGTATGAAGATCATGCCGATTTTCTTTCTTCAAGAGAGCGATACAAATCGTTATTTAGTTTAGAATTATCTGACTATCAAGGCTGGGCAAAAGGTTTAAAAGCAGCTGGATATGCTACAAATCCGACATACGCAGAGCAACTTATCGGATTGATTGAAAAATATAAGTTGTATGAGTTTGATATGCCAGTGCAGACCATTGCACAAAAACCTTACAATACAACAGAAGCACCGACAACAGCGAAGACAAATCAACAGGGAACAGGAATGGTGTTTTTTATCAATGGATTAAGGGCAATTAAGGTAAACAAAGGACAAACTAAAAATGGTATTGCAACTGATTTCGGACTTAAGGTTTCGCAAATAGAAACATATAATGAACTAGGAACAGATGATGAGTTATATGAAAATCAATTGATTTTTCTTGAGCCCAAGAGATCTACTGCTGAAGAAGGATTTGACTTTCATTTGGTAAAACCCGGGGATACATTTTATTCCATCGCACAATCGTATGGTATTACTGTCCGGTCTTTATTAAGTAAAAACAATATGGATTTGGGTAGTTTGCTGAAGAGTGGTGATAAATTACATCTACGAAAAAATAAATCTTAAACATAAAAAAAGGGTTTGCAGTGCAAACCCTTTTTTTATCAAATTAAATATATTAATGGCTGATGACCACTTTCTTCGTCATTGAATGCGTTGATGAATTTAACTTTAGAACATACATTCCATTTGATAAAGTCTCAACATTCAGCATCCCATTTTCAGTAATATTCTGAACCATAACAACTTTACCAGCCTGATCAATTAATTCAGCAACAACCAGTTCATTTGTATTCATTACAATATTGATATGAGATTGTGCAGGATTAGGATATACTGAAACTTGTATATCATCACTATTATTCAAGCTAAAGAAAATATCTGTTGTTTCTGTAACCAAAACATCATCTATAGATAATAAATTATCATCAATCGAATTATGCATAAAAGCAACATATATCAGTTGATCGTCATAATTTGAGAGTGAAACAGAGAAAGGCCTTAGCACACCTGTCATTCTTGCTGTATCTCCAGGCGAGTCAGTTGACGGATCATTATCACCATCCGGATTGGGTTCAGTATATGTTCCATCTTCTCCATGAAGAAAGCCTGCAGAGAAGTTATATAATGCATAATTTCCACCATTGGTAGAAGGTCCGGATAAATATTCAGCTGCTACAAATAGCGTATCTGTAAATGCAGAAACATCATTCGTAGTTGTTGACACTAATACCTTATACCCATCGCAATAGTATGGTGTTTGGAAAGGAGCGGATTTCCATGAAAGTATCGCTGTTGGTCCGTCTGTAATCTGCAATGCAGGAAGAATAAACCAGTTTTTAACTGGTTCAGTTCCATTGTTTGTCCATGAGTTACTTGCAAAAACGATATTGGTTGAATCAACATCCGCAAAACCAAAAGCCCTGAACCATACTCCCGGACGATTTGATGGACTACCATCAGGTAACTGATCTTCATCGTAATTATAACCTATAGGATCGTTTGCAGTTCCTGAGGGAATGTCTTCAAATAAATAATCGATGGTATCATTTTCAAAATTTTCAAAAAAGATGGTGTCTTGAGCCATCATTGAAAATGAAGAAAATAGAAGTGCAATAAAAAGTGTATAAATTTTATTCATAATTAAAATGTTTAATTCAAATATATCAATAAATAATTCATTGTCCGAATTGAAAACCACGCTTTAATATAAAAATATGATCAGTTAAAATGTCTTCTATCTTTTGTTCAGCAATATTTGCCCATCTTGGATCTGTAGGCAATTTCAAACGAAACATCATACATCAAGTTTATTATCAATGCCGGATGAGTTGTAAGAATCCGTTTTGTTCTGTATCACCGTAATTTAGAATATAAAAATACACTCCATCAACAGCTGCGTTGTAGGTATCAAGAACATATCCGTCCCAGCAGGGTTTGTCTTCTGAACTCTCAAAAACTTTTCTTCCCCAACGATTATAAATCACCATTTCATAACAATATTCACCATTTGTGCCTACCGGACAAAATTGATCATTCATGCCCAGAGAGACGAATGGAGTAAATACATTAGGCATGATCAGTGTATCAAAATAATCTCCAAATCCACCAGCGGTAAAATTTTGTGATACACTGGATATACATAATCCATTTGTAGCAATTTGTGTAATGTTGACAGTATTGCTAAAGGCAACATTAATCAATGAATCACCTGGAGCCAATGTATCTCCGTTCACTACATATATTACATTATCTGCATTTAAAGAAAGGTCCTGCAAAACCAAATCAACTCCGGAGCATGAAGCACTGAACGCAATATCAAAATCAGGTAATGGAATCAATGTATCTACTATTACCGACTGAAACGCAGTATCGATACAAATACCATTATCAATCAGCACATAATAATCTGTTGAAGTATTTGGACTGGCGACTGGATTAGACAATGAAGCATCAGATAATCCGGTAGTGGGAACCCAAGTGTATGAATATCCGGGCTGTGCGGTGATTCCGATTTCTGTACTTTGTCCTAAACATATTGACTCCGCAGGTAAATTCTGATTACCTAAATTATCAATGATGGTAACTTCTTTGAAGATGGTATCATAAGCGATACAAGTGATAAAGGAAGTATCTACTGCAATCAATGTTACTGTATAGGTTCCAGGTGTTGAAAAAGTATGCGTAGGATCTTCAACAGAAGATGTATTTCCATCTCCAAAATCCCAATAGAACTGATTGGCACCGATTGATTGATTATCAAACTGAAAATTATATCCTTTACAAATGGTTGCGGGAGGATCAAAAGCCGCAGTTGTAAAAGGTAAATCAATACTTAATTTGAACACCCCATTATTACAATTGGAACTGTTGTTGGTTTGGGACCATGCTCCGGGTGTAGTTGGGAAATCGTCATTACTTCCGCAACCTGCACAAACAGACTGATAGATGACACCATTTTTATCGAATCGGCTGGTACCTCCATCCACGTGCTCCTGACTGAGATTCCCACCAAAATATGTGGCATAAACCAATGAATCAAAATCGGTACTAAATACTGAAATATAAAAATTAAATCCATCGCCGCTGGATGACTGAAAAGCATTGTTGGTCACAGGCATTCCGGTTAATGGAATTTGCTGAATCAAACTTCCACCCCATCCTGAGATATAAACATTCTCGCATATATCAACCAAAAATGCAGTAGGTGAAATATTTGTTTGGCCATTCCCATTACCAAACTGACTGCTATATATGATTGTTGACAATGCGCTATCTAATTTTGTTATAATCTGTCCACTGTTTGGATTTGAATATGCAGCATTAAGTACCGGAAATGCACCCGGATTTTGAGTTAATCCATATACATAAACATCATTATCATTATCAAGCTCGATAAAATATAATTGATCAAAACTATTGGTTCCAAGTAATGTTGATCTCAACAATATGTTTCCTGAAGAGTCAATTTTTGCAATGAATCCATCTGTTTTTCCACCCTGATAAGTTGTATTAACTGTACCCGGTGTAGTTGGAAAATCAGCTGAAGAAGTACCTCCAACAACGTACACCTGATTCAAGCTATCTGTTTTTATTCCGTAAGCTGCATCTCTTGATGTTCCACCAAGATATGAACTCCATAAAAGATTCTGTAATGTAGGATCAAACTTAAAAACCACCGCATCCTGTAACCCTCCAAACGTATTTTGGAATCCATTTACAACAGGGAAATCAGATGATTTTGTAGTTGTTGCCACATAGCAATTTCCTTCATTATCAATCATAATCTCACCACGAAACTGATCTCCATAGTTATACAATAAAGAATCATATAAAGATATATTGGTGTTATAATTTACACCATCATTTCCGCTTCCACCGATAAAAGTTGAACCTAATAAATCACTACCGGCAGCATTAAACTTGGAAACATATATATCAGTTCCCTGACTAAAGTTTGTTCCATTCTGCATAAAATCAATAAAAGGTCCGCCATTGAAAGTAGCATCGTAAGCGCCACTGGTTACAGGGAAATCCGGTGAGCTGGTAACACCAAACAAGAACAATTCATCATTATTATTTACAATTAAACTATGCACTGTTTCTGTACCTTCAGTTGTTGTACCTCCACCTAGATAAGTTGAATAAACCAAACTACTTCCATCAGGTGAAAACTTTGATATTACAACATCGGTTACTCCGAAAGAACTTCCATTCGGATTTGATGTAGTTTCATAAGCACCGGTTGTTGTTGGGTATCCGATATTGTATGCTATGCCACCCGTATAAAAATGACCCTGATTATCGTAAGTAGCTGTCATACCAAAATTATCAGCTGTAGATCCGGTATAAGAACTAAATATGAGTGTAGGATCAATTACCAGAGGTAAGTTTTTATTGTAATTTCCTACTGCAAAATTAACTTGTTGATTAACCAGCACGAAAGCACATGGAATTTCTTTTTTTTCTCCGTTTACCATCTGATACGCAAATGGCTTTTGTTCTGTTACCGTTGAAAATGTAGTTTTAAAAATTAAACTTCCATCCTGAAGCAAAACATCTCCTACACCTTCGTATTTTATTTTAATACTTGCCGGATTACCACCGGGCTGAACAACAAAATCATACTTCAAGTGCTCATCATTTGTATAATAATGAACATCAATATTATTCCATACGTTCTGATAATAGACTTTCTTTTTGGGATAGACATTAGAAATCCATCGCTCTGAATTTTTCCCTTTGAAATAATTAAAATAATATTTTACAGGATCTGAAGTAAAATGATGAGAAGAAGGATTGGTGTTAACGAAATGAGCTTTGTAAGCGTGTCCTTTTAGCGTTAAATCATGAGGAACTTCTTTTTTACCATGATAGTGCTTACGGGCAGAATGATCAGCAAAGTGATACATTATTCCATCACTTTGTAAAAACAAGGCGCCTCCGGGAATATCACAACGATATTGAAAAGGATCTGTCCACTGCCCTTTATTTTCAACAAATAAAAATGAATTTTGAGCTACGCCTGAAAGTGTTATTATTAAAAGGGAAATAAATGTAGGGATATGCTTCACCATAACCGGCTTAATTTTACTACGAAAGGTAAGTAAAATATAGTAATTAGCAAAAAGATGAACTCTTGTGTTATCTTGATATCACTTTAAATTCAGTGCGTCTGTTTCTTGCCCTGCCTTCTTCATTATCATTACCTGCAATAGGAGATGCATCTCCATATCCTTTATACGTTAATCGAGTAGAAGAAATACCCTGTGTTATAATAAAGTCATAGACTGCCTTTGCACGGTTTTCAGAAAGTTTCTGGTTGTAGGATTTATTTCCCTGATTATCCGTATGCCCTCCAATTTCAATTTTCATGGTCGGATTATTTTTCATCAGATCAACCAGCACAAGCAATTCCGATTTTGAATCATTCAGCAATAAAAACTTATCTGTTTCAAAGTAAACATTTTTTAATACTACAGATCCACCCACTTCTATCGGTTGTAATGGTATATCAATTAAAAACGGTTGTAAAGAATCATGCGTAGCTACATCATACGACTCCGAATAAAATAAATAACCTTCCTTGCTTACATTCAATGCATATTTTTTTCCGGGTGGAATACTCACTAAAAACTGGCCGTTTTGTAAATCAGAATACGATTCTACCACTACCATCGAATTGCTTACATCGATCAACTGAAATTGAGCTTTTAAAGGCTGATTTGTTTTTTTATCATACACCTTACCCTTCAGATATGTTACATGCTGAGGTCTTGCTGAAAGAGGTATTTCAAACATATACAAATCATAATCACCGAAGCCTGAAAAATTATTTGATGCAAAATATCCTTTAGTTCCATCAGCAGAAATCACCAGGCTTCTTTCATCAGCTGTTGTATTGATGGGATAACCTAAATTTTCTGGCATTTGAAACTGCCCCTGAGTATCTTTTCTTGAAATAAAAAAATCATATCCTCCCATTCCATCGTGACCATCTGAACAGAAATACAATGTTTGATTATCCGGATGTATGAACGGAGAAATTTCGTTACCTCTGGTATTTATTTTATCACCTGCATTTACGGGCACCGACCATTCGCCTTTTGAATTTCTAATCGTTATCCACACATCATTGCCTCCTACTCCACCGGGGCGATTGCTCACAAAATACAAGGTTTTACCATCAGAAGAAAAAGAAGGCTGTGATTCAAATCCTTCTGTATTCACAACAGGTCCGAGAGATGCAGGTGCAGACCATCCGTTACCTTTTCGTTCTACTATATATAAATCCATACTTGAATTTCTACCTTGATTATTTGATGCCGCAAAAAACATAAATCTTCCGTCAGGTGAAATATTTCCTGCGCCTTCATTACATTCACTGTTAATGGGTGGGCCTACATTTTTTCTTAAAGTCCAGTTAGAATTTTCACGTTGAACAACATAAAAATCTTCAGTTGTACCGTCGCTCATCACACAAGCATTTCCCTGTTGTTTTGCTCTTACCGTATAAAACATAAAAGATCCGTCTGCAGGTAATGTAGGATGATATTCTGCCGCTGATGAATTCACATTTTCACCAAGATTGATTGGAGTAAACGGAACCGGGTTTGACATTAATTGAGCGGCAATGGTACATTTTCGCAAGTATATTTTATATTTTTCTGCCATTGCCTGTTTGGGATTAGCCTTTTCCAAATATTTCTGAATAGATTCAACTGCCAGATCAAACTTCATTTGCTTCATGTAAACATCTGCAAGCAGAGAATAATACTGTGCATATTTTTTTTCATTTACATTAATGGCCAGTTGATAATACACCAACGCCTGATCCCATTCTTTTTTATCGTTATAAATTTCTCCGAGTAGAGATAATGCTTCTACAAATTTGGGTTCAATCTCAATGGCTTCTTTTAATTTTTCTACTGCTTTTTGATCATTATATTTTAATGCAAAATCATATCCCTCTTCAAATAGTCGGATGGCTTTTTTGTTTGATATACTAAAATCCTGAGCAGATGCACAAGACGTGTGAAAGATGACAAAGAATACAGATAATAATAAGATGAAATACTTCGTAACACTGTTTTTATTCTTCAATACTATATTCATGGAATGTTCATGTATTTATGCGTTTGTAAAGAAACCCGCCATTGGGGATGTGCTTTAATATATTCAATGATTAACGGTAACATTTCTTTTTCCTTGCTCCATTCCGGTTGAAAAAACAAATGGCAATCTTTTCTTACATGCTCAGCATGTTCTTCACCCCATTTCAAATCGGATATATGATAAACGATAATTTTAAGTTCATCAGCATGTTGATATATAGACGAGTCAGGTTTTTTAAATTTTTTTGGAGATAGACATATCCAGTCAAGATCACCGGTCAACTTATAAACACCGGATGTTTCGATATATACTTGGATATTGTTTGCATGCAATACATCAGTCAAAGGTTTTAAATTATGCATGAGCGGTTCACCTCCGGTAATTACACAACGTGTTGCTCCTGATGCTTTAATCCATTCAGTCATTTGCACAAAACTTACTTTAGGATGAAGGTCGGCATCCCATGATTCTTTTACATCACACCAAACGCATCCAACATCACAACCACCAAGACGAAGAAAATAACAGGGCTCTCCCGAATGAAACCCTTCCCCCTGAATGGTGTAGAAATGCTCCATTAAAGGGAATGTAACTTCTGGTATTGACATAAAAATTAGATAGGATTTTGAATTATTTTCTGCAAGGAATATTTAATCAGTTCATCTACGGCTTTATGTCCGTCAGCAGAGAAAGTTTTATTAATTCGATTGGCCACTACAGCACAAAGGGTGCAAACATGATGACCTAACAGCGTACCTATTCCATACAAGGCAGAGGTTTCCATTTCAAGGTTTGTTGCAGCATTTCCGAGATAACGGAACTTGGAATAATTATCTATCAGTTCAGGAAACATTAATTCAAACCTTAATTTTCGTCCCTGAGGTGCATAAAAACCGGGAGCAGTTAATGTGATTCCCTGACGACACTGATCTGTAAACATGGACAGCATTTTTTCAGAAGCTTTAAATGCATAAGGTTTGGCAAGTTCATGCGGATAGCTTACTTGCTGTACAAAATCACTGATCAATTCCAGTTGTTCAATACTTTTTTGGTACTTGTAATAATTCAGTACTCCGTCCAATCCAATAACATAAGCAGACGCAATAAAACTATCAACTTTTATATCCGGTTGCAATGCACCTGTTGTTCCTAAACGCAATAAACGTAACGAAGTTTTTTGTTCTTTTTCATCTCTTGTCTGCAAATCAATATTTACCAGAGCATCCAGTTCGTTGAGTACAATATCAATATTGTCTGTTCCAATTCCTGTTGAAATACAGGATATTCTTGTATTCCCAATCGATCCGGTATGTGTAATAAATTCTCTGTTCCCTGTTTTGATTTCAATTCTATCAAAATACTGAGACACCTCTCCTACCCTACCCGGATCTCCCACTAAAATCACATTTTGCGCAAGTTCATCAGGGCGAAGATTCAAGTGATAAACGGCACCTCTTTTATTTACAATTAATTCTGATTCTTTAAAATTCATAGTCAATAATTACAATCAAATGTAATAATACAATATTAAAGATACGATAAGAATTAAAGAGAATTATGAATACAGATTAGCGGATAAAAAATAAAAAGATGTATTAATACACATCATGTATGCGAATCAATCCGCGTAATAGATTATCATCAACAACAGGAAGAACAGAAATTTTTGATGCCCTGTTTTCCATTTGATCAATAGCATCAAGTAAAATTAAATGAGATGAAATTACTGCCGGATTTATTGTCATCATATCTGCTGCAGTTTTCCCATCCATATCATTCCAATCCAGTAATTTTCTTCTGATATCCCCTTCAGTAATTATTCCTTGAAGTTCATTATTTTCATTTACCACACAAGCTGCACCTAATGGGAAACGGGTCATTTCAATGATCACATTTTTCCACGGATCATTTTTTTTCACTCTTGCAATGTGATCAATATCATGCATCACCTGACCTACTTTTAATAAAAGATTTTTCCCAATCTGGCCACCTGGATGTAACTTAGAAAAATCAGCTTTAGAAAAATTCTTTTCATGCATCACAACTACGGCAAGCGCATCTCCAATTGCCATGGCAAGTGTTGAACTCACTGTAGGTACTAAGTTGAGTGTGTCTGCCTCTGAGTTGCAGGATGCATTCAATACTACATCAGATAATTTCGAAATACTTGAATCTGTTTTGCCAAGTATTGAAACTACAGGAATAGCGAATGATTTTAAAACAGGTATTAACTTCAGCAGTTCAGCGGTACTGCCTGAATTTGAAATTAGTATGGCTACATCATCAGGTTTGCAAACACCAACATCTCCATGCAGTGCTTCTGATGCATGCAAGAAAACAGCAGGCAAACCAATACTTGAAAAAGTAGATGCCATTTTTCTACCTACTATTCCCGACTTCCCAATACCGGAAATAATAATTTTTCCTTTACAACGAAGCAATAAATCAGTTGCATGAATTACCTCCTCACCGGCAATTGCAGCAGAGTTGATCAGCGCACTGGCTTCTGTATTTAATACTTCCTGAAACTTTTGAATCCTGTTCATGTTATTATTTTCTTCTGAACATATAGTCCGGTTTATCATACAATGATTTCTTTTTTACAGGTGGCGATAAGAGAATATTTCTCATTGCATTGCCTGTATATGATGCCAGTCCGGCAACCATGCCACCGGCAAAAGAGACAATACCAATTAACAGTAGAGGCTGAGTAGGTAGTGAAAATACCGAAGCCATCTTAGAAGTTAGAATATCCATGGATTGATGATGAATCCAATATGCCTGAGCAAACCAACAAATGACGATGGAAATAAATGCGCTAAAAAAAGAAAGTATTCCGTTTGTTTTAATGATTAAACTAAAAATAAAAGGAACAATAATAATTACATACCAGGGTAACCACCTCTGCAATAAATATGCAATGAATAAAACACTTATCGTTTTAATAATAAAATTCTTCATCGTGGATTTAATTTCTGAACAATCAAATTTTTTGAGTTCTTATCATTTACTGATGAGATAAATTTCAATTCATAATATTCGCCTTTACTCCATTTCTCTATTCCGGTAAAATAAAAATGACTGCCGGGATTTCCAGATTGACCACCGGGATATACCCCATAAGCTTTCACAGGATTTTCGAGGGATACAATCATTCGCCATGATGGGCCCCATCGGCTGTCACATGCATTCACAATTCTTTTGTTTCCTCCGATTTCAATATCCATTTTTGAGAAAGGAATTAGTTTAGCAAGATGCTGAATACTTGTTCCTTTATAGGCAGACCACGTCAGGCTTTTTTTATTTCTTTTTTCCCAATCATCTAAAGCAACTATCATTTTTTTAAATGATGCATTAATCAGTTCGTTAAGGTTTTCTTTTTTATCTTTAGTTGAAACAATATCAAATACGGGATGCTGAAGAAAACGTTTCATCATTCGAATCGTATTGAACTCAAGAGGAATCTCTGTCATCTTTCCCTGTATATATAATTCATCCCAAATCAATGAATCAAGTCTGAGGTACCAATCTTCAAATACTGCTGCTGCTTTTGAAGATGCATCATTCATGTAGTTCCAACCATTGAGTAAAGAAACATACTGCTCTTCATTTTCATTCAACGAAGAGGACTCAACAACAGAGAGCATCATGGACAATACATCTGAAGCTTGCATATTAAAATTATCATTTTGCAGTTTCATCATATCTTCAATGGTAACCTTATCCATGGAAGCAAGTTCCTCATTGATTCTTCTGTTTCTGAAATGCTCAAAAAATCCGTTATAATAAAAAGGATAGGATGCATCAGTCGGATGCTGATTGGCAGAACTTACAAATTGACGATCAGGATTTACATCATGAGGATTGAATTTTTGAGGAATAAATTCCTGCCATTGATATGCAGACAATGATCCGTCCATCACATACTTTCCCTGCTTGGGCCACTTCACAGGAAACCTTCCCTGTTGCCAGATGGCGATATCTCCATTATTTGCCGCAAATACAAAATTCTGTGCAGGACATTGAAAAGTAGAAATTGCATTCAGGTATTCATTATAATTCGATGCTTTGTTGAGGCGATAAAAAGTCATTAGTTCATTGGAAGGTTCGGCTCCCATCCATCTTGCGGCCAATTGATGCGCTGTGGTGTCTTCCGTTAAATCATCTTCATAAACAACAGGACCATAATGCGTATAAATTACTGTGTCTATAAAAGAAGGTTTCCCTTTTATTTTTATTTCTTCAATATTCAGTGTTGAATTTTTCCATGCTCCGTCAAATAAGTACTGACGACGGGTTTTATCTTTAAAAGACACCTTATACCAGTCAAGCACATCCTGTGTTCCATTGGTTACACCCCATGCAATATCTTTATTAAATCCAATAATCACAGCCGGTGATCCAGGTAAACTCACACCATATACATTAAATTCAGGAGTTGATAACTGAATTTCATACCAGATGGAAGGAAGATTTAATTGCAGGTGTGGGTCGTTGCAAAGTATCGGAGAACCTGATGTTGTTTTTGATCCGCTCACCGCCCAGTTGTTACTACCAATATTATCAGATTGTTTTTCAGGTTCAACTGGGAACTGATGATATATACCGGCAACCTTGGGTGTATCAATTGTGAAAACAGGATTTGAAAATTTATTACCTACAGGAACAATAGGAGAAATTAATGTATCAGGAAAATCAGGATAAATCAATTCAACTGTTTCTTCACCGAGGAGATAAATCGCATTTGACAATTCAATATCATTGGATTTTCCGGTAAGCATATCTGCCATATATTTCAGTAATAATGCAGATTTAAGTTTTGTCCATTTTTCAGGTTGATAGTTTAAGAGTTTATATTCAAGCGGAAGTGTTGAATAAGAAAGAGATTCGATAAATGCATTGATTCCTGCAGTGTATGCATCTAAAATCTGATTGGCTGACTTATCATTTTCAAAAGAACGTAAGGCAGCTTCTGCTGCTTTCATTAATCCTTTTCTGCGTTGCATCCGGTCTAATGACAATGCTTTTTCACCCACAATTTCAGAAATTCTTCCGGCTGCAAAATGCGTTTGAAATTCCATTTGCCATAAACGATGTGAAGCAGTAATGTATCCCTGTGCCAAAAATAAATCGTATTCGTTTTTGGCAAAAATATGCGGCACTCTTCGCTCATCATAATATATGGTTACTTCATCTTTTAATCCTGGAATTACTAATGCAGATTGAACAGGCTGATTGGGTGTTTCTGCATTTTGCCAGAATCCTGAGAATGGACTCATCAGTCTTCCCAAGGGTGGCACCGACTGAACACCATATTCAAGCACATAAAATATTACTAATAGAAAAGCTGATAATACAAGCAGTTTAATAATCCGCCAAATCATGTGCTAAATAATTATTTGTGAAAAATGAGAAAAAAAATTGAGAATTCCTATGAAGAAAAAGTCTCCTTAACAAATTCCCCGATTTCGTGAATGGCTTTATCTGCTTGCGGAAGAAAGCCCGAGAATACCTGAAACACGTGGACCATTTCAGGATACTCAACATATTTAATTGAAACATGCTGTGCTTTGGCTTTTGATTGAAAGGCACGATTTTCAAATAATAAAATTTCCGATGTTCCCACCTGAACAAGCAATGGCGCTATGCCGCTAAGATCTGCAAATAATGGGCTAACCAATGGATTATTCAAATCGTCACCGGCATAACGATGTGCCCAGATTTTAATACTTTCTTTATCAATAAAAGGATCGTTCTTCTGATAAGCATCCATCTCAGGTGATGCTGCAGTCAAATCGACCCAGGGAGATAAACAAATGGCCGCTTTGGGTTGAATTTCATTTTTTTGCTTGATTAGTAATAACGTAGATAAGGTCAACCCGCCACCTGCCGAATCACCACCAATAATAATATCATCGGGCGAATATCCTTTTTTCAACAGCCATTGATATGCCTCATAAGCATCATCCAATGCTGCTGGAAAGGGATGTTCAGGAGCGAGACGATATTCAATCATCAAAGCATTTACACCGGCAGACAATGAGATTTTGCTTACTAATTTTTGGTGCGATTGAATGGAACCCATACCATAGCCACCCCCATGCAGATAAAGAATAATTTTCCCTTTATTATCTTCAGGATGCTTTATCCACAAGGCCTCCATGTGTCCCACCATTTCACGTTCAAACTGCACTCTTCCTGATTTACCTAAAAATGAAGTAAAAAAATCCATCCCCTTTCTGTATTTCACGGGCGAATAGTCGTGTCTGTAAATGAGAAATTTTGTTACCCTGAAAAATAATTTGATGATTGAGTTACGCATCCGGTATAGTTACTTATTCATGTGCAAAGTTATTAAATAAAAAACCCTGATGAATTTATCATCAGGGTACAAAACAATTCAACGTTTTAACTATTCGCTCAGACCAATCACCAGCAGCACCGGCTCTCCTCTAAATTGTTGTTTAAGCCAATTCTTTAATTCTAAAATTTCTTCAGGTAACAATTGTATGATAGCTTTTTTAAATTCCTTTTCAAATAATGTGGTATCGAAACTAACCTTGGTCAGTATCATTTTAGCATATTCTAACATGGATAAACTCATGGCGAAATTGATTTAATATTGAAATTAATCATAACTCACCCTAAACGCAATTTTTAAGGCATTTAGTTATTCACAGATCACCGGTTAGAAAGTTTTATCTTATTGATTTTGTGATTGTTTTGATTCCATCAACAGCGGCAGAAACGATTCCACCGGCATAACCGGCTCCCTCTCCGCAGGGGTATAATCCCACAACTCTAACGTGCTGATGTGTATCATTATTTCTTGGTATTCTTACCGGACTGGAAGTTCGGGTTTCGGGAGCAACCAGTATAGCTTCATTGGTATAATACCCTTTCATTTTTATTCCAAACTCTTTAAACCCAGCCCTTAACCTTTCAGAAACAAAGTCAGGTAAAATGTCGCCCAGTTCAACCGATTCAACACCCGGTTTATATGAGCATGCGGGTAACCCGGCAGAAACTTTTCTGTTTGTAAAATCTACCAGTCGCTGTGCCGGTGCGGTCTGACTATCTATTCCTCCTATACATGCACGCTGTTCAACAGATTGCTGAAAATCAAGAGCCATCAGTGGATCATTGCGTTTTGTAATACTTGCTATGTCATCAAGGGTAATTTCAATTACAATGCCTGAATTGGCAAAAGGATTATTTCGTTTTGACGGCGACCAGCCATTGGTTACAATTTCTCCGGGCGATGTGGCGCATGGAGCGATGATTCCTCCAGGACACATACAAAAAGAATACATTCCCCGCTGATTCACCTGAGTTACCATGCTATAATATGAAGGAGGCAATAAGTCGCTTCTCACGTCACAATGATATTGCACCTGATCGATAAGTTGTTGAGGATGTTCAGCCCTTACGCCCATTGCAAATGGCTTGGCTTCAATTTCTATTTCCCGGTGATGCAACAGCGAAAAAATATCTCTTGCCGAATGGCCTGTAGCCAGCACCAACTGACTTGTTGAAATCACATTGCCATTGATGGAAATGGAAACAAGCTGATCTCCCTGTATAATTACATCATCCAGTTTACTGTTAAAATGAATTTCTCCACCGGCTGAAAGGATAAAGTTCCGCATGTTTTCAATGATTCCCGGCAGACGATTTGTGCCGATGTGCGGGCGGGCATTGATGAGTATATCTTCCGTTGCACCGAAGAAGCAGAATGTTTCCAGCACCTTTCGCACATCACCGCGTTTATCAGAACGGGTATATAACTTTCCGTCAGAATATGTGCCGGCACCACCCTCACCAAAACAATAATTTGATTCAGGATTCACCAGATGAGATTTTGTAATCGCAGCCAGGTCTCTTCTGCGATTTTTTACATCCTTGCCACGTTCAATAACAACAGGTTTTAATCCGTTGGCAATACACTCAATTGCGGCAAATAATCCCGCCGGTCCGGCTCCGATAATATGAACTTCTTTCGAAGCATTTACATTTTTAAATATCGGTTCAAATTGAATGTGAGTAGTAGGTATTTCATCAATCCACACCTCATAACGCTGCTGAAACTTTACGCGTTTTGCCCTTGCATCTATAGACTGCCTGATAAGTTTAATGCCGGTAATGGATGTAACAGGAACAGAAAGTATATCTGCAATATTCAAACGATGCAAATAATCATTTTGTGCATCTTCAGGATAAATTAAAATATCAATGTGTGTAACCATTATTCAAATAAAAACTGAATAAATATTGACCGTGAATTGATCTGATCAATCGCATTATTAAACACATTGTTTTCCGGATATTTTAAATTTAAAAAACCGAACGAGGCTTTCATTTGCGTTGAAAACTTAAAGTATGGCAGATAGAAATCCATTCCAAACCCAACCTCGGCAAGCACATCATGAGGCAAAAGCTTCACGGGATACTCACTGGCATTTTCAGCTTTTATTTTATTGGAAAGATCGTAAGTGTATTTTCCTCCGCCAATAACATAGGCTCTCCAGTTGGTTAATCGAACTGACTTGAATTTAAAATACAAGGGAAACTCCAACAAGGTTGATTCGATATCCAGCTGATTAGTACCTCTGGGGCGTTGATATACAATTGATTTGGAGCCCAGTGTAAGGGTGGGTGTAAAACGAAAATCCCAGTTATCGCTCAACCGAAGGTTTGATTCTATCCCCATCGTAAATCCGGGTTGTGTAAGTGCAGTTACAGAATATATTGTATCCGGCATGAGTGTTCGTAAATCAGCAATTGGCCTAACAGCCAGCCAGTTCATATTTACACCAAGGTTTATTCCAAAGTGAAACAACCGCCTGTCGTACTTGGGCATATTCTCCGTTTTCACTTCTGTTTTCCTTCTTCTGCGAACCTGTGCTTCGCTGAATTGAA
>JBILKR010000044.1:0-8658 GCA_044376575.1 Flavobacteriales bacterium | reverse complement strand
GGATCTATGGGCTCAGGAATTGCAGAAGTGGCAGCAACAAATGGTCATGAAGTCCGGTTGTTTGATAATGCCATTGGGGCGCTTGATAAATTTGAAAAGGGAATTGAAAAAAGTTTATCGAATCAATTGCAAAAGGGTAAAATCACTGAAGAGAGAAAACAGGAAATTCATGCAAGGTTACATTTTGTAAAAGACATGAATGCCCTTTCTGATTGCGATCTTATTATTGAAGCCATTGTTGAAGATATTCAAATTAAAAAACAAGTTTTCAAGACATTAGATAATATTACAAAGCCGAGCTGTATCCTTGCTTCCAATACATCTTCATTATCCATTGCATCCATTGCATCGGCATGTGAGCATCCTGAAAGGGTATTAGGAATTCATTTTTTTAATCCCGCTACTCTTATGCCTTTGGTTGAAATAATTCCGGGTATAGCAACAGATAATCAAATACTTAAAGACGCAAGAAATATAATTAATTCTTGGAATAAAGTAACGGTACTGGCAAAAGATACTCCCGGATTTATTGTAAATAGAATTGCCCGACCTTATTATGGTGAAGCCATCAGGATCTTTGAAGAAGGCATTGCCGATATGCGACAAATAGATATGGTAATGAAAACCTTAGGTGGATTCAGGATGGGACCGTTTGAATTAATGGATTTTATCGGAAACGATATCAACTATACTGTTACTGAAACCATTTTCAGGGAATTTTGGTTTGATGCCAGGTATAAACCATCTTTTACCCAAAAGCGTCTGGTTGAATCCGGAAGACTTGGAAGAAAAACCGGCAGAGGATATTATGATTATACAACTGAAAATCAAGTCAATGATATTTCAGTCAATGCTGAATTATCGTCGGAGATTTTAAACCGGATTTTGGCTATGCTGATGAATGAGGCAGCAGACGCTCTATATTTGAAGATAGCCACCAGAGAAGATATTGACCTCGCCATGACCAAAGGTGTAAATTACCCTAAAGGACTTTTGCAATGGGCAGATGAAAAAGGCATAGAATTTATATTCAGTACGTTAATGAATTTATATGAAGAATATAATGAAGATCGTTACCGTCCTTCGCCAATTTGGAAAAAGATGATTAAAAATGGATCAAAGTTCTATGAATAAGCAATTTACACCTGAAGAGTTAGAGCTTGCCCGTAAAGTGGTGGATCGGATGTATAACAACGATCCGTTTAGTAAGTGGCTGGGAATTATCCGGTTAGAGGATGCTCCCGGGCGTTCTGTATTGCAATTGAAAGTGAGAAAAGAAATGCTGAATGGGTTTGATATTTTACATGGAGGTATTGCGTACTCACTGGCTGACAGTGCTTTGGCTTTCGCATCCAACGGCCATGGAATTCAGTCGGTATCTATAGAAACTTCCATTTCACATACCGAACCCTGCAAAGAGGGTGATGTATTAACAGCCGTTGCTGAAGAGAAAAACCTTACCAACCGAACAGGGTTATACTACATAACAATTACCCGCCAGGACGGAAAAGAAGTAGCCTTTTTTAAAGGAACCGTTTATCGCACAGGAAAAGCTTGGTTTCCTGAAAAATAAAAATGGCTCTTGAAAAAGAGCCATTTACAATATTTATCTAAATATAAACTTAAGCTATTTTGCGGCAAGTGCTTTGGGCATTTCTTTTGCAAAAGCAGGAACTTCACCTGACATCGAATTCAAAAATGCAACGATGTTGCTTACTTCACTGTCAGATAATTCATACTTCAATTGTGCTTTGGCCATAATGCGAACAGCATCTTTCAACTCCTTTACACTACCGTCATGAAAATAAGGTGAAGTTAATGCCACATTTCTCAAAGATGGAACCTTGAAAAGGTATTTATCCATATCATTCTTAGTAATATCAAATAATCCGTTATCAATTTTTTTGCTTCCCGTTAATTCCCAGTAAGGAACATAGGCACCAAACTTCTGGAACTGATCGCCACCAACCAAAGTACCGGTGTGACAATTGGTACATCCAATATTTATAAAACTCAACATCCCTTTCTTTTCCTGAATGGTTAGCGCACGGCTTTCACCTTGTAAATAGTTGTCGAAACGAGATGGCGTAATTAACTTACGTTCAAATGCAGCTATTGATTTTTGGATATTATCATAAGTAATTGGGGATGATTCACCAGGGAAAGCATTTTTGAAAAGATCCTGATATACAGAGATTTCTGAAAGCCTTTTTACCAAGAAATCTTTACTTGGAATAGCCATCTCCGCCGGATTTAAGATTGGCATACCGGCTTGTTCTTCTACATCTTTGGCTCTTCCATCCCAGAATTGCTTGGAGTGTAATGCCGCATTTAATGTAGAAGGAGAATTCCTTCCTCCTAAACTTCCGTCATCACCGGGTGAAAAAGGTAAGTTATCAACCCCGCCTTTTTTCAAATCATGGCAAGAATTACAACTGATGGTATTATTTTTAGACAGCCTTACATCATAATAAAGCATGTGTCCAAGTTTTACTTTTTCAGCAGTGATGCTATTTTCTGTGTTGGGTGCATCAGAAGGCAATGATTTAAAATAGGATAATTTTTTAGTTTTCAGCGCTTCATCGTACTGTTGATGTTGAGCTATATCCAAATCACTTTCCTTCTTTTCATCAGTTGCTTTACCGCAGGCTGATAATAAAATACCGGATAAAGCAATACAATGGATTAATTTATAGTTCATCATTTTTATTTTTTAGTTTAACAAACATATCAATAACAAACCTATTTTAATAAGGTTTAATACCAGACTAAATTTGTTTAAACCCATGTTATACAACTTTTCATAATCGTAAAGCTTTTGAGCATTAAAAAACGAAAAACTGAAAACAATTTTTTAATCTTGCCGCGATAAAGTATAACCTTTTTTGCCTTTTTCCATGGTGAAAGGCAGAGTAACCCACAAGGTATCTTCACCTCCTATCGAATATTTTTCAAGGGTGATGGATTGTAAAATGTTGCGATCGATGGGACTGGCTGCCGTGGTTACCGCAAAAGTAAATACAGGTTTGTTGATCCATTCTTCTGAGGTGATGTGCGTATAAGGATAAAACATTCGATCATACATTCCAGCCATGGTGTGTTTGCCATTGCTGAAAAGATATAGTGGTTTGGCATACCAGTACCCACTAATGCCGTCTTTTAATTTTAATGCTTCTGTTTTTTCCAGGATACGCTGAATATCAGGTGGAATATAGTTGTGCACTGCCTTGGGCTTTTCCAGTTCGGCAAAATATAAACGATAACCTCCATATAAAAAAATCAGTACCGAAAAAACAGTCCATCCCATATTCGATATTGAAATCCGGGCTAAGGCATGGGATGCTGAAATAAAAATAAATGCAAATACAGGTACAATATAATAGCGGGCCGTATCAATGCCCATGTGCAAACCACCGAATATCGTTGCTGCAAGCGATAACAACATCGCCATTAAACTTGCACCGAGCAGAATATCTGCATTGGATAAGCTATTCCATGGTTGTTTCCATAATTTTAAAAGGATTACCACTATTGCATAGACAACACCGAAACCTAAAATTAATAGCAATGGCCAGAAGTGTGTGGTAAAAAACTCCATCGACTGCAGGAAGTTTTCAATCGAAGTATCCATCATACTCCATTTGGCTTTAGCCTTGTTGGTCTTATAGGCAAAGAACCGCAGATTGTTGCTCAGCAGAATTCCAGTAACAATAGATACAGCCATGCCCAGACACAACATGATATACCTGCTCTTAAAACGTGATATAATTAAATGATAAATTGATATCACGCATGCAGGGATGATAAAGGTGAGTAAAAATAAATTATCAGAAATGTAGAACACCTGAATGATAAAAAATATCAACACACCATATCGGATATGTTTCTCTGATTGAATTAACCGCTCAAATAAAAGCATGGCCAGCAACGTATTGATGAGGTTGCCGGTATGGTTGGTAAGGGTAAATAAAAAATGAAATAAAAAATAATCTCCGCATAGAATATTTACACCGATAACAAACAGAAATGCGATGCCTGTATAAATGATGGAGCGATGCATTGCCGCATGGGCATAACGGGAAAGAACAGTATGTAATAGATAAGCCAGCAGGGTAAATTGAAAGGCATTGGATACAATCAGTGCCAACTGAAAAGATGGAAATATGGATGCAAAAAATGCATAGATGGGCATGTCAGGAAAGAAGTAGGGAGCAGGAGTGAGGTACCATAGCTGAAAGGCATCGCCTTGTTCAATTACGCTTTTGTATAAAGCAGGTAAATAAGTATAGTCCGCATTAAAGACCAGGTTATCCAGTTCGCCCCCACCCAGAAAATAAAATTGTACGATGGAGAGAAGGAAGAGGGTGAGGAAGAAAAATTCTTTTTTGTTTGAAAGTAAAATTTTATGCAGCCATGTAAGCATCTATAATGATTTCAATTTGATGCTAAATTAATTATTATATTAAAATGCAATCAATTAAATATTCATGATTGGTCAAACGAACTATTTGTAAAAGACTTTTTCTAATGGAGTAGTAACATCCAGTCAATCCAGATATTATGGTTATTCGATTCGGTGTATAAGAGGTTAGTGCTTTTTAAAACGATTTTTTAAATTACATTAAATATAATGCTTTCCAAAATTTAAAAAATGAAATAAATTGAATATAATAGGATTCCGAAAATCTTAATTTATTTTTTATTAAATATTTTTATTTTCTCATTCACAACGGAGTCGATTTTTGAAGTGTTTTGATTGATGACGGAGTCCAATTGTTTCACTTTTTCACTTTCAGTATTAATAATGGAATCCAAAGCCATTACTTTATCAACTTCCTCATTTATTAAAGAGTCTAATGATTCGGTTTTAGTTTTTAATTCCTTGAGTTTATTATCGACCTCATTGTTTATATGATCACAGGATAAAAAAAAGAAACAAAGAAATATTACGATTAAAAGTTTATTGGTGTTGCAATTCATAATTAATTGTATTTGCTAGTTGAAATGAAAAGTAATAATTAAACAACGGCATTAATTTATTGTTCATACATCTTTTTTAGATTCCACCGCCTGAGCATACTCTGTATTGGTCATAAAAAAAGCACCTCCAAAGAAGTGCTTTTATAGTTATGAAGTTTATACTTTAAATAGTTTCAAGCTTAACTGCAGTTCATCCATCTGAATAATAATAACCGTTAAGCTAAAAAAGTAATATAGAGGTTAAATTAATCCCTCCTAATAACTTTAAAAGATCCAGAGCATGGATATGAATTGGATGATAATGGACTCATAACAGTTATAGTTACTATTCCTGTAAATGTACCTTCATCGAATTCACCAGGTCCTGAAGCTATTTGAGTCATAGTTACCGATAGATTAGAACAGCTTAAAACGTTATTTCCATTGACTAATGAAAGAATAGCACCCGTGGATGTGCCTATGCTAGGGCTGATGTTTGTAATGGCAAAGCCGGAATACTTTTGCCCATTGCTGGGACTGGTAAAATTCATTAAGATATCAATATCACTGTTGCTGTCCAGTGTACTAGAAAATCCTAACCATGAAGATTCATTATTCAGATCAATTTCACCGGTGGCTCCATACTGAATATTATTAACAGATAATTCTGAGAATACATCTACTAAATTAGATGAGTTACATCCAGCAAATAGAAATATAGCTGAAATAGAAAGCAAGATTATTTTTTTCATTTTTAATATTTGGATAAAAATAATAAATAATACAATTTAATTTTATTTTAATATATAAACGGTTGCACAATGTTTTTGGATTATTCCATGATCACAAACGTCTCGACGTGCAGTGGATAAAAGCACTTATTCGCTTCGCTCATGCGTTACTTTTTTTGTGACCCTCCCCCTGAGCAAACTCAGAGTCGGTCACAAAAAAAGCACCTACCTTCGGTCAGTGCTTTTATCAGAGTGATCCCGTTTGGATTCGAACCAAAGACCTACTGCTTAGAAGGCAGTTGCTCTATCCAGCTGAGCTACGGGACCAGAAAACGAGTGCAAATATACGTTTTATTGTTTTTTCGCCAAATCATAAATTTCTACACTATGTATTTATACTTCTTGTTTTATTCTATCCTTTTACGATATTGCATTATTATTTTAGTATTGTATGCACATAGCCATCCTCTCAAGAGATCCTAATTTATACTCTACACAGCGTCTGGTAGAAGAAAGTAATAAACGCGGACATAAAACTTCCGTGGTTGATCACCTCCGTTGTAATATCGTTATAGAGAAAAAAAATCCACGCATATTTTATAAAGATCATTACCTGGATGATGTGGATGCCATTATTCCCCGCATCGGTGCTTCGGTAACTTTTTTTGGTGCTTCTGTTGTGCGTCAGTTTGAAATGCGTAAAGTATTTACAGCTGTTGAAAGTCAGGCACTCATGCGCTCTCGTGATAAACTGCGCAGCCTGCAAATTTTATCACGCGCCGGTATTGGTTTACCAAAAACAGTATTTACCAACTACAGTAAAAACATTGATGAAATTTTACATGAAATCGGAAGTTTGCCTGTAATTATAAAATTACTGGAAGGTACACAGGGCTTGGGTGTAGTACTCGCTGAAAATAAAAACGCAGCCACTTCTGTAATCGAAGCGTTTCATGGATTGAAGGCGCGCATCATCGTTCAGGAATTTATAAAAGAAGCCAAAGGTGCAGATATTCGTGCATTTATAGTAGATGGTAAAGTGGTAGGCGCCATGAAGCGTCAGGGAAAAGAAGGTGAGTTTCGCAGTAATCTCCACCGTGGAGGTACATCATCAGTCATTAAACTTAGTCGTGAAGAAAAAGAAGTAGCCATCGCTGCCGCAAAAGCTATGGGACTTGGTGTTGCAGGAGTAGATATGCTCCAGTCAAAAAGAGGTCCTTTGGTAATGGAAGTAAATTCCTCTCCCGGACTGGAAGGCATTGAAGAAGCAACAGGTGTAAATATTGCTTCTAAAATTATTCAATACCTTGAAAAGAATGCATATAGAGGTAAGGTGCAAAAGGATAAAGTGAACGCATAATTTCACATCAGTATAATTATAAAATACTCTCTCGTCTTAACAGCTCTTTGTTAGTAAGATATACTATGCGCTTAACATTGGCTTAACATTGCATTTAGCTTTGTCATGAACAACCTTAATTAACAGTATGCCATAGCATACTGTATTTTATTTTAAAGGTTAGTTCATGAAAAAAATAGTATTGTTTTCAACGATTGTGATGTCTGCATTTCAGTCACAGTCACAGGTTACGCTTCACGAAGAATTTTTTAATGGCAGTATTGGCACATGGCATAGTGTAAGCGTAAGCGATACCAATGATCAATGGAGCAACTCCAATGGTGTAATGCTGATAAATGGTATAGGCGAAGAAAATGATAACGACTGGCTGATTTCTCCGGCCATAGATCTGAATAATACGCAGCGCGAATATTTTCTGTTTGATTATAATGATGTAAATAACGGAGCATTGATTGAGTTATACTACTCGGTTAATTATAATGGATCAGGGCAGGTGGCTGATGTGAACAATGCTACCTGGAATGCACTGCCATTGCGTTTATTGGATATCGAAAGACTTACCTGCATGTCAACTTTATTTCAACGTCATCCTGCTATTGATATCAGTTTTATTCAGGGTACTCAGGTGTATTTTGCATTTAAGTATAATGGAACGTCCACTGTTGCCAAGCAATATAAAATTGATAATGTGCACATCGAAGCAGATTATTACAACAGTATTCTTTCATCAGTTCCACAAAATTTACTCTGTGCTGATTTGAAAACAGCATTGTATCATATCATAAAAATTCAACCTAATGTGATACATTATACCTCGACATCTTATGATGTATGGGATGCAATGTTGCATACCGATACACGTTTGAATGATGCGGGCACAGATACCATCATGTGGGATATGTTTACGGATATTCCAAATGATACGGGTGAGTTTGAACTTGATCCATGTACAGGCAGAGACAATGGCAGCTGTTCGGGTGGGGAAGGGAATTGCTATCAGCGTGAACATACTTTTCCCAAGTCATGGTGGGGCGGAGGTGGAAGTTATCCCAGCGATACTTTTTATGTGGATATGCATCACTTGACTCCGGCTGATCGTACATTGAACATTCAAAAGAGTAATTATCCTCCGGGAGAAGTAGATGTGCCTTCTTCTCAGGGGAGCAACGGATTTAAGGTGGGAACCAACGCTGCGTATCCCTGTGATCCTACCATGAAATATTTTGAACCTATTGATACCTACAAAGGTGATTATGCGCGTATGTATTTATATATGATTACACGTTATGAGCCACATATTTCTTCATGGGATAGTATCATTACGGAAAGTAATTGTGCATTGGATGGACAGACTTATCCGGGTGTTGAGCCCTGGTTGTTGCAAACTTTACTAACCTGGCATCTCAACGATACGGTGAGTCAGAAAGAGATAGACCGTAACAACGCTGTATATGCCATTCAGGGAAACAGAAATCCCTACATCGACCATCCGGAATGGGTGGAATATATCTGGGGAAATACAATAAGTTCATGCGAAAGTATTTCATTAGGAGTATCCGGAACTACAAAAGATGAAATATCTGTGTTTCCTAATCCACTGTCTAATCA
>JBILKR010000014.1:0-70144 GCA_044376575.1 Flavobacteriales bacterium | reverse complement strand
AGCTACTGCTTTCATCAACTGAATATATAATTTCTTAATGTTGCGATATTGCGGATATTTTGAGAACTGATTTTCATCCCAGCAACTAATCAGTGTTCCTTTCGCCATGCGTACTTCCTGAAGTATATTCAACATTGTTTTTGATACCTGTTCAGGATTAGTATTTATAGTATCTGCAAATGCAGAAGCATGAAAAGCAACAGGGCGAATATATATGGATGTTTTTTCTTCAGATTTTAAATCATACCAAGGATAGGTCTCAGTTATTCCAGCCCTGAAGCCCGGATTTTGAGGGTAACACATTGAATAATCCCTGACTTTTTTCAAGTTTTGTATTGTATGATATCCATTCAATAACGATTGAACAGACACATCAAATAAAACATTCATAAATTTTTTAGGACTTAATTTAGGCCAGGATTTAGATTGCTCATTTATGAATTGTAAATCATCTGATGCTGAAACAAAATATCCAAGTTTAGCAAAAGATAATACTTTTCGTACAAAGGATGGAAATAAAATCTGATCAGTATAAACAGAGGGTGGAAAAACAATAAATAACATTTTCTGTTTACATTTTTGTGCTACCGTTCTGTGAAATTTCAATTGATCTAAAGGATCTTTTTTATTTCCTGTAATTACATGCAAGCGCATCAGCATCCTTTTCCATTGCCCGGTAAATAGATCTTTTAACGTATCAATAAAATTTATTTTTCCTCTTCTTCCAAGAAATGCATATTGATGTAATGAAAGAATCATTACCTCATTTTTAAATTTTTTCTTTGGGAAAATATAGGTTGGATACTTCAGCATCAACTGATCTTTAAGTTCTTCAACCCAATAATGTACGATAGGTTTATCTAAAAAATTATTTTTGAATGCTATACTCTCTTCCGGTTGAAAAGGAATATCTGAAGCAGTTTCTTCGTATCTGGTAACCATAAAAAAAACAGCAGAAAAAATATCAAAACCAAAATCTTTACTGCCATCCACCGGGAACAAAACTTTACCGTATGCCCCATGTGCTACACCCGGGAATACAGTTTTGGTACCTGTTTGATATAAAAAATCTGTCGCAGGAATATGAATTCCACCCGCCATTTGCAATTGAGAATAATTTATTTTCCTGCCTTGAAAATGGAGATATTCATCAGGTTCACATGTAAATGTAATGGGAATTTCAAGTTTTAAAATATGCTTAAAAATAATTTCGGCAGCATATTCAAGACGTTTGCTTCTTTGTATTGAATAAATTAAAATCAATGTAATTTATTTTTTAGTAAACCTTCTTCAAATATAATTGAATTCATCAATTAATTAGACAGTATGGTAATACTATCCATATGATTTTGTAGTTTTAAGCACATAAAAAACATTGCAGATGGCTAAAATTTTAGTGATTGATGATCAGCAGAGCATTCGAAAAACATTGAGAGAAATTTTAGAATATGAAAGTTTTGAAGTAGATGAAGCAGAAGATGGAATTAAAGGAATGGAACTATTTCAAAAACAAAATTATGATATCGTTCTCTGCGATATTAAGATGCCTAAAATGGATGGAATAGAATATCTTGAAAAAGTTATGAGTACAGGAATTGACGTTCCTGTAGTGATGATTTCCGGGCACGGAAATATTGACACGGCAGTTGAGGCCATTAAGAAAGGGGCATACGATTATATAGCAAAACCCATAGACTTAAATCGTTTGCTGGTTACTATCAGGAATGCGATGGAAAAGAAATCACTGGTTAGTGAAACCAAGCAACTCAAGAAAAAAGTAAGCAAATCAAAAACCACTGAAATCATCGGAAATTCTGATGCCATTAAAAAAATAAAAGAGTTAATTGAACGTGTTGCGCCAACCGATGCAAGAATTTTTATTACCGGTAGTAACGGTACAGGGAAGGAACTTGTAGCTCGCTGGATTCATGAGTTAAGTGTACGTGCTCAGGGACCGATTATTGAAGTTAACTGTGCAGCTATTCCATCTGAACTGATTGAAAGCGAACTTTTCGGTCATGAAAAAGGGGCATTTACAACAGCCATTAAACAACGTCAAGGTAAATTTGAATTAGCGCATGGCGGAACATTATTTTTAGATGAAATTGGGGATATGAGTTTAAGCGCACAGGCAAAAGTATTGCGTGCTTTACAGGAACATAAAATTACTCGTGTAGGTGGAGATAAAGAAATAAGTGTTGATGTGCGCGTAATTGCGGCCACTAACAAAAACATCGAAAAAGAAATTGCAAATGGAAATTTCAGAGAAGATTTATTTCATCGACTGAATGTTATTCCTATTCATGTTCCTGATTTGAATGACAGAAAAGAAGATATACCACTGCTTGCTGCTTTTTTTCTTGATCAAATTATTGAAGAACAAGGATTCTCACCAAAAACACTGACAAAAGACGCATTGGATGAACTGAAAAAAATTAACTGGACCGGAAATATTCGCGAACTAAGAAATATTATAGAACGACTGGTTATATTATGCGACCAAAAAATTACCGGAAAAGACGTGATAACATTTGCAAAACCCAACAAAATTTAAATCAGAAAGGCAGTGAATTTATTCACTGCCTTTCTGATTACTAACCTTAACTAATACGATTTAAGCAAACTCTTTTACCATATTCATCATTTGCTTTCTGGCTAAAAATATTCTGCTTTTAATGGTTCCAATTGGTAATGACAAATGATCTGCTATTTCCTTATACTTAAAACCTTCAAAATACATCGTTAGAGGAATTCTGAAATCATCATCCAGCGTGTTCACCATCTGCATCATTTCATTATAATTTAATTTAGCATCCGGATCAAATGTTTTTTTCGTTTCAGGTATATTTAATTTAAATAGTTCCTTACTTCCATCAAACACCATTCTTACTTTTATAATCTTACGGTAATTATTAATGAAAATATTTTTCATGATGGTATATAACCATGCTTTCAAATTTGTATTAGCTTCAAATTTGGTTTTATAAGTAAATGCCTTAAGCAAGGTTTCCTGAACCAAATCATCAGCATCATCTGAATTGTTCGTTAAACTCAATGCAAAGTAACGCAACGCATCTCTGTGGCTGAGTACTTCTCCGGAGAAATCAAAAGCTGTTACATTCATAGGTAATTGTTTAAAGATTTATTCAAATGTATTTTGTTTAATTTTACATTCAAAATATTAAACATTTATTTAATACCTATTTAACCTTTTTTAAAGCTATGTAAATATATAATATTTTTATTAATTTGATTATCAAATATTTAGATAAATTAACAGGAATACATAATACCAGATATAATTGTTTAAGATCTCAAATTAATAGTAAAACAATCACAATCCCTGAAGAAAATTGATTAATTCATCAATCTGTAACATAATTTTAGCACCTACAGGTATCTTAGATTTTAATGAAGAAGCCTGAGGACCGCACAATATGATTTGATTTGGGGAAAAATTAGAAAACAAATGGTTCACATATTCAATCATCTGCTCATAATCATAAGTAAGAGTGAAATAGGTAAGAATATAATCCGGCGAATATGTTTCTTTTAATTTTATAATATCATCCATTGGAACAGACTGTCCTAAATATACTGTTTTAAATCCTCTTGATTTAATTAAAAACTTTGCAAATAACAATCCCATTTCATGCAACTCTCCTTCCGGCAGAAAGAGTAAAAAGCTTTTTTTTTCGTTAAAATTATGAGATTGGCCATCGATAGCAACGATGAGTTTTCTTCTGATCAGATTGGAAATAAAGTGTTCCTGCGCTACGTTAATTTCACCGGTTGTCCAAAGTAATCCAACTTTGTGAAGAAATGGAATGATGATTTTGGTCATTACATTTTCAAATCCCAGCCTTATCGTTGAATTAGAAATTATTTTTTCAAATTTTAATTCATCCAATTCAATCATGGATACTATCAGATTATCAATCTGAATATCAAGGAATCCATCTTTATCTACAGGAATATTTACCAGCGATAAAATTTCTTGATTCAACTGGACTTTGTCCATTTTAGCTACATGAGAAATTTTCTTACCATTTTTTAATAGCATACTCACATTGAGCAATAGTTTTAATTGCTCCTGATCATAGTATCTGATATTGGTATCCGTTCTATGCGGTTCAACAATATTGTAACGCTGTTCCCATATACGAATGGTATGAGCTTTAACACCGGTAAGTATTTCTATATCTTTGATGGAATATTGAGCCATAATTTGTTAACATTCAACAGAAAAACAAGTTTTTAATAAAAAAGTTTAAAAATTATCAATTTACTTTCCGAGTATAAAAAGTACTTGTTTTCCTTTAAGGGTTGTTACGGTTTTTTTCCAGTCGCTGATGCGTTTTGTGATTATTTGTTCTGCATCACTCAAAACATCTATACCCAAACACATATATATTTCCGGAGGCATGATTTGTAAGATGTCCTGTAAAAGATGATCGTTCCGATAAGGCGTTTCAATAAACAAATGACTAGCGCCGGTTTTCTGAATATCAGCAGAAATGGATAATAGTTTCTTTTTTCGAAGGTCTTGTTCCTTAGGCAAATATCCATGAAAGTTAAATGACTGACCATTCAATCCACTGGCCATAAGGGTGAGTAATATACTTGACGGTCCAACCAGCGGTTCAATAATAATGTGATGATGGTGAGCCATTTTAATGAATACAGATCCAGGATCTGCGATGGCCGGACAACCGGCATCTGATATCACACCAACAGAAATCCCATTTTCGAATAAATTCAGCAATTCATTTTTTACATCAGTTGAATTTTGGAATACAGACAATTCATAAAACACACATTCGTCAATATTTTTTTCCTTAGACAATAGTCTTATTAGCTGCCGAGCCGGCTTTACATTTTCTACGATAAAATGTGTAAGATTTTCAATAACATCTTTTTGATATGGTGTAAATGATTTTTGCACACCTGCATTACCCAACACATTGGGTAAAAGATATACCCTACCCTTTTGTGCCATTAACATGTATTTCTATAAATTTATCACTGGCTTTATTCAGAACTTCATATACATCCGTAAAACCTTGCTGACCGCCATAATATGGATCGGATACATTTTTATTTTTTCCCGGTTCCAACAGATTTAAAAACAACTCCACCTTGCGCTTATCTTTATCATTTCTGCAAATACGAATAACATCAATATAATTGGTTGAGTCCATAACAAATATATGATCGAAGATATCGAAGTCTTTCACGGTGATTTGCCTGGCACGCAATTGTGATATGTCAATTCCGTATTTCTTCATTTCAGCAATTGCTCTACTATCAGGAGATTCGCCGGAATGCCAACCACCCGTTCCGGCAGAATCAATCTTCCAAGGCAGTTGGTGTAATGAAGCCTTTTGACGCATTATTCCTTCTGCCATTGGTGAACGACAGATATTTCCTAGACATACCATTAAAATCTTCTTTTCCATACTCACATCTTCAATGCTCAGCAAAAATACTTGAATTTATATTGAAAGATGATAATCTTAACAATAACATGATAAATATCATGAATAACTCATATCAGTATCTGTATTTTTGATGTAAACAAATCAACATCATGAAAACCATTCTTGTTCCCATTGATTTTTCATCTGCATCTACAAAAGCATTAAATTATGCAGTATCGTTAGCAGAAATTTTTCAATACAGCATCACACTTTTACATGTGCTTCCTCCGCCACATATCTCAGGAAATGCAGAAGAAGCAATTTTAGTATCTGATACCAATGAAGATGAGAAAAAATCAATACAATTACTTAAAGAAATTAAAGAAGAGACACAATCAAAAATTACCAATGTTGAAAGTATCATCAAAACAGGATTTTTAAGAGAGGTATTACTGCAGATGGAAAAGGAAATATCGCCGGCGTTTATTGTTATGGGTACAACAGGCGCAAGTGGTTTTGTGAATAAATTGATCGGCAGTAATGCAACGGCAGTAATGAATGCCGTTAGTACTCCATTGCTATTAATTCCTCCGACCATTTATTATTCGACATTTAAAGCCATTACTTATTGTAGTTCACTGGAAGAAAATGAGCAAAAGATATTAAAAGAAGTTTTTGAGTTTGCCCATAAATTAGAAGCAAGTATTGATGTACTAAAAATTGATAGCGAATGGCAGCTTGATGTTTTTTCTGACAATGCAATTATTAATGATATAAAATCATCGTTTCCTGAAGAAAAATTTAATGTAACCATACAAAAAGCAGATACAACCAAAGAAGGTATTGAACAGTATTTAACCGAGCATACCGATAGATTATTGGTTATGGGTGTTAGACACAGAAACTTTTTGGACAGATTAATAAACGGACAAAGTGTATCAAAACAAATTGCACTGAATTTAAAAGCACCATTATTAATTTACCATCAACAATAATTATATTTCAGGTTCAAGATCAAATAAATTCTTCAAATGAAGAATAGCCGGATTTTTTTTAGACATAAACTCAAATTTTTCATCTCCGGTTACGGGATTTTTCTCAGTATTATGCTGACGAACTACAACCTCTAAATTGATTTTACCATTATTTAAAGTGGTGCGTAAAAAACTTAGAAAATCAACCTTCAATTGTAAATATTCGGGCTCCAAACCTATATGATCCAATGCAAATTCAATCACCCCTTCTTCATTGATATTCGGTTGATTCCTTTTGATCATTGCAAGCCAGTTCATCTTACCGTTTTTTTCGAGCTCTTCACTGTATAATTGCCATTGCCTGCTTAGATCATCCAAAGTAAACGGATGACTATTCTCAACATATATTGCCTCTAAAGTTTGCTGTTCTGCTTTTTTATCAGGAACAAAATTTTTAATGGAAACCGTTTTACGTTTAACCGGATTTTCTGTTTTATTGGTAGATGTTTCTTTCTGCTTGATATCAGCTGAAGGCGTTATTATTTCGGGTCCAGGTGCAACTTCAATAATTGGTTTTTCATCAGTTAATTCAAGCGTTGAATTAACACTTAATGCAGATTCAGATTCTAAATTGATTTCTTCTGTCTCAGACTCAGAAGTTACTTCAGTACTTTTTTTTTTAATCCTGCCAGTTGCATCAGGCAAATTTCAACCAACAATCTCTTATTATTGGATGTTCGATATGTGATATCTGTCTGATTTATTATTTCAAGTGCCTGCATCAAAAAATCAACATCCGTTAATTTAGCCTGTTGATAGTATCTCTCTTTAATTTGCTCTCCTACTTCCAGTAATTTGATGGTAATTTCATCCTGACCAACCAATAAATTTCTCAAATGGTCGCCCAATCCACCAATAAATTGTTGTCCATCAAAACCATTATTCAATACATCATTAAAAAGCAATAAAAGTTCTTTAAAATTACCCTGATATGCGAGGTCAGTTACTTTAAAATAGTAATCATAATCAAGGATATTAAGGTTATCAATCACATCCCTGTATGTCATCTTATTTCCGGAGAAAGTGACAATTCGATCGAAAATTGACAAGGCATCACGTAATGCACCATCTGCTTTCTGAGCGATTACATGTAATGCATCAGGCTCTGCATCGACGCCTTCCTTTACTGATATGCGAGCGAGGTGATTGGCCATATCATCAATAGTGATGCGATGGAAATCAAAAACCTGACAGCGAGAAAGTATGGTCGGTAAAATTTTATGTTTTTCTGTTGTTGCTAAAATAAAAATTGCGTGAGAAGGTGGTTCCTCAAGTGTTTTAAGAAATGCATTGAAAGCACTTTGTGACAGCATGTGCACCTCATCAATAATGAACACACTATATTTTCCTATCTGAGGTAAAATTCTGACTTGTTCAATAAGGCTTCGGATATCATCCACTGAATTGTTGGAGGCCGCATCAAGTTCAAAAATATTAAATGAGTGAGATGAGTTAAATCCTTTACACGATTCACACTGATTACAAGGATCAATTGAAGAAGAAAGTTGCATACAATTCAACGTTTTGGCAACAATCCGTGCACAGGTTGTTTTACCTACACCGCGAGGGCCGCAAAATAAAAATGCATGTGCAATTTTATTGATTTTAATCGCATTACGAAGCGTGTTGGTAATATGCATCTGACCTACCACATCATCAAATGTCTGTGGTCTGTATTTTCTGGCGGAAACAATAAATCCTTTATTCTCTTCCATAACATTTCAAAAATACATATTGAACTTTTTTATTTGATCTATTGTTAATAACTTCGTACAATATTTTAATGAATTCAAAAAAGCACATATCCAAAAAGTACAGTAATTTTCTCTCTATGCTGTTGCTTTTATCCTTCGGACTGCAGTTATTGCCGGATCGATTGATGGATATTTTTCATGAACATGAGCACACACATGAATGTCATCCTAATCAACCTGGTGAATTTACAATAGAAAAAGAGCATATTCATTGTAAATTCCCTGATTTATTTTTTAAAGATTTTGATCATAGGATTGAAGAATTCAAATTTAAAATTACAGTATGCAGTGCTTATAATTCCGGTAAAATTTTTCAACCTATTCTTACCAAAAGATATCAGTTAAAAGGAAGAGCACCGCCATCGGTTTAATTTACTCAATATTCCAATTTAACTTATATCATTAATTAATGAAAAGAATTTTATTTGTTTTCATGATGTGTATATTTCATACATCATGGAGCCAACTATTTATTGAAGGTTATATCACCGATGAAAAAGGTATTCCTTTAGAAGGTGCTAACGTACACCTGCATGAAACTATGCAGGGTACAGCAACTGATAGGAATGGATATTTTCGCTTATCTAATATCAAATCAGGTCACTATCACCTACATGTGGAGTATATTGGTTATTCATCTATTAATGATGAAATTAATATTAACAATTCATCACTGAAGTTAAACTATTCACTACAAGAAACGATGCTAGAAATTGATCAGTATCTGATTGAGGAAAGCATATTAAAAACAAAAGAAAAGGAAAGTACTCTAAAGATTACAATGGTAGACAAAAGTTTCCTTGACAAGCATCATGGTTTTACACTTATGCAGAAGTTAGATATGCTTCCTGGAATCAATACAATGAATACAGGAACGGGGATATCAAAACCAATGATCAGAGGTTTCAGTTTCAATCGAGTAGTTGTAGCAGATAAAGGAATCAAACAGGAAGGTCAGCAGTGGGGTTGGGATCATGGTCTGGAGATTGATCCTTTTGATGTTGAACGTGTAGAAATTATTCGCGGACCGGCTTCACTGATATACGGATCTGATGCCATTGGTGGTGTTATCAATATTCGTTTGCCCGAATTACTTCAGGACAAAGAAGTAGAAGCATCTGTACTCAGCACTTACCGAAGTGTGAATCACACCATCGGATTATCTGCACAGGCCAAAGCGCGTATTGGTGCATTTTCTTTGAATCTCAGGTATTCGCAAACCGATGCGGGGGATTATCAGGTTCCAGCTGATTCTTTCTTATATAATTCCTATTGGCTTCCATTGGTCAATCAGCGATTAAAGAATACAGCAGGAAAAGAGCGAAACTTCAGCGCCTCATTGGGTATTGCACAAAACTGGGGATACAGTATGCTAACAGTATCGCGAGTATATCAGCAAGTAGGTTTCTTTTCCGGGGCGCATGGTATTCCTAAAAGTTATGATCTGGAAGATGATTTTAATGATCGTGATATTGATTTACCTTATCAAACCATTGAGCACTGGAAAGCAATCTGGAACAACAACATCAGCTTGGGTAAAGGGTGGCTTGAAGTTGATCTGGGTTTTCAATTCAACAAGCGTCAGGAAAAATCATTGCCTCATAACCATGGGAATACATACATTTTCGATACCACAAATGTAGAACATCAGTTCGATTTGCAGACTTATACTGCCAATGCGCGCTATCACTTCGACGAGAAAAATAATGGTCACTGGATTATGGGACTTTCATCTTCTTATCAAAAGAATGCCTCAAGCGGATTTTCTTATCTCATTCCTGGTTACCATTTGCTTCAATGGGGTGGATTTGTGTATTACAGAAGAGCAATCAGTGATAAGTTAAATTTTAATATTGGAATTAGAGGTGATGGAGCCTTTCAAAAAATTGAAAGGTACGAAACATCTTTATTTGATATGTTTGGTAATCAAACAGGTGTCGAAGTAAATGCTGTTGAATTTGAAAAATGGTATGGCAATGCATCAGGTAATGTAGGGCTGGCATTTCACGCTTCCCAACATCTTACACTACGATGGAATATAGGAAGCAGTTTTCGTATACCAACTGTTCCGGAGTTAACAGCCAATGGAGTGCATCATGGTACATTTAGACATGAAAAAGGCGATAGTTCACTCACACAGGAACGAGGAATTCAATTAGATATGAGCATTGATATACAAAAGAAAAAATGGAATTTATCAGTGAGTCCTTTCTTCTATTATTTTTCTCAGTTCATATATCTTCGACCAACAGGACAATTCTCACCGTTACCCGAAGCCGGTCAGATTTTCCAATATACACAAGGCAATACAATACAAACAGGAATTGAAATACAACATGATATTCACTTTGCAAAAAATCTGCATCTCAATACTGTTATTGATTATGTATTTGCATTAAACACTGATAACTTTTATCCCCTTCCATTTATTCCTCCGGCTATGATTCACACCGAGCTGGAATATAATCCGGATTTTCGTGTTAAATTCATGAAAAATACATTTTTCAGAATTAGTCCGCAAGGCGCTTTGCCACAATGGATGAATTCGTTGAATGAAAAGCGAACTGATGGATATTTTTTGCTTGGGCTGGGGTTGGGTACCACATTTTTCTGGAGAGGTCTAGAGTTCGATCTTAAAACAGAACTCAACAATTTAACCAATCAACGATACATGATGCATGTGAACCGATACCGGATTTTAAATCTTCCGGAACCGGGAATCAATGCAATGATCACATTGGTTATAAAATTCAATCATTCATTTAAAACAATTAAAAATTAAAATTACATCGTATGAAAAAGATTCAATTAATTATTTTAGGCATCACTGCCACATTATTTATTACATCTTGCGGAACAGACAACCAGGCTCCTGAAATCACCATCAGTGTTCCAACAGCTCAGGAAGTAGTTGAAACAGGCGGAGATATTCATCTTGAATTTGACATTACAGATGATGTGGATCTGAATCAATTTAAGATAGATATTCATGGTGATCATGATGGACATTCTCATGGAAAATTAACTGAAATTCTACCTGCATTTGATACCATTATCATTGAGAATATTTCAGGAACAATGATAAACAGACACCTTCATATAGAAATTCCTGCAGATGCATGGCCGGGACCATATCATGTAGGAATCTATGCAACTGATAAATCAGGAAATGAAAGTATGAAGTCAGTGGATATTATTGTCATCAATCCGATGGACGAAATGCCACCCTCAGTAGATATTACTGCGCCTGCAAACGGAGCATCTGTGGTTGGCTCAGTTCTATTGATTGCTCAGCTTTCAGATATGAAAAGTGATATGGTTACAGCTGGTGAAATCAGAAGCATTGAGGTAATTCTTACAAACGGAACTGAAGAATTTGATTTGGGAGATTACGATGAAACTGAAAATTTTAACGGAAAATATGATCCGTTAACCGGTACGTTTCAAAGTACCTTTGCATTGCCCAATGGAATCAGTTCTGGTAACTGGCAACTGGAAATCCACTGTTATGATTCATACTTTAATGAGGCTCATCAAAGTGTGAATATCATTATTCCTTAATAAAATATTTATTTCAATAAAGAAAAAAGCAAATCAATGTGTATGTAATACACATTGATTTGCTTTTTTATGAAAACAATATCACACACGTAAAATGAATTATTTTTAATAATCCATATTTGTTTTGTAACTTGGTTTCATGAAGCGTTATATACATTGTTTTTATGCTGTCTTAATTTCAACAGCATTTTTATTCTCCTGTAATCAGGAAGATGACAGTAAACCTGAAATTGAGATTGATACCCCTACTCAAGATCAGGCATATTTTGTTGGTCAGAATATTAATATCAGTGCATTATTAAACAATGGTTCAACTATAGAACAATATAAAATTGAACTTAAGCAAGCCTATCCTTCAGAGATTTTAGATAGCGCAGTTAGCGGAACTATTCAATTTGAACAATATTCTTATTTGCTGGTATCTGATCCCGGATTACAGCAAACCCAAATCAACAATCAAATCAGCATTCCCAACGCATTTGTTCCGGGTAATTACAACCTGATTGTTTCCATCATCAATAATTCTACGAGTGAAGCTAAAGACACTGTAGCCATTAAAATTTTTCATCCTACGGATACAATTGCACCACAAATTGTAATGAATTCACCGCTGAATGGTAGTATTTTCAATTCGGGAGATACGATACAGATACAGGGTAGTGTTAGTGATTTGCTTTCAAACAATGTTACTTCAGGAGCACTTCACCGTACAAAAATTACTTTAATTCCATTGATAACAGGTTCAAATCCAATAGTATTGTTTAACAATACAAATTCAGGATTATCAGTATTTAATACCAGTTACGCTACCAATTCAAATACAATACTCGGAAAATATATAATTCAGATATTATGTATTGATGAATTCAACAATTACACCATTTCTGAACTGGAAGTTACTGTTCAGTAACTTGATTTATTTTTGACTCAAATTCATCTTTTTGCGAATCCCTTCTGGAATAGCATCTTTATGCACCATGATGTTGATGCTTCGCAGGCGCACATATGACTCTGAGGCAAAAAAGTAACCTCCACATTCATTGGAATTTTCTCCCCATGAGTTTTTGACTTTATAATATTTATTACCTAACTGATCTTTAAACAAACCTACGATCTGCATACCATGATCATCTGTTGTTTCATAATTGTCAAAATCCTGCTGACGCAATTCCTGTGTAATTTTCTTTTGAGTTAGCGGGCGATTAAAAATAGTATCCTTCTGCTCCTTGGTCATCACATCCCAATCAGCTGTGGGAACTATAGCTACTCCATTTTTATGCGAAAAACCTTTATCACTCACATCAGCACCCCAGGCAGCTGTATATCCATTCATCAATGCATTATCAAGTACCTGCATCATTTCGTCGAGCGGTAAATTATGGATAGGATCCCATGACCAGTTGTCGGGAATTTCCAATACAAAAGTGGAATAAAAAGGATGATGGGTAAAAGATGTAATATCTATATAATCGGATGGTTTCAAACCGAGCATATCTGCAAACGATCTGGGTGTATAGGTTTTACCATCATAGACAAATGAATCAGGTAACTTGCCAAAGTAACTATCAAGCGCACCATTAAAAGCAGGAAACCATGCAGGAGATAATCTTCCATTCTTATTTTTAATTACAGCATCTACCATTCCTTTCAATAATTCATCAACTTCATTATGATTAATTTTTGACTGATTTTGCAACAACGCAGGATAGGCAGACTCCGGAACCATACCCATATTTTTCCACACATAGAGCGGATCGTGAAATGCACCACCCGGAGCAAAAGTTCCTGAACCATGCAAACGAACATACTTCACTGCTTTCTGAGCATAGATATTACGAACCACAAACATTTCGCTCAAATCAAAATCTCCCTTTCCCATCCTTTTTAATTCAGATTCAAAAAATGACAGGGTTGAAAAACTCCAGCAAGTGCTTGAACTGGCCTGATTTTTTACAGCTGTTGGTTCCATGTCTTTCACTTCAGTAAATTTAAAACCGCCATTGGGTTTGTTAAACTCTACCTGTTGTGAAAATAAAGAAACACTTAGGATAGAAGATAGATAAAGTAAAAATATTTTTTTCATGGTTATATGCATTATCAGTTAAACAAAGATGATGAAAAAACCTTAACTCCAACTCTAATTTTTTGTATAATTGAATTCAAATCAATTGAATGAATTATCCCGATAAAAACGAAATTTTTCCAATGCCCGGTTTTAAAGACCTGTGTTTTATTAAAAACATCATTACCAAATCTAATATTATAGCAGGTGATTATTCCTATTTTCATGATTTTGATGATGTATATAATTTTGAAAAGAATGTAAAATATCATTTTGATTGGATGGGTGATCGACTCATTATTGGTAAGTTTTGTATGATTGCTCACGGAGCTACTTTCATTATGAATGGTGCAAGTCATCTGGTAGATGCGATTAGTCCTTACCCATTTGCCAAGTTTGAAAAAGACTGGGCACATGCAATGGATAATAAGAATTATCCATTCAAAGGCGACACAGTGATTGGGAACGATGTATGGATTGGATACAATGCAACCATTATGCCCGGAGTACATATTGGAGATGGTGCGATCATTGCCACAAATGCAACGGTGACAAAAAATGTAGAGCCTTACACAATCGTTGGAGGTAATCCGGCGCAAGTGATTAAAAAAAGATTTTCTGAAGAACACATTGCAGTTTTATTGGAATTACAATGGTGGAACTGGGATATTGAAAAAATTACACGACATGTTCATTTGCTCACTTCGAATAATCTTGATGCAATAAAAAATATAGAATAAATACATTTCATTTTGCATAGCAAATAAAAGTTGATTGGCTTAATTTTAAAACAATCAATCCAAGTAAAATGGAAAATACTTTATTTGCTAACCGGAGAGAAGCCGGCAGATTACTTTCTGAACGACTCATAAGATATGCTGATACCAACACATTACTGCTTGGTATTCCGAGAGGAGGTGTAGTAGTAGCCCATGAAATTTCCAAATCATTGCATTTGCCCATGGAAATTATTTTATCCAAAAAAATTGGACATCCTTTTCAGCCTGAATATGCTATAGGATCAGTAAGTGCTGACCATGTGATGATTCATGACCGTTCAGATGTTTCACAGGAATACATTGATGAGCAGGTGGAAGAAATTCGTAAAAACATAGAACACAAATACAATTATTTCAATAGTAAACTCAATCAGATGAACCTTCAGGGTAAAAATGTAATCATCATTGATGATGGCATTGCTACAGGAAGTACCATAATCAATTGTATTCATGTACTTAGAAAAAAAAATGCAAAAAAAATAATTGTTGCTGTTCCTATTGCACCGAATGATGCTGTAAAAACAATTCAATCATTGGCTGATGAATTTATTTGTTTGCATACCGCTGAACATTTTGGAGGTGTGGGTGAATTCTATGCACAGTTCGAACAGGTGAATGACTGGGAAGTAATAGAATTATTGCAAGATCGTCAGATTGTTGCAGGTCAGTAATTCTGAATCATTACCTTTGCGTAGCATTAAAAAAAGAGATTATGTATTCAAAAGAATTCGAAGCCATTATACAACGTAGAAGAAGCAACCGAAAATTTGATCCCAATGTAAAAGTTCCGGAAGAAGTGATGCATAGAAGTTTACAGCGAACCATATTATCACCCAACAGCAGTAATATGCAATTGTGGGAATTCTATTGGATACACTCAGAAGAAGAAAAAAAGAAGTTTATTCCTTTGTGCTTAGGACAGGCCGCAGCAAAGACAGCTCAGGAAATGGTTGTATTTGTTACCCGTCAAGATCTGTGGAAAAAAAGAGCACAGTTTAATATTAACCGCATCAAAGAAAATATTAAGCCCGGTGAAGAGCCCAACCCAATGATAAAGAATGGACTCAAGTATTATGGGAAACTGATGCCTGTATTGTATAAAAACGACATCTTTGGTTTTTATGCTACGTTACGCAGAATGGTATGTTTAATCATGGGAATTAATAAACCTTTTATGCGTTTCGGTGGACATGCAGATCAGCGTGTGATGGTTCATAAATCATGTGCACTGGCTGCGCAAACCTTTATGCTTTCTATTGCGGCCGAAGGATTTGAATCCTGTCCGATGGAAGGGTTTGATCAGATAAGGGTAAAGAAAGCCCTGGGATTATCTTCCGGTGCTGAAATTAATATGATTATTTCGGTGGGTAAAGGAACAGAAGAAGGTATCTGGGGGCCACGTTACAGGGTTCCTTATGAAGAAGTAGTTTTTGAAAAATAAGTTACTCGCTCCGATCCAGTTTTTTAATGTTTTTGATAATGATTGACACATCCAGCATGGGATGATAATCTTTCGCGTATAACATATTCAGGTGCTGAAGCGTAGTGTTGTCTGTGATATCACTTACCGAAGCATCCGCAGGAGTCAGCACTCCTTTACGTAACGCTGGTAAAGATTGTCCGGCAACATCGGCATATGATACCCAGGTTTTTGCACCACCAAGCACTTGCACTATATTATTAATGAAATGGCGAGGATGTTTGTAAAACCAGCAAACAGCGGGCGATACAGTAAACAATAGCACGCTGATCAGGATATCAATGAAACGTTTATTTCTTTGATTGGATGGTTTATGTATCGCATTCACATCCAATACATACAATTCTCCCATCCGATGAATGGAATTACTTCCAATAATAAATTCACTTTCCACCGGAGCAATTTTAAATTCTGTTTCGTGGGTTTGCATTAACGACATCTGATCAATAATCTGAGACGAGGAGATATCCTTTGCACAAAAAATAACTTCATCGATGCGGTAGATATGAACCAAATCAGTAAGTTGAGAGATACTGCCCAGCATACGCTGATGTAGTTGATGAACAGATTCATTTCCAATGAATCCAATAATATCAGTTCCAATCCTTGTAGAACGAATCAACCCTTCCACACGCAAACATTCTTCTTCAGAACCAACAATCACCGATCTTTTTTTCTTTCCCTGATCAAACGAAAAACTACGGTACTTGATAAAATGCCATGTAATTCTTGTAACTAAAAAAAGTAATGACGACAATGCGGCACCCAGTAAAATCAATGCCCTGGAAAAACGATATGCTTCCGGTAACAACCCGTAAATAACTAAAATAATCATTGTACCTATAGCCACACCTCGGAAAACTTTTCCGGGCTTCACCGGTTTTCGATAACCACCCGTCACCAATAACGATAAGACCCAAAGTAAAACATAAGAAGGCACAACGGCCCATCTGAAGATTTCAGGATAACTGCCTCCTTCAATGTATTTATGATTATGTTCCCAATAAGACACCAGCATCAACATGGAAAAATAAATCAGTGTTCCATCTAAAATGGGAAAAGTAATCCGTTGAATTACACGCTTTCCAATGGATAAAAAAGCACGTAAATAGATGGCAAGGTGAATCAAAAAGGAAAAAATAAAAGCGTTGGTCTGCTGAAAATGTTTCATCGCAAAAATAGCCATCGCTTTATAAAAAATGAACACATAATTGATACTGCTTTTCTTGGTACTTTCTCCTTTGTAATGAATGATGCGGGTTTCAGGATAGTAGTAATTTTTATAACCGGCAAGTATAATTCGATATGATAAATCAATATCCTCTCCATACATAAAGAAATCTTCATCCAGCAAACCAATTTTATCAAGCACTGATTTACGCATCAGCATGAATGCACCGGATAAAATTTCAATGGAATGAATCTGGTCATTGTCCAGGAACCCCAAATGGTATTTCCCGAAACGTCTGGATTTAGGAAACAGGGCTGATAATCCGAATATTTTATAAAAAGCCACCCAGGGTGTAGGAAGTCCGCGTTTTGATTCCGGTAAAAATTTCCCTTTCCCGTCCAGCATTTTTACACCCAGTCCTCCTCCATCCAGATGGGCATCCATAAATTCAATGACTTTTAGAAAGGTTTGATCTTCTACCACTGTATCTGGGTTCAGTAATAAAACATATTCACCTGAAGCGATGCGCATCGCCTGGTTGTTGGCTTTAGAAAAACCTACATTTTCTTCATTTTTAATCAGGGTTACCCAAGGAAATAATCGTTCTACCATTTCATTGGAGCCATCCACCGAATGATTATCCACTACAAAAACTTCAGCACTGTTTTGGCCGTATTTTTGATTCAGGCACAACACAGCTTTCTCTACACTTTTTAAACATTGCTCGAGAAAATACGAAACATTATAATTAACAATAACAACCGAAAGTTTCATAGCAGAGAGCAAGATACAAGAAATTGATGGAGTATAATATATTCAATTTAACTAATAAATAATTTCAACTCTTCAACTGTATTATATACAATTGGACAAACCCCATACTGGTCGAGAATACGCTTCATTCTGTATTTCACTCTGGGATGATGCAGATGTGGATAGTCGGCACAAGATGAAGGACGCTGGGCATATATTGTACAGATTTTTTCTTCTAAAAAAATACAAGGTTTGGCTTTCATAAAACAGAGATCATTGGCCTCATCCTTTACAACTTCTTCATTCCAATCTTTTCCTTTTTGCAAAGCCAATAGTTCCAGATTTTTAATTTCATCGTTACTAATTTCCGGTTCAAGTTCCTTACAGCAATTACCACATTTCGTACAATCGATTTGATCTGTAAACTTCGCTGCAATGGGATGTAATACATCGTCTATATATTGCACGGGTATGCGCAACAGCGATTTTCTGAACTTTTCATTTTCTTCAGATTTTTCTTTGGCTTCTGCTTGTATGAATTTCAAATCGGTTACCATGTGCGAATGAGTCGTATCAAAAATATACCGACAAATTGAATTTAAAAAGCTTACACATCATATATTTGCCGAATGATAACAAACGCTCATCTTCAAAAATCAATCACTTATACAGCATATCGTGCAATGATTGACCAGCTGATGCTGGAAAATAAAACTACAGGACCCAATCAAAGTGAAGAATTAACAGAATATGCGAAGTTGAATATTCACCGCATGAACCGCCTGGATAAAACAGTACAACTCTCCACAGAACTTATAACAACACTGCAACAACTTCAACGCGACCTCACCTGGGTTGTGCTTACCGAAGGCTGGTGTGGGGATGCGGCACAAAATGTACCCGTATTACATACCATTGCACAACAACAACCACGCATACAACTTCGCCTTTTACTTCGCGATGAAAATCTAGACATCATGGATCAATACCTTACCAACGGAGGACGTTCCATTCCTAAATTAATTTGCCTCGATACACTAACCATGGAAGAGTTGTTTACCTGGGGACCACGTCCGGCAGAAGCTCAAACACTTGTTCAACAGCTTAAGGCAGACGGAATCACAGATCATCATGCCCTGGCTGAGAAAATTCATGCCTGGTATGCCCAAAACAAAACCACTGCTTTACAGCTTGAAATTCAGCAACTACTGGAAAAACTCCGATAAACTGTTAAAATTCAATAACCACAGGCTTTTTCAAGGCTGACAATTTGTCATTTTTGAAATTATACGTATTTTTACGATCTGTAATAGAGGTCGTATGTTTCGTATAGAAAAGAAAGAAATAATTGAAGAGAACCAGGGAAAACCCACGGTGATTGCATCTACCGGAGGGGAAACCGGAAAGAAGGTTTTTATTGAAAGTTATGGTTGCCAGATGAATTTCAGCGACAGCGAAATTGTGGCTTCCATCATGCATGAAAATGGTTATCACACTACACCCAACATTTATGAAAGCGATGTGGTGCTCATCAATACCTGTGCAATTCGTGAGAATGCAGAACAACGTGTTCGCAAACGTTTAACAGAATTCAAATCCCTGAAAAAACACAAACCAGATTTAGTTGTAGGTGTACTGGGATGTATGGCTGAGCGACTGAAAGAAAAATTTCTGGAAGAAGAAAAATTAGTAGATGTAGTGGTGGGTCCAGATGCCTACCGTTCACTTCCTGAACTGGTAAGCCGTGTTGAAGATGGTGAAAAAACAGTGAACGTTATTTTATCGCTCGAAGAAACGTATGCCGACATCAATCCGGTGCGATTGGGAGGAAATGGTATCTCTGCATTTATTTCCATCATGCGCGGATGCGATAATATGTGTTCCTTCTGTGTAGTACCCTTTACACGCGGTCGTGAACGTAGCCGAAATCCTGAAACCATACTGCAGGAAGCCAAAGATTTATTCAATGCAGGATATAAGGAGGTAACCTTGTTAGGACAAAACGTGGACTCATATATCTGGTTTGGTGGTGGCGCAAAAAAAGAATGGAAAAATCTGACTGAAGAAGAAAAAAATAACAGCGTTAACTTTGCTCAATTGCTTGATAGCGTAGCATCGATTGATACTGCGTTGCGTGTACGATATACTACGAGTAATCCCAAAGATATGACCGATGAGGTATTACAGGTAATGGCCAAACATCCCAACATTTGTAAATACATTCACCTTCCCGTACAGTCAGGTAATACTGATGTATTAGATAGAATGAACAGAGGCTATTCGCGCGAACAATACATGGATCGCATTCACGCAATTAAAAAATATATGCCTGATTGTGCAATATCTACTGATATCATCACCGGATTTTGTGGTGAAACTGATGCCGAGCATCAGGATACTATTAGCCTGATGAAGGAAGTAGGTTTTGATTATGCCTACATGTTTAATTATTCAGAACGTCCGAATACACTGGCACAGCGCAAATATAAAGACGATGTTCCCGAAGAGATGAAGAGTAAAAGATTACAGGAAATTATTCAGTTGCAGACTTCATTGTCGTTAGCGAGTAATCAGCAAGACATGGGTAAAACCTTTGAAGTACTGGTTGAGGGTGTTTCGAAAAAAAGTGATCAGGAATTATATGGAAGAAACAGTCAGAACAAAGTGATTGTATTCCCAAAAGAACAAGCCAAATCAGGTGAATATGTGATGGTGAAAGTACATGCCTGCACTTCAGCAACTCTATTGGGAACCATTGTGGCTTCCTAATTTACTTGTAAACATTCACCTAATTACACAGACTATTATTTATGACAATTCAGGAAATAAAAAACAGGTTTGGAATTATTGGAGGATCGCCTTTGTTAGACAGGGCGATTGATATTGCACAGCAGGTAGCTACAACCAATCTTACTGTATTGATTACCGGTGAAAGTGGTGTTGGAAAAGAAGTTTTTTCAAAAATAATTCATCAGTTGAGCAGTCGTAAACACGGCTCATTCATTGCAGTGAATTGTGGGGCAATTCCTGAAGGCACCATTGATTCTGAATTGTTCGGACACGAAAAAGGAGCATTTACCGGAGCGAATGAAGCACGGAAAGGATATTTTGAAGTAGTGAACGGAGGAACTATTTTTTTGGATGAAGTAGCAGATTTACCTTTGCCTACACAAGTGCGATTATTGCGTGTATTAGAAACAGGAGAGTACATTCGAGTGGGTTCATCCAAAGTGCAAAAAACAGACGTACGCGTTGTAGCCGCCACCAACCTAAATATGTTGGAACTCATCAATAAAGGGAAGTTCAGGGAAGATTTATATTATCGATTGAACACCGTGCCCATACACATTCCTTCTCTGCGCGAAAGAAGAGATGACATTGAAATGATCTTCAGAAAATTTTCACAGGACTTTGCAGAAAAATACAGAATGCCTGCCATTCGTCTTGAAGATGATGCGAAACTATTATTAAAAAAATATCGCTGGCCGGGTAATATTCGTCAACTTAAAAATATTACTGAACAAATATCTATTCTCGAAAAAGACAGAGACATTAGTGTTGACACCTTAGAAAATTATTTACCGGATGAATATGCCGGAGCCAATATTCCTGCACTATCAGGAGGTGGCAGTGAAGAATCCATCAGCGATCGTGAATTGATCTACAAGTTTTTGTTTGACATGAAAAAAGACATGGTGGACCTGAAAAAACTGGTGATGGCCATGTTGCAATCGGGTGGTGAAATGCCTGTGAATGAAAGCAACGCACAGATTATTCAGCGATTGTATGAAGAATATCCTGCAGTACCCGCCACACAAAATCTGGATGACCACAGTATGATAATTCATACACCTTCTGTGATTAAAGAACAACTGCCCCATGCATTAATTGAGGAGTCGCTATCACTGGAAGACCGAGAAAAAGAACTGATTGAAAAAGCACTCAGCAAGCACCGCGGAAAAAGAAAAAGTGCAGCCAAGGAACTTGGTATTTCGGAACGAACACTCTACAGAAAAATCAAAGAATACAATATTCGATAATCTGACGTTAACAGATTTCATTACCTTTGAAGAGATGATGCATCGATTGCTACGGATACCCGTTATTTTTTTTATCGCCTTTACCGGTTTGATGATACAATCATGTGATCAGACAGGACCTAACGGACCGATTGATCAAATTACTTTTTCAAGAGATACCGTCATTTTTGATACCGTATTTACACAAATGGGATCGCATACTGAAGTGGTAAAAATCAGAAACAACGGACCACAAGCAGTTTCTATTGACAATGTGTATCTTGGAACAGGAAGTAACTCCGTGTATCGTATCAACGTGAACGGATGGCCCGGTGATGCAAACAATTCGGTAAGTGATATTGAAATTGATGCCAACGACAGTGTCTATGTTTTTATTGAAGTTACTTTAGATCCGAACAACAGCAATGCACCGTTGATTCATGAAGACAGCCTCATGATTGAAATGAATGGAAAAACAAAAAAAGCAGAGTTGATTGCCTTCGGACAAGATGCACATTATTTCTATCCAACAGATACTTTGTCGAACTCCGGACTCCCCTACTCTATTATACCTTGTAATGAAGTTTGGAAAAATGATAAGCCGTATGTGATTGTAGGATGGGCAGTGGTGGATTCTGACTGTGAACTCAAAATTGAACCAGGCGTGCGTGTACACTTTTTCAATAATGGTGCCTTATGGGTGTATAAAGACGGAACGCTGCAGGTATTGGGCGAAAGAGAACAACCGGTCACATTTCAGGGAACAAGATTACAGTATGCTTTTCAGGATCAGGCCGGACAGTGGGATAGAATCCTGATTAATGAAGGTAGCACTAATAACATTATTCGTAATGCCATCATCAAAAATGGATACATCGGATTACAGTGTGACAATCTGGAAGCCATCAGCGGAAACCCCGGTACACCCAATCAGGTGACGTTAGAAAATGTGATTATTCAAAACATGAGTGGGTTGGGGATTTATACAAACAACATGAACATCAGGGGATACAATACTCTCGTAAATAATTGCGGACAGTATTCAGCAGTTTTTGCTTATGGTGGCAACATTGAATTTTACCACTCCACGCTGGTAAATTACTGGAGCAACAGCATACGGAATTACCCTACCCTGTTTATGAATAATTTTTATGTTCGTCCGAGTGATGGAGCCACCCTATCACAACCACTCAATGCAAAATTTTATAATTCGATTATTTACGGAAGTACACAAAATGAAATTGGATGGGATCAGGTGAACACAACGTCACTTGATTTTAGATTTGATCATTGTTTACTTCGTATCGATCCAGATGAATCCACTTCGGACACAAATCGTTTCAAAGAAATTATTAAAAATGCTGATCCTAAATTTGAAGATACTTTCTTGCAGGACTTTCGTTTAAAAGTGGGTTCTGCTGCCATCAATAAAGGAAAAGCAAGTTACGTTACCCTGCATAACAATCAATTGTTTTTTGATTTGAAAGGCTCAAATCGTCTATGGACTGGAGCTCCTGACTTAGGTGCTTATGAGTATTAATTCCATAAATTAAATAGCAATTTGTAAGTTGAAATACTGAATTGAGTAAAACAAAAATCAACAGAATTTGATATAAAATATCTACTATTTTAATTAATCATATTTACCTAATCCTCTCAATTCAAAATTTCCACCCTCATTTTGATATTCATTCTGGTAATGTTTCAGATTTTCCATCACTGTATGATCTACCATTTTAGTTTCAGAGAAATCAATCACAATGGTTTGTTTTCTTGGCAATTGATCAAGTGATCTTTTCAATTTAATATAATTACTAAATACCGCTGAGTGAAACACATCAACTGTATATAAATTATCGTTTTGTGTAACAGTAAATAATGGTTTAAAAATATATTTAACAGGTAAACCATTCATCACATGCATAATCATTTTTGTTATTATACCAACAGCAATTCCCAGTAATAAATCAGTAGCGAGCGTAACAATGATGGTAATTAAAAAAATGAATAACTGCTCCCACCCTATTTTATAGGTTTTATAAAACTCTTTAGGAGAAGCAAGTCTAAACCCTGTATATATTAGCATTGCAGCCAATGCAGCTAAAGGAATTTTATGTATTAACCACGGGAAGAACACCACAAAAATGAAGAGAAATATTCCGTGAAAAAAATTAGACCAGATCGTTTTTGCACCATTGTTGATGTTTGCAGAACTTCTTACAATTTCTGAAATCATGGGCAAGCCACCAATCAAACCTGCCAGTGTATTTCCAATGCCAACACCTACCAAATCTTTATTCATGTTTGATTTTCTTTTGTAAGGATCAAGTGTATCTACAGCTTTAGTACTAATCAAAGACTCAAGGCTACCCACCAGCGCAAACATCATAATATACTTAATGGAAGTAATAGTAAACACTTTTGAAAAGTCAGGAAAAGTAACTGCAGAAAAAATATTATCCGGAAGTGTCACTAAAAATTTAGGACCTAGAATATATTCTTGATCTAAAAAAAAGTAAGTATGTTCATGATCAAGATCAAAATACATACCTAATGGAATAGCAACTAAAATCACCAATAATGGTGCGGGAACTTTACGAACAGCTTTGATGGGAAATACAGGAATTAAAAACAAAATCAATAAACTGATGATTCCAATGATTAATATATCAGGATTTAATTGCGCAAATGAATGTGGAATTTCACCAATCAATTCCAAGGGTTCTTTACCTTCAGGTTTCACACCCATCAACACATGAATTTGTTTGGAAACTATTATTATTCCAATAGCTGCCAGCATTCCTTGTACAGTTGCAGATGGAAAAAAATCACTGAGAATTCCAGATTTGAATACGCCAAAAAAAAATTGAATAATTCCAGCTACTACAATCGTAGCCAATGCTAATTTATATCCAAGTATAGGATCTCCTTGCCCAAGCTCTTCAACCGCACCAACTGCAATTACAATTAATCCGGCAGCAGGACCTTTTATGGTCAATTGTGATCCTCCTAAAAAACTTACCAAAGCCCCTCCTATGATCGCAGTAAAAATTCCGGCAACAGGTGGGAATCCGCTGGCCATAGAAATACCAAGACATAATGGAAGTGCAATTAAAAAAACAAGAAAACCTGAAACCATATCTGATTTCCAGTTCAACTTAAAGTCATTGATTATTGAGAAGTATTTATTTGACATTTTATTCATTGTATTTAAATACAATACTATTCAAAAGAAATTTATCTGCTCAACCAAGACATCGGATTTTGAACCGCACTTCCCAATCGAACCTGAAAATTCAAGCAGGTTTTTCCTTCATCATCAGTAGCCACTGTACCTATTTTTTGTTTCGCATTCACTGACATTCCTTTTGAAACCGATACCGAAGATAGATTACTATACACTGTGAGGTATTCACCATGTCTGATAATCACAACATTTTCGTAACCATCCACTTTAAATACTCCGGTTACTTCACCTTTGTACACGGAGCGAACAGATGAACCACGATCAGTGGTGATATCAATCCCATCATTTTTAATTTCAATACTGGACAATACAGGATGAGGCTGAACACCAAATTTTCCTGTAATTACACCTTTTTCCACCGGCCAGGGAAGTAAGCCTTTATTCGATGAAAATCCACTTGCAGTTACATTTCCACTGGGTGTTTCTTTAACAGCAGGTGTTGTAGTTTTAGATGATGTGGTTCCTGATTTTTCAGAACTCGTTGTTGTAGTGGTAGTGGTGAATGTAGTCTTCGCTTTCTCTTTGGCTTTTTTCAACTCTAATTCACGAATTTCCTTTTCAATGATGGCCTTAATCTTCGCTTCAAGAGCGATTTTTTCTTTTTCTTTTTTCTTTATTTTCTCCTTTAAGCCCTTCTCTTTAGTCTTTAATTTTGAAACCAACTGTTCTTTTTCCTTTTTATCATTTTCCAATTTTTTAGCTTGTACAGTTTGTTCATTAAGCGAAACTGTTTTCTCCTGTTTAAACCCATTGAGTTCATTCACTTTTAATCGTAATTTCTCATTTAATATTTTAATTTCATTGAGGCGTTGTTTCCTGATATCACTGATTTGTGAGAAATACTGAAGTCTTCGCAATCCCTGATTAAAATTTTTTGCAGAAAAAACATACATGATTTTATCAAAAGTATTTCTTTTCAGCCATGCATTAAAAGCCATTTCTGCATATTGTTCTTTCAACTGAGACAGCACTTTATTTTTCTTTTCAATTTCAACTTTATATGCAATGATATCTTTATTTAACAATTCAATTTCACTCTGAAAAGTATTGATTAGTTCAACACGTGTTTCGATATTCTTCTGTAGTTTTTCAATCTGATTCAACGAACTTTTAGCCTGCTTCTGCGTATCTTTTAAGAGTTTATTGGTGTAATTGATATCATTCTGGAGTTTATTTTTTTTCTCCTGAAGATTTTTCTTTGATTGTGCAATCAAAGGATTCACAAGCATTATACTAAATAAACAAACAAGTAAAAGCCTCATACAAATACATTCTGTTGTAAATGTATAACGCATTCAATGAAGTAACATTTTATATCACATGATCTTATTAACCGCATTTCGTTAAAAACACAAAAGAGAGTAATAGATACTCCCTTTTGTGCTTGATTAAGTGAAATGAAAAACTAACTAATGGAAATGTCTTTTTTACTGAGTTTGGCTACATGTGTTTTCTTAATTTCCAAACGAAGAATACCTGAATGATAACTGGCTTTAATATCATCTTCATCTGCATTTTCAGGCAATCTGAACGATCGCTCAAAAGATGAATGCGAAAACTCCCTTCTCGTGTAACGGCGGTCTTTTTCTTCTTTTTCAGATTTTGATTCTCCCTTCACCTGCAAAATTCCATTCTCTGCATGTACCTGAATATCCTCTTTGTTCATGCCCGGCAATACCATTTCCACTTCGTATTCGTTATTTTTTTCAATAATGTTTACGGCCGGCGTCCAGTCTTTACTAAAGAAATCATTATCCAAAAATGTATCATTTTTGAACCAATCATCAAGTAATGTATTTCTCAATACTGACGGAATCAATGCGCTGCTTTTTAACAATGTCATAAAATTTAATTTTAGGGTTTTACAAATAAATTAACAGCACAAAGCTACGATGCTATAACCTCATAATGCAAGGAACTTGTAGCAGAGTGAATGAATCGTAGGAAATATTCGGAATAAAAAAAGGCGAACCAAGTTGGTTCGCCTTTTCAATAATCAGAAATGAATTATTAATAATCCATTCCACCCATACCACCCGGCATAGGGGGCATTGCAGGCTTATCTTCTTTAATCTCACTTAATACACACTCTGTAGTTAAGAGCATAGATGCAATAGAAGATGCATTTTCTAATGCTACGCGGCTTACTTTCGTCGGATCAATTACACCAGCATCATACATATTTTCATACGTTTCAGTACGTGCATTATATCCAAAATCGTTCTTGCCTTCTCTTACTTTCTGTATTACAATGGAACCTTCCAGACCGGCATTCGCAACAATCTGACGTAAAGGCTCTTCAAGTGCTCTTTTCACGATGTTGATACCAAAGCTTTCATCTTCATTATCACCTTTTAATTTTTCAAGGGCTTCAATACAACGAATGTAAGCAACACCTCCACCGGGAACGATTCCTTCCTGAACAGCTGCGCGTGTTGCATGCAATGCATCATCCACACGGTCTTTCTTTTCTTTCATTTCAACTTCAGTAGCAGCACCAACATACAATACAGCAACTCCACCGGCTAATTTTGCCAAACGCTCCTGTAATTTTTCTTTATCATAATCAGAAGTAGTAGTTTCTATTTGTGCTTTGATCTGAGACACACGAGCCTTGATATCTTCTGCTTTACCGGCACCGTTGATAATGGTTGTGTTGTCTTTATCAATCATCACTTTTTCTGCTTTACCTAAGTAAGTAAGGTCAGCATTTTCCAACTTATATCCTCTTTCTTCTGAAATAACGATACCACCTGTTAGAATTGCGATATCTTCAAGCATAGCTTTTCTGCGATCTCCGAATCCAGGAGCTTTAACAGCAGCCACTTTCAAAGTTCCTCTCAATTTATTTACAACCAATGTAGCCAAAGCTTCACCATCTACTTCTTCAGAAATGATTAATAATGGTTTGCCAGTTTGTGCCGTCTTTTCCAAAACCGGAAGCAATTCCTTCATGGATGAAATTTTCTTGTCATAAATCAGCAACCATGCATTTTCCAGTTCTGCTTCCATTTTATCCGGATTGGTAACAAAGTAAGGCGACAAATATCCTCTGTCAAACTGCATACCCTCTACCACTTTCACTTCAGTTTCAGTTCCTTTTGCTTCCTCCACAGTGATAACACCTTCATGACCAACTTTAGCCATGGCATCTGCAATTAATTTACCGATAAAACTATCGTTGTTTGCAGAGATGGTAGCAACCTGCTCAATTTTCTTGGTATCATCACCAACTTTTTTACTCATTTTATGTAATGAGTTTACAACTGTTTCCACGGCCTTGTCAATACCACGCTTTAAATCCATAGGATTAGCACCGGCAGCAACATGTTTTAAACCTGCAGTAACAACGGCTTGTGCCAATACAGTAGCTGTAGTTGTTCCATCACCGGCGATATCAGCAGTTTTGGAAGCTACTTCTTTTACCATCTGTGCACCCATGTTTTCAATAGGTTCAGCCAGTTCAATTTCTTTAGCTACCGTTACTCCATCTTTAGTAATGGCCGGAGCTCCAAACTTTTTATCGATAATTACATTTCTTCCCTTAGGACCTAAGGTTACTTTTACTGCATTTGCTAATGCATCAACACCTTTCTTTAATTTCTCGCGTGCTTCTACGTCAAATGTGATTTGCTTTGCCATATCTATATAATTTTATTTATTATGATTTTAATTTAACTTTCAACAACATTAAATAATTGCCAGAATATCGCTTTCACGCATAATCAGGTAATCATTCCCATCAATCTGAATTTCTGTTCCTGAATATTTACCATATAGTACAGTATCTCCGACTTTAACCGTCATCGGCTCATCTTTTTTCCCATTTCCTACCGCTACAATTGATCCGCGCATTGGCTTTTCTTTAGCTGTGTCAGGGATAATGATTCCACTGGCTGTTTTTTCCTCTGCTGCTGCAGGCTCTACAATCACTCTGTCGTGTAATGGTTTTACATTTAATTTACTCATATACGATAATTTTAAGTTTAACGATTTATTTTTCGCGCTAAATCATTTCATGAATTATGCCAAATTGTTTCCGGCTAAAAAAAAGGACAATTTTTCACATGTGTACTGCTGAGCACAAACATACTGTCAGTTTCTTGCTGACAAGATGACAAAAAAAATCCCCTTTCGGGGATTTGATAATTATTGTTGTGGCGCATTCGGCTGTGGTGCTGATGGTGCCTGAGGAGCAGCAGGTGCTGCAGGAGCAGGCGCCTGTGGAACTTCAAGATTTGTAATAATCTCATCCGTAGCGTTACCATCAGTTCTTGTACTTGTTGATTTAAAGAAGAATCCTGAACTAATCACCAATACTACAAGCAATCCAATCAAATACCATGTTGCTTTCTCAACAAAATCGGTAGTTTTTTGAACACCCATAATTTGATTGGAAATACCCACATTTGAAGCCAACCCGCCTCCTTTAGAATTTTGTATCAAAACCACCAGTATCAATAATACTGCGGTAATCATAATAAGAATGGTAAATACTATAGACATAATCAATAATTTAAACGATTTCTTTTTCTATTTTTTTTATCAGGGAGGCAAAGTAAGTACTTTTTTCAGGATTCACCAAACTTAACTGACGATAGGTATCAATGCAGAGGCTATATTTTTTTTGCTGATAATATATTTTAGCGAGTGTTTCAGATACAATCATTGCATTGATATCTTTCTTGCTGGACTTTACATCAGCTTCAAAATCACGTAATTCATTCAATACGCCTTTAACCGGCTGAATTTTGGGTTCTGTTTGTATGAATTGTTCTATGATTTGTTTTTGTTTTGAAAAACGAGTCCATTTCATAGGCTCATCACCTTTGCATAATTCGAGCCAGCCGAGAAAAGTATTTTCTTCCGATGCATTTACAGACACAGAAGGCGCACCTTCCAGTTCTTCAATATTGTAAGCCGCAACTGTAAAAGAATTTGACAACATAATATTATAAACAATCTCTTGTTAATTCAATGCAAGATAAATAAAAATGGGGAAATGTGAATAAAAAATTTTGTTTTGTGGTCTAAAAGTGAGTGTTTTCAGTCATTACCAGTCTAAGAATGCCCTGTTAAATATATCCTGAACTAACTGGCTTGTAATTTCAGTCATCAATTGTTGTTCAACCTGCGAAAGGTTTTGAGATGCTGAAAAATCTGCAAAACGGGTGAAGGATTGCTTAAAATTTTGTTTTTCATCTTTTGTATTTTGAAACTCAACAGCAACAGTAATGGTCAACCTGTTCAGGGAAGCCTGATCATTTCCGGTAACTGAAACCGGCGCTGTCTGATAGCCCGTAATGTATCCTTTGAACTGAATATCACCATTAGTATTTCTCAACTGCAATCGGGTTTGTGAAATAAATTTATCGCGCAAGGCTTCCGTCATTTGCTGAGGAAAATTTGGGTTGGTAAGGGCAGCCTGATTTTCAAAATATTCAATGGTTACGGTAGAAACATTTTCAGGAATAGATGCGCCAGTCAACGAAATATTGACCTTACAACCTGTTAAAAGCACAGATAAGAAAACGATATAAAATACTGCAGTAAAACGCATGAATGACAAGATACAAATTTATTGGGATTGAATTTTATCACACAGCTTATTAAAATAAGCCGGCGACTTCATCAGCCGTGAACCATACCAGCTAAACATTTCACCATTCACCAGAAATATTCGGGCTTGCGGACAAACATTTCGTATTTCTTCAAAATGTTTTTGCTGAAAAGGATATGGCTCCGATGATAAAAATATTATTTCAGGATCTGCTGCCTTCAAATCTTCTGCAGTTACAGAAGGATAGCGTGTAGTTGACATGGCAAAGCAATTTTCAAACCCGCACCGTTGAAGCATATCGTGAATAAATGTATCCTTATTGACTGACATATATGGTTTTCTCCAAATAAAATAAGCAACTCTTTTGGATTGAGTCAGTGGTTTTAATGCTGAAAACTGATCAGCAATTTGATTTACTATAGAAGCAGCTTCCTGTTTTTTCTGAAACATCTCACCTAATCTGAACATCATGTCTAACGATTGTTCAAGGTTAATAATATCACTGATCCAAACAGGATACTTTTGCTTTAATTTAAATAATAAATCTTTTTCGTTTTCTTCTTTATTGGCTATGATAATATCCGGCTGAAGAAGTTTAATGGTTTCAAAATTAAAATCCTTTGTACCACCCACCCTTACTTTTGACTGAAAACAGGAATTGGGATGAATACAGAATTTAGTAATCCCTACAATTTGATTTTCCAGTCCAAGGTCGCATAAAAATTCAGTTTGGGAAGGAACCAGAGATACTATGCGTTTTAGCTGTTGGGGAACAGAAATCACATAATCCATCTGATCTTTATAATTTAACAATGCAACCGGCATATTCTTTAATACAATATTTATCAGTCTGATTATTACAACAAAATGCGTAATAAATCTGAACGTGTAATGATATAGTTTTTATCCGTTTTAAAATCCCTTACTAAGACCGCGGGAACATTATCATCCATCATTTTAGACAAAGCACTGCATGATGTGGTTATATCCACAAAAGGCAATGCATCATTCATCAGGTCACGAATGTGTGCATTTTTAACTGCAGGATTAGAAACAAGTTCAGCAAAGATTTTCTTTTCATGGATGGTGCCAATTATTCTACCCTGGTCTGTAACCGGTATTTGCGAATAATCATACTGAGCCATCCATTGAACAGCAGTTTCTATTTTTTCATTCACATCAATGCTCATCAGTTCCGTCTGACGTGAAGAAGCGATGATATCACTGGCTTTCAATCCTGTTGAATTGAGATAACCCATTTTAATCATCCAGTCATCATTAAACATCTTACCCAGGTAACGCGTTCCATGATCCACAAAAATAACTACCACTACATCGTCTTTCTTAAATCGATCGGACATCTGAATCAAACCCTGCATGGCTGATCCGGAAGAATTTCCAACCCATATTCCTTCTTCTTTTACAATTCTGCGAGTCATCACTGCAGCATCCTTGTCAGTTACTTTTTCAAAATGATCAATCGTATTGAAATCTACATTCTGCGGTAAAAAATCTTCACCGATACCTTCTGTTACATAAGGGTAGATTTCATTTTTATCAAATATTCCTGTCTCCTTATACTTTTTAAAAACTGATCCATAGGTATCAATTCCCAAGACCTGTATGTTCGGGTTTTGCTCTTTTAAATACATCCCTGTTCCGGTAATTGTGCCTCCGGTACCAACACCTGCAACAAGGTGAGTTATTTTACCTTCCGTTTGATTCCAAAGTTCAGGTCCCGTAGTTTCATAATGCGCCTGACGGTTTGATAAATTATCATACTGATTGGGTTTCCATGCATTGGGTACTTCATTCACCAGACGTGATGAAACAGAATAATATGAACGTGGGTCTTCAGGATCAACATTTGTAGGACAAACAATAACTTCCGCACCGAAGGCACGCAAGGCATCAACTTTTTCTTTACTTTGTTTATCTGTTGTTGTAAAAATACATTTGTATCCTTTAATAATCGCCGCCATGGCCAATCCCATTCCCGTATTACCGGAAGTTCCTTCAATGATAGTACCACCTGGCTTTAAAACACCTGATTTTTCGGCATCTTCAATCATTTTCAGCGCCATACGGTCTTTAATAGAATTTCCAGGATTAAAAGTTTCTACTTTTGCTAAAACCGTTGCCGGAATATGCGATGTAAGTCTGTTTATTTTAACTAAAGGTGTATTACCGATGGTTTCTAATATGTTCTGATACCACATGATGGAGATTGTTTTGCACGAAAATAGGAATTCGTAGCGAAGTTTTTACATTCAAAAAATAATAATTTATGTTGCGTAGTTATATCTTTACATAAAAGTACATTATGAAAAAAATAATTTTAATCACACTGATTTTTAACGTTATTGCTATATCGCAATTAAATGCTCAAGCTGTTTTTTCAGCAAATAGCAAGTATGATGCAAATGTGAAAGTGTTTGTTGCCAGTAGTAAATATGATGCTGATCTTGTTGTTTATAAAGCAAGTAGTAAATATGATTGTGGAGATAACAACGGAGTATGGTTTTTTGCCAACAGCAAGTACGATGCTAAAAAAGTGATTTATTTTGTAGACAGCAAGTATGATGCTGACTTAATTATATTTTTTGCAGATAGCAAGTATGATGCTGGTTGGAGAAACAATGGCAAAAAACATTTGATGTATTAAAATAAAAAAGGTGAATTTAAAATTCACCTTTTTTATTTTAATTATTATTTATCAAAAAACTCGATGATTTTTTCAAGTTGTTCATCGTTTTCAAACTCGATCATTATTCGACCTCTTCCTTCTTTTCCCTGTTGAATCTGGATGGGATGATTGATAATAGAAGAAAGTTTATCTCCGTATAATTTGAATGTTTTAGTTCGTTCGGTATCTTCATTTTCAACAGGTGTAAACGGTTCCGGTTTTTTAGATTTGGGAGATTTTTCAGCATCTTTTTTTCTTGCCAACTCTTCTACCTGACGCACACTTAACCCTTCATCTAAAATTTGCTGATAGATTTTTAACTGTACTTTTTCATCACCGGCATTAATAATAGCGCGGGCGTGACCCATTGTAATTTTACCTTGCTTGATTCCCTGTTGAATTTCAACCGGTAATTTCAATAGGCGAAGATAATTGGTGATGGTAGATCTTTTCTTAGCTACCCTGTTACTTAACTGCTCCTGTGTTAACTTACACTCGTCCATTAAACGCTGATAACTGAAAGCTACCTCAATGGCATTCAAGTCTTCACGCTGAATATTTTCAATCAAAGCCATTTCAAGCATCGACTGATCATCAGCAGTTCGAACATATGCTGGAACTTCATTAAGACCTGCCATTTGAGAAGCACGAAATCTTCTTTCTCCGGAAATGAGCTGAAATTTCTGGTCGTTGATTTTTCTTAAAGTAATCGGCTGAATAATACCATGTATTTTGATCGATTCTGCGAGCTCTTCCAGTGCTTCCTGTTCAAACTCAGTACGAGGTTGAAATGGATTGGTTTCAATAAATTTTACATTTACCATAGCTACAGAAGAACCTAACGCTCCTGCGGATACTTTTGTCAATACTTCTTCTTCTGAAGTTGCTCCGGATAGCAAGGCGCTCAAGCCTTTACCCAATGCTTGTTTTCGATTATTTGTCATCTTCTTCAGTATTCGATTTTTTTACAGACGGATCAACCTGAATCATATTATTTTTTTGCAATACCTCTCTGGCTAAATCCAAATAACTTTGTGCACCACGTGATTCTGCATCATACATAATCACAGACTCTCCAAAACTTGGGGCTTCTCCCAAGGTTGTATTTCTTGAAATGATAGTTTCAAAAACCATATCCTGAAAATGTGTTCTCACATCCTCTACCACTTGATTTGAAAGTCGTAAACGCTTATCATACATGGTGAGTAAAATTCCTTCAATTTCTAAATCAGGATTTAACCTAGATTGAACTATTTTAATTGTGTTTAATAATTTCCCCAACCCTTCAAGTGCAAAATATTCACATTGTACAGGAACAATCACTGAATCTGATGCTGAAAGTGAATTCACAGTGATTAATCCCAACGATGGAGAACAATCGATAATAATAAAATCATAATCATTTTTAATCTTATCAATCGCTCCTTTCATCATTTTCTCCCTGTTGGGTAAATTGATAAGTTCAATTTCAGCACCAACAAGATCAATATGTGCAGGAATAATATCGAGGTTAGGAGTTTTCGTTTGAAGTATGATTTCCTTAGGATCAACCTCATTCAATACGCATTCGTATATACTCGTTTTGATATTTTTATGATCAAAGCCCACACCCGATGTGGCGTTGGCCTGCGGATCAGCATCAATAATCAAAGTTTTATATTCCAGCACCGCCAAACCTGCTGATAGATTGATAGCAGTTGTAGTTTTTCCAACCCCTCCTTTTTGATTTGCAATGGATATTACTTTTCCCATGTTTATTACCTTGCTTTAAATTAAATCACTAAACTATCTTTGCTATTCGTTGTTTAGTCTATTCAAAGGTACTACAACGACATATCTGTAGCACTAATTGTTCTGTCGTTTTTTTTAACATGTTGAACCGCTGAATTAACAATAAAAATGATTTCAATCATCTCAGGAACTTACCGAAAAGACAATCTATCTATTTTATTTTCTGAACTTTATATTCAGTTATCTAAAGAATATAATGAAGAAATGAGGTTATTTGATTTAAGAAATCTTCCAACTTCCTTTTTATTAGACAATTCCATATTTGGAAAGCCCTCAAACGAATTTAACAATATGTTGAAAACATACTTTGTAGAGCCGGAAAAATATGTTTTTTTAATTCCAGAATATAACGGAAGTTATCCCGGAATTGTAAAAGCATTGATTGATACTATTGATCCATCAGTTTTTAAAGGAAAGAAAGCGGCACTGGTTGGTATTTCAAGTGGCAGGGCAGGAAATCTGAGAGGAATGGATCATCTTACGGGTGTATTGAATTATTTGGGAGTGCAGGTTATGCCTTATCAATTGCCCATCTCAAGAATATATTCACTAATGGATCAAAATAAAAAGATTACAGATGAATCTACCATCCAGGCCATGAAGAATCATATCAATAAATTTTTGCAATTTTGAGGTAAACATATACCATGCAACATTTAACCTCACCTGAATTGATTATTATCGTTCTGCTTATTATACATGTGATTTTATTTTTACAGTCAGGATTTGATAAAATCATGAATTTCAAAGAGAATCTTAACTGGCTCAACGGACACTTTGCCACTTCATTTTTTAAGAATCAGGTGCGTTTATTGTTGATTATACTTACCATTATGGAGGTAGCAACCGGTCTCACCTCTATTGCGGGTATTGCTGCTGTAATTTTTCAAGGATACTCAATGATTGCCTCTTTATCTATGTTGTGTAGCCTGATTACATTAACTTCACTATTTTTGGGTCAGCGAGTAGCAAAAGATTATGCAGGTGCCGCTGCCCTGATTCCATATATTATTTTAAGTACTGCAACATTCTTCATCATTAATCATTTTTCATTTTTCATTTTTCATGATATATAAAATTCTAATTAGTGTAGTTATTTGCCTTGGGATAGGATTTCTAGGTGGTATTGCAACTGCATCATCCGTAAATGAGTGGTATGTAATGCTGAATAAACCAATTTTTAATCCTCCCAATTATTTATTCGGTCCGGTCTGGACTATCCTTTACATCCTAATGGGGGTATCTGTGGGAATGATATGGCATAATGGCAATTCATCTGCACACCGAATAGCAATAGGTATTTTTATCATTCAATTAATGCTGAATTTTCTATGGTCTTTTTTATTCTTTTACTTTCAGCAACCTTTCATTGCTTTCATTGAAATTGTGGTACTTTGGGTGATGATTATTCTTACCATCAAACATTTTTACAGTATCAAGAAAATGGCCGCATACCTTCTTCTACCTTACCTGGCCTGGGTTAGTTTTGCATCTGTTCTTAATTTTTCGTTATATTGGTTAAACAGATAATATCATCATGAAGCATATTTTAATGATAATAATTCATCTTTTCTTCTGCGTATTTGTATCTCACGCACAAATGGATAGTATCTATCGCGAAAAAGTGAATCAATATTATCAGGGTGGAATTAATGCATGGGAGAAACTGAAAAATAAAAATTACAATCCTCAGCAGAAAAATGATATAGAGGGTATTGTTGTGTTGGGATTTATTTTAGACACCTCTGGAATCAATGACATTCAAGTGATACAACCGCTATCTGAAATGCAAAACAAAAATTGTATAAACACCCTTTTGTCATCTAAAAAAAACTGGAAATTATTGAACACAAAAGAAACTCCCCTACCCTTACACATTGAAATTCAATTTGAGTTTAATCCGATTCCAACTGCAGATTTGAAGCCATTAAAAGAGGAAATGGCTGAAAGGTATCAGGTAGAAAAATGGGAAGAGTGTTTGGTGCTGATTGATCAGATTATACGACATCAGCCATATGAGGCCTATATGCACATGGGAAGAGGCTTGATATTAAATAAATTAAATTATAAAGAAACTGCCTGTAATAGCTGGCGCAGAGCCTTTGAATTGGGAAATACAGAATCTCATTCCTACTTACAGCAGTATTGCGAGTAAATAAATGAGCCGACTTCAACACTATTTTGATCTTCTTGGATTACCTGAAAATTCGAGCAAAGAAGAAATAAAAAAGAGATACAGATTACTTGCATTAAAATATCATCCAGATAAAAATAATTCTCCACAAGCTGCTGAGCAATTTATTGAAATTACTCGTGCTTATGAAGAATTGATGGCATGGAAAAACGAAAAGAAAAAATCTTTTACACATATACCAACAACTGATGATATTGCAAAAGAAAGGGCAAGGAAGTATGCGCGAATGAGGTATGAGGAGTTTAAAAAACAAAGTGATGCTTTTGAAAATATAGATGTACATGAAATAGGATGGGAAAAAAAAACACACTGGTTGATTTTAGTGATTTCATTTTGCTTTATTGCTGATCATTTTTTACCTACGAAATCTGTTGTTGAAAATGTAATTCAACAAGAAAGAAATTGCAGTGGTATTGAAAAATGTCATAGCAGTTTAACAACAAAACACTTCATTGTATATACTGACCTTGAAACCGGACATAGAACATGGAAAGGAATACCCTTAGAGATACACCATTCAGTAATTTTTAATCAGGTGGCTTATTTTAAAATTTATGGTACAGAAATAAAAATTGTTCCATATAACAGCATCCGCGATTATATTTTCATTCCCATTCTTTGCTTCCTATCAGGAATTATTCTTGTATTGTTTCCGCAAAAAATTTATCACTGGAGAATACACCTCAAAATAATAATGATGGCGAGTGTGTTTATTTATGCGATTCTATTTCTGGTAATGAAATTAGTATAATACTATACAAACAAACTGAAAAGCAAGTATAAAACTGCAGACAACGTAACCGTTACAGGTAGTGTTAAAATCCATGCCATGGCAATGGTTTTAATAGTTTTTGCCTGAAGATTTTTTATTCCTCCGCTGGCCACCATACTACCTGCAATACCCGAAGATAAAACGTGTGTAGTACTTACCGGAAGTTTTAAATAAGATGCTAAAAATATTGTACTTGCAGCAACCAGTTCAGCACTTGCACCCTGTGCATAGGAAAGGTGTTGTTTACCTATTTTTTCACCAATAGTTTTTACAATACGCTTCCAACCAACCATAGTTCCAATACCAAGAGACAAAGAAATAAGCAATACCATCCAGAACGGTGCATATTCATGAACAGATTTAATATTTTCCAAAGACTCTTTCATGATTGTTTTATCAGATGACGAAAGCCCGTAATTAGGCTCAGACAAAATTTCTTTTGTATTCTTGAAAAACTTGTTCAGTTTATGTCTTGCTTCTCTTTTAACATCTACAGATAATTGATTCATACCAGCTACTGCCAGTTCTGTTTTAAAATATTTAATTTCTTCTTTGGTTTGTAAAAGAATGCCTTTCTCATCAATGGCCAGGCGATTGGTATCAATTTTATTAATGATACTTTCCACTACTACAACATCTCCATTTAACTTTTCAGGTTTGATTTCAGGATTAATCAGAAAATATGCAGGAGCAAAACAAATCAGAATAATCATAGCAAGACCAATTCCTTTTTGTCCGTCGTTATTACCATGAGAAAAGCTAACACCTGTACAGGTTAAAATCAAAATGGATCTAACAAGAAACGGTGGCTTCTTTTTAGTGTTGGCTTCTTTAAATAACACTTTTTGTTTTTTAAAAAATATCTTAATTAAAAACATTATAATGATTGTAATAGAAAAACCCAACATAGGAGAAACAAGCAGTGATATTCCGATATCAGCAGCTTTTTGCCAGTTTACACCATGACCAAAACCTTCCTGAGAATGCACAGACATTCCAATACCAACTCCAATCAATGAACCTATTAATGTATGAGAAGAAGAAGCAGGAATACCGAAATACCATGTACCTAAGTTCCATATAATGGCAGAGAGCAACATGGAAATAATTAATACTGAATTTTGAGCCATCGACTGATCAAGGATGGCATCCATCGGCAATAATTTAACTATTCCATAGGCTACACCTACTCCCCCTAGCAATACACCGATGCCATTCCAGATGCCCGACCAAATCACTGCAGGTACCGGCTTTAATGAATTGGTATAAATAACCGTAGCTACGGCATTCGCAGTATCATGAAATCCATTGATGAATTCAAACGCAAGAACGCAAACAATGCAAACTATCAGGAGAAAGAAAAAAACAGGCTCTAATCCAAACATATTTTCATTTTTATTATTTACAAACTTATTACTCTAATATTAAGCGAATGTTAAGAAACACGATTTAAGTCAACTTATCTATTAAATCCCTAATTCTACCTGAAATCTCCATTCAAAATAATTGTTTTTAGAAATATTTGTTGGTCTATCAAATTCAGTATGATAAGTGACATCCGTCTGAATTTTAATACGGTGCTTATTGATATATTTAGATAGCCCCAATGTATATTCCGTGATTTGACGTTGATCTAAATAAATTTTCTGATCAGGAAATAACATGGTATGCCTGAATGATATTTCGTACATTTTTGGAAAACAGTAACCCAATTGCGTATTTACTCCCTGGCCTGTAAAAACAAATCTTTTATTGGAAAGGGTGTCGAAGGTATAGGGATTGTCAGTATATCGATAAGAATACTCAGAGGAAAATGAAATACCCTTATACTTGAATGCTATGTCAGCAGTTGCATAAAACAAATCTCTTTTCTCATATAACAATAAACCTGTTTGTCCACCGGTTCTCGTAGCCCTGTGATTAAAATGGGCACCACCACCAATCATCAATTTGGGTTTAGGCTCACGATAAGGATCTCCACCCATATATTCTGTATTCTCGGTAAAGGTACCCAATGGAAATAATTCAACTTTACCTGAATATGCCAATCCATAATCTGAATTGATTTGATTACGACCTTCTCCTGAAGTAATTGCCGTCTTTATTTTAAATGCAAATGTGTTGAATTTTTTTGTGTAATTTAAAAACAAGCCAAAATCACGGTCAAGAGTTAAGGGTGAATTTATTATTGAACGATCAACAAATTGTAATTCCGCAGAAGAAGTTATACGTTCTCTGTTACCCGGTAATTTAGTCTGCCCAATTCCGATTTCAACCCCATTTTTAAACTCATACATTACCATCGCATCCCTTACAACATTTGGAACATTGGTCACTTCCCAATCCATGTCAGCACGGGTGAAAGACAATTGTAAATAATATTTTAAACGTGGACTAAATGCAAAGCCCCGAAGCGAAAAACGCAAACGTCTTACCCTGAATTCTAGTTGAGACGGAGTAAAATCTACTTCACTGGTTGAACGATAGCCAACCCTGTTTTGCATTCTGAAACGAAACTGGATGGAAAACAAACTATCCGGTGTGGTTAATGAAATACCATTTTTATAATTAAAAAAGGGAATTTTTTGAGTATTGTTTTTCTCAGTTTTCTGAGCATGTGATTCGCTCATTAATAGAAGTAATGTCAATAAAACAAAACCATTGATAAAATAATAATTAAGTTTTGTTTTTGTATTAAATGCGCTCAAAGTAAAGATAGAATTAAGTTATTGTTAATTTAATTTTAAGCACACAAACCTAATCATTGAATGTTAAGCCAATGTTAAATTTTTAAAATGAGCTAAATTAATCTTTCAACAATTCGTCAACTTTCTCTTTTTTTCTGTAGAAGAGAAGAATTAAAATAGGGAGTACAGTGAGGTCGTTAATCAAAGCAAAAAACAGAGTTAATGCGGTTAACGAACCTATCACCTGGGTTGCAACAAATGAAGAAATAGATAACACACCAAAGCCTAGACATAAAATAATGGAAGTAATAATCATGGCTTTACCTGTTGTTAAATAGGTCCTTTTTAATGCATATAGCACAGATTTATCCTGTTTAATCTCGTACCTGAACTTACTTAAGAAATGAATGGTATCATCAACCGCTATTCCAAACGCAATTGTAAATAATACGGCTGTTGAAATTTTAAGGTTGATATTAAAATATCCCATAATTCCTGCCAGCATAATCAAAGGGATAATATTAGGTATAAGCCCGATAATGACCATTTTAAATGATCTGAATAGAATATAAAATATAATTGAAATCAAAACAAAAGCAATGATTATACCAGTGGCAATGTTCCAGGCCAAATTACGGTTGTTTTTATCTATGAGTTCAGCTGTGCCGGTTAATTTATAGGTGATTAATTGATCCAGTTGCTGAGTTTTCATATAATCATAAAATGCCTGATTCATTTTAAACGCTTCATTACTTCCCACATCTTTCAGCATTGAACGAATACGTGTAGATCTGAAATCTTTACTGATTACTCCTTTAATCATGGTTGTATTTTGCATAGCCATGATTTCCTTGGATATCTTTCTCAGCTTCGCATCACTTTCAGGAATTATATAACCGGAGGTATCGCCACCGGCATAAGATCGATTGGCTGATTTAACCAATGCTACCGGTGATATGATAAAATTCAGGTCATAAATTTTCGTTAATTCAGATTCCATTTTATCTAGGGCTTCCAGCACATCCCTATCAAATAATGTTTTTCCGGTATCTTTCACTGTTACCGATAATTCAAATGCTCGCGTACCCTGATAATGCTCTCCAAAATAATTAAAATCCTGTTTAATTTTTGTTTTATCGTTCATGTCTTCCATCAGGAAGGTATTTTCTTTGATTTGGGCCATACCCCAAAACATTCCCACAACAATTGCAAAAGTAAATCCCAATATCCAGAATTTAAAACGGGTTACAAACGTGAACATGGAATTCAAAATATTATTCCAGGTCATTTTGGGCTGACGTGAACTTATTTTTTTCTTTGGCTCCGGTAAAAGAAATAATATGGCCGGCATTAATGAATAAGCAATAATAAAAGATAATGCTACCCCTATTGCTGTATAAATTCCAAAATCATCTATAGGTTTAATTCCTGTAGTGGCAAGAGATCCAAAACCTACTACCGTTGTAATCGTTGTAAATATATTAGCAAGACCTACATGGGTAATGGTATCTTTTATAGAGTCAAATTTAGACCAACCTTCTTTTAAATGATCTAAGTATTTTGTGATAATATGAATAGCTACTGATAATCCAGTAACTACTAAAATGGTAGGAATAGCATTGGCCATGGCATCAATGCGTTTACCGGTTAAATGCATCAGTCCCATCATCCAAACCACTAAAATACCAACTACAAGAATAGGAAGAATTACACCCATGGCCGATCTATAAATTAAAACCATCAGCACAACCATCAGCAGAAAACTGACGATAAGCATGATAACCAGTTCACCCTTAATTAATGTTGTATAATATGTTTGCCCAACAGATCTTCCTGCTACATGGTACTCATCAAATCCAAACCCGGGCATAACGTTGTTTAGATTATTTGTTAACCGGGTGCACTCATCATCATCTATTTTTTCAGTATGATTTAATATGATACACAAAGATTTTCCGTCGCGTGAAAAAAGTGAGCCCACCAGTTCGGGAGCTTGAAAAATACGTGCACTATCGATAGCATAAGTCTCAGGATTTTCCCAGCGGAGATAAGGAATTTCTTCCACCATACCCATCAAAGGATCGCGTGTGATTTCATTCAGTTCAAGAGGAGAAACGACAGACTTTACATCTGTAATGGTTTTTAATGTATCTGATAATTTATTTACTTTATTTAGGAAGCTCTGATCAAAAATACCTTTGTTATTGTGCAATGCAATCAGCACAAAATCGTTATCTGTTCCAAACTGGTCTCTGTAATTCAGAAAAAAATCAGTGTCCGGATCATTTTTCGGAAAGAATGCTTCGAAATTATAATCATACTTTGTCTGAGACGTCTGGTATGCAAAAAAAGCAGTAGTTAACGCTACCACTACTAAAATTGCAATACTTATTTTTTTATACATACAACCAGTTTTTCAACGATGCAAAATAGTTACAAAAATCAAGCCATCCTATGACTGTTGTTCTTTTTTAGAAATTCTACCCTCATTAATTCAGGATTGCCCACAACTTGTTCAGCCCATTGAATATGCAACTGCATTTTTTCATCTGTATCCAATGACCAGTTGACATCTGAATTTTTAATTTTACTCACAAGATGCTGGATAACAATACCTGCACAAACAGATACATTTAAACTTTCAGTAAAACCAAACATGGGTACATTTAATTTCACATCACACAATTCCATGGCTTGTGTGGAAAGACCTTTTTTTTCTGTACCAAAAATTAATGCAAATGGTTCTTCAATTTGAAAATCATGTAATTCAACTTGCTGCTCATGCGGGGTTAGACCGATAATTTTATATCCTTTTTCTTTTAATCCGTTTATACATTGTTTAGTACTTTCAGTATGACGATCATAGTAATGAATATTCAACCATTGATGCGCTCCTTTTACAATTCTATTGGGTGCATCAAAGTTATTTTCATTTTCAATAACATGAACATCCTGTACACCAAAGCATTCACAAGTTCTTAGTAATGCCGCAGCATTATGCGACTGAAAAATATCTTCCAGCACAACCGTTACGTGTCTTGTTCTTTCTTTTAATACTTCAGGAAAAGCGTTTCGCTTGTTGTCTGAAATCATGTCAAGCAAGAACTCAAGATATTGTATGGATTGAGGAGCAGTCATAAAACAAAAAAGGTTGTTCATCACAACCTTTTCATACTAAAAATTAAATTTTCATTAAAATACTTCCAGTCCGGAGAAGAAGAATGAACCTTCAATCAATGCATTCTCATCACTGTCTGAACCATGCACAGCATTTGCAGCAATTGATGTAGCATATTTTTTACGTATAGTTCCTTCTTCAGCTTTTGTTGGATCAGTTGCTCCGATTAATTTTCTGAAAGACTCTACAGCATTTTCTTTTTCAAGAATTGCAGCAACTATGGTACCTGAAGACATATACTGTACAAGTTCTCCATAAAATGGCCTTTCCTTATGTACTGCATAAAACTCTCCAGCCTTTTCAGGGCTTAATCGTGTATATTTCATCGCCTTAATGGTAAAACCGGCGTTGATAATATCATTTAAAATAGCTCCGATGTGTCCGTTTTGAACTGCATCAGGCTTAATCATGGTGAATGTTCTTTTTCCGCTCATGTGATTTTTTTTAATGCCTTAACGTTACTTTTTATTAATTTTCCGGTGCAAAAGTAAAAAAAGAGCGTTAATACATATCCGGTTCATCACTTAAATTTTAATAAATTGACAACTTCTATATCCACAGACATTATCCAACAGCTTAAAAACAGCAAACATGTAGCTATTGTTCCGCATAAAAATCCAGATGGAGATGCCATTGGTTCTTCACTTGGACTACATCTGTTTTTAAAAAAAATAGGCATACAATCAAGAGTTGTAGTGCAAGACAATATTCCATTCTTCCTTAACTTTTTACCTGATATCTCATCTATCATTGTATATGAAAATAATACTGCAGATGCGATTGACTGGCTTCAAAACGCAGATATGATTATTTCAACAGATTACAGTCAGCTTGAACGTTGCGGCGACCTGGCACAATACATCAGAAACAATTCGTGTAAGCGTATAGTGATTGATCATCATCCATTTCCGGAGGAAAATGTAGCATTATTATTTCATGATGTAACTGCAAGCAGCACATGCGAGTTGATTTACTGGTTTGCAACATCAGCTTTTCCTGAAATGAAGTTAGATGAAGAGATTGCAACCTGTCTTTATTCAGGATTACTAACAGATACGGGCAGTTTTAAATTTGCATTACGTCCTGAAACATTTATCGTTGCTTCTGAATTGCTAAAATATAAGATCAACGTTGAAAAAATTACAACTGCAATTTTTGATGTAAATACACCACAGCGACTAAAGTTACTTGGTTATGCACTGAATGAAAAAATGGTTATACTTTCCGAAATACACACTGCTTATATCTGGCTTACTGCTGAAGAGATCAGTGCATGCAATATCAGAAAAGGTGATCTGGAAGGCTTTGTAAATTATACACTAAGCGTTCAGGGAATAAAGTTTGGAGTATTTTTTCATGAAAAACAGGATGGAGGAACAAAGATCTCTTTCCGTTCCAAAGGACAGTTTCCTGTAAATGAATTTTCATCACGTTTCTTTAATGGCGGCGGACACAGGAATGCTGCAGGAGGTTTCTTTCCCGGAAAATGTGAAGATGCAGTTCAAAATTTTCTTGAAAATTTACCCTCATTTCATTCTTTATTGATTGAAAGTAATTCATAAAAATGATGTTTACATTTTCATACATAAAAATATTGTCCTTTAGTTTCATCAGTTGTATTGTTGTATCATGTCAACAAAATAAGCCGGTACAACAACCTGAAAATGAAATTTCCATCAATGATTTGAAAGAACCACTCATTGAAAGAAATAAAAAAATTAATGAAGATGAACAACGTGCCATTGATGCCTACATCAAAAGAAGGAACTGGAAAATGGAGAAAACCGGAACCGGTGTAGAGTATATGATTTATGAAAAAGGTGATGGAATTCAGGCACAGAGTGGTGATATTGTGGTGATCTATTTCAACATTCAGCTTTTGGATGGAACGCAGTGTTACAAAACAAATCCAAATGAACCTTATCATTTTAAGGTGGATTACAGTAATGCTGAAAGCGGGATGCATGAGGCCATTAAATTTTTACATAAAGGTGACAAAGCCATTGTGATTATTCCATCACACCGCGCATTTGGTCTTGCAGGTGATATGGATAAAATTCCACCGCTATCAACGGTTGTTTATCAAATCGAACTTTTAGATGTTATTCAAGACAAAAAATAATGAAGAAATTTAGTTTATATTTTTTCTCAATTATACTTTTTGTATTCATCATGTCGTGCAATAGCGGAACATGGAAAGGATATGAAAAAGTTAGTGAACAATCAGGTATAAAATTTATTACTGAGGTTGATACAGGAATAGCTGCCGGTGAAGGACAGTTTTTACTCGCATTTGTAGAAATTAAAAAAGATGCAGATTCACTAATTATGCGAAATGAATTAAGTGAAGGTTTTTTTCTTCAAATTCCTTTTCAGCCAAAAGAAAAAGATAGTAGTGATTTTATGAAGATGATGAGATTATTAAGTGCTGGAGACAGTGCAGTTATCAAAATGAGATCAGATATATTTTATGCGATTCCGTCTTTTTCATCATATTCACCTGATTCAGTATCGTCAGCTACATATACAGAACTCCACGTAAAAGTATTACAACTCATGAATACTGAACAATATGTAACATGGCAAAATGAAAACAAAATAAAAGAAGAAGCTTATGCGATACGTGAATTTCATGCTTACCTCGAACAGAACAATATCAATTCAGAACCGGTAGGATCAGGTTTTTATTTTTTTATTGAAAGAGAAGGTACAGGAAAGTATCCAACACAAAAAGATTCTGTAACACTGCATTTTTTATTAATGACTACAAAAGGTGAAGAATTATCGAATACATATACCAATGCAGAACCTTTGCGATATCAAATGGGAAGTTTTATTTTACCACAAGGTGTGGAAGAGGCCATATTGAAAATGCAGATTGGCGGAAAATACAGAGTTATTGTTCCTTATTATTTAGGTTTCGGCGCTGAGGGAATTGAAAGTATTGTGCCACCTTACGCTCATTTAGTTTACAGTATTGAATTAATTGAAATCAATGGAAAGTAATCAACATCCTTTGCGAATTGTATTTATGGGAACGCCTACCTTTGCAGTTGCTTCATTACAACTGCTGGTTGAAAAAGGATTTAATATTGTAGGGGTAATTACTGCACCGGATAAACCAGCAGGGCGAGGACAGCAACTTCAATTTTCAGCAGTAAAAACATATGCACTGCAACATCAATTAAAAATATTGCAACCGGAAAAATTAAAAGATGCTTCATTTATTGATGAATATCAACAATTAAAACCTGATTTAAATATTGTTGTGGCATTTCGAATGCTTCCTGAAATCATCTGGAATTATCCTGTTTATGGAACATTTAATCTGCATGCATCCCTTCTTCCTCAATACAGGGGAGCCGCTCCAATTAATCGTGCTATTATGAATGGAGAAAAAGAAACAGGACTCACTACATTTTTTCTACAGCATGAAATTGATACAGGGAAAGTGATAATTCAGCAAAAAATTCCATTAAATGATGAAATTACGGCAGGTGAGTTGCATGACCAAATGATGCCAATTGGGGCTGAAATGGTAGTAAAAACAGTAGAAATGATCGAAAAAAATGCGATTTATTCAACTGAACAATCTCAATTAATTGAAAATGATAATGTTATATTAAATTCTGCTCCAAAGATTTTTAAAGAAGACTGTTTGCTTGACTGGTCACTTTCTTTGAAACAAATACACGACCAAATCAGGGGGCTCAGTCCTTATCCTACAGCATTTACAGTACTTATAAATGATCAAGGCGTTGAAATGCTAGTAAAAATATACAAAAGCAGAACCGAATATTTTAAAAACATTGAAAATACTGGGATTATAGAGAGTGATGGCAAATCCTACATGGCTATACATCATCCTGAAGGTCGCATATTTATTGAACAAATACAGGCTCCCGGACGCAAACAGCTTGCAATAAGTGAATTTCTGAGAGGTTTCTCGTTATTAACAGGGGGTTGGAAAGTGAAAGTCTCATAAACACTATGTTTTTTAGTATTTATCATGTTCATTTATGTTAATATCGTCTGATAGCAAGGATTACAAAAGGTCGAAATTAACAAACCCCTAATTTTATTAACATTACAGCAATTTTATTATCTCAACCGCTTGCTATATCATATAAGCACATATATTTGTTATCGTAAAACATTTATTTAACTAATTAAAACTTTTACATTATGAACAAAGCAGAATTAATTGATGCAATTTCAGCTGACTCAGGTTTGTCAAAAGCTGATGCAAAAAGAGCATTGGATAGCTTTATCAATGCTACTACCAAATCTTTGAAAAAAGGTGACCGCGTTGCGTTGGTAGGTTTCGGATCTTGGAGCGTTACTAAAAGAGCTGCTCGTACAGGTCGTAATCCACAAACTGGAAAAGAAATCAAAATCGCAGCTAAAAAAGTGGTTAAATTCAAAGCTGGTGCTGAATTATCAGGTGTTATCAAGTAATTGATTACAGAATGATACAAAAAACCCCGACAGTGTCGGGGTTTTTTTTTGTCATTCCCTTTCAATATTAATGGTATTTTTGAACCAGAATGAATCAACATCCAAAAATTGCAGTAGTTATCTTAAACTGGAATGGAAAAAATTGGCTAAATAAATTTCTTCCTTCCGTTGTGTCATACTGTCCAACACATACACAAATATGGGTTGCAGACAATGCATCGACAGATGGTTCAGTTGATTTGATTGAAAATGAATTTCCCACTGTCTTTATTCACAAGCTTGATAAGAATTACGGATTTACCGGAGGTTATAACCGTGCATTAAATCATATAAAGGCAGAATACTATGTTTTATTAAACTCTGATGTAGAAGTTACTGAAGGATGGCTAGATCCTATGCTTGAACTTCTTGAAAAAAATCCATCAATTGCAGCCTGTCAGCCTAAAATAAAATCATATGCTCATAAAGATGAATTTGAATATGCAGGTGCTGCAGGTGGATTTATCGATCAATGGGGTTATCCATTTTGCAGGGGAAGACTATTTAATTCTTATGAAAAAGATGAAGGACAATACAACGATGTAAAAGAAATTTTCTGGGCAAGTGGTGCTGCATTATTTATTCGTTCAAGTGTTTATCATGAATGCGGCGGACTTGATGAAGATTTTTTTGCACACATGGAAGAAATTGATTTATGCTGGAGAATAAAGAATAGAGGTTATCAAATTTTTTACCATCCTGATTCCGTAGTATATCATGTTGGTGGAGGAACACTATCTATGGGAAGCCCTAAAAAAGTTTATCTGAATTTCAGAAATAACTTACAATTACTCACAAAGAATGTAAGAGGATCTATATTAATTCCTGTAATTTTTTTTAGAATGATATTGGATGGTATAGCCGCAATTTCATTTTTAAAACAACCAAAGGGCTGGCAAAGTTTTATGTCTGTGTTTAGGGCACACATCAATTTTTACATGATGTTAGGCTCACTAATCAAAAAGAGAAAAAAAATAACACAACATCATGTATCTTGTATATATAAAGGAAGTGTAGTATGGATGTATTTTGTAAAAAAAATTCGTTCATTCAGTAATTTACCGAATCGGTTTACTTCTTAACGGATAATAAATATTCTAAAGCTAATTTGTATCCGCTCAATCCTAAACCGGTGATAACACCTATGGCATGTGGAGCAAATAATAACTGATGTCTGAATGTTTCTCTGGCATATACATTTGAAATATGCACTTCAATAAAACGCGCCTGCATTCCTTTCAACGCATCTGCTATAGCAACGGAAGTATGACTGTATCCGCCACCATTAATAATAATATAATCTACATTAGCAGAAACTTCATGTATTTTATTGATGATTTCACCTTCAACATTGCTTTGAAAATAATCCAATTCAATATTTGTGAAAAACTGTTTCAATTCCTCAAAGTAATCATCAAATGACTGATCTCCATAAATCTCAGGTTCTCTTTTTCCCAGTAAATTCAAATTAGGACCGTTAATAATTATTACTTTCATTTATATTTGAAATATCAGTTAATTAATCTTTTTACTCTTCACCCAAAAAATTAAATATACATTTAGTTTTTATCCTGATCCAAATCTGGACGTCTTTCTTTAGTTCGTAATACAGATTGTTCAAGTCGCCATTCAGCAATTTTTTTTTCATGCCCGCTCAATAATACATCAGGAACTTTTAAACCCTCCCACTCTTCAGGTCTTGTATATACAGGAGGAGCCAATAAATGGTCCTGGAAACTATCACTCAGCGCCGACATTTCATCGCTGATTACTCCGGGCACAATACGAATGATGGCATCTGACAATACACATGCAGCTAGCTCTCCCCCACTCAACACATAATCACCAATGCTGATTTCAAGCGTTACATATTTATCACGAATACGCTGATCAATCCCTTTGTAATGACCACAAATCATCAATAAACTTTTTTTCAAACTTAATCCGTTCACCATCGGTTGGTTCAATGTTTTTCCATCCGGGGTTAAATAAATAATTTCATCATACACAGTATTTTTTTTCAACTGCTCTATACACGCCGCCAATGGTTCAACACGCATCACCATTCCGCCACCACCACCATACGGATAATCATCAACAGACTTGTATGGACCAATACCAAACTCTCTTAAAGAAATTATATTGATCTCCACCAGTTTCTTATCCTTTGCCCGTTGAATAATAGAATGACCAAGCGGACTTTCCAACAATTCAGGCAGCACTGTAATGATATCAATTTTCAATGGTGTCATACCTGCAAAGGTAAGGGAGTGAATGAAGAATTCAATCGCCGCGAAGTATTTTTTGTAATTTAGTAGCGCATGTTTAAAAAGTCACTCACCATTTGTGTATTGATTACCGGAATGATTCTTCATCTATCCGGACAGCATCCTGTTTTCCACAAGAATGAAACATTGTTATCCAATGACATTGAAAAATGGGATGAAGTAAGAAATAAAACATCAAATGAAATGATTGATATTTTCTTGCAATGGAATTCAATACCTGATGATAAAACATTTGAAAAAATAAAATCTTCAGGAATAAATTTATATGAATACGTTCCAAAGTTTACATATTATGCTGGCGTCCCAGTTAGCATAACAAAACAACAGCTATTAGATTTAAATGTTATCCGATTAATATTACCTGAGCCTCATCTTAAAATTCATCCTTCACTTCAATATGTATCAGCAGAAAAAAGATGCTGGATTCATATTTCACCTTCAGCAAATAAAGATGTTTGGATAAATCAACTGAAAAAAGGAATCAGCGAAAACCTTATCTATAGCTACATTCCTGAGATTCATGGTATAGATATATTATTGAATCCAACCAACATTCAAATCATTTCAAGCTGGAATGAAACGAAATATATCGATGCTGCACCTGAGGACGGCGAAAGTGAAAATGATCAGGCCATTACTAATCACCGAAGCAATATATTGTATGAAAATTGGAATAACGGATTAAAGCTAGACGGTAGTGGTATTCATATCATGATGAGTGATGATGGTGATATAGGTCAGCACATTGATTATAAAAGCAGAAATGATCAGTTGGAAGCCACACCATCTCCGGCTTTTGTGGACCATGCCAATCACGTAGCAGGAACATTAATCGGAGCCGGTAATCGTGATCCAAGATACCGAGGTGTTGCACCTGGTGCATTTTTAAAAGTTCATACTTACACCACAGATCCATCAAGTGGTTTAGCGCTGTTTGATTTTCCTGATGCATATATTAATGAAAATGTGACTATCACTTCCACTTCACAAAGTGATGGATGCAATGCAGGTTACACCTCTTTTGCACAGTTAATGGATCAGCAAATACAGAACCATCCTTCACTCATGCATGTATTCTCCGGAGGAAACAGTGGAAATACAAATTGTGGATATGGCGCAGGAAACAGTTGGGGTAATATTACCGGCGGACATAAACAGGCGAAGAATGTAATTGCTGTTGGCAATGTAATCAAAGAAGATTTGTTGGTGACCAACAGTTCAAAAGGTCCGGCAAAAGATGGACGAATCAAACCGGAATGTGTGGCTACAGGAACCAATATTACATCAACTACTGACAATCCGGAAGAGAATTCATACGTCATGAAATCAGGAACATCACATGCCTGCCCTGGTGTAGCAGGATCACTGGCACTTTTATATCAAGCCTATAAAGATGCACATGGTGATTCGTTACCTACTTCTGATTTAATGAAAGCCATCTTGTTAAACGGTTGTGATGATCTCGGTAATCCTGCACCCGATTTTAAATTTGGATTCGGACGAATCAATATAAAAAATGCATATCAACAACTCTCTCAACAAACCTATCATCAGGACAGTATTGCACAAAATGGAATCAAAAGTTATCACTTACCAATTCCTGAAAATACCAAACAAGTGAAAGTAATGATCTACTGGAACGATTTACCCGGTTCAATTCTAAGTAGTGTAGCACTGGTAAATGACCTGGACGTAAAAGTAATTGATCCCTCTTCACAAATTTATTCACCATGGGTGCTTGACCATACACCCGATCCTGTTTTACTGAATAGCGTAGCACAAAGAGAAACAGATACCATCAATAACATTGAACAAATTACAATCAATGATCCTGTAGAAGGCAACTGGATCATGACGGTGAGTGGAAGTGCTCTGCCTTTCGGATTTCAATCGTTCAGCATCGTTTATTTTATTATTCAGGAAAATGTAGATATAACTTACCCTCATGGTGGCGAGAACTGGAATCCGGGAGAAACAGAACGTATTCGTTGGGATGCATCGCCTGACAGTATTCAATTATTTTCTCTTTCTTACTCAACAGATCAGGGCAATAGCTGGCAACTCATCAGCAATTCTATTTCTCCTTTAACCAGACATTACGACTGGGTTGTACCCAATATGATTAACGGGAACATGCGAATAAAAATTGAAAGAGGAATTGCAGCTGATATTTCTGACACAAATTTTTCCATCATGCCTGTTTGTTTAAATCTTTCTATAGATAGTGTATGCGATAACCTCATTAAACTTAATTGGGATGATGTTCCCGATGCTGAAAAATATATTATTTATGAGCTAGGAAATATGTATATGGATTCGATCACTGTTTCAACACAAAGTGAAAAATGGATACAACCCACGCTTCCATTAAATGAAAGCTGGTTTAGTGTTCGATCGATTGGTACAACACAGGCATTGAGCAGAAGAGCTTATGCAATCAACGAAACCGGAGCTATGGTAAACTGTTATCAATCACTTGAAAATAATGAATCATCAATAGTACATATTCATCCCAATCCTACCCGCGATGATATTAATATAACCTTTACATCATCTGCAACGGCAACATTAACACTGATGGACATGACTGGCAGAATTTTATTAAATAAAACGTCAACAGATGAAACCAATATTGTACTCGATATGAAAACACTATCAAATGGTATATATGTATTGAACATACAGCAAAACGGACTAAAGCAAACCTATCGAATTATTAAAAATTAAAATGTATGGAGAAGATCAGTGAACGCATTGCAATAATAAAAGGAAGTGAAGACCTCACCGTTTATATCAAAGCATCTTCATCAAGAGACGTAAAAAAAATTACCATGCTGAAGTGGTGGACCATCTTATGGACTATTGCAGGCATGCTCATGCTGACCCAATTATTTTATCCCGGCAATAGTGATGATATCAAAATTTTTGTGATGGTGTACATGGTATTCTGGGGATATTTTGAATACAAGATTGCCAATGCCTACTTTTTCAGGAAATATGGAACAGAAGTGATTTATATCAATAACAACAAATTCATGATTCGTCGAGACGTTCATGAAAAGCAGGGCAAACAGCTTTACTTTTCATCAAAAATTAAAAATCCATTTCGTAAAGTAGAGGATAATAAAGGCATAAACTCTGCATATTATCAATCGTTTTGGGTAATTACAGGTGGAAGTATTGCATTCGGAGAAAAAAAAGAAGAGTATAGATTTGGATTGCACTTAACTGCAGAAGAAACTGAAACGTTGGTGAAACTAATGAATAAAACGATACAGCTTCCTTCATGAAAGTAGCCATTATCGGTGCAGGAGCTTCAGGTTGCTTTATAGCGGCAAATTTGCCTTCTTCACCTTCACTAAATGTAACGATTTACGAAAAAAGTAATAAGCCCTTACAAAAAGTTTTAGTATCCGGAGGTGGAAGATGCAATGTGACGCATGCATGTTTTGAAGTTGATGAATTATTAAATAAATATCCGAGGGGAAAAACACTATTAAAAAAAACATTGCACCGTTTTGGACCCAAACAAACCATTGAATGGTTTGAAAACAGAGGGATAAAAATTAAAAAAGAAGACGATGGGAGAATGTTTCCTGTATCCGATGATTCTCATACCATCATTGATTGTTTACTGAGTGAAATAAAAAAGAACAACGCAAATATTATATATCAGAAAGGGGTGATTTCAATTTCAAGAGATGAAAAAGAATTTACTATTGTATTTAATGATCACACAGAAACTACTGCAGATAAAGTTATCATTGCTACCGGTGGCTTTCCTAAAAAAGAGCAATACCGATGGATTGAAAAATTAGGACATAGTATTGAAGTTCCTGTTCCTTCCTTATTTACATTTAATATTCCCAACCATCCCATACATAATTTAATGGGTGTTTCTGTTCCTGAGGTAGTTGTAAAAATCGGAGGAACAAAAATTATGGAAAGCGGTCCGCTACTAATTACTCACTGGGGTTTTAGTGGCCCTGCCGTATTAAAAGCTTCTGCTAAAGGAGCTCGGGAATTGCATGATGTAGAATATCAATTTTCAATTTTTATTAACTGGCTGGGAAAACCGACTGAAGAAGAATTAAAAAAACATATTTCTGAGATTAGACAAAAGAATGGGAAACAACTCATTGGAGGTAAAAATCCTTTTGAATTACCCAAGCGTTTATGGGAGTACTTTTTACATACGCTTCAAATATCATCTGACATTCAGTGGGGCAATCTATCAGCATCTCAACAAAATAAATTGATACAAACCCTGATAGCAGACCGTTATGATATTCAAGGTAAAACTACATTCAAAGAAGAATTTGTAACCTGTGGAGGAATTAAACTGAATGAAATCAATCCGGCGACAATGGAAAGTCGTTTGGTAAAGGGGCTATACTTTGCCGGAGAAATACTTAATGTTGATGGTATTACCGGTGGATTCAATTTTCAGCATGCATGGTCGAGCGGGTGGATCATTGCTGAAAGCATTAAAAATGAATAAAAAAAAATCCCCATACTAATTGTATGAGGATTCAATTCAATAAATTTAAAACTTAAGCTTCAGAAGGAAGTACTGAAACGTATGATTTTTCGTTTCTCCCTTTTTTAAACTCAACGGTTCCGTCAACCAATGCAAACAAGGTATGATCTTTTCCTATACCTACGTTTAAGCCAGGATTATGGCGAGTGCCACGCTGACGTACAATGATATTACCGGCGTTAGCTATCTGACCACCGAATATTTTTACTCCAAGTCGCTTGCTTTCTGATTCGCGACCGTTTTTTGAACTACCGACACCTTTCTTGTGAGCCATGACGATTAAATTTTAATGAATTCTTAATTAAATTACTTTGCTGAAATATTCTCTATCTGAATTTTGGTCATGTATTGTCTGTGACCATTTAATTTCTGATATCCTTTTCTTCTCTTCTTTTTGAAAACGAGTACTTTATCGCTTTTCATGTGAGAAATTATTTTGGCATTTACCTTAGCCCCTTCAATTTTAGGAGACCCAACGGTTACTTTACCACCCTGATCAATTAATAACACATGATCAAACTCAACACTACCACCTTCTTTACCTTCAAGGCGGTGTACATATAATTCCTGGTTTTTTTCTACCTTGAATTGCTGTCCTTCGATATCAACGATTGCGTACATAATCTTAAATTTATCCTTATTACAGGAGGGCAAAATTAAATAATCTTCTGAAATATACAAACAGAATGCCGATTATTTAGTAAAAACAAGCATCAAATACATAATCATTCTCTATTTTAAAGGATTATCTTTAATTTCAACGCCCAATTCATGGAGGTATGATCATTACAAAAACCCCTTTTAGAATCAGTTTTGTTGGTGGAGGATCGGATCTGGAAGCATTTTATGCACATCATCCGGGCGCAGTATTGAGTACCTCTATTAACCAATACATGTACATTTCAACCCACAAATTTTTTGAACCGGATAAAATCAGGGTTAAATATTCTCAAACTGAGACTGTGCAGCATGTAGCGGAACTCCAGCATCCCATTCTCAGAAATGTATTGGAGCAGTTTAAGTTAAGTGGAATTGAGGTTAGTTCCATCGCAGATGTCCCTTCAGGCACAGGAATGGGTTCTTCATCATCGTTTACTGTAGGTTTACTTCACAATCTTTATACGCTCACACAACAATCGGTTACCAAAGAAAAACTAGCCGCTGAAGCATGCCATATTGAAATTGATGTATTGAAAGAGCCGATTGGTAAACAGGATCAGTATGCTGCAGCCTATGGTGGATTTAATATTTTCAGGTTTCATCCCAATGGAAGTGTAACTGTTGAGCCCATCAATGCCTCTTCTGATACCCTGCATCAACTCGAAGAAAACCTGGTAATGTTTTACATTGGAAATCAGCGGAAAGCTTCTGATATTCTGGCTGAACAGAAAAAAAATACATCTTCAGCCGATAAAATAAAATCACTTCAGCAGATGGTAGGACTGGTCGATGTATTGGCAAATACAATAAGTAAAGGTAACATTCAGGAAGTTGGACCTATCCTACACGAGAACTGGATCCTTAAGCAACAACTGGCATCAACCATCAGTAATGATGATATCAATACACTTTATTCCATCGCTTTGAAAAATGGCGCTACCGGCGGAAAATTACTTGGAGCCGGGGGTGGTGGATTTTTGCTATTTTATTGTGAAAAAGAAAAACAACCGGGCTTAATACAGGCGCTTCATCAGTTGCGACACTTTGAATTTTCTTTTGAAAATCAAGGAAGTCAGGTTATCTATCAGGGATAATTTATTTTATCTCTTCATAGTCCACATATTCACCATCATCACGATCTTTTTTTCTGCGAGGTTTATCAGATGATGAACGATGGCCTTGTTGTGATGAAGGTTTGTGTGTAATTAAACCTATCAATCGGCTAAAGAATCGTATCACCATATACAATCCGATTAATATTAAGAGGGTTCTGACCAGTCCTATCATTACTTACTTAAATACAGATTTCGTTCGTTATAAATTTTAGTAAAGAATTTATCTTTCAATGAATCGATGAAATAAATGGCTTCACCGGTTGATTTCATTTCAGGCCCCAATTCTTTGTTTACACCCGGAAACTTACTGAAAGAAAAAACAGGAATTTTAATTGCATATCCTTTCAACTTAGGTTGAAAATTAAAATCCTTGAGTGTATGTGTACCCAGCATCACCTTTGTCGCATAATTCACATAGGGTTCACCATAAGCCTTGGCAATAAATGGGACCGTACGTGATGCACGCGGATTGGCTTCGATCACATAGACTTTATCTTCCTTGATAGCAAACTGAATATTGATTAACCCTTTAACATTCATGGCTAAAGCAATACGTTTTGAGTATTCTTCCATTTGTTCGATGACAAGTGCCCCAAGATTATAAGGTGGCAACACTGCATACGAATCACCGGAATGAATACCGGCCGGTTCGATGTGTTGCATTACACCAACTACCCTACATTCATTGCCATCAGAAATCGAGTCGGTTTCAGCTTCAATAGTACGTTCAAGAAAATGATCAAGCAATACTTTATTCCCGGGAAAATCTTTGAATAAATCCACAATATGAGATTCCAACTCTTCTTCATTGATCACAATTTTCATTTTTTGCCCACCGAGAACATAAGAAGGTCTTACCAGTAAAGGGAAACCGAGCTTCCTAGACAATAATATGGCTTCATCCGCATCAGTAACTGTTCCAAATTCTGGATAAGGAATGCCAAGTTCTTTCAATAATGTAGAAAACTGTCCGCGGTCTTCAGCAAGATCTAATGATTCATAGCTACTTCCCATGATTTTAATACCGTAGCGGTGAAGTTTTTCTGATAATTTCAATGCTGTTTGTCCGCCCAGCTGAACAATTACGCCTTCAGGTTTTTCGTGTTCAATAATATCAAAAATATGTTCCCAGAATACCGGTTCAAAATATAATTTATCAGCGGTATTGAAATCAGTGGAAACCGTTTCCGGATTACAATTGATCATGATGGTTTCGTACCCTGCTTCTTTTGCGGCAAGTACACCATGCACGCATGAATAATCGAATTCAATCCCCTGCCCTATTCGGTTAGGTCCTGAACCTAAAATCACTACTTTCTTTTTATCACTGGCAATAGATTCGTTTTCTTCTTCAAACGTAGAATAGTAATAAGGTGTATAGGCTTCAAATTCAGCAGCACAGGTATCTACAAGTTTATACACTCTTTTTATCCCTTCAGCTTTTCTTCTGGAATACACTTCACTTTCCATACAGCCTGTTAAATGGGCAATCTGTCGGTCGCCATAACCTTTTTGCTTTGCAACTTTTAGCAAATCTTTGGGTAAGGTAGCAATGGTAAACTGCTGTATTTCTTTTTCTATACTTACTAGTTCCGCTATCTGATTTAAAAACCAGGGATCAATCTGAGTGGCTTTAAAAATAGTTTGAAATGGAATGCCCAGTTTAAATGCATCATATACATGAAACAATCTGTTCCAGCTTGGATGTTCAAGACTGTTTAAAATTTCGTCTCTGTTTCTGAGTTCTTTCCCATCTGCACCCAATCCGTTTCTGTTGATTTCAAGTGACTGACAAGCTTTTTGTAAGGCTTCCTGAAAACTTCTTCCAATGCCCATCACCTCACCTACACTTTTCATTTGTAAACCCAGCTTTCGATCAGCACCTTTGAATTTATCAAAGTTCCAGCGGGGTATTTTAACAATCACATAATCCAATGTTGGTTCAAATAATGCACTCGTTCTGGTAATTGGATTTTCAAGTTCATTTAGATGATAGCCAATAGCCAGCTTTGCTGCAATACGTGCAATAGGATATCCTGTTGCTTTGGAAGCCAGTGCAGACGAACGGCTGACGCGTGGATTAATTTCGATGGCTACAATATCTTCGGTTTCCGGGTGAACTGCAAACTGCACGTTACAGCCTCCGGAGAAATTACCTATAGACCGCATCATTTTGATGGCCATATTTCGCATACGCTGAAAAACCGTATCCGGTAAGGTCATAGCAGGAGCAACAGTAATTGAATCTCCTGTGTGTACACCCATCGGATCAAAATTTTCAATAGAACAAATTATAACTACGTTATCATTGGCATCTCTTAATAATTCGAGTTCAAACTCTTTCCATCCGAATATTGATTTTTCAATCAACACTTCATGTATAGGTGAAGCATGTAAGCCAATATTGAGGAGTTCATCAAACTCTTCTTTTTTATGTACAAATGCTCCTCCGGTGCCGCCCAAAGTAAAGGATGGTCTAATTACCAACGGGAATCCTATTTCCTGCGCAATTTCTTTTCCTTCTAAAAATGACTGAGCAGTTTTTGAAGGTGCAACCCCTATTCCAATTTCAATCATCAACTGACGGAACAATTCCCTGTTTTCTGTTCGGTCAATGGCTTCGATATCAACACCTATAATTCTTACACCGTATTTTTCCCATATACCCGCCTCTTCACATTCTTTACATAAATTCAGTGCTGTTTGTCCGCCCATCGTAGGCAGAACAGCATCAATCTTACGTTCTTCAAGAATTTTTACAATGGATTCCATTTCCAGCGGCCATAAATAGACATGGTCTGCCGTTACAGGATCAGTCATAATAGTAGCAGGATTGGAATTAATTAGCGAAACTTCAATTCCTTCTTCTCTTAATGATCGGGAGGCCTGAGAGCCTGAATAATCAAATTCACAAGCCTGACCAATAATAATCGGACCACTACCTATGATAAGAACTGATTTTATACTGTTATCTTTGGGCATGCATTAAGTTTTATGATGACCGGAAATAAAAAAGCCGAATCATCGATTCGGGAAACAAATGTACAGGATATTGATGGTGTTGAAATTTTTTTAGCGAAACATTTATTCACAAATAATTAAAAGTGATTTTCAATTATAAACAATATCAGGTAGAGTATCTTCAGTTTGGTCATGGGAAGAAGATTTTACTGGCATTCCATGGTTTCGGTCAGGATGCAACTATTTTTTATAATATTGAAGCCGCTATTGCACCCTATTTTACCATTTATTCATTCAATCTTTTCCATCACGGTAAAAGTTGTTTTCCGGAAGGTTTAAGCCCGGATGCACCCATGAGTATGGAGTTTAACAAAGAATGGTTAGAAGCATTTTTAACTGAACATCAAATTGAAAGCTTTTCATTATTGGGCTATAGCTTAGGAGGCAGGGTAGCTCTTTCATACTTACATTTATTTCCGGAGCGTATTGAGAGTCTGATTTTGTTTGCGCCGGATGGAATTAAAAAAAGTTTTTGGTATCACTTTGCAACCCAAAATCACAGGGGTAAAAAACTTTTCAGGAGAATGATAACCCGTCCGGATTTGTTTTTCCGAATCGTAAAGTATCTGCGAATGATGAGGTTAATTCCTCAGCCTATGGAAAAGTTTCTTCATGCGCAATTTGGAAAAGAGGAGTTAAGAAAACTCATATTTCACGTATGGAACAGTTATAGTCGCATTGAAACACCTGTAAGAATAACAAAAAGAATTTTAACTGAGCAAAATATACCAACCCTTGTATTTACAGGAATGTATGATCCGGTGCTGAATAAAGAAATCGGACAAATCTTGCTTAAAGGATTAGAAAGCAAGGTGAAATGGATAAGTTTACCTTCAGGGCATCATTTACTTAAACCGACGCTTTGCGAAGAAATACACAGGGAAGTGTATCAACATATTATTATGAGCGAAAGCGAGGTAAATTAACCTTTGAATTGCAAACAGGGAAATAATCAGAAATAAAAAACCCCGAAAAAAATTTCCGGGGCAAAAAAAAACTATGAACACAATATAACTTACTTCTTTGGGTAGAATTCATCAGAAACTGTAAGTTTCTTTCTTCCTCTTCTACGACGCGCAGCAAGCACTCTGCGACCATCTGCTGTAGCCATACGTTTACGAAATCCGTGCTTATTTCTTCTTTTTCTTATCGATGGCTGAAATGTTCTTTTTGACATGGCTTTTAAATTTTAATCCTAAAAGGATTGCAAAAATATAAATTTATTTTAACCCAGCAAATTTTTACTTTTGATTATTGACCTACCCATGCATTTCTTATTTTCAACTGCTTTTCTGTTAAATTCTGCATCACCGACAGGCCGGGTCCTTTATCCATGGTTGTTTTTCCTACTTTCCCCTTGAATAACATATTTTTTTGTTTTCCTTTTTTGGCCGGTCTTGATACTTCAATTTGCAGATTATCAGCGGGCTTTGCAGTTGCATAAAGTTCAGATAATAGTTCCATCATGGTTTTCATAGACAATTCTTTACCATTGATTTTTCGAATAATATCACCAGCCTTTAATCCCATAGATTTTCCGGTAGTTGTGAGATCATCATCAGATATTATATAAAAATAATCGTTCTTTTCATCGTATCCAATTGATTCAAATGATACTCCAATATCAATGGTTTCTATTGTTCCGCCTTTTGAGAATTCTATTCCTGCATAAGCCAGACATTCCTTAAGAGGCAAAGGCTCATTTCCGGCAACATATTTATTTAAAAACAATCCAATTTCAGGATAAGTCATGTATTCAATAATTCTAAACAAATCATCATCAACAAATGGCTTCTGATGACCAAACTCATTGGATAATTTCTTTATCAATGCCGGCAAATCCATAAATCCGTCAGACATCTCAAGTAATTTCAAATCCAGGCACATTCCGATTAATGCACCTTTTTGGTAAACATTTAGGTATTGATCTTTAAATTCATCCAAACAACCTTCACTCATTCTTGTAAATGGAAGTGTGTCATTCATGGAAAGTGAAGAAGTGATTTTCCCTTGAATTACTTCAAGAAACTGATCAAGGGTGATTAATTTATTTTTCACCTGAACATGATGGGCAGAATATTCTGTAACGCCTTCGTATAGCCATAAATGCTTAGACATAGAAGGACGGTTGTAATCAAAAAAATGAATATCTTCTGAATGTATAGTTAAAGGAGTTACAATATGAAAAAACTCATGAGCCGCCACATCTTTAATCATTTGTGCGAGATAGTCGCCACCGAATGAAGGTAAAAAATACATGGATGAATTATTATGCTCCAGTGCACCAAAACCAAACGATGTAAACGTAGTGGGCAAATAAAAAATAAATGCATACTTATCTACAGGCAACTTTCCGCCTAGATAATTTTTCTGAGCATTTAGTATAGGTTCAATTTGTTTGGCAATAAAATCAGAAGTGATTGATTTATTATCATTATATACAGATATCAGTACATCGGTATTTCCGATTTTAATTACAGTTGTATCAGGCTGATTATACATAATGGGAGAATCTACCAATACATGATAACTAGGTAAATTATAAATATCCCTATCAATTAATCTGGAATAAGTTAAACCAGTTGAACCATAAAAATTTTCAGGACGAATAACTTCTACCTGAATTTCATCAGCGGTTGTGCCTTCAAAATATCCAAAAAAACCGTGATTGTTCATCACCATATTTTTATCTTGTTCAATATTAGTACCGGCAGGTTCAAATACCCAATCTTTTTTGATTTTTGTATCCCAGGTATCTTCAACCCAGTATGATATTTTTTTTACGTTTTGAATGGCAGATATTTTCCAAGTATTTACATCTACTGATTCAAACGTTGCTTCTTTTCCGCTGTGTGTCTCGATTTGAAAATTTTGCACAAAACGGCCAAAATCATAAATACTATAAGTTCCAGGAATAATTTTAGGCATTCTGAATAATACTTCACCTGTAAGATTTGGTGAAGGATAAACTATTATTTCCAGTTGATCATCCTTAACATTATTCAGATTAACAGAATATTTTGTAGGAATTTTTAAACCTGCAAATATGAACTGTGTTACTAGAAAAAATTTAATTAAAAAAATTGACTTGGCTTTCATAATTTAAAAATCAGGGGGAAAAACATGTTTAAAATGTCCATTTAACTGTATTTTTTTTCGAATCGTTTCCCTTTGCTCAATACTTGGTAAAATTGCTTTTATAAATGATATTAATTTCTGCTGACGATCATCTTCATTTAGCGTTAATAATAAATCATATTCATCAGCAATCTTCATTCCAAAATAATGGGCAATCTTAAACGACAACAAACGTGTATCCGAAGGTATGATATTTTTATGGATATTTAGAATAGATGATAAGGATGAGACCAATCTTTCCAATTCGTTTAAAGTTTCTGACGTAGCCTCATCTGCTTTGGTAATTTCAACATAAGGATGATTTGTTGTTACAATTCCGGCAGGATATAAGAATTGATCGTTTTTCATTTGAAAATCCAGGATTCGAACTATTTGTAATCCTTTTGTACAAATATCCATTTTACCGTCCGGATACAATTTATCGATCTTTAAAATTTCTACTTCTGTGGCATACTCACTTACTTTTCCGTTAATATAAGCAGGAACTGCAAATGTTTTATGCTGTTGAAAGCAATCATTAATCAGTGCTTTATATCGTTCTTCAAAAATATGTAGATTGAGTTTTTCTTCCGGAAAAACAACCAATTCCAAAGGGAAAAATCGCATAAAACCGGTCATATACTTATTGTATTAGTAATCAATAAACAATGATTGTTACAATAAGTTGTATGAATATAAGGGAATCCTTTACTTTGCAATATGATTTCACATCGTCAATTGTTTTTACAGCATCAGGGGCAAACCAGTGATGAACCTTTGTTGCTTGAGATTGTAAAAGCGAAAGGTATAGTATTGACTGATTATAAGAAAAAACGCTATCTCGATCTGATTTCAGGCATTTCAGTCAGTAATTTAGGTCATGGCTATCCTTCAGTAATTCGTGAAATAAAAAAGCAACTGAATAAATACATGCACCTGATGGTGTATGGAGAACTGATTCAGAGTCCGCAGGTTCGTCTTGCCTCACTTTTAGCAAAACAATTGCCCGAAACGTTACAACAGGTTTTTTTTGTAAACAGCGGAAGCGAAGCCATTGAAGGTGCATTAAAATTAGCCAAACGATTTACCGGAAGATCTGAACTGATTTCATTTCATCATGCATATCATGGTAGCTCACATGGTGCACTGAGCATTATGGGTAGCGAATCATTTAAAAATGCATTTCGACCATTACTACCCGGCACCAAACAGATACAATTCAATTCCTTTGATGAACTTGAAATAATTACTTGCAGAACAGCTTGTGTAGTGGTTGAACCTGTTCAGGGAGAAGCCGGTTACATACCAGCCGATAAATTATGGTTACAAGCTCTTCGAAAAAAATGTGATGAAACAAAAACGCTTTTAATTTTTGATGAGATACAAACGGGATATGGTAGAACCGGTTCACTTTTTGCATTCCATGATTACGGAGTTATTCCTGATGTATTGGTAGTAGCCAAAGGATTTGGAGGAGGCTTGCCATTAGGTGCATTTATCTCTTCAAAAGAAATCATGAGTTGTCTAACTCATCAACCGGTGTTAGGACATATCACCACTTTTGGTGGACATCCGGTAAGTTGTGCTGCTTCGCTGGAAACGTTAAAAGTACTACTTAGAGAGGATTATATTCAGCAAGTGGAAGAAAAAGAAAATTTATTTCGCACTTTGCTTAATCATCCTGAAATACTTAAGATAAGTGGAAAAGGATTAATGCTGGCAGTAGAATTTTCTTCCGAAACATTCAACAGAAAAATTATTTTACGTTGTATCGAAAATGGTGTATTAACCGACTGGTTTCTTTTTAATGGTAATTGTATGCGTATTTCTCCTCCATTAATTATAACGCATGATCAAATAAAAAGAGCCTGTAAAATCATCTTAAAAAGTATTGATGAAGTGAGCAAAACATAACTAAACTGCTAAAATTTTTTCCAGTTGAAAACCCCTGCTTCCTTTTATCAAAATATTCCATCCATTAATTTCCTGAGCGGAAAACCATACTGATGCATCAGTTGTATTAATAAAATGTAAACAAGAAATTTTATCTTTCCATTTACCGAATTCAGGACCAATCAATACAACCTGATCAGGCTTGTGTTGTAAAAGCAAATTTATCATGGCTAGGTGCTCCTGTTCTGCATAGTCTCCCATTTCAAGCATATCTGCCAGTATCACACATTTTTTATCACCATTCAATTTCATAAAACTTTCAATGGCCAGTTGCATACTACTGGGATTGGCATTATAAGCATCCATAACAATTATTGCTCCTCTCAACTCAATAATCTGCGATCTGTTTAACCTGGGGTGATAGGTTTCAAGGGCATGTTGTATATTTTTAATATCAATATTAAAATATGAACCCACTGTAAAAGCCAGTGCCATATTGATCCAGTTAAAATATCCTGCCAAATGTGAAGTAATGATATGATTCTTATAACCTATAGTCGCAAATAAAGATTGTTCCTCTGGTGAAAATTGATAATTAGCAGTTGAAGCAGAACCATAGGTGACTCTGTTGATATGTTGAGAATCTTCCATTAAGTCAGGCATATCAGCGAATACAAAAACTGTTCCCTCATTTTCTTTTAAATACTGAAACAATTCACTGTTAGCTTTTCTCACCCCTTCAATGCTACCAAAACCTTCAAGGTGATCCTTTCCGTTGTTGGTTACAACTCCCAAGGTTGGCATAGCAATCTTGCATAAATCGTATGTTTCCTGTTGATGATTGGCGCCAATTTCAACAATGGCAATTTCTATTTCAGGAGTAATATCAAGCAGGGTCAACGGAACACCAATATGGTTATTCAGATTTCCTTTTGTAGCAGAAGTTTTATATTGTGTTTGAAGAACGGCATGTATCAATTCTTTTGAAGTTGTTTTACCGTTAGAACCAGCGATGGCAAAAACAGGAATTGTTAACTGCTTTCTGTGGTATGCAGACAAATCTTGAAGGATTTTCAATACATCTTCAACTAAAATGGTACGATGATCAACATAATATTGAGGTTCATCAATTACAGCATAAGAAGCACCCTTTTCAATGGCCTGCTGGGCAAAAGCATTACCATTAAACGACTCACCTTTCAGTGCGAAGAATATACATTGCTGCGGAATATTTCTGCTATCGGTAGAAACCTTTCGCGAAACAAGATAGTATTGGTATAATTGCTGAATATTCATTTGTTTTGTAATCTAAATAAAGCAAGACGAATTTACTTTTTTTTACCAAGTGATTACATTATGATACCGGATAAAATTGACATGGGATTGTTTGAATATATTCTTCCCGAGGAGAGAATTGCATTGTATCCTGCTCAACCCAGAAGTAATTCAAAATTATTAATGTATGATCAGGGCAATATCAGTCATCATACTTTTTCCGGAATAACCAATCTGTTACCACCAGACAGTCTTCTTGTATTCAATCAAACAAAAGTTATTCAGGCTCGTATAAAAGTAAAAAAAACAACTGGTGCAGAAATTGAAATATTTCTTCTTGAGCCATTGAATGAAAGCATGCCTCAATCCATGTCTTCAATATATTCAACTACCTGGAAATGCATGGTAGGAAATAAAAGAAAATGGAAAGAAGATGAAATTTTAAATATTGATGAAGTTCAATGTTCTTGGATAAACAGGGAAGAAAATGTTATTCAGTTAACTTGGAAAAGTAAATTTATTTTTGCTGAAATCTTATCCCGAATTGGGAATATTCCAATCCCGCCATATATAAACAGAGCGGCAGAAGTAAGTGATAAGGAAAATTATCAAACCGTTTATTCATCTATTGAAGGATCAGTAGCAGCACCAACAGCCGGTTTGCATTTTACAGAAGAAATACTCGAAGAATTATCAGCTCAAGGAATTCAAAAAGAATTTATCACACTGCATGTTGGCGCTGGAACATTCAAGCCTGTTGAGACATCAAATGCACTTGAACATGAAATGCACGAAGAAAATTTTTTTGTAGAGCTATCTACAATTAAAAATTTACTGAAACATCATGGAAATATCATTCCTGTTGGAACAACCAGCATGCGAACACTAGAAAGCCTATACTGGATTGGAGTAGGATTACATTTGAATAAAGTAAATCCATTTCGTGTAGAACAATTTTACCCCTATCAATGCGAAGAACAAAACTTCAGTTTACAATCATCGTTAGAAGCCATCATTGATTACATGGATAAAAATCATTTACAAACGATGGAAGCCCGCACAGGAATTTATATTGTACCTGGCTATCGGTTCAGGATGTGTAATGGACTGATAACAAATTTTCATCAACCCGGATCTACATTGTTATTGCTGGTTGCCGCGCTGATTGGAAATGACTGGAAAAAAGTCTATCAATCTGCAATGGATAATGATTACCGGTTTCTAAGTTTTGGTGACAGTTCATATTTAAAGCCTTTATAATTTTTATACAATTGAATTCATGAAAAGAATAATTATTCTGATCAATTTATTTCTGTTGATAAACATGATTTACGCACAACAGATGAATATCCACGAAAAAAAAATTGAATATCAACAAAGATTATACAAACAATTCCTGCACATGGATACTGTTGATGGAGGTTGTGTGCCTGCCGCTAAGATCTGGCCGGAGAAATCGTGTGAAGATGCGTGGATTCTTGGTAATATATGCAAAGGTAAAGGAATGGTTGCAGGAGAATACGGCATCATGGACTGGAGCGACGGGAATGTTCACCTGGCTCAATATATTGCCTGGCTTGGCACAGAATATAAAATTCAAGTAGAGGAAAAAAAACAATTATCTCAGATCAGAAAAGAAATCTCATATGCATTGTTTGCTACAGAAAGACTGGATAAGGCTTCTGCATTAAAATATAATATGCCTGTAAAAGAAACAGGATTTTTATTAAGAGATGATGCACCTACAGATATTAGCAAACATTTTGAAGGGCTACATTGTGTAAAGTCGGGCAAAGTTTGTAGAACAGGTACCGGAGACGGGAACTTAATGAGTCAGGATCAGGTAATTTATTTGCTTTGGAGTTTTGCTATTTTAAAAGAACTTACTCCCGACACGATGACATCATTTATAAACGGTAAAAATTTACATGAGATTATTGCTAAGAAGACAGCACTCATTATTCAATCGTTTAGTAAAAAAGACTGGATGATTTATGATCCTTACGGAGATAAGGTTTCGCTTGGCAACAACGCAACAGGTTATTCTATAGGTATTGCGAGGTTAGGTAAAATAATTACAAAAAAAGGATTTAATAATGCACATTCCATTTTTAATGGGTGGCCCATTTGGGCAACATTAATGTTGTTGGATTATGAAAAGAATCCTATACAAAATGAAGTTAATATGGGAATGCAATTAGCGATGACAAGTGTTATCGGATCACCATCGTATTACAGATTTAAAAACTGGTGTACGGGAGCCAACATGGAAATATATTTATTGATAGATGCATTATTCAGGAAAAGAAATGTTGAAGAATGGAAAGAAACGTTCCATCAAATGCTTGTGGAAGCTCCGGAAAACGGACCATGTTTTAAAACAAAAAATTGCTCAAATGCAGAAGGATGGAGTGGTGAAAACCGTTGGTTTCATCCTGATTTAAGAAATGGTATTCACTATGAAACTGGAGCCGCTTTTAACGGACTTGATTATTTATTATTATACAATTTGTATAAAATTCATTACGAATAAAATTAATTCGGTTGAATATTTTTAATTCTGGTAGTAAGATATAATCCAACAGTTACCATTAAATAATATACAACGGCTATAGTAATGTTTATCCAGCCCCATGCTTCCTGTTGCTGAATACCAAAAACCATATACAAACCGGAAACTAAACTGATGATTCCTAACAAAGAAACAGCATGTGTCAGTTTTAAGCCAAGATATACCAGATGGTGGGTGGTATGATCCTTGCCTCCAACAAATGGAGACCTCCCTTTTAATATACGATTGATAAACACCGTTGTAGTGTCAGCAATAGGTACAATAAATACTAATAATACAGACAGGAATTGTTTTGTTTGAACAGGTACATGATAAACATCGGTTCCATTCCATAACAAACGAATACCAAGTATTGCTAAAATAATACCCAGAAACTGACTACCAGTATCGCCCATATACATTTTTGAAGGATGCCAATTATAATATAAAAATGCAAACAGCGAAGCAAGTAATCCAACGATGATAACTGTATAAAATGCCCCTAAAGATTTAACGGAAAATAAATAAATCAGCGATGTTATCGATATCATAATCGCCGTAAGTGTAGTGGCGGCATCCATATTATCGAGCATATTGATAGAATTCATTATGCCCACAATCCAAAATAATGTAATGCAATAATTAAATCCATACCAAGGTGTAATCTGAATCATATTACCGGTATGAATTAAAATTACACCACAAATCAACTGAACCAAAAACTTCAACAATGGATTAGTATTGTATGCATCGTCTGCCAGACCCATCAAAAATGCAATAGAAGTAACAGTCAAAATACCTATATATTCTAAATTGCTTATTAGTTCTGTTTGATTAAAATAAATCATATAAAACAGAAAGCTAATTAAGAAAGAAATATAAAAAGCAAAACCACCTATCGACGGCTTTGTTGTTTTTGTCCATCTTATCACATTCGCATCATGCTGACGAACACCCAGATTAACAGAGAATTTTAGTAAGACTGAATTAATGAATAACGAAAAAAATAAGATTGAAATAAAAAAAATAAAAAAGTGAA
>JBILKR010000013.1:0-70174 GCA_044376575.1 Flavobacteriales bacterium | reverse complement strand
AATTTCAGGGAGTAAATACAATACCTGCTTACCCTCCTCTATTGCTTTGCGAATAAGGGATACATACACTTCAGTTTTTCCGCTAGAAGTAACACCGTATAATAAAACCGGTTTCTTTTTTTCAAATGCAGTAAGAATGGATTGAAAGGCAAGGTACTGGTGACTGGTCAATTCATATTCACGAATCTCATCAGAAGACGAAGAATGAAAACGACCAGTTTCAACTTTTACTTCTTTGAAAATATTTTTTTTCACCAGTTCTTTGATTGCCTGTGAAGAAACGCGTTCATCTTTCAGCAAATCATCTTTTTTTACATTTCTTACTTTATCAGTGTAACGTGATGATAAATGAACAAAGTACATGAGCGCTTCCAGTTGTTTAGGCGCTCTGATCAGTTCATCAAAAATAGTTTTAAGCTTTTCTTCCTGATCAGCTTCATCAGTTAACCCGATATATGTTTCAGTTTTGGGAACAAAACCTTTTTTCAATTCCTGTTCAACGGCAATATATCCCTTGTCAACAAGAGATTTTAAATAAGGGTGAATCGTTTTAATGCCAAGAAGTTTTGCAACATCATCGAGCAATAAAAATGGTTTTTGTTGCAATGCTTCAACAATAAGGCATTCTCTTTCATTCAAGTCTATATCATCAGAATGTACATTTTTCAGATATACTTTACTTTCACCCGACAATCTCAATCCTGAGGGCAAAGCCACGTTCATTACTTCTCCAAGCGAAGAGAGATAATAAGATGATATCCATTTCCAGAATGCAAGTTGTGAAGGAAGTACAACTGGATTTTGATCCAGTAGTGCATCAATCGGACGAGCTTCATATCCATCAGGAGATATGTTTTGTATCGAATAAACAATACCGGTATATAATTTATTTTTTCCAAGATGCACCACCACTCTGCATCCCGGCTGAACAGCATTTGTCCATTCATCGGGAACTGCATAGGTCAATAATTTAGGAATTGCCAAAGGCAATACTACTTCAACCCATGAATGATATGTTGCAGGTTCGGGTTTCAAATTATAATGAAAGTATTTCAGCCATTTTTAATAAGTGAACATTGATTTTATTTTGATCACGCACAGCCTGTTCGAACGGAGTTAATTTTACATCCTGATGAACAATTCCAACCATTACACCGCGTTTACCTCTGTGTAATGCTTCTACAGCTTCATATCCCAGCCTGCTGGCCAGCATTCTATCTGCACAACTCGGAGAACCACCACGCTGAATGTGTCCTAAAATACTTATACGAGTATCGTATTCATCAAACCTTTTTTTAACTTCAGAAGCTACCTTTTCTGCGCCTCCGGTATCATCACCTTCAGCAACCATAATAATGTATGAAGATTTTTTTCTTTTCCATCCACGTTCCAGGTGGTGAACTAACTGGTCGATGTATGTAGTTGTTTCAGGAATGAGAATTGCTTCAGCACCTACACCTATTCCTGCATTCAGGGCAATCATCCCCGAATCTCTTCCCATCACTTCAATAAAAAACAAACGATTGTGCGAAGCAGCGGTATCACGAATTTTGTCAACCGCCTCCACAACTGTATTGATAGCTGTATCAAAACCAATAGTAAAATCTGTTCCGGACAAATCATTATCAATGGTTCCTGGAATGCCCACAAAAGGAATAGAAGGATGTTCATGCATAAAAACACTGGCACCGGTGAATGTACCGTCACCACCGATGGCCACAATGGCATCAATCTGATGTTCACATAAATTTTTATATGCTTTTTCTCTACCTTCAACTGTTAGGAATTCATTACTTCTTGCCGTTTTTAAAATCGTACCTCCTCGTTGTATAATATTACTTACTGATGTGTTGCTCAAGTCAATGATTTCATTTTCAATCATGCCCTGATAACCTCTGCGAATCCCTTTAATTTTACATCCATGATATAATCCGGACCGAACGATTGCACGGATGGCAGCATTCATTCCGGGTGCATCTCCTCCAGAAGTAAAAACGCCAAGTGTTTTTATTTGATGACTCATATGAAACAAAGATAAAAGCTATAATGGCAGTTACAAAAAGAATCAGAATTACTTCATCAATAACATTTGAATATCGGAAAATAAATTGTAAAAAAAATAACTCACTAATTATCAAAGGATAGCTATTCTTAACTTATGGTATATACCATTGAAAAAAGAATTACTGCTATTAATTTTGTATTTTTGAGTAACAGATATAAATAAATTATGATTGCGATTATTATTTTCTTTTTTGCACACTGGTACCTTTCTTTGTTTACCCAGTCTTTTTTTAATCACCGCTATTCCGCACACAGTCAGTTCAGCATGAGTAAGGGCTGGGAAAAATTCTGGTATGTATTATGTTATATTTTCCAGGGATCTTCATATTTAAGTCCTTATGCATACGGCATTATGCATCGCATGCATCATGCTTATACAGATACTGAAAAAGATCCCCATTCGCCATCTTTTTCAAAAAACTTTTTTGATATGATGTGGCATACAAAAAAAGTGTATTCAGACATATTTCGTAACCGCTTTAAAGTAGAAGAAAAATTTTCGAAAAATGTACCTGCATGGCACCCATTCGACTGGTGGGCAGAATCAATGACGTCAAGATTAATCTGGGCCGGATTGTATATTGCATTCTATATTTACTTTGCGCAGGATATGTGGTGGCTTTATTTATTGTTACCTATACATTTTGTAATGGGACCATTTCACGGTGTAATTGTTAACTGGTTTGCACATAAAACCGGATATGTTAACTATAAACAGGATAATACATCTACCAATTTAATATTCATGAATATATTAATGCAAGGAGAAGGTTATCATAACAATCACCATAAATTCCCATCTCGTCCAAATTTTGGAATCAAATGGTTTGAGTTTGATACTGTGTATCCGTTTATCTGGATATTTGATAAAATAAAAATGATCAGATTACCCAAGGGAGCCTGATCATTTTATTCTTAATTTTAATTACTTGTATGTAATTATATAATATCAAATTTATTTATCAAGAGTGATAAATAAAACACAAACTATTTTACAAATTTACGAATTGAGTTATCACATTTCAGGTAATACACACCCGATGGTATTTGTTCAACATTAATCATCATAACTGCCTGTATCAGATGTATTGAAATAAGTGAACCTTTAGCATCAAATAACTGCATAGATTTTCCTTCCATCTCTGATGAAATATTTATATATAATGTTGTTGAAGCCGGAACCGGATAGACTACCCATGCGAAATCATTGGACTCATCACTAATTGAAAGCGACTCATTGTTAGCAAAAAAAGTGGGTTGCTGAATCACAAAATTTCCTGTGCCATTAGGAACTCGTGCATAACCCATATCAGCATTTTGTGGTCCGTAGATGAATTGATCGATCGTATTTCCTTCCTGATCAGACAGCGTAAGAACTTCACCATTAGATGATAAATTAAAATTAGCATGAAGAGCACCATCTAATGTATCAACATCGGCCCAAACAATAAGATATCCGTTTGCAGGTATCACAGTATTGGGTGGAAATGACCAACAAGTTACATCCATTGTATCGTCTGAAAGAAAATATCCGCTGATATCAACTGGATTATTGCTGTTATTGTATAGTTCAACCCAATCCGCATAACCTCCGGATTCGTCAGCCACAGTAAGTGTATTTTGTGCCATGATTTCATTAATCACAACAGATGATTCAGCCTGCAATACTTTAACCTTGTAAATAAATACATCGTGTTCAGCACCTGCAGGAAGATAGGTTGCAGATTTTTGAGGATTATTGGCAATGGCTTCTATGTAATATCGTACCCATGAACCTGCAAGTTGCCCCGGAATGGTTCCTCCATATATACCATCTCCGGCAGCTTCATCCTGATGAGCACCGTCATCAAACATTTCTGTAACGTTGAAATTACCGACCAACCCATTGTCATAATAAAGGTTCACTTTGAAAATCCCATTTGAAGATGAAACATTTGCTTTTACAGTAACAGACTCGTTGGCAACAGGTATTTCATATTGTGCTCCGGCACTATTATAATATGGAGCTTCATTAATAACAGGCCCCTGTTGTAAGATTTCAGCATTTGTCAAAATATAATTTCTACGGTTAACAACAATGGTTTTCAATGCGGCAACTTCCGATGTATAGGCTGCTGTTGTATATAATTTTTTAGGATCAGAGGCCACAAGAGAACCTATTTGTGCATCTAGTTGATCAATTAATGCATTGGCATTGGCAGTCGTAAATGTTTCATTTAATATCGTTCTGTAATGTGCAAGGTAGCGCTGTCTGAATTCAGGGATATTCAATAGTTTATTCAGCAACGGATAATTTGTATTTGATGCATTTTTAAACGGACTCCAATTATTGGACTGTGCTTCAAAAGTAGAGTTTCCATCATATTCCAAAGGTGTAGTACGTCCGGTTTCCGGCTCATAATACACCTTGTAGTCCATCTTTCCTTTCATCACATAACTATCATCATCAGTGAAAATATTTTCACAGGCAAGAAACCATAATGATTTATCGATATCAATATAATTTTTCAACGTAGCATAATTGTTGGGGGAAGACTGATTCAATGCATAACAGGCATCAATTAGCTTTTGCCATGAATTGGAAATATCAGTTGATTGTAGTGTATAGTAATTATCATACGTTGATGAATCCGGAGGTGATAAATAGTTTAAAGCAGCGGTCCCGTCACCCCATTGCGGTGGCCCGTTATTGGTTGAAGTAGTCGCCCTGAAACGTGCACCATTATTACTCAAAAACCATTCATCCAAAAATGTTTTATCTACACTTTGAACATTGCAATAAACGCCCCAATTCTGATTATTTAAAAATAAATGAATGAAATTGGCCTTGGCAATCGGTGTATATTTTTTTGCCATACGATCATACAATACCTCGCGCATAAAGCTTGGATCCTGATGAGCATTATTAAATTTAAGATTGGTATAACCCATAACAGATTGATCAGGAACCATAAAATCTGCTTCTACTGAAAATGATTTTTTTTGAGATTGCTGAATGGTCATATATGAAGTATTACCTCTAAAACGTACACCAACATTTTGAAATGTACTGTTGTCTATTACCAAATTAGCAGCAATATTTGTTTCGGAAGCATAATTACTGGTAAGCTGTTGCCAGTAATCCGGCTGAGAAAAATTAAGATATACATCCCTAACTATTGAATAGTCGTATAGGCCTGCAGGTGGCTGCCAACCGGTATAAAGCATTCTTCCATCAGCTGATAATTTCATTTCCAGTGGCAAATTCTGACTAAAAACTAATTGTGAAAAAAGAACCAAAATAGTAAGTGTGGTTAATATATTTTTCATTGGTTATTGATGTTTTTTATGGTGTTGTTTTTGTTGGTGAGGGGAAAAAAAGTTTGCCATTTCATCAGTAAGTTGATCAAAATTCTTTAGTTGATCAGATGTACACAATGCTTTCACATCAGAAAAATGATGGTAGTGGGCTATTTCAATTTGTTGTTGAAAAAAGATCATCTGCTGAACAATGGAGTCCGGATTTCCGGTTGGATTATTTTTTAAAAGACCATATAACGTTTTTTTCATTGACATTAATGAATCATGCAGTGGTCGAATTTCAGACTGATGCTTTTCAATATATTCATCATACTTTTTAACTTGATGATCATCAAAATTCAATTGACGAATCACAGCTTCTCGAGGTCCATGATGACCATGTTTATGGCGATGGGATTTCCCTTTAATGATAAAACCAAGTAATACCAAATTACTGATAACTAATCCTACCACTGCAACAAGTATAATTTTTGTATTATTATTCATAAAGCATAATATTAGTATTGGTTTGCACTGATTGAGCAAGTATTCCTGCATCAGGTAATGAAGCAGAATAATTTAAAAGGATGGCAATATCAAGTATGATTACACAAACAAGTCCTGCCATAAAAGGAATGGAAAGTTTTTCAATTTGTTTATCCTCACTTTCCTTTTCATTTATTTTTATTTGAACTTCCTGAAATAATCTTTCCGATGGCGAATACCTTGGTATGTTATTTAATAGTTGATCTAACCTATCCATATTTTCTTTGACTACATTAATTAAAAAATCATTCGATAATACTTAAATCTTTTTCCAATTTTTTCTTAGCCCGATGTATCAACGACTCTACAGCCTTTACTGTTAATCCCATAATTTCAGCAGCTTCAGCTGTGGAGTGATGATCAATTTTACAAAGAATGATGGCTGTTCTCTGATGCTCAGGTAACTGATCTATGGCCTTCCATATTCTATCTGTTGCCTGTTTTTGTTCGAGTTGAAATGCGGGGTGTTCATGGGTTGGATTTTCATGTTTTATTTTCATTGAATGTTCTTCAAAAATGCTGGTAATCATAGCCCATCTTTTTTTTCGTTTGTTGGATTTAATTTTATCCAGCGATTTGTTGATGGTAATTTTATAAATCCATGTTGACCATTGAGATTGCTTTTTAAAACTATTCATCCCCTGATAAACCGAAACAAAAACATCTTGTGTAATTTCTTCTGCATCACTGATATTATGAAGATAATGCATGGCCAAATTAAACACCATGATTTTATACTGATCATATAAATCTTCAAATTTCAACGCAGATGGAAAGATTTAATCGTATTTGACGATGAACAATTGAAAATCATGTTCATTTTATTTTTTTCTTAAATACCAGTTCATCAGATAAACAGACCATCCTATCGGTCCTAACAAAAATGTAAAAATTAAACTTGGTAAAACTACTATTGAAGATATGCTGTATTTGATTGAATGTTTACGGATCCATATTCCTACCAGTAAATCGAAGCATAAATAATGTATCCAACCCGTTATTACTCCCCATTCTGTACTAAATAATTTTTTAATGGCATCAAGGGAACTGAAATCTAGTGCCACATGCTGTGTAAGGGCAAATATTAAAGCACCCAGATACATCAACGCAAGTAAAAAAGGCCATAACCCTGAATACACGATTTGTTCTGTGATTCTATGTCGCGAAAAGAAAAAAAGAAGGACCCACGCAGGTAGAACAAAAGCATTACTCAGTAAAAAAACTGTTTCAGTATTCATTTTTATTTTAAAAGTAATCAGAATTTTGGTATAACTTTCTATAATTATATGTTATGCTGTATAATGCATACATTTATATTATGAATGAGAGAGATCAAAATCAATCAAACCATCAGCAGCAGAAAGCCTGGATACAATTAGCATTCTCTATTTTACTTTCATTTTTCATCTGCGTAACTACCTGGATTGTTTTTGCAATAGAACAATGGAATCATCTGTCTCTTGTTGAGTTTGGAATCTACCCTCGAAGTATTGAAGGATTAAAAGGAATTTTATTTTCTGCATTTATACATGGTGATCTTGAACATATACTTGGTAATACTTTACCTCTGCTGATCCTTAGTGCATTTACCTTTTATTTTTACCCCGAAGTTGGATGGAAAAGTTTTTTACTGATTTGGCTGCTAGGTGGCTTCTGGACATGGCTAATGGGCAGACCAAGTTACCATATTGGTGCATCCGGACTTATCTACGGATTAGCTGCATTCTTATTTTTTTCAGGGTGGTTTAGCAAGAATTACCGTCTGCTGGCCATTTCATTACTCGTTGTTTTTCTTTACGGTAGTATGTTCTGGGGATTATTTCCCATTCAGCCGCAACAATCGTGGGAAGCACATCTGAGCGGCGCTTTAGCAGGTGTGCTTGCGGCTTTCTATTTTAAAAACAAATTACCCCAACAAGAAAAATACGAATGGGAGTTGAGCGATAATGAAGACGAAAATGAGATTGATGAGGGGAATGTATGGGATGATAACTTTAATAAATCATAAATATATCAGTTACTTTCCAAGCACAAGATAGTTTTCTTCAGCAAACTTTTTTTGTGCAGCCATTAGAGAATCGTTCAATTGTGATTCTTTTTGTTTAAAAGTCAAAGCCAGTTCTTCGTAACGTGTAAAATCATTTTCTGTGACCAACGAATCTTTGGTAATAATTGCAAGCATTTCATCAAGTGTAGATGAACATTCCTGATTATAAAAAGAAAAAAATTGAATCGCCTTATCTCTAAATGCAGTGTTTCTCTTAAAATCAGCCAATTTCTTTAATCTGTTCGTAGCATTGGATGAAAAAGTACACAAACTGTCTTTATATATTTTAACAGAATCAACCGGTAACACAGAGATGCCATTGATGAATAAATCATAATGTTTCAATAACTGTGTATGCTCACTTGCAATATATTCAGCGTAAGCCTGAGGATTGTCAAAATAGGTCAGTGATGGATCCTTCTTTTTTCCGCAACCTATACTAACAGATCCAAGAATCAAAGCATATAAAACAATTCTTTTCATACTTCATGAATTTGAATTCAAAGATAATACTTCATTATTTAATGCAACGTTTTTCTAACTTCGCAGTAAAGTTTTATACATGAGTAAAATGAAACCTTCTGCCCCAAAAGGCATGCGTGATTTTGGTCCACAGGAAATGGCCCGTAGAAATTATATTTTTCAGGTCATCAGAAATGTGTATGAAAAATATGGCTTTGAGCCTATTGAAACACCGGCTATGGAGAAGTTAGAAACTTTAACCGGAAAATATGGTGAAGAAGGTGACCGATTAATATTTAAAGTGCTGAACTCCGGCGATTATCTGAAAGAAGCCAGAGAAAATGAACTTACCATACATGAAACTGAAAGTAAAAAATTTACAAAATACATCAGTGAAAAAGCATTACGTTACGATTTAACTATTCCTTTCGCACGCTTTGTGGTACAGCATTTTCATGAACTTCCCATGCCATTCAGAAGATATCAGATACAACCTGTATGGAGGGCTGATAATCCACAGAAAGGAAGATACCGTGAATTTTATCAATGTGATGCTGATATTATAGGTTCCAACTCTTTGCTTAATGAATGTGAACTGGTTTCTATTTTTTATGAAGCATTGCATACATTAAAAATCGATGGATTTAAAATTCATATCAATAACCGTAAAATACTGGCCGGTATTGCAGAAGTAGCAGGTATCAAAGATCATCTTACCGCGTTTACTGTAGCATTAGATAAACTAGATAAAATTGGGAAAGAAAAAGTACTGGATGAATTAAAAGCACATACTTTTTCTGATCAAACCATGCAACACATTGAAAAGGTATTAACTGCTGCAGAACAACCCGAACATGCCATAGAATTCCTTTCCACTTTTCTTGCAGATAATGAAATTGGAAAAGCAGGACTGAGTGAAATAAAATTTGTAATAGATACATGTAAAACATCAGGGATACCCAACGAGAATCTATGTGTTGATTTTACGCTTGCACGAGGTCTTGATTACTACACAGGATGTATTTTTGAAGTGAAAGTTCCCGGATCAGGTTTTGGGAGCATTGCAGCGGGAGGAAGATACGATAACTTAACGGGAGTGTTTGGAATGGATGGACTATCTGGAGTAGGCATATCTTTCGGTGCAGATCGAATTTATGATTTATTGCTGAACCAAAACTTATTTCCGGCACTTGACCATACACGTTATCAATATTTCTTTTTAAACTTTGGTGAAGTAGAGGCTAACTTTAGTTTTCAACTCTTACAAACACTCAGAAGAAAAAATGTGAAATGTGGAATTTATCCGGATGCTGTTAAAATTAAGAAACAAATGGAGTATGCCGACAAGATACAAGTACGATATGTTTGCAGCATCGGATCAAATGAAATGAATGAAAATGTTCTGCTGGTAAAAAATATGCAAACCGGCGAACAGTCACGTGTTACTATAAATGACTTTATTGAGCAACTTGAAAAATCACACGCATGAAAACCATAAATATTGATTTGCAACCCATCACCTTGCTTGATATCCGAAAATTTTTAAAAGAAGATGTTACCATTACCATCAGCGAGGAATGCATTGGTAAAATTCAAGAAGGGAGAGATTTTCTGGATAAAAAAATGCAAAACGAATCAGAAGTTATTTATGGGATAAATACAGGTTTTGGTGCGCTATATAATACACGAATAGAAAAAAATGATCTTCAGCAATTACAGGTGAACCTTATACGTTCTCATGCCTGCGGACTTGGAAAAAAAGTTCCCCGTGAGATTGTAAGATTGATGATGTTTTTAAAAATCAAAGCCCTGTGTTATGGAAAATCGGGTGTTCAGGTAAATACAGTATTGCGATTAAAAGACATGCTCAATGCAGGCATCACACCTATTGTATATGAGCAAGGCAGTTTGGGAGCATCAGGTGATTTAGCACCCCTCGCCCATTTATGCTTGCCTTTAATCGGTGAAGGAGAAATTGAATACAATGGAAAGGAATTACCGGGTTCAGAATTAAAAAAAATCATGGGATGGGAACCCATTGAATTGCAATCCAAAGAAGGATTAGCATTATTAAACGGAACCCAATTCATGAGTGCTTATGCCAGCTACCTGACAATTCAATCTGAAAATTTATGGAACTGGAGCATACTGATTTCAGCCATGTCGCTGGAAGCATTTGACGGGAGAAAAGAACCTTTCCATCCTTCGCTTCACAACATCCGTCCGCACACAGGACAAATAAAAGCAGCAGATATGATGCGGGACCTGCTCAATGGAAGTGATATTATTGAGCAACATAAAGCGCATGTTCAAGATCCTTATTCTTTCCGATGTATACCGCAGGTTTTAGGTGCCAGTTACGATACCATTGAATTCGTTAAGAAAACTGTTATAACAGAAATCAACAGTGTAACCGACAACCCTACGATATTCCCTGAAGAAGATCTGATTATTTCGGGTGGAAATTTTCACGGTCAACCATTGGCATTAGCCATGGATTTCTTGAGCATCGCCATGCATGAAGTTGGTAGTATTGCTGAACGGAGAATTTATCAGTTGATTAATGGACACCGAGGCTTACCTGCATTTTTAGCCCCAAATTCAGGATTAAATTCAGGATTTATGATTGTGCAATATGCCGCAGCATCTGTGGTAAGTCAAAATAAAACATTGTGCATGCCTTCATCTGTTGATACAATTGATTCATCTAAAGGACAGGAAGACCATGTAAGCATGGGAGCCAATGCTGCTACAAAAGCATATCGTGTAATCCAAAATATTGAACAATTACTTGGATTGGAATTGCTGACGGGTGCACAAGCCATAGAATTCAGAAGACCAGCAAAATCTTCTTCAATCATTGAAAAGCTACATCAGGATGTAAGAAAATCTATTCCAATGATTAATGATGATGTGTACATGAAACCATGCATGGATGCAGCTATACATTTTATTCAAAAACATTCATTCGAATCATATATTTCTAATGAAAAATAAAATTTCGCTGTTTTTATTGTTATGTATGCTTTGCTTGCAGACAATACAGGTTTTCGCCTGTGATTGTGAAAAGCTATTACCCGTATTAACTAAGCAGGAAACGGAGAAATCAGACATCATTGTTATTGCCACAATACATTCGATTCAGCAGGATTCATTAAAATGCAGTGCAGTGTTTAAAGGAACTACCTTGTACAAAGGATTATTGACTCAGGAATTTATGGTTACGTTTGATTGCAGAACGAGTTGTGCCATGCCTTTTATTGTTGGACAGCAATGGTTGTTTTACCTGAAAAAAAATAATGAACAACGATATACCATCAACTACTGTGACAGAAACCGGCTTAAGCCCTTATCATCAGAAAATGATGAATATACCATTTATACGCAGATGACCTGGGATGAAGAAATTTTATTTCTTGAAAAAAACTTCCCTAAAAAAGATTTTTCAACTTCTGAAATAATAAAAGATGCAGGCAACAAAAAAGTAATAGATGCTACACGACCATTAGAACATGCAACCAATAGAGAAAAAATTATTTTGATACTGGTATCATTTGCAGGTATGCTGATTATTTACTTTATAGTAAAAAAGGTTTTGAAATAATTCATCAAAAGCAACCCAAATTAACTACCTTGCATTTATAGATAAAACCTCATTTATGAAAAACTATTTACTATTATTCAGTCTTTTATTATCTCCATTCATTTCATTTGCTACCATTTCTCCGATTTACATTGGAACGGTTACAGATGCCAATGGAAATCCTGTAGTGGCTACCATTACAGTAATTAATAATTGTAACAATCAAACCTTTAGCTTTACCACGGACTCCAGTGGGTTTTATAATTTTCAGGAACCCACGTTTCCCAATCCGCAACAATGCCAAATTACACTGATTGCTACATACGGCAATTGTGCAGACACTGTTTCATTCTGGATCAATCCGGGAATGTCAGGCAGCTACACCTTTAATAATAACATGCAATTAAGTTGCAACAACACCAACAATTGTAACATTGCCTGGGGTTTTAATACTATTCCTGCAGATCCATGCAGTATGGTGTTCTGGCATCAGGGAACATCAGCAACCTGGACTTTTTACGATAGTAATATCTCAACAACCACTAGCACATTAACAAATCCAACACATACATTCAACGGTCCCGGAACTTATCAGGTGTGTATTCAATTTCCTAACTGCGCACCACAGTGTACAACAGTAACCATCACCAACAATTGTAATCCGAATACCATCAATAACTGTAACATTTCATGGGGATTGAATCAAAGCAATACCAACCCTTGTGTTTACAATGGATGGCATCAAGGAACACCCGGAACTGCCTTCTGGCAAATTGCAGGCAGCAATGCATCCTATCAATCTTCAACTTTAGACAATCCGCAATTTACTTTCAATCAAGCCGGACCTTATATTGTTACTTTATATGTGGACACTTGTGTATTCATCGATACACTCGTTGTTGATTCCATTTGTGCTTCTGCCAATACATGTAATTATGCATGGGGATTTAATCCTGTTCCCAATAATCCATGTCAGTATCAGTTTTGGCATCAGGCAGCCAGTGCCATCTGGACTTTCCAGACAGCCAGTACAACCATTACCAGCAATCAGTTTTCACCATTCTTTACCTGGAGTACACCCGGTACCTATCAGGTTTGTGTGCAGTTCCCCAATTGCGCACCACAGTGCACCACAATTACGATCACGCCAAATTGTAATCCCGCGAATGCCTCTTGTAATGCTTACTTCACATGGTATGTGGATCCAACCACAAATGAAACATATATCAACAACCTGAGTACAGGTTCACCGATTCAGTACATGTGGGATTTTGGGGACGGAAATAATGGCATGGGCTTCACTCCAACGCATACTTACGGAGGACCAGGCTGGTATGAAATCTGCTTAACCATTGGCACACCTAATACTCCTGCTTGCTATGATACCTATTGCGATTCTGTATTTGTTCCCTCTGCATCGCTTCGTGTGGGTGGACCGGCAGCGATTACTACGTGGGATGAAACATCCGACTGGAGCATCTATCCAAATCCTGTAAACAATGAATTATTTTTAAATTATACAGGTACGATGACCAGTGATTTAACGGTAGAAGTGATATCCGTTACCGGTCAGGTGCTTACTTCTACAATTGAAAAAAATGTAGAGCCCGGTCAAATCATACCTGTGAGTTTTGAAGAATATGCTGAAGGTATCTATTTTATTACCATTACATCTCATCATTCTCAACAGATGGTAACTAAAAAGATCATGAAATAATTTTCGAAAATTAAATTCTAAAAAAGGCAGAAACTAGTTTCTGCCTTTTTTATTTCTATTCTTCATTCACAATAACTCTAGATTTTACTATTTAGTTATACATTTATTGTATAATATATTTTTGATGTTTAGAATAGTAAATCGTCTTATTTCTATCCTGTTTATTTTCTTTGGAATTACTGCATTTAGTCAATCCTTAGTTTTAAAATCTATACAAGACTTTAAACAAAAAAAGGAAACACTGCTTAAACAGTCCGAATCCATCACCGATACCATCGAGCATTTAATGCTTCGTTATGCCGATGAACTGATTCGGGACATCGGATATCCGGGAAAAGGTGAAATTATTTCTCATCCTGGATTTTGTCTGGTGTACAACGAAGAACATGAACAGGCACAATGGGTATCACATGTTATCTTTCCCGAAATTAAAGACGGAAAAGAGTCACGCACCAATAAATTCATGGAAGATCCAAAAATCAAAACACAAAGTGCACAGGACGGCGATTACTTTACTAAAACATTAAAGCCGGACAGTTCGGGATATAAGTATTCCGGATTTGGATTTGATCGCGGACACCTCGCACCGTCAGCAGATTTTAAATGGAGCAAAACAGCATTAGCCGCTTCTTATTATTATTCAAACATGTCTCCACAACGACCAGAACTCAATCGTGGAAGATGGGCTGAACTAGAAGGATTATTAAGAGATGTGGTAATTGAAAAAAACACCCTGTTGTATGTAGTTACCGGACCTATTCTCATTGACACCTTGCCTAAAGTAAAAAAGAGTATCAACGGATTGAGTATTCCCTATCAGTATTGGAAAGTAGCCTATAACCCAACACTCAAACAAGCCATCGGATTTATAATGCCCAATCAAAAATCTGAACACCCGGCAGAATGGTATGCTGTTTCAGTTGACAGTATAGAAAAAATTACATCGTTAAATTTCTTTTCATCGGTGGATGATTCGATAGAAAATACAATGGAAAAAAACTTTCAGATTTCAGCCTGGCAAAACAAAAGGCAGGAAGGCGAAACCTTACCTTTGGATGAGAAAAAACTTCCTAAAAATGCATTCAACACCTCTTCTCTTCCTCAATTGATTCAGTCTGATCTTCCCAAGGTTACGGTTTGCGGAACTGTTGTAAGTGCTACACGCTCAAAAAACGGACATGTATTTTTAAACCTTGATAAAAAATTCCCCAATCAAGTGTTTTCTGTAAATATATGGCAAAGCAATTTGCATCAGTTCAATTATGAACCGGAAGTATATCTGATAGATCAGGAAATATGCGTTACAGGAAAAATTCAGGTCAGAGACAATGTTGCAGGAATGAGTATTGAACGCGAAGAACACATTCGTTTACTGGACGAAAATCCTCATTAATAAAAAAGGGGATTTTATTTAAAAATCCCCTATTAATTTTCAATCGTATTTCTTTAATGCTTCACAAATTTGAGTATAGTTTGTGATTCACTTGTGTGAATAAAGTACATCCCTTTTGCATACGCTGAAATATTGATTTCCTGCAATGATTGTATGAATTTACCATTGTGAATGATTCTTCCTGTTTGATCAACGATGGTAAAGGATGTACCCATCCATTGTTCATCCAATACTATGAATAACTGATCTGTTGCAGGATTGGGGTATATACTGATTTGCATTGCAACTGGTTCATTCCATCCGGCAGAAGAACCTACAACCACAGTTTGTGATGATGTGCAACCATATTCATCAGTAACGGTTACGGTATATACGCCGGCTGCAAGATTTGAAATGGAAGAAGTAGTAGCTCCATTATTCCACAAATATGTATATGAAGGTGTTCCTCCGGAAACAGTTGCTGTTGCAGTTCCGTCGTTGGCTCCCGTTGTGCTTTCATTCGTAGATGATACAGTCACTGCCAGTGCCGATGGTTCTGTAATTACAAAAGGACCTGCAGCAGACTGACATCCGGATGCATCAGTAATCGTAACATTATATGTGCCTGCCATTACAGAGATGGTTGAAGATGTATTGCCATTATTCCATAAAATATTATAAGGTGAAGTACCACCAGTAATTGTTAACGCAATCGAACCCATTTCTCCATTACATAAAATATCCTGAACAGAAGATGTTACTGTTGGTGCATTTGCATTCTGCACATTTCCTGTAAAAGAAGATATACAATTGTTGGCATCAGTCACCGTAACGATATATGAACCGAAAGGCAATGCAGTAAGTTGTGCGTTAGTTGCTCCGGTTGACCAGAGGTATGTGTACGGTGCCGTTCCTCCTGAAGGTACTACTGTCAATGATCCGTCGCTGTTACCACAAGATGCGGCAACACTATTAAATGTAGAAGTGATTGCAGTTGGTTCGGTAATAGTAATTACTGTAGAAGTAACACAATTGTTCGCATCAGTTACTGTTACTGTATAATTACCTGCTGGTGCCGATAACGAAGCATTTGTATTACCATTGCTCCAAAGATAAGTAAACGGTGCTGCACCTCCGGTTACATCAACGGTTGCTGATCCATCCTGACCATTACACAATGCATTTGTTAGCTGTGTGGTATTGATTGTTCCGGGTGATACTGATGTAATGGTAAACGACTGAGTGGTAGAACAACCATTAGCATCCGTTATGGTTACCGAATAGTTTCCTGCTGTTAAGTTAGAGACACTGAATTGCGTACTGCCGGTACTCCACAGATAGGTATAACCGGGTGTTCCACCGGATACAGCTACAACTGCCGTTCCTCCACCCTGACAACCCACACCCACTGCATTTACATTTGCATTAATTGCAGTTGGCTGATTCATTGTGATTGGTGCGCTGCTTACACTACAGTTGTTCTGATCTGTAACAACAACGGTATAAGTTCCAGCCTGTCCGGTTACGGTTTGTCCAAGCGTTCCGTTGCTCCATTGATAAGTTAATGTACCAGTTCCACCAGTGGCAGTGATTTGAATAGATCCTACTCCACCATTACATAAAGGTGACTGTATTTGTGGAGAACCTATCACCGGTGCATTGGGTGGAGCAAGTGTAACACTTGATGTAGATGTACAGCCATTTGCATCAGTTACTGTAACGATATAAGTACCTGCACCCACGTTGCTCATGGTTGCTGTATTTTGACCGTTACTCCAAAGATAATTTAATGTTCCTGTACCCCCTGTTGCACTAGCCGTTGCAGAACCGTCAGTGTTTCCACACGAAGGTTGTGTTGATGATGAGATTGAAACAGAAACCGCTGAAGGTGATACGATACTTATATTGGAATAAGATGCTGTACAGTTATTGATATCAGTTACTGTAACAGTATAAACGCCTGCACCTGCTGTTACTGTCTGAGCTGTTCCCCCATTACTCCACTGATATGCGAACGGAGCAGTTCCTCCTGAAGGACTTACAGAAATATTACCTGTTCCGCCATTACATAAAGGCTGAATAACCAGTGGATTTGGAATTGTTATGGCAGGAGAACCCGGTACGTTTACAGTAAAACTAGAAGTGCAACCACCCGAATGTGATACAGTAACAGTATATGAACCTGCGGTTAAGTTTGAAACAGATGAAGTACTTCCCCCGGTACTCCAGCTATATGTGTAAGGTGCATTACCACCGCTTACTGAAACCTGTGCACTACCTGTAGTTGCTCCGCAATTGGATGGCGTGGTTGTAAAGTTGGATGTAATTAGAGGACAAGGTGGTTTTACATTCAATCGGAACATCGGAACAACACTAAATCCGGCACTCTCCACAGTTTGCCATGAAGCTCCAAGATTAAAATAACTTATATTCGGTTGATATATCGCACTTGAATGTCCGAAACCTACATCTCCAATGATATCATCAATACCAATAAAATAACTACCCGCATTAAGATTAACAGGAGATGAAAAATTTACAGTTACCCAACCAGTAAATCCAGCCTGAGCTGTAAATGAAGTATTGGCGATTTCTGTTCCGGGTAGTCCACTGAAATTTCTCAGACGAACCGTAATCAAATCATTAAATGTATTGGCTGCATTTGCAAGATAAATACTGACAGATTTTAATTGTACCGGACTAAAAATTTGATACATGGTACCTAGCTGCCCGGCCTGTCCAATACTTAATGTTTGGGTATTGACGCCAAAATCACGGGCATAAACAGAATCCGTAACAAATACATTCCACACCAAAGAATCGTTGGAAATATTTACATCACCAGTGGTAACTGCAATGTATTCCATTCGATATTCAGCTACAGAAGCAGGAGGTGTATAAGAACCGGCAGATACTGCCGTTGAATTGGTTCCGACAGGAACAGAAACTGTACTTGAATTGGTTGTTTGAATTAATGCATTGGTAAAGGCATTCTCAACATTCACTTTCATATATGAATTGATATTTACATTTCCTGCATTTCGAATAATCCCACCATTAAAATTCCATGTTTGTATCTGCGATGTTGGAATTCGAGTATAAGGAGACGGATAGTTAACGTTAAACATTTCACCGTCAACACCATTAGTAATTGGTGCTGATGCCCGGTAAGCAAGAGTAGATGTAGTAGTATTACTTAAACAAGGATACTCGTTAGTAAGCACTCTGAAAACTCCTGAAGTCGTTGCAGTATATGTAACACGAGATTGCAATCCACAAAAATCATCATTATAAGAAACAGGCAATAATGTGGTATTATTAATGATGGTAATTTCTGTGTCATAAGTGGAAGTTCCACCATCAGCTGAACAATACGAAAACTCGTATGTAGTTCCCGCAGTTGCAGTAAATGTGTAATACTCTCCACCATAACCTAGGGTATTGGTCTGCCAGTTTTGTGTTGGAGTTATATTTAAGTATAACACCCCGCCAGAACATTGAGCAAATGATGTTTGATTGAATAATATAAAAAGCCCTGTAAGGATAAAACTTTGTAATAACTTTTTCATAGGCAATAAGTTTAGTTACCTAAATGTAAATAAGTTATTATATAAAATAGAAAATAGTTTGTTAAATGTATATCTAAGGATAATAAAAATAAATAACTATTAAAGTTAAAATGATGTAGTTGATGAATACTAAGAACAGGATGATACACTAATCATTGGATAATAATTGTCATGACAATTTATTATCCATGAATATTTTCTTTAAAATATTGCCCCAAACCATATGCTGATTATATTCTTCCTTGATACGCTTCATTGCTTTTTCAATATAGGGCAACTGTTTATCAGGATTTTTCATGTAATAAATACTCTTCTCAATGTAACCTTCAGGATCTGTTTCAAGCACAACCTCATCTTCGTTATAGAAATATAAAATCCCATCATTATCCACAACACCAAATCTTCCAAGCGAAAAAACGGTCCAGAAACGATCCATGATACCCCTTTCCATTTTCCATGAAGTTGCATGAATTATGGGACAAATTTTTGACCCAATCAATGCCCTTTCGTGCTCTTCGACAGACACCGGACCCTTAGGCGTTCCTTTTCCTGCGATGTATGTTTTAGATGCCGCATCAATAATAGGCTGAAGATATTCTTCCCATTCCGTTACATTTCCTCTGATTTTAGTTCCCCATTTACTTCCGACAAATCCTACATCATAAGCAAAATTTGAAAGCACGGGTTTTGCCTTCATAATTCTATCATAAGACACAGTCATACTTCCCCACGGAATCCAGAATATCTTTTCATTGAAATGACGAATAATATCTCTTTTTAAGGGAAATCTATCTGTATCAATCCGAGCACCAAAAGCATAAAAATTAGGCCATTTTTTTTCCAACGCATACAACTTCTGATATTGTGGCCATTTCCACTCGTTAAAGAAAACCAGCGGATCTTTTGACAATTCTTCATCAGAAACCTGTGCACTATCAAATCCGGTAAGTTTCTGGATGATAATACTATCAGGATGTGGTTGATATTTATCAATAAATGTGATACTGTCAGGCTCATTCCAGCAAATAAAAATCCCCGGTTTTGACTGATCTATTTTTTCCGGATTTAAATGATATGTTTTATATCCAAGCTCATTAAAAGTATCTTTAAGATAATTCCATGGCCACCAATTTGTGTGCTTACTTTTAAAAAAATATTTCTTCTGATAACCGACTAAGTAAATATTCATTTTCTGCCAAATTCTTTAATGACTTGCAATATATTAAATGGAATTCTCTTTAATCTGCGAATAAATATTTTCATATCTAAATTGACAGATTTTGATACATCGATGATTTGCTTAATTTCTTCATCTGAGTAGCCTTCAGTTTTTTGAAATAAAGCAGATGTTTTTTTATATGCAATAAGGGTAAAACCATTATTCAAAATATATGGAATAGCCGTTTTCCCTTTCCCTTGCCATATATTATTTTCATCTAACCACACATCATCAAAACAAATAAAACCACCCTTGATGATTTTATTTTTCAATGCAACACAAGCATCGTAGTGCATTTTATATGCGGCTTCATTCGTTAAATCAACACTTCTTTCAGTATATGTTTTTATAAACTCGCCATCCAGTGTATAATCTTCTACTACAAGATCAAACGCATCCAGATAACATAAACCAATATTATTTTGATCATAAGATTCAATATACTTCTCACCCAGCGCATGTATTGCTTCAAATGAAGGATTTACTTTTTTTACAATTTTCAAGGCATCATTTGTTCTAATTTCTGCTGCATCAATTGTTATAAATTTACATCCCCAACTATTTGATAAATTTGAAAGTTTAAATGTTGACCCAGCACCTCTTTCTGAACCAACTTCAATAATTACAGCATTTTTAACTGAAGAGAGATGTGAAAGGATATAATCCTTAAAAAAAATAATCAGTGTATCTCCGTGTATTTTTTGGGTAGTTTTCGGTGTGATGAGTTTTTCCATTTTTTTACTTATTTAATACAGGCAAATAAGGCTCTCTTATAATTATCTACATACTTTCCTACATTGTCATTATCAGTACCGAGATTCACAACTTTTTTAAAGGATGTATTTTTTAAAATTAAATCTTCTATATATTTCTCATCCCAGTCCTTCAGGCTTTTCTTAAACCAGGCCTCATGTCCTTGTCCTGTATCTATGAATAATACTTTGTTTGTTATCTTGTCCAGTTGCTGCAACATCGCAATTACATTTCCCGGTTCTTTTCCAATGGCATAGTGATGAAGAATACTCAGAAACAGCACAACATCAAACTTTTCATTTGTTTTTTTAAAATAATCCTCGATTCTTTCGCAAACAACTTCATGACTTTCAAGGCCAGTAATTTCTTTTGCAACAACAATGGCATCGGGATCGCGATCAAGACCTTTAACTGTAAAACCATTTTGTTTGAATGATTTAGGGAACCAGCCATAAGAACAAGCCAGATCAATCATTGAGCCTGATTGAATCTGTTCTTGATTTAAAATAGAAAGCATCTTGTCAAATCTGTCACTACATTTTCTGACAACCGGCCATTTTAAGACTTCAATTTTATTGATTGGCTGATATAGCTCTACATCATGAATTTGATTAATTTTTAATAAGAAATGCTGCAATCCTGAATACTTAGTGTACGCAACTAATGCTTCTATCTCTTTTGAAGCATTCATGTAATGAAATGCAAACCGATGATGACCATCCAACACTTCGTAGAATTCAGTATTTTTAATTTTAGCAACACAAATAAGATCATTCTTTCCAGAATGCCCCTGTTTAAAAGGGAACGGTTCCTGTTGTGTATGATTAATAAAACTTTTGTACGACTGGTAATAAGATTTCATCCATATAATCAATGCACTGCTGTTGGTTGCACCCATGTAAATACCGGCAGTTTGAATACAACTCATCCCCATCTTGTAATAAGAAGAAGCTGCTAACTTATCCTCATCATTAAGTATATCTTCATTTTGGGATACCTCTTGAAGAAACTGAACATATGGAGACTGACTGATTGGAGTTGACAAACGACTGAATTCTCTACTCATGTCAACCCAAGTTTCCAAAGGATATCCGGCCTGACTGCCGATAAGAATTTTATCCATTGAAATGAGTTCCTTCTTATTTTTAAAAAGCTGAGCAAAACTTATTTTGAATAAATGACTTTTCTTTTTGAAATAATTATTGAGATTCATTTCTATAACTTTTTGTATTATTCGCCTTATTAGATTTTAAATAAGCGAACTAAAGTAGTATGTTTCAGCAATATTACCAACCCGTATACTGATAATTATTGAATTAGGGTTTTAATTTATGAAATATATCGATTATTTATTTTATACAATTAGAACATCCCGCTACTTTCATCAGTATTAAATATGTAAGACTATTAATTTAAAACTTTAAAACAAGTGTGCAGACATGGTTATCTATGCATAATTTTTAATATCGCACACTTCAATCTAAAGAATTTGAAGCATAATGTTTTGAAAACAATATATTATAATAATTTATTGTAGCCTTTTAGTTGTAAAATTGAGAATATTTTAACAGTTTAAAATGTTTTAGATTGATTATATCTGATTAAGTTTAAATCTTATTCCCAAATAAAATTCTCTTCCTCTTGTAGGCCCCCAAACTGAAGAGGTATCAAAATATGGGCTGAATGGATTTTGCCAGCTGACAATTGGTTGCAGTTGCCTGAAATCAAATATATTTTCACAACCTGTATATATTTCAAACATCTTTAAATTATATGTAAACTGTGCATTTAATACCGTGTACGGTTGTGAAAAATCAGGACGCTGAAACTCAACCGGATTAGATTTTGTATTCGGTAAACGCTGTTCTCCATACCAGTGCAAATTGAGATCAATATGAAATTTATCATTGAGTGGTTGATAACTGAATGTTATAAGTAATTTATGCATCGGATTAAAGGGAAGAATCTGTTTTATATCCCCTACCTGACGGAAAACATCCAGAAAATTATATCCTGATTTAAATTCAAATCTTTTATAGATTTTAAAATATATTTCAGCCTGTAATCCATTACTTACACTTATTCCTGTGAAATTCTGAATAATGGCCTTAGATGGATCTGAATCATAATCAGGAAAAATCTGATTCAGGAAATCAGTACGGTAGTAATCAGCACTTACATAACCTGAAAAATTATTATCATCGGTTTCAAATTTTTGTGTAAAATTCACGCCAAAATTTATCGCTTTTTCAGGCTCCAGATTACCAATAAAAACAATATTTCTGGAGCTTACCAGTAATCCTATATTTTCACTGAAAAGATTTACAATTCTCCATCCCGTTCCAACATTTGCCCTTATAATTGTTTTAGGTGTTATGTCATACTTGATAAGTGTTCTGGGTGTAAACTGAAAACCAAACTGCTGATGAAAATCTCCTCTTATTCCCGCAATCCAGGTTAATTTATTCTCAAAAAAACGCATTGTATTTTCAGCAAAAATTCCAGGGATAATATCAATCCTTTGATAAACTCCATCGTAATTTCGATTCAATAGTGTATCAGTAAATGCAATATCTTCTGTAAGGTTAAGATAACGAAAGCTTAATCCTGTTTTCAAATAATGTTCTGCATAATTCATTTCGTATTGAACGTTTGCATAAACATTAGTTTGCTGTGCATTATATTTTACTGTTCCAAAAAAGGAATTTTGCTCCTGATAAAAAGCTGAAGAAAAAAATAATATTTTATGTTTGTCATTAAATCTGTAACCGGTTTTAGTCCATATTTCCGGTTGGTTGTATTGAATGCTTTGGCCATAAACAAGGGTGCTTCCTTTATCACTTTCCGGATTAAAATTGGTTTGACCACCAATTCGGTTTTCATTAACAAAACGCAGACCTATTCTGCTAAAGAAACCCGGTTCATTTTCATTTCCATATTTCCATTTATTGGAAATCATATAACGAGTTAGCAATGGAAGATCAAGAAAATTATCATTGTCACGGTCAAATTTACTGGCCGGCTGAACGGTATGAAATGAAGTGAGATTGCTCCATTCATCTTTTTTAAATGCATAATTTGCGTTAAAGTGTTTCTCCAAAAAATTATTCATGTATGCATTGACCAGCAAATTATCCGTGTTATCAGGTTCTTTTGTTTCCACATTAATCTGACCACTGATACTTTCATATCCCTGCAAAACACTGTTTGCTCCTTTTGCAACATAAATGTTATCTACCAGTGTACCCGGAATACTGCTGATGCCATAGGTGTATGTCAAACCCTGAACCAACGGGAAACCATCAATCAGCACCTGATTATAAACACCTGATAAACCAAGAATTCTTAATTCTTTTGAATTGGCCAACACATTGGTTGTCTGAGGCTGAACAGTAGTTTGAGTTTCAAAGCAACCTGCCAAATCACAGCAGGCCGCTTTCTTCAATTCTGTTTGTGTGATTTGTTCAGTTTTTATGGGTAACAAATCAGAAATAATAACGCCATCTTGCTGATCCTGAACTACAATTTCATCCAATAACTTCGTTTCATTTAAATAAATCTCAACGAATTGCTGGTTGGTTATATCAATTGTATCAGGAATATGACCTACATAAGTTACTACAATTTTTTTGTTTGAAATACCAATCGAGGAAATTTGAAATTCACCTCGATTATCAGTGGTAGTGCCTATAGTAGTTTCAATCCAGAATATATTAGTCCCTTCAAGTGGTTCTTTATTTGAATTTGTTACCCTTCCAGAAACTTGCTGAGCAGATAAATTCAAAAAAAAGAAATAAAATATACCGGATATGAAAATATACTTTTTCAATGTCTGATTTTTACAAATATAACAGATGAAAAGAAAATCTATCAGATTTGTTCATGAAATCAAGCATATTCATCAGAAATTATTCAATCATATTTTATTTACATATCAGCTAAAATGGATATTGAAAATTTTATTTTTTCAATCATATTCTTGGAAATGTAACTTTAGTTAATGCAACAATAAACATTAGAATAAGGTTGGATAAAAAGCAAATAAAATAATCGATAAATACAATATATAAGAAAATTTGTTGTACTAATTTATTGAACTGAATAAACAATGTATTATGAAAATTAAAATAAAATAATAGAATCAAAATTCAATATTTTATCAACCAAAATCCAATAATGTATATTATCTAAGCAATCATTTATTAACATATGTTCATCGGCATTGCAGAGTCTACTCTTACATTAGATAAAAAATTACAATGAAAATTAAAATTATTTATTTTTTTAGTTTATTAACGATAATTTCTTCAGGTTATTCACAGAATATGGAATGGAGAAATTTTAATAATAGAAAACATTCTTTGGCTGTTAATCTTGGTTTGATTCAACCCCTGTTGCTTAAAGGAGCAAACGTTGAGGTAGATTACAGATACGGTCACTTTATAGCAAGCTACTCTCACGGGTGGTCTTTAGATTTATCAGGAAACACCATATTAGGTGAAATGAAAAGACAAAACATCTCTATTCATTTACCATTTTCTACTGGTTTTGGAATAGGTGGAAGTTATAATATAACAAAAGCTAATTTAATTTTTGATCTAAGATTCGAGCCTAAATTTCATAATTTTGAAGTTGTATATGGATCTGATATAGAAAACAATGAAACAAATAAAATAGCCAATTACAATACACTAACATTGGGTGGAGGACTATATATAACTTATCTGCCTTTTGCAAAAAGCGAAAGAATAATCAAAGGATTAAACATTAGTATGAGTTTTAGATATTGGAATAATATATACAGCTCACTTAATGATAATCAAATTGAATATTACAATAAATATACTAGCCAAAATGAAATACATAACACAGCAAACATTGGCATAGCAAATACACCTTTCATTTTTAATATAAGTGTTGGATATGTTTTTAAAACCTCTAAGTAATTTCATCGGATAAAATCCATATAAATTAAATGACGAAATTATCATCATATATCAATCAGTTTATTACAATCGATCAATCTGAAAAAGAAATTATAGAATCAGCTTTTAAAGAAATTTCTCTTCCTAAAGGAACCAAATGGATAACAGAAGGAAAAGTCTGCGACCAAGTAGGATATATTGTGAGTGGAAAATTAAGAGTATATTATATTGATGAATCAGGCAATGATATAACATGTTATTTTATCAATTCAGATAATTTTATTTCTTCGTTCACCAGTTTTTTGACCAATACACCAACAAAAGAAAATATATCTGCAATAGAAGATACAGAACTTAGAATTATCTCTAAAAATGATTTAGAAAAGCTCTCTGTTACTATACCTAAAATTCAAATTTTCAGAAGAGTGATTGCAGAAAATCTTTTTATCATAATGGAGAAAAGAATTAACATGCTACAATCACAATCAGCACAAGAGCGCTATGAAAAAATGCTTAAAGAAAATCCAGATATTATTCTAAGCATTCCACTGCAATATATTGCCTCTTTTCTGGGAATCACTCCACAACATTTAAGCAGATTAAGAAAAAAACTTTCTAAATGATTTCTTAATAATTATTCAGTATTTTTTAAAAATCAAAATAGATTTTTGTTGTAGTTAATAATACATTAAATGTCTAATAGCGTTTTTTTTTAATCTTTAATTGAGCAACTACCTGATGAAAGAACTATTTGTATTGTATATCACTTCTTGTGAGATATTGCAAAAAATACTTCAATCCTTTTTAATCAAAAAATAGATCATAAAAAAACAGTTACTCTATTTTAATTTAAGTTTTTAAGCTAAGGAAAAAATTAAAAATCAATTTGGTCTGGGAAATAAAAGGGCTGATCACCCCATGTGACTATTAATGGAAGTATAAAATATTAAGGTGGAGCCCAGAAACCACATAAAAACGGGGCGAATTCCGAAAAGCCATATGAGTAGGATAAATTCAAAATTAAATTATAATGAAACAAATCATTTTAAGTATTGCTTTATTTGTAAGCATTTCCTGTTTTCTCACATCTTGCTATTCTTTAACATACTCGGTTGGCAAAGGGGCACAGACAGGCATCAAGGTTAATGAAAAAAATCACTATCTAATGTATGGTTTAGCTCCTGTTAAGACATCAGATCCTATCAAAATGGCAGGCGGTGTTACAGATTATGAAGTAAATATCAGACATACTTTTGTTGATGGATTGATAAATGCATTAACCTTTGGTATTTATACACCCACAACAACTACGGTTATAAAATAATCCATAAAGAAAAGGGGCTAATCATTGGCCCCTTTTACTATATTTTCAAAATGAAAAAAAAGATTGCTTTAATTGGAGCTGCTATTAGCTTACTTGGACTTTATCAAGTCAATAAATATTTATTAAACTACAAAAATTTGACACAGTATGGAAAAGGATATGTATTAGGATCTTTTTTGTTACTGATAATTGGAATTTTTCTAATGATATATGGAATCAGAAAAAAGAAAATCAGTGAATAAATATATCAACTTAGAAAAGTTAATTTAAAAATATTTCAAACTTCAAAATGATAAAATTATGAACGTATTAATTATTAACTGTCATAACAGAGAAAATAGTTTCTGTACAGCATTAGTCAAAGCGTATGAGAAAGGTGCCATTGATGCAGGTCATAACTTGAAAATGTATAACATAAGAGATATGAATCTTGAAAAATACTTACAATATGGTCATCAGATACGATATGAACCTGATGGAGATGTATTAAAAGCTCAGGAACTTATTAGCTGGTCTGATCACATGGTATATGTATATCCTACTTGGTGGGCCGGACCTCCTGCGTTAATGAGATTATTTTTTGAAATGGTATTTTCGCCCGGATTTGCATTTAAATATCATGATCGGTTGGGAAAAATTGTTAGCTGGGATAAGTTATTAAAAGGCAAAACTGCAAGAATCATCTCCACGATGGATGCACCTCCCTGGTATTATAAATGGATTATAGGTGATCCAGGAGGTAAAATTATGAAGATGGGAATCTTAGGATTTTCTGGTGTAAAACATATCAAGTCATCATATTTTGGTTCAGTTAAGTTGTCAACAGAAAAGCAAAGAGAAAATTGGCTGAAAATAGTATACCAATTAGGTAAAAAAGAAAAATTATAAAAAATAGAAAACATGAAAAAATAACTTATGCTTTATCAATAATATATACATAAATTCAAATGCTTGGCAAATACAAACCATCGAGTCTTCAGGGTAATTTTAAGCGAAATAAATATTTTGAAGGATGGTTTCAGAAAGTGTATTCAACGCAACACAAATCATCATTTATTATCATATATGGTTACGCTACCCGAAACTCTATCGACACCTTCGGATTTATTCAAGTACTAATTCCGAGTAAACTACCTGAAATTATATATTTCTCCAAAAATGAGGTGTACTGTGATCCTTCCCAGCATATTGTTTGCATGGGAAATAACATATTGACTACACATGTGATTAAAATTAAAACAAATGATCTGTTGATAGATTTGTACTTAAAAAATAATAATCCGATTAAAACATTTAAAAACTCGATGGGATATCATTATTTCATCCCATATCTTCCTTGCTATCACTCTGTATTAAATTCTTCCCACTATGTATCTGGCAAAATAGATTATATGCAGGCAAGCTATTCGCTTCATAACGAAAGCGGATACCTGGAAAAGAATTGGGGCACATCTTTTCCGGAAAATTATTTTTGGCTTCATGCAGTTGATCCTAATAATTCTCAGGTGAGTCTGCTTTTCTCCCAGGCAGAAATAAAATGGCTCGGTAATAAATTCATAAGACATATTGGACATTTTCGCTTTGACGGAAAAGAAATTGACCTTCGCAACTATAATAAAATTAATATCTCAAACTTAATTTTTAGTGATTCAAATTATGAGTTTAGAATTATCAGTAGGAAAATTCAAATGGATATTTCAATCATTACGAGAAACAAGGTTTTATTTAAAGGGCCTGAGAATGGCAGTTTAACAAGAAATATTCTTCACCATACCGATGCAATAATTAATATAAATCTTAAAGAAGACAATAAAATACGTGTATTTCAACTCGTAGGAAATTTTGAAAATATCGGTTCAAATAAAATATATAGATAAATTCACTTCACAATAATTTATTATAATACATATTCATATAATAAATTTTCACTAGCAGAATTTGAAATTATAAAGCCATAATAAAATGTTGAATTTCTTAACATTTTTTCAGTGGATTCTATTTATTGATAAATAAAATTGTCTAAATAATTAAAATTCAAAAAATGAAAAATTTAATACTGCTTCTAGCTATATCAAGTTTTCTTACAATGTCTGCTTTTGCCCAAACTAAAGAAAAAATTAAACGATACGGAATTGAAACAGATATTCTTTGGCCTTTTTTCCCAGGAGCAACAAGAACCCACTTCACAATTAAACTTTGGGAAAAAGGACACTTTCGTGGAGATATTTATGTCGGTATAAATGTAGACTTCCCAAAAAATCGAGAAACAGAAGGAAGATTTGCTGACTACAGTATTGCAAGTGGATACAGACAATACTTTTGGAAAGGTCTTCATTTGGAATTTTCTCAAACTACCGGACTTGGTGTTTTACAAAATCACGTAACGACTGGACAAACATACTATGGCTTTGACTGGCTAATTTCCGGTTATGTTGGATACAAGGTTGAGTTTTTCCGCAAAAAACTTTATGTAATCCCCCAATTTGGGGTAGCCGGGGTAATTTATAAATCCAATCCCTGGCCTATTTATGAAGACAATACTCTAACTAAAGAAATTGGAGAAGCTCCATTCCTATTGGGTTCATTAAGATTTGGTTATAATTTTTAGCCTTTTAAGATAACTATAAATAAACAAACTGTTCATTACTGCGTATCTATATAAGGAATGTGTATTAGGCATAAAATCAATCGACTTTTTGGCCCATTACTCTAGCAGAAATATTTAATCTTAATTTGCTGGAAGGAGTGATACTGGAAAAGAATGCCAAAATTCTATTTTTAAAACCCGGAATGACATGCAGCTTTCCTTTCATCATACCCTCAAATCCTACTTTTGCAACTTCTTTAGCTGACATTACACTACCATTAAAAAGCTTTGAATTAGACATTTCAGCTCTTTCCATAAACTCTGTTCGGGTAGCACCAGGTGACAATACAGTTACTGTTACACCAGTTTTTTCCAATTCTTTATGTAATGCCTCTGTAAAATTTATTACATAGGCCTTTGTAGCACCATAAACAGCAAAACATGGATCAGGCTGAAAACCTGCTGTGGAAGCAATATTCAGGATTCTACCTTTACCATTTCGAACCATTTCTTTAGCAAAATAATGAGTTAATGAAGTAAGACTTGTAATATTCACACTAATCATTTCTGAATAATTTTCAATATTCCTTTCAATAAAGCTTCCATAATCACCAAAACCTGCATTATTTATTAGATACGAAACATTTAAACGATTATCCTTTACAAAATTTAAAACATCATTAACACCTTTTGGTGTTGATAAGTCTGAAGCAACAGTATAAACTTTTATTTGATATTCATTTTCCAGATTTTTTTTAATATTCAATAGCCTTTGCTCATTTCTAGCTATAATTAAAATATCCGTCTTTTTTTTAGCAAACAATATAGCTAATTCATAGCCAATTCCACTTGAAGCACCTGTTATTAATGCGATATCGTTCATATCAGTCAATTAATTTTATATTAATATTCTCAGAGTCTTTTGAATAGGTAAACTTACAATCTTTATAACTTGGACTTGAAAACTTAGGCTTAAAATTATTCAAAAAACCGAAAGGTTCAATAGGATAACCAATAAAATTCTTATCCAATTTACCATTTCCGTTTAAATCATGAAATACCGCAACTGCATAATCACCATAAGGAGCCTCAAACTCTACTTTTATTGTATTATTTATTGAATTTACTTTGATATTTTTCCAATATTTTCCAAACTCAGGAAACTGATCTGTATTTCTATACATACCTACAGAAAGAGTTTTACCGGATGCCTGAACGTTAGTTATAGCTACTGATAAATTTTTTACTTGATTGTTTTTTTGTGCAAAAACAGTAAATGAAATTAAAATACAAGCTGGTGATAAAAACCAATTAGCTAAAACAGTAGGCCTGGCAGTCCATCTGTACAAATCAAAAACTTTTTTCATGATTAAGAGATATTTCTTGCTAAGCTATGGCAGAACAAACTACAAAACATTAACATTTGTGAAGAAATAAATTTATTTACTATTAAATATCATTTATTCATCTAATAAGGCTTGTAATAATTAAGCATTCTGACTTCAATATCATTAATGGCTTCTATTTACTATTGTGTTGAATATGGATGAACAACTTGTGGTAGTCAATTAAAAGTAATTCTCAAATTTTTATAAATTACTTTTAAAAAAATTTATAATCAGTGGTCTTGCCCAGAATCGAACTGGGATCTTGAGTTCCGGAGACTCACGTACTATCCATTGTACTACAAAACCAAGGCTATAAAAGTAATAAGTTTAATTGATTTAGCCGATTGATTATAATGCTAATCTTAATCTAACTTATACTACCGTGATATAAATCGATATTAAATATAAGTTAGATGATTTTATTCCTTAAAAAAATCTACAATATCTATTCCTCCCCAGTTTCCTGAACTCATAAGTAATACAGAGCGTTGATCTTTCTTTAACTTTTCAAAATATGATTTCAATTCTTCCACACCGGTTATTACAGATAGCTTAGGATGCTTAAATGCCATAATAACATCTTCTACAGAAATTGATTCCAGTTTTTTATGTGCAATGGTTGCCGGATTGAAATACACAACCGCCTCTTCAGCATCGTTCATACTTTGCGCATACTCATTCAGGAAATTTTTATTTAAACTGCTGAATGTATGGAGTTCCATTACACAGGCTATATTCATGGAATGATATTGCTTCATCACCGCCTGAACAGTAGCCTTTAGTTTGGAAGGTGAATGTGCAAAGTCCCTGAATACAACTTGCTTTTGATTCAATACTATTGGTTCTAATCGTTTAGCAGCACCTTTAAAATGCTGAATTGCATCAAAAAACTTTTCATCAGATATACCAAGTGCATTACAAACCAAACGGGCGCCTTCAAGATTAATCAAATTATGGTCACCAAAAATCTGTAATGGTATCTGTTTGTCCTGATAATTGATATAAGATATTGAATTGATAATAAGATGAGATGGAATATCATAGGGGATACATTCAATGTCTTTTCGTGAATGCTCGTTGACTATTTTTGAAAGTTCAGCATCGCCTGCATACCAAATTAATTTTCCTTGAGGTTCAATTTTTTCAATAAATAATCTAAACTGCTCAACGTAACTTTCAAAGGTGGGAAACACATTAATATGATCCCATGCAATACCACTGATTAATGCTATGTGTGGATGATATAAATGAAACTTGGGAACAGGCTGTAAAGGTGAAGCCAAATACTCATCACCTTCAATCACAGCAGAAACAGAATCTTTTTCTAACCCGACCATCGTATCAAATCCTTCAATTTGTGAACCAACCAGATAATCAAAGGATGCTTCTGAATACTTTAACACATGCATAATCATTGATGTGATCGTTGTTTTACCGTGACTGCCACCAATTACAGCCCTTGTCTTATTTTGTGTTTCATGATACATAAACTCCGGATAAGAATAAATCTTTAATCCAAGTTCCAGTGCTTTCAATAATTCAGGATTATCTTTTCTGGCATGCATTCCCAGAATAACAGCATCAATTTCACTATTGATTCTATTAGCAAACCATCCCGTTTCTTCAGGTAATAAACCAACTTTTTGTAACCTGCTTCTGGAGGGTTCAAAAATCTCATCATCCGAACCGGTTACAATATGACCTTTATGATGAAGTGCTAAAGCCAGATTGTGCATAGCTGCACCACCAATTGCTATAAAATGAATACGCATGTATTAAAAAATAAATTTATACAACGAAGTAAATATGAAAACACATGTATTGATTGTCCAAATGATATGAGTTTTAAACACAGCACTCCTCATTATAATCTTTAAAAATTACTTACAAATCGGCAGGTACAATTACCAAACAATGCCATGCTGACTTAAAAAGGTTGTAAATAATGACAAATTTACATCTGATTTGATTGAATTTTTGATTGGTAAACTATTTGATAAAATTTAGAAAAATGTTTTTATGAACATAAATAACTTCACCATTAAATCACAGGAGGCCATTGAAAATGCAGCTCAGATTGCATTTGAAAATCAACAGCAAGGTATTGAACCGGCGCATATTTTAAAAGGTATGCTTAATGTTGATGAAAAAGTGATTCCGTTTTTATTAAAGAAAATGAATATTTCTCCGGAATTAATTTCAACAGGAATTCAGTCTATTATTCAGACATATCCCAAAGTATCCGGAGGTCAGACATACCTGAGCAATGAAGCCAACCAGGTGATTCAACGCGCCAATGCATTGCTGAAAGAGTTCAATGATGAATATGTTTCACTTGAACATTTATTTTTATCGTTGCTTCAGGGTAAAGATGCCACAGGGAGATTTTTAAAGGATAAAGGTATTTCAGTAAAGGAACTGAAGTCTGCTATTCACGATCTAAGAAAAGGAGCGCGTGTTACCAGTCATAGCGCAGAAGAAACCTATAATGCTTTAGAAAAATATGCTAAAAATTTAAACAATCTTGCTCGCTCAGGTAAGCTGGATCCGGTGATTGGAAGAGATGAAGAGATAAGAAGGGTGTTGCATATTTTATCGAGAAGAACAAAAAATAATCCTATTCTCATCGGAGAGCCCGGTGTTGGTAAAACAGCCATTGCTGAAGGTCTTGCACATCGGATTATCAATGGAGATGTTCCTGAAAATCTGAAATCAAAAATTATTTATTCCCTGGATATGGGTGCCTTAATTGCAGGTGCAAAATATAAAGGCGAATTTGAAGAAAGATTAAAAGCAGTTGTTAAAGAAGTACAATCATCAGAAGGAGATATTATTTTGTTTATTGATGAGATTCATACATTGGTTGGTGCCGGCGGCGGACAAGGTGCCATGGATGCGGCCAACATTATGAAGCCTGCACTGGCAAGAGGCGAACTGAGAGCAATTGGTGCCACTACTTTAAATGAATATCAAAAGTTTTTTGAGAATGATAAAGCGCTCGAACGACGATTTCAAAAAGTATATGTTGATGAACCTTCGCCTGAAGATGCCATTTCTATTTTACGCGGAATCAAAGAAAAATATGAAACGCATCATAAGGTTCGTATCAAGGATGATTCCATCATTGCTGCCGTTGAACTATCACAACGTTATATCACTGATCGTTTTTTACCAGACAAGGCCATTGACCTGATAGATGAAGCGGCAGCCAAGCTTCGCCTTGAAATCAATTCCAAACCGGAAGACCTGGAAAAAATTGAAAGAAAAATCATGCAGGTTGAGATTGAACGGGAAGCAATTAAAAGAGAAGGAAATATTTCAAAACTTGATAAACTCAATGAAGAGCTTGCAAATCTAAACGAAGAACGAAATGGGTTGCATGCCAAATGGAAACAGGAAAAAGACTGTGTAGAGGCAATTCAAAAATGCAAACAGGAAATGGAATCGCTGAAATTTGAAGCCGAACAGGCTGAAAGGGCAAGTGATTACGGGAAAGTTGCAGAGATTCGATATGGACGAATTAAAGAGAAAGAAAATGAGTTAATAAAATCTCAGGAACAACTCTCTCAATTACAAGGCGATAAAGCCATGATCAAAGAAGAAATAGATCCTGAAGATATTGCAGATATTGTATCAAGGTGGACTGGCATACCCATCCAGAAAATGCTGCAAACAGAACGGGAGAAATTATTACACCTGGAAGAAGAATTACATCAGCGAGTAGTTGGTCAGGAAGAGGCTATAGAAGCCATATCCAACGCAGTGAGAAGAAATCGTGCCGGCCTTCAGGATCCGAAACGACCCATAGGCTCGTTTATTTTTCTCGGTACAACTGGAGTCGGTAAAACTGAACTGGCCAAAGCCCTTGCTGAATATTTGTTTGACAATGAAAATGCGATGACGCGTATTGACATGAGCGAATATCAGGAAAAGCATGCTGTATCGAGGCTTGTGGGTGCGCCTCCCGGATATGTTGGATACGAAGAAGGTGGTCAGTTGACAGAAGCAGTGCGAAGAAAACCCTATTCTGTTATTCTTCTGGATGAGATAGAAAAAGCACATCCCGATGTATTTAATATATTATTACAGGTGTTGGATGATGGCAGATTAACTGATAACAAAGGGCGGGTTGCCAATTTTAAAAATACCATCATCATTTTAACTTCAAATCTTGGTTCACATTTGATTCAGGAACATTTTGAAGATCTTGAATTAAAAGACAGGGATTTGACCATTGCCAAAGCAAAGAATGAAGTTTTTGAATTACTGAGAAAAACCATGCGCCCTGAGTTCCTCAACCGAATTGATGAAACAGTAATGTTCCTTCCGCTTTCACGAAATGATGTATATGAGGTGGTTAAGATGCAGTTTAAACAAATTGCTTCAATGATAAAAGAAAGCAACAATATTGAACTGGAGGCTACCGAAGAAGCCATACAGTGGATCAGTCAGCTGGGGTATGATCCGCAATTCGGTGCACGACCGGTAAAAAGGGTGATACAGCGCAATGTGCTGAACGAACTTTCGAAAATTATTTTAGCAGGCAACGTGAACAAAGAAGGGAGAATTATTGTTGATGAGTTTGAAGGTCAGATTGTTTTTAGAAATTCAGTCAATGAATCCTAAAAAAATGTTAATGACAAAACAAAATAAAATATATGATGTTTTATTCATGTAAAGTTTACAAAAAATAGTTTTTTCATAGTAGGTTGGTTATCAAAGAGGGAATTGCATACTGCAGTTCCCTTTTTGTTTAATATCACTTCATTGTTTTTCTTTCCTCTTCAGTGATTTCAAATATTTTTTCCAACATTCGTTTTTCAATCGCATTGAAATCTATATTTCTTCGCTTATAAACCTTTTCAGCGGTTTCAAATGCTGCGGGCAACTGATATGTGGTAAATCCATGTGCACCACCCCATGCAAAAGATGGAATAAAGTTTCGCGGAAATCCGGATCCGAATATATTTGAACTTACGCCCACTACCGTGCCTGTATTAAACATTGTATTGATGCCACACTTACTGTGATCTCCCATCATTAATCCACAAAACTGCAAACCTGTATCAACAAATTTTTTAGCAGCGTAATCCCATAATTTTACTGATGCATAATTATTTTTCAGGTTACTGTTATTTGTATCAGCTCCCAGGTTGCACCACTCTCCTATTACTGAGTTTCCGAGAAAACCATCATGAGCCTTGCTTGAGTATCCGAAAATCACAACGTTATTTAACTCTCCTCCAACTTTAACGTGAGGACCTAAAGATGTAGCGCCGTAAATTTTTGCACCCATCTTAGTTTGTGAATGCTCTCCCAGAGAAAACGGGCCGCGAATTAAAGTGCCTTCCATCACTTCAGCATCTTTGCCAATATAAATTGGTCCGGTTGTTGAATTCAGAACAGCACCGTGCATTTTTGCCCCTTCTTCAATAAAAATTGATGATTCCGGTCCTATAACTGTATTATCCGCAGATATTGGTATAGATTTTCTGTTTTTGGTTATCCGTTGAAAATCTGAACGCATCAAGGCATCACATTGTGAAAATATGTCCCAGGTATGCACTAATCTTTTCACAGGCAGATGCTCGAGTTCGATTTTTTGAAATAAATCATATTGTGAACTTTTAAAATTTTCCCACCGAGTATTATCAATCCAGCCGGCAATCCAAATTCCATCTTTAAAATAAAGGGTATTCTTTTGGGGTTGTGCATCCATTAAAAAACGGGCAAAATCTTCTGTTCCGATAACCTGAGCATCAATGGCCAGATAAAGTTCAGCGGATACAAAAGGAAATTTTTCCTGTAAATAAGATGCTGTGAATGTTCCTGATGAGACCGAAAGTAAAGATTCCCAACGCTCTCTGTTGGTCAGAATGCCGTTGCGAATATCCGCTGCAGGACGGGTATATGTAAAAGGTAATAATTGCTCACGTCCTGAAATACTATCAACAAGAATCAATTGAAACATAAATGCGAATTATAATATGGATAAAAATAAGAAACCCTGACTAAAATAGTCAGGGTTCTTATAAATATATTCTTCAGATTACTTGCTTTCAGTATTCTTAGGCTGCGATTTCTTGTAACGATTCATGAACTTGTCCACGCGACCTGCAGTATCGATCAACTTCATCTTACCGGTGAAGTATGGATGCGAGGTATTTGAAATTTCGACCTTAAACAAAGGATACTCATTTCCATCTTCCCAAACAATGGTATCCTTAGTATTAACGCATGATTTAGTTAAAAAAGCATACTCATTGGACACATCTTTGAAAACTACCAGTCTATATTCTTTAGGATGAATTCCTTCTTTCATAATCTTAGTTTTAAGGGTGCAAATATAAAGAATGGTTTCAAAAATAAAAAATTATTCAACCAAAATTGGTCAAATAATCGATTTTTTAATCAAACCTTGGTAAAATTGCGTGAAAGCCAGGTTTGGCTCAAGGGTTTAATCCAGTTATTTTCCCATTCACCCAATGTCAATACTGTATTATCAAATACGAGTGAATCAGTATGAAGTTTTCCTTCATTCAAAGCCTTTTCAATATTGGGAATAGAAAAAGTTGACAATTGTTTTTGCGTTGTATCCCAACATGCGATGTTGAGGCGGTTCATTAACTGCACGTTAAATTGATTTTCGATTCCTTTGAAAAAATGAACGGACTTGTCGATGGAACATCCTGAAGCATGAGCAATTTGTTCATCAACGGCCAATACAATAAATCTGTTTAAGATAATCCGAAAGTCAGCCATCAGTTTGTGGCCGTGAGCCGCCCACTGAGAGGTAAAATTCTCACAAAGAACAGCTATTTCATCTACCTCTTCGTTGGTAAAATCACGGTTACACTGATAAATCCATATCCTGGAAGTATCTGCCAACCTGAATTGATCAATGCTTAATTCTTTATAAATCATTCGCCTGGGCAATCATTTCTGCGATATCAAGGACTTTTACCTGATCTTGTTTTTCCTTCAGTTTAACTCCGTCTGTCATCATGGTATTGCAAAACGGACAACCCACAGCAATCACATCAGGTTGAAGCTCAAGTGCTTCTTCAGCCCTTTCTATATTTATTTCTTTATTTCCTTTCTCTGCCTCCTTGAACATTTGTGCACCACCAGCCCCACAGCATAAACCATTGGATCGGCTTCTTTTCATTTCAGCAATCTCTGTATCAAGTTTTTCAATTACATTTCTGGGAGCCTCATAAATATTGTTTGCCCTGCCCAAATAACAGGGATCATGATACGTAATTTTTTTTCCTTTAAATGGCCCTCCCTCAACCTTCAATTTTCCTGAATCAATTAAATGTTGAAGAAACTGAGAGTGATGCATCACTTCATATTCGCCCCCCAATGAAGGATATTCATTTTTGATGGTATTAAAGCAATGCGGACAGGCCGTTACAATTTTCTTTATTCCATAGCCATTCAACAGTTGAATATTTTGAAAAGCCATCATTTGAAAAAGGAATTCGTTACCGGCGCGTTTGGCAGGATCTCCGGTACAATTTTCTTCTGTTCCGAGTATAGCGAATTTAATAGCGGTATGGTGTAATATTTTAGCAAATGCCTTTGTAACCCTCTTGGCCCTGTCATCAAAACTTCCGGCACATCCAACCCAAAATAATACTTCAGGTGTTTCACCATTTGAAGCCATTTCAGCACATGTAGGTATTTTTAATGTTTGATTGCTCATGAGAAAGAGTTTAAGCTTTTGTATTCATTTCATTCGACCAGTTGGCCCTGTCCATAGGAGAAAATTGCCATGGAGCACCGTTGTTTTCAATATTTGAGAACATGGCATTAATGGATGCCGGCGCCTTGGATTGTTCCATCACAAGATCACGACGTAAATCAAGAATAATTTCAAGCGGATTAATATTTACAGGACATGCCTGAACGCAGGCATTACATGAAGTACAAGCCCATAGTTCTTCTTCAGTAATATAATTTCCAAGCAAAGATTTTCCATCTGAATACTCTTTACCATGTGTATCAATATTTTTACCTACCTCTTCTGCCCTGTCGCGTGTATCCATCATAATTTTTCTGGGAGAAAGAATTTTACCGGTAAGATTTGCCGGACAAACCGATGTACAACGGCCACATTCGGTGCAAGTGTATGCATCCATTAAGTTCTTCCAAGATAAGTCAGTAACATCACGCGCACCAAACTTAACAGGAGCAGCATTATTGTCAGCACCTGCGGCATAAGGGTCAGCGGAAGGATCCATCATCAGTTTTACTTCTTTGGTAACTGATTCAAGGTTAGAAAATTTGCCGTATGGCTTTAGGTTTGTATAGTAAGTATTTGGGAATGCAAGTAGAATATGAAAATGTTTTGAATATGGGAGATACACCATAAAACCTAAAATACCCATCACATGCCCCCACCAACCGATACGCTCTAAAATATGTAGTGTATCAACCGACATTCCAGCCCAAAAAGAAGATAAAAATGACGAGATTAAAAAATGACCTGTAACAGGGGTTTCACCCAGTTTTTGCAAAGCAACATCAGCACTGTTCATTAGCATGATGCAGGAAATAAGAAATATTTCACCGATTAAAATCAGGTTGGCATCTTTCGAAGGCCACCCTTTGAGTTCGGGTTTTTGAAAACGAGCCAGTCGAATAATATTTCGTCTGAATAAAAAAACCACTGTTGCAATAAATGCGAGTACGGATAATATTTCTATAAGATTAATGGCAATTGTATAAACAGGTGCTAAAAAAGAATTATCTATCAAGCCCCAAACGGTACGATGTCCATTTGATACACCATCAATTACAATTTCAATCAGTTCAATCTGTGTAAATACAAATGCGAGATATATAAAAACATGAAGAATACCGGCTATCGGTCTTGCAACCATTTTGCTCTGTCCCAATGCAACCATCGTCATCGTTTTAATACGATCAGTTGTTGAACCTTCCAGCAAGGTATCACGACCAAGTAAAATATTTCTGCGAATGGTTAATAATTTTTTCCCAAAAAGTCCAACAGCAAGAGAAAAAATCAGAGTAAAAAGTACAGCACTAAACATGAAATAAAATTTAATAAGATAACAACATTAATTCTTTAATTGTTTGGCCTTATCATTTTTAGGCGAAACTTTTTTATTCACATGGATAAATGAGAAATTCAGGTAACGTTCAGGATTTTGTTCGATGTCATCAATTAAATGGTTCAATTTGGAAGCCGCTCCGTCTAATTGGCTATAGAGGCGATCATCATATAAAAGAGCACCCAGTGTTCCTTCTCCTTTATTTACTTTTTCCATCACCATATCAACCTTTGCAACAACATCAGTGGCATGTTTAATGGTTTCTTTGAAATTGGATTTAGCGAGTGAATCCGTAATCTCTTCAACATTTTCGAGAATAGAAGTAATTTTTTCATTATTCTTTTTCAAGTTTCCTGTGATTGACTCAACGTTAGAAATAATTCTTCCCAATTTGTTTTTTTCCTGAGCAACAAGGGTATCTATACGATAAGTGGTTTTCTCAAGATTTTCAAGTACCCTGGGTATTCTTTGTAAACTTTCAGCCAGTTTTCTTGTACCCTCTTCATCCAAAATGGTTTGGATAGGTACCAATATTGAATCTACGTTTGAAATTAATCTTTCAACTTTATCTTTCAGCGGCTGAATCATTTTATTTACAGAGGTCTGTAAATCTTCTTCGATGGTAGTATTCAATGTATCACCGGGTTCAAGATAAACAGAATCTATACCCATTAACAATTGAATTTGCTTTGAACCCAATAAACTTGAGCTAGCGATCTTTGCTTCAGTATCCATTGGAATTTGTAAGTCAGAATTACTGATTCTGAATTTCACAATAAGAAATCCAGGACGCTCTTTCATCAATGCTATTTCAGTGACTGCCCCAACCGCATAACCATTTACAACAACAGGGCTGGAAATTCCCAATCCTTCTACCTTATTGTAAATTGCATAAAATTCTCTGTGCTTTACAAAAATATCTTTCCCTTTCAGATAGTTAAATCCCCATATTCCGAAAGCAAGCGTAACGATTACCAGAATCGCAATTTTAACTTCTCTTGATATATTAATTTTCAATGTAGTTCAGTATTATGTTCATACACTTTGGCAATACAATATTAATTTTTTTTGTTGAGAATTTCTAATGCTTCTTTTACTGAAATTCTTTCATTACCCCTATATGCCACTACAAATGCGTCTTTATAACCTTTTAAAACTAGTTGCTGCTGAATATCTTTTGCAGATTGCAAGGCAACTTCGTTTCCTGAAGTGTACCTGTAAACTCCACTATTTTCAATAATATCAACATCTTTTATTCCCTGTAAGGAAGGGTCAGAAATTTTTAATTTTTGGGGTAACGATAAAAATTGAACACGAAACCTAATTTCATCTGAAATTAAATCATTGTTAATTTCTTTTATTTCAGGTTCCGTTGAAGTATTGACATTCTCCAAAATTTCCTGCGTTGTACTTTTTTCCTGACCATCCCGAAAAACGGAAACAGGCTTAAATTCTTTTTTCATTCCGGCATAAAGATCTCCTTCCATTTTTTGCTTATAATCGATAAATGCCTGAAAAATAGAAGATGCCATGATATCCTGACCTGTTTTAGCTGCCAAAAATTTTTCTTCTTCTGGATGAGTTGCAAATCCGGTTTCTATTAGAACTGAAGGCATAGCTGTTTTCACCAATACAAGAAATCCGGCCTGCCTAACACCGCGATCATGTCGTTGAGCATAGTTGCGAAAATAATGCTGCACTTTTGAAGCAAAAAATATGCTTTGTTCAAGATATTTATTTTGATACAGTGAAAAAATAATATTTCCTTCATCTGAATTAGGATCAAATCCCTCATACTCTTTCTGATAATCATCTTCCAGTAATACAGCGGCATTTTCCCTTTTTGCTACTTCCAGATTAGCCTCTGTTTTATGCAAACCCATCACATACGTTTCTGCTCCGTAAGCAGCAGCGCTACCTCCGGCATTTACGTGAATACATATAAACAAATCCGCATCATGGTCGTTGGCAATTTTTGCACGGTTATGCAACTCAATAAAAATATCTGTTTTACGGGTGTAAATGACTTCTACATCTTCAAAATGTTCTTCGATCATCTTTCCAAGCTTTAATGCAACAGACAGGCAGATGTCTTTTTCATAAGCAAAACTTCCATGACATCCGGGATCCTTACCGCCGTGTCCGGCATCAATCACTACTTTCTTTACTTTTTTTCCATCAATGACATCAGTCCATGTTTCCGGAGAAAACATATTCTTTGCATTGAGAAAAACAAAAGATGATAACGAGAAGATGATAACACATAAAAATCTATAAACCCACATGAAGGAAAGCGTTGAATTACGATGTGGATTCATAAATGATTATTTTTGTTTAGTTTTGATAAGTTAACAATAACAAGAACCGTGCAAATTTAGCAGGAATAGGTGCTGAAAAGTTTAAATATACTTTGGATTTTATCCACACTTTTAATAACATTTTCCTGTACTGTTCAACAACGGAAAAAGCATAAGGATATTACATCCGGTGTCATCGAACCGTTAAATAACATGGCTGATTCAGCTGAAGTCAGTACCGATTCAATTAAAAACAACAAGAATTTTCCAGATAGTTTAACCGGAAACAGAACAACAATTCAAACTGATAGCATCACCAAAAAGAATTATTTGGATGATCCAGTGAATTATCAGGCAGTGGATTCAGTGGTTTTTTACACTTCAAAAAAAATGCTTTATCTGTATGATACAGCAAAAATTAATTATCAAGCAATTCAACTTGAAGCAAATTATATTCAAATTGACTTGAATAAGAAAGAATTAAGCTCCTCCGGCAGTGTTGATTCATCAGGAATTATTCAAGGCAAACCCATATTTACTGATAACGGTAAAACATTTACAGCAAAAGAAATTGCATATAACTTTGATACCAAAAGAGGCTGGATAGCCGAAGCCATTACTAATGAAGGCGAAGCCTATTTGCATGCTGGTATAGCAAAAAAAGACAGCAGCAATATCCTATATGTAAAGAATGCAAAATTTACGACTTGCATTGATCCGGAACCGCATTTTCATATTATGGCAACCAAGGCTAAAATCATTCAGGATGAAGCGATTGTTACCGGTCCGGCCAATCTTCAGATTGCAAATATTCCTACTCCGCTGGTTGTTCCGTTTGGATATTTTCCTACAAAAAAAACCAAATCATCGGGACTGATTCTTCCAGAATACGGTGAGTTGGCTCAGTATGGATTCTTTTTAAGAAATCTGGGGTATTACTTTTCCATCAATGATTATATTGATTTAACCATCACCGGAGATATTTACACAAGCCTGAGTTTTGGAGCCAGAGCTCAGATGAATTACAAAAAGAGATATCAGTATAACGGTAGCATTGGATTGGGATTTTCTCAGTTACAGTATGGAGACCCATCAATTGCTAAAGATTTCAGACAGAACAGAGATTTTAAGTTTACATGGAATCACACGCAGGATCCCAAATCAAATCCGACCATCACCTTTAATGCATCCGTAAATATTGTGAGTGGCTCATTTAATACCTTTAATGCAAGTAATGTAACCGGAATTGTTCAGAATCAGTTTCAATCCAATATCTCATTTTCAAAAACATTCAGGGGCACACCAGTAAGCATTTCAGCAAATATCAGACATAGTCAGAACACTCAGACCAGACAAGTAAATATTAGTTTGCCTGATGTTGTACTCAACGTAACAAGATTTTTCCCATTCAAAAGAAAAAAACAAATAGGCACACCCAAGTGGTATGAAAATATTGGAGTGAGTTATACTATGAATCTCAGAAATGATATCAATACCATAGACACACTGCTCATTAAAGATTTTACCGGAGTTCTCAGGAATATGAATAATGGTATTCAACAAAGAATGAGTGTGAGCACGAATATGAAAATTTTAAAACACATTACATTTAATCCTTCTGTCAATTATACTGAAAAATGGCATTTTGCCAATCTCAACAAATTCTATGATCCCATCAGTGCAATGATTGAGAGTGATACCGTCCGGGGATTTTTTAGCACCCGTGAGTTCAATGCTTCGGCTTCATTAACAACGATGGTTTATGGAATGTATTCATTTAAAAAAGGGCCTATCAAAGCCATCAGACATGTAATGACTCCAACCATCAATGCTAATTTCAGGCCTGATTTAGGTGATCAACGAACCGGATATTTTGGCCCGAATGGCGAAATCGTTACATACTCTCCAAATCAAATCGGACTTTTTGGATCTTCACCATCAGGACTGAGTGGAACGGTTGGGTTTAATATCAATAATAATATTGAAATGAAAGTGGCTTCAAAAAAAGACACCATCACCGGAATGAAAAAGATTCCTTTGCTTGAAGTTTTATCACTGGGTATGAACTATGACTTTGCCAGAGACTCGCTTAATTTATCTAACTTAAATATTGCAGGGAGAACTACACTTTTCAATCTGATTGGTATCAACTTTTCAATGTCATTTGATCCTTACACATATAGAATTAATAATGGTATTGCTTCAAGGGTAAATACATTTTTAATACAGGATGGAGGTGGACTGATGAGACTTACACAGGCGGGATTGAATGTGAATTTTACATTGCGGGGAGAATCAAAAAGAAAAGACACGGATGCGCCGGGTATGACTGCCGCTCAGCAAATGGTTGCCAATCAGCCGGACTATTATAATTATGTGGATTTTAATATACCATACAGCTTTAGTCTTGGGTATAATATTGTTTATGCAAAACCTTTAGATAAAGAGTCATTAACTCATGCGTTGAATATTGCAGCAGACGTTAACATTACTAAAAAATGGAAAGTAAGCATGAACCTTAATTATGATATTCAAAACAACAAGATAACTACTTCTCAATTTAATATATACAGAGATTTGCATTGCTGGGAAATGCGCGTATCTGTAATACCTTTCGGTATTCGCCAATCCTACATGTTTACAATTAACGTAAAATCTCCATTACTGCAAATGCTAAAACTACAAAGACAAAGCGGGTGGGCTAACTTACAGTAAGTTATATTTTACTTTTTATCAATGATAAAAACTGTTTTAAGGTTAATACATTTTTTTCAAGAGAATAATGCTCTGCAATAAATGCTATTTCATTTTCAGATAAGTAATGGTATAGATCATTATTTTGAATTAAATCATTCACAGCAGATATGTAATCATCTACTGAATTTGCTTTTAAATAATGTAAATTATTTTTAGCGGGTATTCCCGAAATTCCAATCTCAGATGATATTACAGGAATACCCATTGACATTGCTTCAAGAATTTTAATTCTTATTCCGCTTCCACTGAATAATGGCACAACCAAAGCATCATACTTTAACATAAATTCATTGGCATCCTCTACTTCACCATGACAGTAAATACCATGTATCTGCTGATTCATAAAAAATGAAGGCATGGATTTTCCTGCAAAATGAAATTCAATATTAGGTATTTGTTTTCTCAACACAGGAAATACTTCAGAAATAAACCACTGAATCCCTTCAATGTTAGGCTGCCAATCCATCGCACCAATATGAAACAATTTAAAAGCATCAGTATGTTTAGTGTTGGCTTTCAAATTTTCAGAAATCTTCACAGATACTGGAATAACAAATGATTTTAGAGGTGTTAACCATTGATTAAATTTCTCAACATCTGCATTAGAAATGCCAATGATACCATCTACTTTGCTGATTATACTTTTTTCCCATTTTTCCAGTTTAGTATTTTCATACATTAGCCATTTTCTCAATGGATAAAAGGGGTGCTTTTCTCTAATTTTTCTATACACATTACTTTCAATATTATGAGCACGAAGCAATACAAGAGAATCAGAGTATTGAGATATACAATCAAGATATACTGCTGAAAATAAATTATCAAATACAATAAAATCAAATGATTCAGATGAAAGTATTTTTTTTAATTGTAATGCAGCTGATTCTTTATAAAAACGAAAAGCCTGATAAGGAAATGAAGAAAATAAATTAGGAAGATGAGAGATGTGAAAACCCGTATCAACAAATTCATGATACATATTTATTCCAACTTTCCATCGACTTGAAAAGGCAGATTGAATATAGGGGTGCTTAGGAGTAGAAATAAAAAACAATGTTACATCATAGCCAGCAGCAGTCCATATTTCAATGCTATCTGATATTGCTTTTACTCCGCCATCTACCAATGGATAAGGCGGTTTAGGCATCAGCAATAAAACTTTATTTGTTAATTTATTTTCCAATGATTTTTTTAAAATAATTCATATAGGTTTCTCCGACAAATAATGGAGAATCAGATGATGCTTTTAATGTAAGAAACAAACCCACAGGGAAAAGTATAACGGTAGAAAGCCACATTCCCTCTTCAGGCAGCATAGCCAAGTTTTTTACAGACTTTTCTCCAATGGTGCTGATTACGTAATAAACAATAAAAATAATGATACATAAAATTAAAGGAAGACCGAGTCCGCCTTTTCTAATGATTGCACCAAGCGGTGCACCGATAAAAAATAAAATTATACAAGCAATAGATAAAGAAAACTTACGATGAAACTCTACCCTGTTCTTTGCCAGTTGAGATAATTTACTTTTATGCATTCCTTTTGCTTCTTCAAATTTTAACTTCACATCATTTACTGATTGTAAAGCGTTGGTTTTAATTAAAGTTTTTTCCGATGGCAGATAGGCCTTTAAAAACTGATGATTTTCAAATGTAACAGACTGAATTTTTCGAATTGATGTATCAACATTGTGAGTAAAACTCATCAATTGAGGATCTATCATTTCTATTGACTTTTCTATGTCTTCGTTGCTTGGCTTGGATACAGCCAAATATACTTTCATAGATTGAGCATATAAAACCATTGACTGTTCAAACTCACTTTTCAACTCCTGCTCTACCTGATTTAATTGAGTTACAGTCATCATTGAGTACTGGCTCCTCATTACATTTTCATTATTTCTATCAAACTTTGCCTCGCTCACGTCGTAATATATTTTTTGCTCAGAAAACTCTTCACGATATAAGGGCAAACCTTCTTTTTCTTTAGTAAAAAAATTTCTGTCATCAATTCTTTGACCATTAAAAAGTTGCAGAACCATGGTATTCTCATCATCAGAGATTCCGATAGAACCACTATCAGCCATAGCAACAGAAGCGGCACCAAATGATTCATTCGAATGATCATAAATCATTACTTCCTTGAATGATTTCTCATCTTCAGCCTTTTTTTCTACAAAAATTTCAACTCCTTTAATTCCATCATAAAATGCATTTTCAGGAATATCAATCGCCGGTCTTGTTCGCTGAATTGAAGACAACAATGTTTTTAACTTATAATTTGCCATTGGCATCCCGTAGTTTGCAAACAAAAAAGCCGCAAAGCTGATGCCGATTGATAATATGATTAATGGTCTTATAACTCGCAACAATGATATCCCTGCAGCCTTGGCTGCTACCAGCTCCAAATTTTCAGCCATTGCGCCCATTGTCATTATTGATGACAACAGGATTGCCAGCGGCAATGCCATTGGAACCAGCGTGGCTGAAGCATAAAATAGTAATTCAAGAATTATTGACCATTCCAGTCCTTTACCCACTAACTGATCGATATACTTCCATAAAAACTGCATTACCAATACGAAAAGAGAAATGAAGAATGTAAGTATCAGTGGACCGAGATACGAACGTATAATTAATATGGTGAGCTTATTCAAGAATTATTTTATTATCAGATTCATGAAACAAAAAGTGAGCGGAACTTATCAGGTACATCTTTCATTTTATGTGCATGATAATCATAACACACCATATTCGTTTTTGCGATAGCGATAATTTTCTGATCAGATTTTCTAGTTAATAAATAGAACAAATCAAATGATGTAAGGCCAAAATCATAGGCCGCGATTTCAATTGATAATATATCACCTTCAAACGCTTCATTTTTAAATTGTACAACAAGATCAGACATAATTAATCCAACACCTTCTATATTCAGTTCAGAATATGACCAGTTTTTTAAAAAATCTATTCTTGCCTGATGAAGTAAAGAAACCAATGAATCGTTACCCAGGTGATTCCCGTAATTAATATCAGAAATACGAACTTTAATCTCTGTAGTAAAATGAAAACGTGCAGGTACATCCAGTTTTATTCTTGCCATAAGCTCTATCAAAATCAGTACAAATTGACAAAAAAAATCGGAAATTCAATTTTGAGAAACAATATTGTATGGTTAACATTGCTAAAAGTTTGCAATCATGAGAAAAAAAATAGTGGCTGGCAACTGGAAAATGAATACTACTCCTGAAGAGGGCTTAACTCTCGTAAGTCAAATCTTACATCAGTTACATGCCAATGATAAGCGTGAAGTGGTATTCTTTCCACCTTTTACGCATTTAGATCTGATTCAAAAGAACATACAGAATCAACCATTTTTTAGTGTTGGAGCACAAAATTGCAGTAATGAACTCAAAGGTGCATATACCGGAGAAATATCTGTAACAATGCTACAAGCAATGAACATTTCGTGGGTAATGATTGGGCACTCTGAAAGAAGACAACTTTTCAGTGAATCTAATACTTTGTTACAAAAGAAAACTACAATTGCTGCAAATGTTGGAATGAATATTATGTTTTGTTGCGGAGAAACACTTGAAGAGAGAGAATCCGGTGATTATAAAAAAATAATTGAAACTCAATTGAACGATTCGCTTTTTCACTTGGATAAAGAAAAAATGAAAAACATTACCATCGCTTACGAACCTGTTTGGGCTATTGGAACTGGAAAAACTGCATCACCTGAACAAGCAGAAGAAATACATGCATATATCCGCTCACTTGTACAATCAAGATATGACGAAGAAACTGCCCGACAAATAAGAATTTTATATGGTGGAAGTGTAAAAGCTGATAATGCAAACCAACTATTTAATATGCCCAATATAGATGGCGCACTGGTGGGCGGGGCTTCACTAATCGCTGATGATTTTTGTAAAATTATATCTGCCGCAGAATGAGTTATACTGAATATGTTATTCACTTAAAACCAACTGATGAAATTTCATCAGAAGATATTTCGGCTATAGTTATTGCTGATTTAAGCGATTTTGAATTTGAAAGTTTTGTCGAAGAAAATGAAATTGTAAAGGCATATATTCAATCTGAAAAAATAAATAATGAAGTAGATGAATTTTTATCCAAGCATCACATAGTTTCTTCTTACAATGCTGTAAAAATGAAAGATGAAAACTGGAATGCGATTTGGGAATCATCTTTTCAACCTGTTGAAATAAACAAAGATGTAAGAATCAGGGCTTCATTTCATGAACCTGACAATCGATATCCTTATGAAATATTAATCCATCCAAAAATGTCATTTGGCACAGGGCATCATGCTACTACACAATTGATGATGGAAGAAATGCTTGAACTGGATTTGAATCAATCTGAATTGCTTGACATGGGATGCGGAACAGGTATTCTGGCAATTCTTGCAGAAAAAAGAGGAGCCAGTTCTATTGATGCTGTTGACAATGATCCACAATGCATCATTAATTCTTTAGAAAATGTTGAACTTAATAATTGTAAAAATATCCGTGTACAGTTATTCAGTGAATTTATTCCACAAAAAAAATATCAATGTATATTAGCCAATATACAACGCAATGTATTACTTGATCAAATGGAGATGTATGCTAACATTAGTCAACAGGGTACGTATCTTTTACTGAGTGGTATTATTCCTGAAGACATTGAGATAATTGGAAATAAGGCAAAAGAGTTTAACTTTAATGTATTAAAGGAAAAAACTAAAGGAACATGGGCATTACTTCTGCTAAAAAAATCCTGATATTCATCATTTCAATTTATTTATTTAAGCCTCTGGATTTAATCGCTCAAACCTATCCGGAAAATCCTGAACAGTTCTTTCAAACCATCAAAAAAACAATGATGGATGGGCAACATAAAGAGATGAAGGATTTTATGGAAAGTTTTGAAGAGGTTTGGAATGATCCATTATTTCAACCATATCAGACCTCAACTATTGGTTTTTGTAATGAATTATTAAAGAAAAAATATTTACCGGGAACACATTATAAAGCATATCTTCAAGCATTAATTGACTATCATTCCTGTAAGAAACCAAAAAATGAATTTGATGAATGGGAGAAAGGAATTCAGTGGATTATCAGAAAAAAAAGCGGTGCATTCCTGGTCAATTATCTTGAATTTTCATCTGATCTTTTTAAGTATAATTCATTGCTGAAAATGAGTGGTCATATCTGGCAAACAATAAATCCAGTATGGCAAATTCGGTTTGAAAATGACCAGATAAAAATTGATTATAAAAATGCAAATATCTATTGCATTGGAAAAAATGATACTTCTCTGATTGAAAATACCAACGGAATACTCTATCCATTAGAAGATAAATTTATTGGAAAGGGAGGATTCATATACTGGAACCGGAACAGAATTCCTAAACAACAGGCATCTGCAGAATTACAGCATTATACTATTAAAACAAAAGTTTCAGAATTTGAAGCAGATTCAGTGTGGTTTATTCATAAAAAATATACAACTGAAAAAATGCTGGGCAGGCTAAAAGAAAAAATAACCCATAAAGGACTTGACAGTATTTCAGACTACCCTAAATTTGATTCGTATCAAAAGAGATTTGTAATCAAAAACATTGTAGATGATGTAGATTACGAAGGTGGATTTTCGTATTACGGAAATCGTTTTGTGGCAAGAGGTGATACATCAAATCCAGCCATGCTAAAATTTTACAGGGATGGTAAATTATTTATTAAAGCAAGAGCGCAGGTCTTTTCCATTCAAGAAGACAAATATTTAGGAAGTAACACTACAGCTTTTATTTATATTGGTGAAAACGACAGTATATTTCACCCAAGTGTTCAATTCAAATATTTAAAAGACATCAGGGAAGTTTCACTAACCCGACTGGGTGAAGGAATGTCACAAAGTCCTTTTTATGATTCATTTCATAAAATGCAAATGTTTTTTGAAGCATTGATCTGGAAAATGGATCAGAATTATCTGAGGGTAGCCATGTCAAAAGGGAGTTCTGTGAATTCGGCTAAATTCAGGTCTGAACTTTATTATAGTGAAATTGAATTTGATAAAACAGCAGGGCTTGACGATAAACACCCGTTATTCAAATTAAATTCTTTTATTAAAGACGTAAACAAAAAAGAAAAAACATTCAAGGCATTTGACTTTGCAAAGTATATTAAAATTGATATCACACAGACACGACAACTGTTGATGCAATTTTCAGTTGAAGGACTGGTTACATTTGATATAGACAGAGATATAGCAACCATTACTGACCGTTTTTTCCATACCATCAATTCAAAAGCCAAAAGAACAGACTATGATGTTATTGAATTTTTATCACAAGTACCACAGGGAAAAGACAATGCAAAAATCAGTCTTATTGATTACAGAATAGATATTAAAGGCGTAAATAAAGTTTGGATGAGTGATTCTCAGCATGTTGAAATTTTTCCGTATCAGGCTGAATTAACTGTAACAAAAGGCATGGACTTTAAATTTAATGGTGTAATCGTTGCGGGACAAACTGCCATTCACGGAACTGATTTTAATTACCTGAACAAAGAATTTAAATTTAAACTAGGAAAAGCGGATAAGGTAGAATTTGTAGTTAAATCATTCCGACCTAATGGTACAGGCGTGTATGATACCATGAATGTAAAAAGTGTGATTGAAGATGTAACTGGTGAATTTCTGATTGATCATCCAAATAATAAATCTGGATTAAAGTCAAAAGATTTTCCTCAGTATCCATCATTAATCAGCAACAAGAAATCATTTGTCTATTATGAATATCCATCGGTAGAAAAAGGTGTGTATAAAAAAGATCAATTCTATTTTATGGTTGAGCCATTTCAAAAAGATACAATGGATCAGTTTAAGACAAGTTCACTATTTTTTGATGGTACACTTATTTCCGGAGGAATCTTCCCGGATATTATAGAGAAACTTTCAATCATGGAAGATTACTCATTAGGTTTTGTTAAGCGAACTGAAACGGAAGGATTGCCAATCTATGGTGGTAAAGGAACATACAGAGATACCATCATACTTTCTCATTATGGATTAAGAGGTGCAGGTAAGCTTGACTATCTGACATCACAGGCATGGTCACATAATTTTATTTTTTATCCGGATTCAATGAATACCAAAGCATATAAGTTTGGTATTAAAAAAACCAAAGGTGTGATAGAGACTCCGGATGTAAAAGCTAAAAATGTGTATATACACTGGGAGCATGCAGAAGATATCTTTGATATCAAAGATAAAGGCGATGCTTTTGAACTGTTTGAAGGACAAAGCGCCATGAAAGGGAAACTATCACTTACTCCACTTGGATTGAAGGGTGACGGACTCATCAATCAGAAAAATGCAAATTTTGATTCAAAACAATTCAAGTTTAAAAGTGATGAGTTCAATTCAGACACAATGAAGTTTGTGCTGAAGAATAACGTTCCAGATCAGGATTCAGATACCTCTGAAGTTGCAATAAGAACAGATAATTTAAGAGGAAATATTACTTACATTGATCGTAAAGCATCTTTAAAAAGTAATTCATCACAATCATCAGTAGAGTTTCCAATGAATAAATTTAAAGCATACATGGAAGAGCTTGAATGGCTGATGGATCAAGATAAAGTAGATATGAAAAGTGATCTTGTTGATGATGTTGGTTTGAAAGGAGCTCTATTTGTATCAACTGATCCAAAAATGGATTCGCTTTCATTTGTAGCACCTAATGCAAAATTTACAACTACATCCAAAACTATTTTCTGTGATAATGTAAAATATATTGATGTTGCTGATAGCAGAATTTTCCCTTCAGATAATAAAATCAATATCCGTAAAGGTGGAAAGATAGATCCATTTGTTAATGCAGAAGTTTGGGTAGGCAAAACTGATAAAACTCATGTTTTAAAAAATGCAAACCTTACTGTTTATACAGGAAAGAGTTATGCCGGATCTGCTGATTACACCTATGTTGATGAGTTAGGTAAAGGACAGGTAATCAGGTTTAATGATGTAACGGTGAACACAAATTTTGAAACGATTGCTAATGGTGAAATTGAAGCAATATCTGATTTTAATATGAGTCCGCATTTTGGATTTAAAGGCAAAGTAAATTTACTTGGATCAAATGAATATTTAACTTTTGATGGATATACGAAGATTCATCATACTTGTAAAAACATGAAGAATGACTGGATTCGATTTAAAAATGAAATTGATCCAAATGATATACGCATTCCAATAGCAAAAGAACCTGAAAACGATCAGCAATTAAAAGTGTGTAACGGATTTTTATTTGCGTCAGATTCAACCGGTCTTTATCCTTCATTACTTTCTTCAAAAATCAGATCCACTGATTACGATGTTTTAAACGTGAGTGGATATCTTGTATTTGACAAAAATAGCCAGGAATTCAGAATATCCAGACAAGATAAATTAGATGATCCTGAACTTCCGGGCAGCTACCTTGCTTTTAATGCCAATGAATGTACTTCTTACGGAGAGGGGCAAATGGTATTGGGAACCAAGTTAGGACAAGTAAGTATGAAATGTGCGGGAAGCATCAATCATGAACCGGCAGAAGATAATATTACAATGGACATTGTGCTAAACATGAACTTCAAATTAGATCCTGCATTATATAAAATCATGGAAGATAAAATCAAAGAAACAACCAATTTTGGGGCTGATTTAACTGATGATAAAATTCGAAAAAGTATTGTTGAAATGTTAGACAGTGCAAAAGCTGAAAAACTTTTCAATGACATGAGTACCGAAGGTAAGTTCAAAAGAATTCCAAAAGAACTCAACAAAACATTAGTTTTAACAGATATCAATTTAAAATGGGATAAGGCACAGCGCTCATTATTACATAATGGTCCTGCAGGAATATTGATTTATAGAGGCGACCAGGTAAATAAAACAGCTACTGCGTTAATTGAACTAAACAGAAAATCGGGAGGAGATATTGTGACAATTTATCTTGAATTAAATGAAACAACCTGGTTCTATTTTTATTATCGAAATAATATGATGATGGTATATTCAAGTATAAAGGAATTCAATGAAACAATGACATCCTTAGACACGAAGAAAAGATCTTTTGAAGAAGAGGGTCAGCCACTTTATCAGATTACACCGGGAACTGCAAAAAGAGTTGACAGATTCAAAGAAAAATTTGGTATAGAAACAACTAAATAATCAACTATGGATACAACATATCTTTTTATCATTTACATTATTGCAGCATACCTCATCGGTGCAATAGCAACCTCAATTTGGATTGGAAGAATTTTTTATGGAAAAGATGTAAGAACTATCGGAAGCGGGAATGCAGGAGCCACAAACACATATCGTGCATTCGGCAGAACAACTGCAATTGCTGTTTTACTTATTGACATAGCCAAAGGCTCAATTGCTGTAAATATCCCTGCAATTTCAAGTGTATTATTCAATACTCCTCCCCTACATTTTAACGAACTCGAATATCCTGAATTGGTACTTGGATTAGCCGCAGTGTTTGGTCATATTTTTCCGGTATATGAAAAATTTAAAGGAGGAAAAGGTGTTGCTACGTTCCTAGGTATTGCTATTGGAATAGATATGATGGTTGCTTTAATCTGTATTAATGTATTTGCAATTGTATTTTTATTGTATAAAAAAGTTTCTGCAAGTTCTATCATCTCAGGAATTGCATTTGGCGTAAGCTTATTGATTATGAAACATCCCTGGAACATTATTGATAACATTATTATTATCATTTATCCATTATTAATTATATATACTCATCGTGCAAATATTAAAAGATTAATAAAAGGAGAAGAACCAGACTTTACATTCCGCAAAAAAAAGTAATTTTATAATGAATTGAAATAAAAAAATGATGAATAAAATAATATTAATTCCATCTTTATTTGTTTTCTTAGGCATGGTTTCATGTCAGAAAAAAAATAGTCCTGAATATGTAACCAAAGAATTTCTTACTGCCGTTCAGAAAAAAGACTGGGATAAAGCTAAATCACTGGGTGACGAAGCCACCAAAAAACATATAACTTTTTGGGAGTTTATGGAAGAGAACATCAGCGACACTGCAACAACAGATGAAAACTGGATCAAGGAAATTAAAGACATTAAATGTGAAGTAAAAGACAGCACTGCAACTTGTTTTTATTGTTGTGTTTTTGAAGATCAAAAAAGCATGATCAACTTAGTAAAAAAAGATGGGAAATGGCTGATCAGTCATGGAAAAGAATCTCCAGCATCTGATTTAGAAATGGCAGATGACATAGATTACGAACTGATTGAAACAGAAGAAACTGCTGACACTACAGACTTCACTGCTAAAGATTCACTTATAGAAAATCAGCAATAATTTGTATCAGATAATATTAAAAAATAAAATTTATATTTTCTTTTTTTTATTATTCATCATATTCGGAGCTTTCCTATATCAAGTAAACAAATTCAGAAACATTGACGAAAGTTTTAATTCACCCAAAGACAATTTATCTGTTACGGAATTAAAACAAATAAAAGAAGGTGATATCATTTTACGCAGAGGATACGGATGGGTGAGCGATGCGATTCAGAACATGAATGCCGACAAAAGAAATATCACTCACTGTGGTATTATCGTTAAGCAGAAAAACCAATGGTACGTAATACATTCCATTTCCGGTCATATTAGTAAAAACGATGGTGTACAAATAGAACATATTCATCAATTTACAAATGGAGCTAAAGAAAATAGTATCATCATTGTAAGACCTCAAATTGAGGATTCGGTGAGGGTAAAAATTATTAATAAATCATTTTATTATTTATCGAATAAAACACCTTTTGACAATGCCTTTTCACATAAAGACTCACTAAGTTTCTACTGTACTGAATTTATTCATCATATCATCAGCACATCAACTGATACAAATATTTTTAATAAAGAAAAATGGATCAGAAATGATGTGATTGGATTTGAAGAGTTTTTTGATCAAACACAATTTCTGATGATTATTAATCATCAGAAATAGGTAATAAATACAATCATATCAATTACCTATTTTTTATTAAATTAGCCCCATGAATTGCGGGGTGTTTTTTAAAACATTAACATTACTATTATTTATTTTTTTCAGGACCAATGGATTTTGTCAATCGCTAAAGGAAGCAGAAAGACAGTACCAGGATGGAATATTATACTGGCAGGAAGAAGATGAAGAAATGGCATTGGAATCATTTAATCATTGTCTGCAAATTAATCCACGACACGAAAAAGCATTATTTAACAGGGGAACCATTTTTATTAATCGTGGTGATTATGTTTCAGCACTAAAAGATATGGATGTGCTATTATTTATACAGCCATCATTTCCTAAGGCAAACTTTTATCGGGGTTTATGCAAATATCATTTTGGTGATTATCAAGGTGCATTGGCTGATTTTGATTTTGAAAATTACTATTATGCACAATATTACGAACCCTATTTTTACAAGGGCATCATATATTGCAGAAATCAGGAATACACAGATGCTTTACATCAACTGAACAAGTGTATTCTTTTTAATGAAGACTATGCTGCTGCATTACATGAAAAAGCAATTTGTTATGAAATAACCGGTAAAATTGACAGTGCAACCATTTCATTAAAACAGGCGATAAAACTAGACAGTGAAAATCCATTTTATACTTATTCATATGGAAGGTTGATGGAGAACTCTTCACAAATTGAAAAAGCAATCATTTACTATGAAAAGGCACTTGAACTGAGCGAAGAGAACCCAATTGTAAAAAATAGTCTAGGAATTGTTGAATATAATTCAGGGAATTATTTAGGAGCACTTGAACTTTTCACTGAAGCAATTGAAGACTCTTCAAATTTTGTAACAGCATTAATTAATCGAAGTGCGGCACTGATAGAAATAAAAAAATATGAAGAAGCATTGATTGATCTTGATAAAGCACAGCTTATTGAACCCACAAATGCACTTATTTATCTTAACAAAGGAATCGCATTGGAAAATATTTTCAGGTGGGATGATGCCTGTTTATCTTGGAAAAAAGCTTTTTCACTGGGTATTGAAAAGGCAGGAAAGTATATCGAAAAACAGTGTAATCCATGAAGAAAATAACTCTACATATTTTTTTCATACTAACAGTAACTTATAGTTACAGTCAGCGAAATATAGATTTTACTGCGGATAATTTTCAGGATAAGAAAAAAGAACTCTCTGTTATTAAGAAAAAACTAGGTGCAGCATATAGGTTATATAATAAAAAAATTGCAGCTAATGATAAATACATGCAGCCAGTTATTGATCTTCTCCAACCAGCTTATGAATTTAATCCCAATAATGAAGAATTAAATTTTAAAATAGGCAACTCATATTTTATATTAAGTAAATATGAAAAAGCACAGCCATTTTTTGAGAAAGCGGTACAATTAGATACAGAACATGATATCAGACTTATACTTTGGCTGGGAGTATGTGAATTTTATACAATGAAATATGAAGAGTCTTACGATCACCTGAAAAAATTCATCAATGATGGAAATGGTGGAGAAATGCTCGATTCAATTGCAGATCATTATATTCAAAAAACAAGGAATATAAAAACAATACTCAGTAATCCCATTAATACCAAGATTGAAAAAATAAATATCTCTATCGGAAATTATGATATTATCACTCATCCTTTTCTATCGTCAGATGAAAATGAACTGTTTTTTAATGTCTTAATAAAAGACGAGAAGGGGTTTGAGAAAATTATTAATTATTATTCTTCAGCAGTAGAAAGCGGCTGGAGTAAACCTTTACAGCTGAATATAGACAATTTTTCTGATCAAAATTTTGAAATGGTTTGTATTTCAGGCAGAAAAAACAAATTGATTTTAAAAAGCAGAAGTAAGGATAATGATTATGATTTATATGAAAGTAATTTAATGGGAACCCGTTGGAGTAATCCTGTTAAAATGCCATCAGTCATCAATACATTTCAAAATGAAATAAACGCAACTTTCAGTAATAATGACAGTATGCTTTATATAATTACCAATAGAAACGGAGGGATGGGAGAATATGATATCTGGATGAGTATGAAGGATGAAAACGGATGGTGGAAAAACCCGGTAAATATAGGCGGTGAAATCAATTCAGATAAGAACGAATGGAATATATCATTTAGTGGTAATGAAGAAATTGCATATATCACGTCAGACAGACAACAATCAATTGGTGGAGCTGATATATTCAAATCTTCTTTCGCTGAAAAAGTATTTTCAGCACCCCAGCAACTTGGCTATCCTATCAATACAATTAAAAATGAAAAAAACTTTTTTTCATTAAAAACCGGAAATAAAGGTATCATGGTTTTACAAAATGATAAAGATGAAAAAACAGCTATTTATCTGATACTCCTTCCGCCACAAAGCAAATCGCCGGGAATACAAAAAGAAGAAATGTTGTTTTATAGTTTTCCGTCAATACAAAAATCATTCATCATACCTAATGATATATAAATGCCTGAACTTATTGTAACCGGCGATGGAAGTAATACATTGTATGTTCCTGAATTAAATGAAACATATCATTCAAGGCATGGCTCAATCAATGAATCAAAACATGTATTTATTCTGAATGGAGTACACCATTCAAAAGTAAATCCCGTTCACATACTCGAAGTAGGATTTGGAACCGGATTAAATGCATTTTTATCATGTATAGAAGCAGAACAACTCAGCAAAAAAATATTTTATACTTCATTGGAGACAAAGCCATTGGCCGCCTCAATCACTGATCAGTTAAATTACCATCAATTTTTAAAAAATGATGAATACTGGAAAAAAATAAATGAATATCAATGGGACATATCAGCATTAATTCATGATTACTTTTCAATAATTAAGAAAGAGACATCCATTCAAAAATTTGAAACAGAAACATATTTTGATATTGTTTTTTACGATGCATTTGCACCTGAAAAACAACCAGAAATGTGGACGCAAGATTGTTTTGAAAAAATTTTCAGAATATTGGTGCCAGGAGGATTTTTAGTTACCTACTGTGCAAAAGGCGTAGTTAAAAGGACGCTTAAATCGTGCGGATTCGTGATTGAAACACTACCCGGACCTCCCATGAAACGTGAGATGATCAGGGCAGTTAATCCTCAATAATTTTAACTATTTTTGTTCTCATAAACATTTGTTATATGAAATACTTTATCTCTTTATCAATCATTGTCTTTTCAATGATATCATGTAATACAAAAGACAAAACAGAAGGAAATGGAACAGATTCAACAAAGGTTGATTCATTAACCATTTTTGGAGACACCATCAATGAAGAAGGTGCAATTAACGGCGACTCTCTCGCAAAAATTATGAACAGTACTGATTCTGCAGAAGTAAAATTTACAACACAAATTGTAGAAATTTGTCAGAAAAAGGGATGTTGGATGGATGTTCAGTTTCCTGAAGGTAATCTGATGACTGTTAAATTTAAAGATTACGGATTCTTTGTTCCCAAAGATGCTGCCGGAAAGACAGTGGTAATGAGTGGAATGATTCGCAAAGAAATTGAAAGCGTTGAATGGTTAAAACACAAAGCCGAAGATGCCGGTAAATCAAAAGAAGAAGTAGCTGCAATCACCCAGGCTGATACATCTTATACCTTTGAAGCAAGAGGTGTAATTATAAAATAAATTGCATGATTAATAAAAAACTCTCACAGCTTCTGTGAGAGTTTTTTTTATTTAAAATATTGAATATGAAACCACAGTTAACGGTAAGGGTATATGGTTTGATTATGAACAAAAACCATGTATTGGTAAGTGACGAAACCTATGCTGGAATAAATATGACCAAATTTCCCGGTGGCGGACTTGAATTCGGAGAAGGACCTATAGATACTTTAAAACGTGAACTTATGGAAGAACTCAATATAGAAATTGAATCTGCAAAACATTTTTATACCACAGATTTCTTTCAGGCATCAGCTTTTCATCAGTCAACACAAATCATCAGCATATACTATTCAGTTGAAATTAAAAATCCTGATCTCATTAAAGCATCAAAAAATTCATCAGCGATATTCAGTGGAGATAACAATCAACATTTTTTCAGGTGGATAAGCATTGAAAATGTAAATGAAAATTTAATGAGTTATCCTATAGACAAACACGTTGCCAAATTAATTTCAGATTATTACAACAATCTTGATAAACCCGTCTGAATCAATTGAAATAACTGTTGTGGCTGTAATTTCCTCCAGTTGACATGCTGAAAAGACGGACCATACATCACATAACTATCTATTCTTGCTCTTTTCATTTCGGGATATATGTGGTCTCTGAAATTCATAAAAACAATCCAGCCATCATCAATATCATCAAACCACTCTTCATAATATGAATCATCAGAGTAATGAAAATTTAAAACATTCTCTCCGATGATAATAAAATATTTAACGCCTTGCTCCACAAGCATATCTATCACTTCACGTTTTAAAAACATGATATCATTGTATAAACAGTCGTTCCATTCACCCATCAATTCAATAATTGTGTATGATTGAATATAATCGGTATATAATATTTTAAGATATAATGTTGAAGATCCGAATTCATCCCACTGCGGGTGGATAAAATAATTATAAATGGTATTTCTGCATTCTGATTCAGAATATTCTCTGCCAAAGAATGGACTGAGTGCATCTTCATCTGCACGATATAAATCTACCCATTTATCAAAAGGTTCAATTAGATGCATAACTATCCTGCAAATTGTAAATCAATCAGTTTTTTATATTGTCCGTTCAATGCCATTAATTCAGCATGCGAACCTTCTTCAATAATTTTTCCGTGATCCATCACTACAATGCGATCGACATGCTTTACAGTAGAAAGACGATGCGCGATAATGATAGATGTTCTACCTGAGGTGATGGTTTCAATTGCTTTTTGAATCAGAATTTCAGTTTCTGTATCAATAGATGAAGTAGCTTCATCAAGTATTAATATGTTTGGATTAAATACAAATGCACGAATAAAACTAATTAACTGACGTTGTCCCACAGATAACATTACACCTCTCTCCCTTACGTTATATTCATAATCACCGGGAAGTTTCATAATAAAATCATGTGCACCCACAGCTTTTGCGGCCTCAACAATCTGTTCTCTTGTAATATCCTCATGATGCAAACTGATATTATTAGCAACAGTATCTGAAAATAAAAATACATCCTGCAGTACCACTCCTATATGCTTTCGTAAATTATTGAATGAAAATTCACGGATATCAGTTCCATCAACTAAAATCCTTCCTTCATTTAATTCATATAAACGACTGAGTAAATTAATGATAGTTGTTTTTCCTGATCCTGTAGCTCCAACAATAGCAATCTTTTCTCCCGGTTTGATATGAATATTAAAATCAGTCAGCACCTGTTGATCATTTACATAGGAAAAGTTAACATGTTCAAATCTGATATCACCTGATATCTGATCTTTTTCAACAGTTCCATCACTTATCTTTACATCTTGCGCATCAAGCAATCCAAATATTCTTTCTGCACTTACAATACCCATTTGTAAAATATTGAATCTGTCGGCCAATTGTCTCATTGGGCGATATAACATATAGGTATATAAAATAAATTCAATAATTCTACCGGGTGTTGTACTTGGTAAAATACTGTAAATAATATCACGTGTTCCCCACAATACAAGTAATGCAATGGATATGGCAGATAAAATTTCTACAACAGGAAAAAATACGGAATAATACCATACTGATTTTATATGGGCTGTACGATGACGTTGATTAATTTCCTTGAATCTTCTCAGCTCTTCTTCTTCTCTGTTAAAAGCCTGAACCAATGACATCCCCGTAATATGCTCCTGTGTAAAAGCATTCAAATTGGCAACCTCATTCCTGACCTCATTAAATGACTTTCTGATTCCGTTTTTAAATAACCACGTTGCCACTAACAAGAAAGGAACAGGAATTAGACATACCAGCGTTAGTTTCCAGTCGATCCAAAACATTACACCCAACACCACAAACAACTTTAATAAATCACCAACAATTGAAAGTAAGCCTTCAGAAAATATTTCAGCCATGGTTTCAATATCATTCACAACACGCGTTACAAGCGTTCCGATAGGTGTCTTATCGAAATACTGCATTTTAAAATAAGTCAGGTGTGAAAATAATTCCTTTCTGATATCCCTGATTACTGTTTGACCTAACCAGCCGGACAAATAGGTTTGATAATATTGTAATATGGTCTCAAAAATTAATATAACCAGCATGATTAATGACATGACGGCAAGCATATTCAAATCAGGCATCAATACATAATGATCTACTGTATATTGAATTAACCAGGGACGAAGCGGTGATAAAAAGGCCAGAGAGATGGTGAGAAATGCAGTGAGATAAAAACTCTTTTTATATGGTTTTGTGTATTCAAAAACCCTTGCCATCAGACCCATATCAAAGGCCTTCCCTACTTTAGATGATTTCATTTATGGCCTTTGATTTAATTAATAAAAATATGTTTCGAGTATTTCACTTCATGCAAAAACAAAGCATGTGCAGGAACACTATATCCCGCGGCACTTCGGTTTTTCTTTTCAATAATTGAGGTAAGCTCTTCCGGTTTTAATCTTCCCTGTCCGATTTCAATCAATGTACCCACTACAGCACGAACCATATTTCTAAGAAAACGATTGGCCGAAATGGTAAATACGATACCTGTTGCAGTTACTTCAAATTCACTTCGCCTCAGTTCACAAATGGTTGTTTGAGAACCTGCGTTTGATTTACAAAAAGATGCAAAATCAGTAAACTTCATCAATTCATTTGCAGCAGACTGCATTTTATCAATATCTAAACTACGATTCACAAAATAACTGTAATAACGCTCAAATGGATCCTTATGAAAATGCATATAGTATTTATATGTTCTTTCAACAGCATCAAAACGTGAATGGGCCGTTGGAATTACGCTCAATATCTGCTTTACGCAAATATCCTGCGGAAGAATACAATTTAATTTATAGATAAAATCTTCTTTTGTATATGCTGAAATATTCATATCGGCATGAGCCCATTGTTGACGGGCATGCACACCGGTATCGGTTCTCCCCGATCCTACAATTTCTATGTCCTTCTTTAATAAAACAGTGAGTGCCTGTTGTATAGTTTGTTGTACAGACAGACCATTGGGTTGAATTTGCCAACCATGATAGGCCGAACCATCGTAAGCACAGTCAATAAAATATCTTTGCATCATGAATTATACAAAGGTAAAAGTAAATTGAAATGACTGTGAAAAAATAAAAATTTAAACTACTGAATACCTAAACTTTTAGTAAATTTTAGAGTTATATACTTCAGATGAAAAATCTGTTTGAAGAAATGAATACAAATCAGAATCTATTGCCTTTTGATGGGGAATGTTTCTACTTCCCTGATTTTTTCTCCTCAGAGGAATGTGATACTTTATTTAATTCTCTTCATCAACACATCGAATGGCAACAAGATCAGATTTTCTTGTTTGGTAAATGGCATTTCATCCCAAGATTTTCTGCGTTTTATGGTAATCCTGATATTACATATTCATATTCAGGGATTCATTTGATGGCAAAACCATGGAACAATGAATTGCTGATGATAAAAAAACGTATTGAAGAAAAAACAGGGGAATCATTTAATGCCGTATTGCTCAACCTATACCGAACAGGGAATGATAGCATGGGATGGCACAGTGATGATGAAAAGGAATTAGGAATAAATCCGGTAATTGGATCAGTTAGTTTTGGAAGTAGCAGAGTTTTTCAACTACGTCATTTAAAAAACAAACATAGAATATCTGTTCCGCTTACCAACGGAAGTTTTTTACTAATGAAAGGCAAAACACAACATTACTGGGAACATTGTATTCCTAAAACAAAAAAAATAATTGGACCAAGAATCAACCTAACATTCAGGCTCATTCACTAACTGTGCTTTACATCTTTACAACCTTGCGCGTTAGTTTAAATTCGTCGCCTTCCAGTTGAATATGATACACTCCTTTGGATAACAAACTCAAATCAACATTTATAGTTCCGTTAATCATGCCAGGATACGTCATCACAACTTTTCCATTGGCATCTAATACCTGCATGCGAGAGATTACATGCTCTTGTGTTGAAATGGTAAGGAAATCATTTACCGGATTGGGATACAATGATATATTCAAATCGGATAATAACTCATCATAAGACGATGATAACGGAGTTACAAAACAGTTGCCTTCTATTTGTGTATATGCCGCTTCATAGTTTTCATTAACTACATCGATAATGTTTTCAATGCAAATCAGCGTATCTGTGATGGCATTAAAGTATACCCTGCACAAAGCATCAGGATTCAGATTTTTGTCAATCAGCATCTGCTGATATGAAATACCGATAATTTCCTGACCAGCATTATCCACTTGAGGAGTAATGGAATATTCAAGCGGATTGACAAGATTTTGTACTACCGTTGCGTGCACACCTCTTAATTTAAATTGATATGCCACTTGTTTATTATTCGGATTTCGAATATATATATCAAGATATTGCTGTGAAAAGTTAACCGTTTGAATACTTAATGTCACTGTATCCATGATATTATCAATACCGAATGGAAACTCGCACGGATCATTCACCTGGCTCGGACCATTGGCCGCACAATTATTAACTATTGCAGCATCAAATACAGTGACTTCATTGTCATCATTCATATCCCAGCAATTGGTTGGCTGAATGGTATGGTTAAGTAAACTATCCACATACATTACCGCGTCCACCTGCTCGATACTGTCATTATCCATTAAATCACCCATCATTGCCGGACCGTCACAAATTCCGTTACAGTCATACACTGCATTTCCATAAGTTACACCCATACAATCCACATAGGGCACACAGTTCTGATCAATTACAAAATTCTTATTTCCCAGCGCATCCATGGTTAAACGTATACATACCTGAGCCCAGTTATTGTCGTAAGTAATTTCCTGGTGACCGTTGGCATCGGGCGACTGATCCCAGTTCACTTTTACCACCAACATATATTTTCCGGTGTCCACATCAGTAATATCTATCCACTGACAAGCAAGTCCTGATCCATAAATATCTCCGCAACCATGAGAAATTCCCATATTACTGCATCCATACTGCGCTGTACCGCCCCCACTGCATTCCAGATCGAGCACACAAAATCCATTTTTAAATCCGATAGGCAAGGCATTTCCTGCTGTATCATAAAGAAGGTACTGGGCATATCCCGAATAATGCCAGTGATTATGACAATTATCAAAAGTAAACTGACCCACAGGTGAGGTGGTCGGATTTCCGATATAATAATCTGCTGTACCAATATTTTTGATGTGTGTGGTAAATCGTAACACATCTCTTAACCCATATCCATTCAAGCATCCTTCATTCACATAACAATTTTGTGCATCCACCTGATCCATCTGCAAAGAGTTTTGTATGGCGCTCTGTAATATCATTAAATCAGGACGAGGACAAAGCGGACTCGGCTCATACACACAAGAACCATCACTCACCGTAGCCATCGGATTATAATTACATGCCTGGGGATCAGTACATCCGACAATTGGTCCGTTAAAAGTTACTGACCAGTTGATAGGGTTTGATCCGCAACTTGTGTTATACTGACCAATACGGATATAATATGTCTGACCTGCTGATAATACTGCATCAATCACAGCCTGCAGGTTACAGGTGGTATTATCATCGTTGTAGTAAACAGTTCCCTGATTGTTGGTAAAATTCCAAATCAGATTGGCACATTCATCATATACCCAAATCTTAGTATCACAGGTTGCACCACAGGTTGAGATAGTATAACTACCCGTCGAATCCGGAACAAACTCATACCATGTGTTTGAAACAGGTGCAGTATATGATCCTGTATTTACTGCTATGGCAGATTCACAACTCGTACCCGGAGGACATGTAAAATAAACAGATTGCTGACTGGTATACTGACCACCGGTTGCGGTTAAATTTCCATTTACATAAATGGAATATGAACCATTCCCATAGCCACAGCAAATGCCATCACCTGCACTGTCATATATCGTAAATCGAAAACATGAATTGTTAGGTAAACAAACCGTATCGCTCAGATAATTTCCACTGGCTACCACTACATTCGTCATGTTATTTCTGATATCCCATGTAATTTCAGCCGGATAGTTATCAGGTGTTATGGAAACAATCACCTGATTCTGTCCAGCAGGACACTGGGCGGAAGTTATAAATACAGAAAGAATCAGTAAATAAAAAAGTATAAAATTTTTCTTCATTTTATTTAATAATATAATTCTAAGATAATAAAAAATTTATAACGCACAGATGTTACCTTTGCAGAACAATTATAGATGTGATGAATTATTTACTTGTTGAAAAACTTACAAAATCTTATGGTATCAAATACCTTTTTCAAAACATCACATTTGGGTTACAGAAAGGACAGAAAGTTGCACTCATAGCGAGAAACGGAAGCGGGAAAACAAGTTTATTAAAAATAATTGCCGGAAAAGATGTTGCTGATGAAGGGAAAGTTGTCATCAGAAATGGAATCACTATTGGTTATCTAGAACAGGCTCCTGAATTTGATCCTCACAAAACAATTCTCGAAACTATTTTTAATGATGACAATCCGTTAATGAAGGTAATCAGGGAATATGAAAGAACGGTTCAGTTGTATGAAACGGACAAATCAGATTCAGCATATCAACAGATGTCAAATTCGATGCAGCAAATGGACCGCTTGCAGGCCTGGGATCTTGAATCTAAAGTAAAACAAATACTCTCCAAATTAAAGTTGGATAATATTGAATCTAAGATGGGAGCACTTTCAGGCGGACAATTGAAAAGAGTTTCGCTGGCTATGGTACTCATCAATCAGCCGGATCTTCTGATTCTCGACGAACCCACCAATCACCTCGATATTGATATGATTGAATGGCTGGAAGATTATCTGACTGCTCCGGGAATTACATTGCTCATGGTTACTCACGACAGATACTTCCTGGACAATGTATGTTCTGATATTTATGAACTTGATAACGGAGCTATTTATCAGTATGAAGGCAACTATTCTTATTTCCTTCAAAAAAAAGCGGAGCGCGAATCCATACATTTAAGCGAAGTTGACAAAGCCCGAAATTTATATTTCAGGGAATTAGAATGGGTAAGAAAAATGCCGAAAGCCAGGGGAACAAAATCTAAAAGCAGGGTGGATGCTTTTGATGAAATCAAGGAAAAAGCATTTCAGATTCGCAAACAAAAAGAGATTGATATTAACATGCGAATGAAACGCATGGGGAATAAAATTCTTGAAGTAATCAAAGTTTCAAAATCATACGAAGAAAAAAATCTGATTGAAAAATTTACCTATTCATTTCGAAAAGGAGAACGAATCGGCATAGCAGGAAATAATGGAACAGGCAAGTCAACCTTTCTTAAAATGATTACGCAGCAGCTTTCTCCAGATGAAGGAAAAGTAATTGTAGGGGATACCATAGAGTTCGGGTATTATGGTCAACAGGGCATCACCTTAAGTGAAGATAAAAGGGTAATTGAAATTATTAAAGAAATTGCTGAAGTAATTGATGTTGATAAGAGTGCTTCGATTACAGCATCACAGATGCTAACGCGATTTGATTTTCCTCCTGAAATGCAATACACATTTGTAAGCAAACTCAGTGGTGGTGAAAAAAGAAGATTATATCTGCTTACTGTTTTACTTCGTAATCCCAATTTTCTTATCCTCGATGAACCAACCAACGACCTTGATATTCTCACATTAAATAAACTGGAAGAATACCTTGAATCTTTTGAGGGGTGTATCATTGTAGTGAGTCACGACAGGTATTTTATGGATAAAATTATTGATCAGTGTTTTGTATTTAAAGGTAACGGAGAGGTTGAAATATTTGGCGGAACATACAGCGAATACAGAATCAAAGAAGAGGAAAAAGAAAAAGTATCACAGAAAATTGAAAAAAATTTAAACATTGTTTCTGAAAATAAGACCAAAAAGAAATGGAGTTTTAAAGAAAAAAATGAATTTGAAAACATTGAAAAGCAACTTCCCATTCTTGAAAAAGAAAAACTGGAACTGGAAGAAAAAATTTCTTCCGGAATTGCAGATCATAACGAATTGATTCAAATCACCGACCGCCTTTCTCTTGTTATGAAAGCAATTGATGAAAAAACAGAACGATGGCTGATATTAACCGAAATGATGGAGGAGTAAATTGATGATTCATTGGTTATATAATAACTGCAATCTTTTTTTCTTTATATTTGCCTAACGATTACCACCATGGATCACAAAGTTCTGTTAGACAGTCAACTATTCGAGATAACATTACGCAGGCTTTGTCATCAACTCATTGAAAATCATCATCAGTTTGAAAATGCTGTACTGATTGGAGTTCAGCCCAGGGGATCTTTCTTTTCCACACGCATACATCAGGAATTAAAAAAAATAACCGGTATTGAAAATATCCATCATGGATTGCTGGATATTACTTTTCACCGCGATGATTTTAGAAGAAGAGAAGAACCATTGGTACCAAGTTCTACAATAATTGATTTCATCATTGAAGATAAAAATGTTATTCTGATTGACGATGTACTTTTTACCGGCAGAACCATCAGGGCTGCATTGGATGCCATGCAGGCGTTTGGCAGACCAAGAAATGTTGAACTCATGGTTTTGATTGATCGCAGGTTCAGTCGCCAGTTGCCCGTTCAGGCTGATTATACCGGCGCATCAGTAGATGCACTTACCAGCCAAAAAGTAAAAGTGAACTGGAAAGAAACAGATGGAAAAGATGAAGTGATTCTATTTACACCACAAAAAATAAATGATCATTGAACATGGAAAGTTTAAGTGTGAAACATCTCCTTGGTATTAAAGGCCTTCAACGCAAGGATGTAGAATTGATCTTAAGCACGGCTCAACAGTTCAAAGAAATCATTAATCGTCCCATAAAAAAAGTTCCTTCTTTACGCGATGTTACCATCGCCAATATGTTTTTTGAAAATTCAACCCGTACCCGTTTATCCTTTGAACTTGCCGAAAAAAGATTATCTGCAGATACCATTAATTTTTCTTCTTCCGGATCATCCGTGAGTAAAGGAGAAACACTGGTAGATACGGCGAATAATATTTTAGCCATGAAGGTGGATATGATTGTGATGCGACATCCACATCCGGGCGCTGCGGTGTTTTTGGCAAGAGAACTGGAGAAACATCCTAAAAGTGCACATGCACAGATCATCAATGCAGGAGACGGAACACATGAACACCCTACACAGGCATTGCTGGATGTATTTTCCATCATCGAAAAGCTGGGATCGGTTCAGGGTAAAAAAGTAGCCATTATCGGTGACATTATGCACTCCAGGGTTGCATTATCTAACATTTATTGTTTACAGTTGCTCGGAGCCGAAGTGATGGTTTGCGGACCTACCACTTTAATTCCTAAACACATCTTAAGTTTAGGAGTAAAAGTTGAACATGACTTAATGAAAGCATTGGCATGGTGTGATGTGGCAAACATGCTTCGCATTCAACTTGAAAGACAAAAATTAAAATACTTTCCATCACTCAGGGAATACGCTTTATATTTTGGATTGAATAAAGAAAAACTTGATCAGTTACAAAAACAAATTGTAGTGATGCATCCCGGACCTATTAATCGCGGAGTTGAAATAACTAGCGATGTGGCAGATTCAGGACATTCAATTATTCTTGATCAGGTGGAAAATGGTGTGGCTGTGAGAATGGCCATATTATATCTGCTCGCCGGAAAAGCAGGAAATGTATAATTAAGGCACGTTAAAATATTATATATTTGTAGAAAATCATTGCTCTATGAGTTTCATATCAGATAAAAAAGAAAATTACACCTGCATCTCTGCGCAGGTTGATAAATTAGACAGCCTTGTTTCTCCTGATTTAAAAGCAGAAATTGTTTATCAAAATGGGAATGGAGAAAGAAATCTTGTGATTGATCTACAGCAGGTAAAATATATCGACTCCTCCGGACTAAGTGCAATTCTCGTTGCCCACAGGCTTTGTAAAAACCTTAAA
>JBILKR010000066.1:0-2769 GCA_044376575.1 Flavobacteriales bacterium | reverse complement strand
CTGTACTTGCATCTACTGTAGCTACGCCTGTATTACTTGATGTCCATACACCACCTGTGGTCGCACTGCTCAACGCTGTGGTTGAGCCAACGCACACCTCTGTAGTTCCGCTGATTGCTGCTACTACCGGGATAGGATCTACTGTTACTGTTGTATTTACTGAGCTTACACATCCGTTAGCATCCGTTACCGTGTAGGTAATCGTCGTGCTGCCTGATGCTACTCCTGTTACTACTCCTGTACTTGAGTTCACAGTCGCTGTAGCTGTATTGCTTGAGCTCCATACTCCACCCGATGTGGTACTTGCCAGTGTTGTCGTATTACCAACACACACCGATGTGGTTCCTGTGATCGCGGCTACTACAGGTAACGCATTGATCGTTACTGTTGCTGTTACTGAGCTGGTACAGCCGTTCGCATTCGTATATGTATACGTAATCGTGCTTGTTCCTGCAGATACTCCCGTTACTACTCCCGTGATTGAGTTCACCGTAGCTACTGCTGCGTTACTGCTGGTCCATACTCCTCCTGCTGTTGTATTGGTCAACGTTGTCGTTGAGCCGATACATGCATTTGGTGTTCCGCCTATCGCTGCTAACACCGGTAAGCCATTTACGTTCACCGTGGCCTGAGCTGTTGAAGTACAACCGTTGGTTGTTACTGTATATGTAATCGTGGTTGTTCCTGAGGCTACGCCTGTTACTACGCCTGTACTTGCATCTACTGTAGCTACGCCTGTATTACTTGATGTCCATACACCACCTGTGGTCGCACTGCTCAACGCTGTGGTTGAGCCAACGCACACCTCTGTAGTTCCGCTGATTGCTGCTACTACTGGCAATGGCGTTACATTTATGGTAGTTACAGCACTTGCTGAAGAACAACCATTTGCATTGGTTACCGTTACTGAATAACTGGTTGTACTTGTAGGTGATACGATAATTGCAGCCGTAGTTTCACCTGTACTCCAAAGATAACTTGTTCCGGAACTTGCCGTTAATGTTGAGCTAGAACCTTCGCAAATTGTACCTGCTGATGGCGTTATGGTTGCTGCAGATAACGGATTGACTGTAATGGTTGTAGAAGATGTTGCCACACAACCTGAACCGGTTGTTGCTGTTACTGTATATGTTGTAGTAGTGGTTGGATTTACAAGGATGGTTTGACCTGTTCCTACCACGTTGGTACCATCGCTCCATGAATAAGTATATCCACTACCGGAAGCGGCCGTTAAGGTTACTGAACCACCGGCACAAATTGTAGATGTGCTGGCAGTAATAGATGCTGTAGGCAATGGATTGACAGTTACTGTAATCTGGTCTGTAGATATACATCCGTTTGATGATACCGTGTATGTAATCGTTACAGCACCTGCTGTCACTCCCGTTACAACTCCTGTGGATGCATCTACGGTAGCTATTGCAGTATTACTTGATGTCCAAGTGCCACCAGCTGCTGTACTAGATAATGTTGTGGTTAAGCCTTCACAAACCTCTGTAGTTCCTGTAATACTTACAACCGGCGCGGCAGTGATGGTAACCACTGCAGTATCAATCGTTGTTCCGCATCCGTTGGTTGCAGTATAAGAAATGGTTACACTTCCATTTGAGGCATCAGAAGAAGAAGGTGTATAACTTATGGTTTGGTTAGTTACATTGGGAGCAAATACTCCTGAGCCATTGGTTGCCCATGATCCAAATAGCGCATCTTGAATAGTTGCCGTAAATGGAGCTGTTGCATTACTACAAATAGTAGTGTCAGAACCAATGGAAACAGCAGGAGAACCAGTTAATACATTTACATCCAAATCAAATGTTTGACCGGTACATGTTATATTGTTTACTACTATTGTTGGAGTAATTGTATAAGTTACCATTGTTGCAGTGGCATTCCCATTCGTAAGGGTACCAAAAATATTTGATTGAAGATTTGCGGAATCTAAACCTCCAATTCCATTGGCTTGTGGCGCAGGCCAAGAATATTGAGTTCCTGAAGGTACGACATTTCCTCCAACGCCATTAACCGGCATTACTATAAATGTTTCACCGGAGCATATTTCGGCTGCCATATCAGAAATAATAATATCAGAACCAACTGTTATCGTTACCGTGAATGGCGTACCTACACAACCATTGGTAGAAGTAGGAGTTACTGTATATTCTACTGTTGCAGCAGTTGAACTTACATTATTGATGTTTCCTGCAACATTGTTATTACCAAGATCGCCAACCTGTACACCTGTTACTGTTCCTGTAATATCTGTTACTTCCCATGCAAAATTACTTGTTACGGAGTTTCCTGTATTTAAATTTACATAATCCTGAGCATCATAACTAAATGGGGCATCAGAACATACTGTCTCTGTTTGAGCTACTGCTACTGGCTCTGGGTTGATCGTTACTGTTACTGTAAACGTATCACCTGGACAGCTGGTTGATGTTGCATATGGAACTACAGTATAAACAAGATTTACCGGATTCGGTGTCGTATTTGTCCATGAATCATTGGCTATTGCTGAATTTGTCAAACCACTTGTAGCTGTCGCATTACCTGCTGCTGCTGTCAAGCCATTCGCATTGATGTGCGTGATTTCATATGAACCTACTGTTGGTGATACATCATTTCCTAATGTTACTCCAATAGGTGAATCACTACACGCTGTATCCAACTGGGCAACTACTACCGGCTCTGGGTTGATCGTTACCGTTACTGTAAAGGTATCTCCTGGACAGCTAGTTGATGTAGCAAATGGTACTACCGTATACACTA
>JBILKR010000027.1:0-25579 GCA_044376575.1 Flavobacteriales bacterium | reverse complement strand
AAACATTATACGATATCCATCAAATCATGGAGTTTTTGCCTCATCGCTATCCGTTTTTACTGGTTGATCGAATTGTTGAGCTAAAGGGTGATACAGTGGTGGGCATTAAAAATGTAACCATGAACGAGCCTTTTTTTACCGGTCATTTTCCCGGAAATCCTGTTATGCCCGGAGTGTTGCAAATTGAAGCCATGGCTCAGGTTGGAGGCATACTTGCCATGAATTCAGTGGATGATTATAAATTATATACTCCATATTTTATAAAAATTGAATCTGTAAAATTCAAACAAAAAGTATTACCCGGTGATACGCTGGTATTTATTTTACAGTTATTAAGTCCAATTCGCAGAGGAATTTGCCACATGGGCGGAAAGGCTTATGTTGATGGTAAGTTGGTAATGGAAGCTGAAATGATGGCACAGTTGATTAAGAATCAGTGATGATACAGTTAATACTTGATGGTATTGAAAAAAAATTTGAAGGGAATACAGTTATTCACTCCTTTTCACAACAGTTTCAATCTCCTGATTGTATTGCATTAACAGGTCCTAACGGTTCGGGGAAATCCACGCTTGTAAAAATGATTTCCGGATATGTATCGCCGGATCAAGGAACAATTTCATACCATTATAAAAATGAAATCATCAAAAAAGATAATATTTATCTTTTGATAAGTATGGCTGCACCTTGGATGGAAATAATGGATGAACTGACACTCGGAGAAGCAATTCGTTTTCATGCATCATTCAGGAACTGGAGAAACGGGCTTACATCGGAGCAAATCATTCAACTTTCGGGTCTCAAGCATGCAGAAAACAAACTTGTTAGAAATTTCTCCAGTGGTATGAAGCAGCGGGTGAGACTGGTTCTGGCGATTTTATCAGATAGTCCGATACTATTGTTGGACGAGCCCACGTCCAATTTAGACAAAAGCGGAATTCAATGGTTTCAGGAGTTGTTGTTGTCTAATATGAATGAAAGATTAGTATTTATAGCATCCAACCACCAAAAAGATGAGATTTTTTGCTGTAATCAACATATTGAGATTGCAAAAGGTTAGCAATTTTTAGAAAATCTGCACAATAAATTTCTTTAATTAACGATAAGCTATCATCAGACTAAATTTTTGTTTTTCAAATCTAAAATGATTTTATAGGTTTGTAAATTAATATAGATTATGGCAACTACTGCTGATTTTAAGATGGGAATGTGTATTGAAATGGGTGGAGACCTGTTAATGATTGTTGATTTTCAGCGGTTTCAGACGGGCAGAGGGGCTTCCAATGTGCGTACTAAATTGAAAAGTTTAAATACAGGCAAGACTATTGAGCATACTTTTACCGGTGGTGAAAAAATTGATGTAGCTACCGTTGAAAGACGACCGCATCAGTATTTATATAAGGAGGATAATGGTTTCGTATTCATGAATACCAACACCTATGATCAGGTTACCATTGGTGAAGAAATGCTGGAGAATGCAGACCTCATGAAAGAGGGTGAGCAGGTTTTTGTACTGTTTCATGCAGATAAGGAGCTGGCATTAAATGTTGAATTGCCACAGTTTGTTGAAATGGAAGTTACTTACACTGAACCAGGTCTTTCAGGTGATACTGCAAAAAACACTTTGAAACCGGCAGTTCTTGAAACCGGTGCTGAAATTCGTGTACCCTTATTTATTAATCAGGGAGAGAGGATTAAAGTTGATACAAAAAACAGGACCTATTACGAAAGAGTTAAATAATGAATTAAAATTGTGCAAATCACATGAAATTTTCTTCTCCTATAACACTTAAAGAATTAGCCATTCAATTAGATTGTGAATTTAGCGGCGATCCTTCGTTCATAGTAACCGGAGTAAATGAAATTCATGTGGTGCATCCCGGCGAAGTAACTTTTGTTGATCATCCGAAATATTATGATAAAGCCCTCTCATCTCCGGCATCTGTTGTAATTATTGATAAAAAGGTGGATTGCCCTGAAGGGAAAAACCTATTGTTTCATGCTGATCCTTTCTCCAGATTTAAAAAGATTATTGACGATCGTATAGCTTTTATTCCTGCTTCATCCATGGTAAGCAGTTCTGCAAAGATTGGCGAAGGAACAGTTATTCAACCAGGAGCTTTTGTTGGCGAAAATGTTGTGATTGGAAAAAATTGTCTGATTCATCCGAACGTTTCTATTTATCAAGATACTATTATCGGGGATAATGTTATAATTCATTCTAATGCAACAATAGGTGCAGATGCGTTCTACATGAAACGCAGACCCGATTACTATGAAAAATTTACAACATGTGGCAGAGTGGTTATTGGTGATGATGTTGAGATTGGCGCCGGTTCAACAGTAGATCGTGGTGTAACCAGTGATACTGTTATCGGACAGGGAACTAAAATCGACAATCAGGTTCATATCGGTCATGATACGGTTATTGGTAAACATTGTATCATCGCTGCACAAGTTGGTATTTCAGGAATCGTTACCATTGAAGATTATGCATTGGTTTGGGGACAGGTTGGCATTGACCGTGATCTTGTGATTGGAAAAGGAGCTGTTATTCTTGCACAATCAGGCGTATCTAAAACCCTTGAAGGTGGAAAGACTTATTTCGGAAGTCCTGCAGGTGAAGCCAGAGAAAGAATGAAGGAATATGTTTCCATAAAAAAAATTCCAGATATTTTAAAACGCTTGGATGAGCTTGAAAAATTAATCAGCCAGCAGGAATGTGGTAAATGATCTGAAAAATAGTTCATCTGTTTCTGATTTTGATTTTAAGTTGAACGCCCTTCTTGAAATTGTTAAAGCCATTAATTTTAATTTTTCAAAAGGACAATTACTCAGAATGTATGAGTCCGTTTTAATAAATCAGCTAAACGTTAATGAGTTTGTTGTTTACACTGTTGCTGGATATCAGCGGTATGTATTAGAATCGTATCATGGTTTTACATCCGATCAGTTATTTTCACTGGACGTGTCAGAATACATTAAAAAAATGGATGATCCGCTTTCGGTTTATCATTTTGAAGGGGAGATGGTTAATACCGTAATCCCTGTTTTTCATAAAAATAATCCATTGGCACTTGTTTTCTTAGGATCAACGAAATCTTCAGCAACTATTTCTAAAGAAGATATTGGATTTATTCAGGCGTTGAGTAACATTATTTACGTAGCTTTTGAAAATAAACAGTTAGCAAAAGAAAAAATAAGGCAAGAGGCATACAAAAAGGAAATTGAAGTGGCTTCTGAAGTTCAATTCAATTTACTTCCGCAATCCTTTCCTAAAATGCCGGACATTGTTGTTGATGCTTTTTATAAATCATATGAAGGAGTAGGAGGAGATTACTATGATTTTTTTCAGTTAAATGAAGATGAATATGCGTTGTGTATTGCTGATGTCTCGGGCAAGGGAGTGTCTGCAGCGCTCATGATGTCTAATTTTCAGGCCAATGTAAGGGCGTTGTTTCAATATATTTCTTCACTTGAGGAACTCACTTTTGTTTTAAATCAAAAAGTAAATGCGTCCAATTCAAGAGGGTCTCGTTTTATCACTGCTTTTTTAGCGAGGTACAATACCAAATCAAGATCGCTGACTTATGTAAATGCAGGGCATTTGCCGGCCTTACTTATAAATGATTCAGGCCTGATTGAATTAAAAGAGGGTTGTATAGGATTAGGTATGCTTGAAGAAATGCCTTTTATCAAATCACATCAAATAAAATTTTCTGAAAATGCATTACTTGTTTGTTATACAGATGGACTAACGGAATTACAGGATAATCATGATAATTATTTTGGTCTCGAAAAATTAAAAGAGATTATTACGGATAATCGCATGTTGTCGCCACAGGAACTTACCAAACAAATTATAATTTCACTCGAAAAGTTTAAGCAGGATCAACCATATAAAGATGATATTGCACTACTTGCTTGCAGATTCATTTGATGGTTGAATGTAATACACATCTATAGCCACAATCACCGCAATAAATCCCCAAAACGGCACAGACAATTTATCAGTATCCAGAAAGTTATTTAAAAAACCATGAGCCCAGTAGGTGCATAAACCTAACAACAACATCATTCCTGTATAGCGAATATGATTGTCTGCATTTGAATTCCATATTTTAATACCGGTTATAAAAGTTGTGATGATAATTGCAAGTAATGTAAGTGGTCCTAATATCCCTTGTTCTGAAAGCGGACCGAGGTATTCACTGTGAGCATTTCCTACATCTCCGAAATTTGTACTGATGATGGTCATTTCATAAGATCGCTGAAAAGGAGCATATACAAACGTATATGTGCCGGGTCCCCAGCCTGTGATTGGTCGCTCGTTAAACATTCTGATTGCACATTTCCATCTCAACAAGCGTTCCACATTTGATGCATCTGTACTGATGTTTGATATAGACTGAACGTGTTCACTTAATTCACCGGATGAATCTTGTTTGTTCTCTTCAAGTTGCATGATGATTTCATTTTGAAACCCAAAGAATAAAAATAACAAAGTAGTTAACCCAAGTGCAATCACTTGCCACTTGATACGAAATGCAAAAACAATAAATAATCCCAGTGCACCGGCAATACTCACCCATGCCGCACGTGTATAAGATAATATAATAGCAGCCGTATATAGAACAGTAATTAATGAAATAACAATTTTAATAAATAGCCCAGATCGATTTGTAAAATTAATGCCGGTTAAAAAAGGGAAAAACATGGCTAGCGCAGCCCCATATTGCGTATGGTCATAATAAAAAGGAGTCATTACCCAGTTGGCAGGTTGCTGCTCAAAGTTCCATATTGCATGACGTTGAATGGTATAAACAATCACAACGCCCATCGCAATTACATAGCACCATACAAACCATTTTACATTTACAAATTTTCTAAAAACCTGAGTACCTAAAAAGTAGAAGGGAATAATGAACCACAATTTACTTGCAAAAAATTTAAAAGATACCAATGGAATTTCACTGGTAATTGAAGTGATTAAAATCCATCCTAAATAAAAATAAATGGCAATTGAAACAGGATGTTTTAAAATTCTCGTATCCATATTTTTTTCAGCAAATACTTTAAATATGAACATGATCATTAATGCAATCATTAATGGTTCTGCAGGTAAAGAAAGTGAAGCTCCAATATCAGTTTCTTTTAGATCAACTGAAAGAGGTGTGGCGATTACACACAACAGAAATAAGATATCAATAGATAAAAATGCAATTGCAATTATTGCAACAATTATGGGCGTTAAATAAAGCCAGTACAGGTCATGATAAATCAATGCAGTATTAAGTGCAATAAATAATGCACAAAGAATATAAAACCATCTCAGTTGAAGAGGTGCTTTCAATCTTCTGATCCTGTTTGCTTGATTTTTTCTATTTCAAGTTTGTATCTTTTCCAGTTCTCAAGACCAATCAGGAAAAAGATAGACATACAAAAAGTAGCTAACGTGGCTCCAATTACAATCATTGAACGCTTGGGAAACGTTTTTCTGTCGGCTGGATACGCATAGTTTACAACCATTTTATATGGAACATTACGTTCAGCATCAACGCGAGCCTGATCGTATTTTAATTTAATTTCAGATAATTGCTTCCTGAAAATTTCAAGGTTTTCTGTGAGTGTCATGTAAGCTCCTCCGTATTTAGAAAGCATTGCAATTTTTTCTTCAAGTGCTTTGATGGCAGATTGATTGCCTTTAGACAATGCAACCGCATATTCCTGATTAATCACTTCCGATTGTGAGGTATAATCATTGATTCCGAGGCTTCTGATTTTATCGAGCGAATCAGCCATTTTTGTGATTTCTGATTTCAGTGTATTATATTCCGCTTCTACAATTTTTAATCCTTCAATGGCTCTCTCTTTTTGAATTTTATTTTTCACAGAATCAAGCCTTGCAGCAATATCGTTTGCCATTCCTGCTGCAACTTTTGGATTTTCATCCAAAACAGAGATTTCAACAGAATTGAATTCAGTTCTTCTAAAACTTACATTTCTCGCAAACTTTTTCATCATTTTTGTTTTTGCGAAATTGCTTGCGGTATCTATATCATAATGCTTATATAAATCATATTGTCTGATTACCCATTCTCTGATTTCATCAGATTCCAGAATCTGTAAAGCCTGCTCTGCTTCTGCCTCTTCACCAAATGCAAGGAAGTCTTGTTTGCTTCCGCCGGTAACATCAAGTAATGCTTTGGATATGGAATTGGTAGTTGTAGGGTAAAAGATAACTGTTGACTTAAATCGGTCTTTCATCATCAAAGAAATTACAATTGAAGCTACAGCTCCTATCATTGTAGCAATGGCAATGTGCTTCCACCATTTTACTAAAAATGAAATAAACCCAAAAGAACTGAAACTAAATTCAGATGATTGCTTATTCATATCGTTTGATAATATTTATATACAAATGTATTCTAAAAATTTGATGTTTAGTGCTTTTGCATTTTCAATAAAGTGCGATATTTCAGATAGACTTCCCATGCGCTGATAACTGCGATATGCCATCCTCTTCTACCATCCATCCATCCGCTTTTTAAAAAGTAGTCGCGAATAAATCTTACCACAGGATGTATGATAAGTTTTAGTATGGAAGATCGCCGGCCTTTTTTGTAATATGATGCTGCTGCTATTTCAGAAAAATAATGCACTTTTTGTTTATGATCCTGAATAGTATAATAAGAGAAATGTTCAATATGACCTTTCAAGTGTTGTATGGTTGAACCCTCAATCATCTCAAAGCGATCATGGGGATTCATGCCTTTCCATTTGCCTTTTCTGGAATCCCATAATCGTAGTTTTTTATCCGGATACCAGGCGCCGTGTTTGATAAATTGTCCACAATAGTTATTCAGTCTGTTCATGGAATATCCGTCAAACATCCAGTTTGACTTAATTTTCAGGATTTCTTCTTTTAGCACAGCATCAATTCTTTCATCCGCATCAAGCGAAAGGATGTGTGGATATGTCGATTGTGTAACAGCAAAATTCTTTTGCTCAATATGACCCTCAAACGGATGATGAATTACTTTTGCACCCAGTACTGATGATATGTTTACTGTTTGATCCGTTGATCCCGAGTCCACTACAATAATTTCGTCAGCAATGGATTTAACGGATTGAATACATCCCTCAATATTTTTCTCTTCATTATATGTGATAATCACAACACTAATCGGAATCATGCGATATTGAGTTTGTTTAACGAAGATAATGGATTGGATGGAATTTAGAGCATCTGTTTCTCCTAACATGAAGAAAAATAATATCTTTTAAAAAAATACGATTTGGAGCAAATAGTCAATTATTAAAAAGTAGGTTTAAATAATTATAAACTCTTTTGTAAGTTGTTTTTATTCCATCTCAATCAGGTTAACTTTGTATAAATTATTTATATGAAATTCATATTATCATTTTTAATCATTGTTCTGTTTTTTTCATGCGGAGCAGGATTGTCTAAAGAAGAAAAGAATAAAAAAAACATCGAAAATAAAATTATGGAAGTGATGGAAGTTCATGATTCTGTGATGCCCAAAACAGGAAATATATTCAAACTAAAAAAGAAACTTTCATCAATTGAAAAAGCACTTAATGATTCAATTCAATTGAAAGAAATATACTCAGTTAAACAAGAGCTTGTTGCTGCTGATGACGCGATGATGCAATGGATGCATGAATTTAAAGAAGCTGATCCCTACATGGAGTTTGAAGAGAAAATGAAATATTATGATAACGAAAAAAATAAAATTATTCGTATCAGAAATTTAATTCATGAAAGTATTTTACGTGCAGAAAAAACTATTGATAAATATGAATTGGATACGCTACGTTAACCTGATTTTTTTTCTTGTTTTTTTGATTGCCTGCGATTCTGGCTCAACAGATAAATCTTCAGCAGTAAATACAAAACAAAAACTACCAAAGCTCGGAGAGCCATCAATTCTATCCAAAGAAGTGAATGGTGTTCTTGTGCCGGATACAGTATATCCCGTGATTCCGTTTTTTTTATTTCAAAATCAAGAAGGTCGTTGGGTTAATAACGACTCAATGAAAGGGAAAATATACGTTGCTGATTTTTTCTTTACAACCTGTCCAACCATTTGTCCCAAAATGAAATCACAGTTGTTGCGTGTCTATGAGAAATATAGACTCAATTCAAGAATTAAAATTTTAAGTCATTCGATTGATCCGGAACACGATAATGTTGCAGTATTGAAAGATTATGCCAATCGCCTGGATGTAAGTTCTTCCACCTGGCATTTTTTGACCGGCAATAAAGACACCATTTATACTCTGGCTGAATCCTATCTTGCCAGCGCTGCTGAAGACCCAACGGCACCCGGTGGTTTTGTGCATAGCGGAGCGTTTATTCTTATAGACGGAGATGGTTATATTCGTGGTTATTATGATGGAACAAAACCGGAAGAAGTAGATATACTTTTAAATGATATTGATATTTTACTGAATGAATAAATTAAATATCGGATTAGCTTTGCAGATTATCATTCCGTTGATGATTATCGTTATTGTTATTTTGGTTTATCCTTATTCAACCTCACAATCTGTTGAAACAGGGAAAAAGAAATACATGGAGCACTGCTCAAATTGTCATGGTGTAAATGGTGAAGGATTGAGGAAACTGATTCCTCCGATTGGTGACCCTGTTCATTTGAAATTAGAATCATTGGCATGTATGATACGGTATGGTAAATCAGGAATTATAGAAGTAAATGCGAATATATACTCGGGTGAAATGCCTGGAAACTTTGAATTGGAAAATGATGAAATAGCAGCCATCATGAATTATTTATATCAATCATTTCCTGATTCGGTTTTACCTAAATCGGTAACATTAAAAGAAGTAAATGATGTGTTGGAAAATTGCAAGTCAAAATAATTTACTCCAATTACATTCCCATATCTGAGTCGCCACCGCCGTCCATACTTCTTCTTCTCTGTTGCTGTTGGTTTTGTTGCTGTTTCCCGAATCGGTAAGTAATTTGAAGCGTAGCAATTCTTGTTTCTCTTTTGCGGTAAACTTCACCAAAAAAGTAGTCGTCAAAAGAGTCAACTGCAAATCTTCTGGTGTCAAATATATCCTGCACGTTGAGCGTGAAAGAAAGTTTCCCTTTTAAGATATCTAACCTGTATCCGGCATCAATTCCCCACATTTCAGCCATTACACCCTGAGGAAAAGTATTGGGCCCGTTGTAATTTAATGTCAACTGCAATTCCATCTGTGGTGTAAATTTGAAACTGTTTTGCCAGCGAACGGAATAACTGAAATTGGTGGCAGATAAATCTCCGTATTGATCAGCGCCGAATGACTGATTTCTGAAAATATTAAGATTTGCAGTTGAGTTCCACCACTTGAAAAACTTATTTCTCGCTACAAACTCCAATCCGAAATTTAATGACCTGTCTAAATTGATAAATGAAACAGTTGAAACTCCGGTGATGGTATCAACATTTCGATAACGCTGAATAAGTCCATCTACATGTCTGAAATAAGCAGTAGCCAAGATGGAGTGATTTTTCCATTGTGCCGCGTAATTAAATTCAACAGCATCAATATTTTCAGGATTCAAGTCAGGATTACCCACGCGGATATTCAGCGGATCTTCATAATCTCCGAAAGGATTAATGTTTCCCAGACTCGGACGATTGATACGTCTTGAATAATTCAGTTGAATCTCATGTTCTTTATTGAATTTATAACTTAGGAAAACAGAAGGGAAAAAGTTGACATAGTTTTTTGTGAACTCAATATTTCCCACAACCTGATTACCTCGGATATTTGTTTGCTCAACCCGAAGTCCCAACTGATAGCCAAATTTTTCTTTTATACTTCCGCTGAATGTTCCATAAATAGCATTCACATTTTCCAGATAAATAAAACGGTTGATTAAACTTGTCATCGGTACCCATGTATTTAAACTGTAATCCAATGAATCTGCATTAAAGTCATTGTCCAGATTTCGGATAGTTACTTTACCTCCGGTTTCAAATTTGTATTTTTTTGCAAATGGGTGGGTGTAGTCTAATTGAGTCACAGAAACAAGATTCCTGTAGGTTTGATAATTATTTGAAAGCCCTGTATTGTATGTTGTATCTATTTCATTATCGAGAGTTTTTTCTTGCTGTGTGAAATATGAATTTCTAAAATTCAGATTGTATGAAATATTAGATGCAATAATTAAATCTCTTTTTTTCTCAGGATTTTTAAAAGCGTAAGTTATTCCTCCGTCTGCACTGTAAGTTTCTTCAATGGTCTTGGTCGCTCGGTTATACATGCGCGTAACCCAGTCACTCGAATCTAAAAAATCATATTCAATATTTTCAGGTCTGTCTTCATATCCGTAACTGAACAGGTAATTTAATGATAAGCTATGTTTATTAAAAAAGAATTCCGTGTTGCCGGAGAATGTGGGTGCAGAGTTATAGGTATTTCCTCCATTTCGCTGATTGATAGAGTACGTGGGTTGATTATTAAATTCATTGGTACGAAGATTGTACCCGTTAAAGAAGCGTTGGTTGTAGCGAAATCCTATAGTATTGCTGGTTGCAATTTTTTCAGTTCTGTAATTCGCTGTGAAACTGCCATTGTATTTGTGATTTGTTCCGATACCCGCTGTAGTATTACCGCTGAATCCATCTGCAATATTTTTTTTTGTGATGATATTGATGATTCCTGACATTCCTTCGGCATCATATTTTGCAGAGGGATTGGTGATGAGCTCAATCCTGTCGATGTTCGAAGCAGGGATTTGCATTAAAATTTGTTCACGGTTTTGGGCTGTAAGTCCTGATGGTTTCCCATTGATAAAAATAACCAGGCTTTCACTTCCACGTAAACTTATTTTACCATCAATATCAACGTTCAGCGTTGGTACCTGACGGAGTACATCAATGGCACTTCCGCCCGCACTTACCAGATTTTTATCTACATTAAAAATTTTCTTATCGATACCCAGTTGAAAATCATCTTTCTCATCTTCTATCGTAACGGTATTTAATGTTTTGGCATCTGGTACAAGCGAATATGTCCCTGCATTGACATTTAAATTATTGGGTATTACCAAAATGGTATCTTTTTTTGATTGATATCCTATAAAAGATATTGTAAGGAGATATTTACCGTATTTTAATTTTTCTACAGAAAACTCACCGGTTGCATTTGTTAATCCTCCTGTAAAGAACAATGAATCTTTTAAATGTTTAACGGTAATGGTAGCAAACTCTACCGGTTTTTTCGTTGAAGCATCAATGACTTTGCCCGAAACCATCCCATTTTTGGCAGTAGGATCAGGATTCTGACCTAACACTGCGAATCCCCAAAATAATCCGGCAATTAAAATCAGCAATCTTAGTTTCATGTCGCGAAAATACAATTATGAATTGAATTAATACTTGATCTGTTCGTTCATTACTTTTAATAAAAAATAAAAAACAATCAATGTTAACCGTTTACTTTTGCTCATAAATCTATTGATCGCATGCAGGTATATCATGATTTAATGCGCAGAATATTATCTGAAGGTGTTAGAAAAGAAGACCGTACAGGTACCGGAACAATCAGTATTTTCGGACATCAGATGCGGTTTGATTTACAGGATGGATTCCCGCTGATTACAACGAAGAAGGTTTACTTAAAGGGTGTAATTCACGAATTATTGTGGTTTCTGAAAGGTGAAACCAACATACAATACCTGGTGAAAAATAATGTACATATTTGGGATGATTGGCCGTTTGCAAAATTTAAATCTTCATCAGATTACAAAGGAGAAACGATGATGGAGTTTGCAGATCGAATTGCCGCTGACGAAAATTTTTCAAAACAATGGGGAGAATTAGGTCCTGTTTACGGATATCAATGGAGAAGCTGGCCTGCACCAGACGGCAACGTGATAGACCAGATAAAACAGGTAGTAGATACGCTAAAGAAAAATCCTGATTCAAGAAGAATTTTGGTCAGTGCATGGAACGTTCCATTTATTGACCAAATGGCTCTCCCTCCTTGTCATACATTTTTTCAGTTTTATGTTGCCAATGGTAAACTTTCATGTCAGTTATATCAGCGAAGTGCAGATGTATTTTTAGGCGTGCCGTTTAATATCGCTTCCTATGCTTTGTTAACGATGATGCTTGCCCAGGTTACCGGATTGGAACCCGGTGATTTTGTTCATACTTTTGGTGATGCTCATTTATACATCAATCATCTTGAACAGGTAAACGAACAATTATCCAGGGAGCATCGACCTCTTCCAACAATGAAAATTAATCCGACAGTTAATGATATATTTTCATTTCAATATGAAGATTTTACTTTGTTGAATTATGATCCTCATCCCCCCATTAAAGCTCCAGTAGCGGTATAAATTTTTTATCATGAAATTATCAATCATTGTAGCTGCTTCAGAAAATAATGTTATCGGGAAAGACAATCAGTTGCTTTGGCGTTTGCCCGATGATTTAAAGTTTTTTAAGGCTGTAACTACAGGTAAGCCCATTATCATGGGAAGAAAGACATTTGAATCCATCGGTGGAGCATTGCCCAATCGGCTGAATGTAGTATTGTCTTCTGATTCAAATTATAAAGTCCCTAATGGGGTGATGTTGTTTTCATCGGCTCAACATATTGTTGAATTTCTTGAAAAATCTTATGATGAAGCTATGGTAATCGGAGGGCAGCAAATTTACAATCTGTTCATGCCTTTTGCTCAAAAGCTTTATTTAACAAGAGTGCATACTGAAATTGAAGGTGATACTTTTTTTACTTTTGACCATCAACAATGGGTTGTAGCAAAAGAAGAATTTCATCCTTCAGACGAAAGACATGCTTTTGCATTTACATTTATAGAATATGTAAGAAAAGAAAGTTAGTGTATTATTTACACTATTGTTTTTTAAAACGGCATAAGCCTTCTTCTAAGAACAAATTATATTCATTAATGTCAGGCGTATAACTCTTAGGAGCCGCAAGCATTTTGCCATTAGCATCCAATAAAATATACTGTGGTTGTGTATTTGCTTTAAAGTAATGTGCTTGAAAATCACTCCATTTTGCACCATATGTTTTTAAAGTTTCTCCGGTACGGTAAGATTTTGTTTGCAATGAAGGGGGTAATGGCGTTTTATCATCAACATATAATGAAATCACCACATAATCATTTTCCAGTTTTTCTAAAATACGCGGATCAGACCATACATTATCTTCCATCTTTCTGCAATTCACACATGCATATCCTGTAAAATCGATGAGTACGGGTTTGTTTTCTCTTTTTGCTCGTTCCATCCCTTCGCTGTAATCATGCGTACAGTCTATTCCGTGAGGGCAGTCGGTTGGGTTCCATTCTTTGTAATTGGTAGGAGGCGCAAGTCCGCTCAGCAACTTGGTTGGTGCGCCCCATAATCCCGGAATCATGTACATGGCAAATGATAACGAGATGATGGCAAAAGCCAGTCGCATCACCGAAAGTTTGGGCTGACCATCACTGTCATGTGAAAGTTTAAATCCTCCGATTAAATAAATACCCAGTAATCCGAATATAATAATCCACAAGGCCAAGAAGATTTCTCTCGTTAGGATGCCCCAGTGATATGCCATGTCAACTACTGAGAAGAATTTTAATGCGAGTGCAAGTTCCAGCAATCCAAGAGAAACTTTTACAGTGTTCAACCATCCGCCTGACTTAGGTAGAGAGTTCAACCATCCCGGGAATATCGCAAATAAGGCAAAGGGTAATGCTAAAGCAAGAGAAAATCCAACCATGCCCATGATGGGACCAATACTGCTACCACTAACTGCAGCTTCCACCAGTAATGAACCGATGATAGGACCTGTACAACTGAAAGATACAAGTGATAAAGTAAATGCCATGAAGAAGATACCAATCAATCCTCCTTTATTGGATTGTTTATCTATGGAATTTACAAACCGGCTAGGTAAAGTAATTTCAAATGCCCCCAAAAACGAAGCAGCAAAAACGATAAATATGATAAAAAACAACATGTTCCAGAATGCACTGCTGGCCATACTGTTCAGCGCATCCGGCCCGGCAATTTTAGTGACTAAAAATCCAAGCGCAGTATATATTACAATAATAGATACGGCATAAATGATTGCATTGCGTATGCCTTCTGGTCTTGATTTGCTTTGTTTGGTAAAAAAACTTACTGTTAGAGGAATCATTGGAAAAACACAAGGGGTAAGCAATGCAAGCAATCCACCTATAAATCCGGCGATAAATATTCCCCAGAATGATAATTTTTCAGTCGTGTTATTTGATGAACCGCAGTTTTTATCCAACGCATTAATGATTTCATCACTGAGCATCTCAGGTTCAATAATGTTTACTCCTGAGATTGTTGAACTGTTTGATGGAACATTGTTTGGACATCCGTTCATGTTTATTGGTCCTGGTATTGTCGGACAGTTGTCTTTGGCATCAGGCACAGAATCATTATCCTGATCCGGGCATCCGGCAAATGCTGATAATCCTGCATTGTCAGGGCATATGTCTTCATTGTCATTTATACCATCGCCATCCTTATCATTGGCTGTTGCAGGTTCAGCAAGCGCAACACTTACATTAAAACTTTCTTCTATAGGAATACATACACCATCATCCTGACAAGCTTGACCATATATTTTCCCCTGTACAGAAAAACTTGTTTTTCCTGAATATTTAATCTTTTGTTTAAAAACAACAGTTGAAGTTTCAAAGTAGGCCACCGGACCTAAAAATTCGTCATTTACTTTTTTGGGTTTAGGCTCTTTAACTTTGCCTTGTAAAGTGAATGAAGTGTTTTTTGTGTATTCAAATGCAAGTGGATAGGGCGGATTCTCTTGTGAATAAAGGTGCCAGCCTTTTTCAACGCTCGCTGTAAAAGTAATTTCTGCTTCTGTTTCAGAAATAATTTCAACACTTGTTTTCCATTTTACCGGATTTATTATTTGTGCATTAGTTAAGCCGGCGACAATAACAAAGCATAAAAGCAATATAAACTTTCTCATATTTCTGAATCAGTGATTAACAAAAGTAAAAATTCAAATGATTAAATTTCAAACAATATTATGATATGATGCTTAATATTAGTTTCAGGTTATCCTATGATTGTTTTTTTAACAAAAATTTTGTGATTAATGATTAATGTTTAATTTAGATGCTGTAAAAATCATTCTATGAAAAAAATTATAACATTCATTTTCGCACTAAGTATTGTACATGTTGGTTTTGCACAAGTGAGTCTTTCTCCTCAGGTCTATGCTTCTGCCGGAACACATTATACTTCATCTACTTTTCAAATCAGTTACACCATTGGTGAAACTGTAACAAGTACAATCCAAAATAACAATAACATTTTAACGCAGGGTTTTCATCAGCCGGATAAAAACACTTCAGGAGTTGAGATTACAGAGAATAATTGGGGCATTCAGGTTTTCCCTAATCCTACATCAGATTTATTAAACATTCAATTGAATAATAATAGTAAGCGTTTTGAGTATCAGATGTTCGATGACAGAGGTCGTTTGGTAGAAGGAATTCAGTTTAACGGAACCACCACATCAAAAAATATATCACAATATCGCGCCGGAACTTACATGCTTGTAGTTCGTGATATTTTGACCAATCAGACACAAACATTTCCAATCGTTAAATTTTCATCTTATTAATTAAAAAAATCACACTAAATTTCATATCGTATGAAAAAACTAATTTACGCAATTGCAGCAGTAGCTATGTTTGCCGAAGTTCAGGCTCAGGCACCACAGGGCATCAACTATCAGGCGGTAGTAAGAGATGCCTCCGGAAACGTAATCACTAACCAAGCGGTTGGATTACAAATCAGAATAGTTCAGGGATCTGTATCCGGAAATACCGTTTACGAAGAAAGTTTTACACCCACTACCAATGCTTTCGGATTGATTAATGTAGTGATGGGACAAGGTGTACCAACCAGTGGTGTTTTTTCATCTATTGACTGGTCTCAGGGTCCATATTTTGTAGCCCTTGGAGTTGATATTAATGGAGGAACAAGTTATACTGCTTTAGGTACTCAACAAATGATGAGTGTACCTTATGCATTATATGCTGAAAATAGTGGAACTCCGGGTCCTACAGGACCAGCAGGTCCACAGGGAGCAACAGGAGCTCAAGGCCCCGCTGGTGTGCAAGGTCCGCAAGGAGCAACCGGTGCAACGGGTGCTCAAGGTCCGGCAGGCCCGACAGGTCCAACCGGAGCTAATGGTCCACAGGGAGCGCAAGGTCCAGCCGGCCCAGCAGGTCCAACCGGAGCATCAGGAAGTAATGGATTGAATACATTGGTTGCGACAACTGCAGAGAATGCAGGTCCTAATTGTGCGAATGGAGGAACAAAAGTTGAAGTAGGATTAGACGCAAATGGTAATGGAGTATTAGATGCAGGAGAAGTAAATGCATTGTTGACGAAATATGTTTGTAACGGAGCACCAGGCGCACAAGGTCCGGCAGGTCCAACAGGATTAACCGGCGCACAAGGTCCGGCAGGCCCAACTGGAGCAGCCGGCGCACAAGGCCCTGCTGGTCCAACAGGATTAACAGGAGCGCAAGGTCCGGCGGGTCCAACAGGATTAACAGGAGCGCAAGGTCCGGCGGGTCCAACAGGTCCAACGGGATTAACCGGGGCACAAGGTCCGGCGGGCCCGACAGGTCCAACTGGAGCAACCGGAGCGCCTGGAGCACAAGGCCCAGCGGGTCCGGCTGGAAACAACGGATCAAATGGAACCAATGCATTGGTGAATGCAACCGTTGAAAATGCAGGTCCAAACTGTGCCAATGGTGGTGCAAAAATTCAAATGGGTCAGGATGCCAATGCAAATGGGATCCTTGATGCAAATGAAGTAGCTTATACATCTTATGTTTGTAATGGTGCAGCAGGAGCTCAGGGCGCACAGGGTCCAGCAGGAGCACAAGGTCCAGCGGGTCCACAAGGAGCAACAGGAGCGCAAGGTCCAGCTGGTCCGCAGGGAGCAACAGGAGCACAAGGTCCAGCAGGTCCAGCCGGCCCTCTTGTTTCTGCTACAAACGGACAAACTTTACGTCATAATGGTACCGACTGGGTTGCAACTAGTAATTTATACAATACAGGTTCTGCCGTTGGTGTTGGAACAACCAATGTGAATTCATCTGCTATAATGCATGTGTCTTCTACTACTCAGGGTGTTTTATTGCCATCGATGACCCAGACACAGCGTGATGCTATTTCAACACCTGCAACAGGATTATTAATTTATCAGACTGACAATACTCCAGGTTTCTATTATTATAATGGAACGGCTTGGACTGCCATGGTTCAGACAAATAATAATCAAACTTCTTCAGGAAGCGATGCAAAGACGCTGATATATACAACAGACGGATTTTAATTTAAAATCATAAAGTTTCTTTAGGTATTATATAATTAGCCTGATTGAAATAATTGGGCTGATTATTTCTAAAGAATATAATTTATGATTCTCAAATATTGAATTTCTATAATCTGTAGCTGTTATGAGATTAATAGTATCCTGTATTATCTTTTTTTGTTCTATATATTCTTTTAGTGCACAAGGTAACTTGCAGTTTAATCAGATAGTAACTGTTTCAACGACTACGATGACAGTTCCATCCGGAAAAGTATGGAAAGTAGAATCATATCAGCAGCGAAATGTTTGGGCGGCAGCTAGTTCAACACAAAATTGCAATGAAACATATAATGTTCGCCCTTATGTGATAGATGGATATAATTTTTATGATTCAGAAGGAATATCTACCGGTTACTCTAATATTTATGTGGATCCGGGAAATCGTTTTCCTTTTTGGTTATCCTCCGGACAAACAGCCAGAACAACATGTCCGGGAGATTTTTTAAGTGTGATTGAATTTAATATCGTTCCATAATGAAAAAAATATTTTTAGTGTTATTAATTATAACCATGGGTTTCGCTGTAAACAGCCAAAACTTGCAGTTCAGTCAGGTGTTGTTACTCAGCACAAATCAAGCATCAAATGTATTGCTTGGTACGGTTCCTGCGGGTAAAGTATGGAAAATAGAAGGTTTTGGCACAACAGCAGAATCTTATTATAAATGTGGTTTCTCTTTTAATGGTAGTTCCGTTTTCTTTTACACTGGAGGTGTAGATAATTATAATGCAGGTATTACTTACAACGCAGATAACGAATCTGTATGGTTACCTGAAGGTACACCCGTTTGGGCCATGGCATGCAGTTATCATCGTTGGTTGAGTATCATAGAATTTAATATTGTACCATGAAAAAATATTTTACTTTCATTTGTTTTATTCTTTTTCTAATTAAATCAGGTAACGCTCAAAATAACCTACAGTTTAATCAGGTTAAATTAATTACAAGTACAGCAGAAACAGTACCTGTGGGAAAGGTGTGGAAAATGGAAAACTTTTTGCCTAGTGTACCACTTTATCAGGATTTAATCAGACAATATAATCAGGAAACTGATGGTGCAAACAGAAACTTTGCAATATCAGTAAATTCTAACACAATTTATCTGCAATCCAATATTACAAGAGAAGTAGGTAGGACAGGTGGTTATTGGAGTCAGGATGGGTATGCTACATCATCCAGCGCTTCTGTTTTTCCATCACCGATTTGGTTTCCTGCAGGTACGACAGTAGCGGCATCTACAAATATTCAATACATCAGTGTTGTAGAATTTAATATTATACCATGATGAAAAAAAGTATTTTAATTGTCATCGGATTATTGTTCTATGTATATTCTTTTTCACAGGGAAATTTGCAGTTTAATCAACCCTTACTTTTAAGCACTTCTAATTCATCTACTGTTTTATTGGGCACTGTTCCGGCAGGAAAAGCATGGAAAATTGAAGGATATGGAACAGAGGTACAGGGGGCAAATTCATGTGGCTTTTCTTTTAATGGAAGTAATGTGGCCTTTTATTCCGGAACCACATATACTTATGGCTCGAATTATACATATTCAAATAATAATACTGATTTCTGGCTTCCTGCAGGAGCAACATTATATGCATTAAGTGGTTGTGGTGCTAGTTACAGATGGGTCAGCATTTTGGAGTTTAATATTGTTCCGTGATGAAAAAAATAATTTTCTACACTGTATTATTAATTATAACTATTAGTAATTATGCTCAAGGTAATCTTCAGTTTAATCAGGTGATTATACTTTCTGCATTACAAACAGTGCCTGCCGGAAAGGCATGGAAGATTGAAAGTTTAATTATGCCAAGCCCATCTTTTGTAAAATATAACGGAGTTGATGGAGGCTCATGTGGATGTAATGCTTCTCAATCTTATTCCAAAACCAAATATGTAACCGACTACCTCGCTACATTTTTTGCCGGGAAAAATAATATACGGATCAATGGAGAAGAGATTTTATACAACAATACCATTATATGGTTAAATGCCGGAACCACCGTAGAGCCTATAACATTAACCACTCCATTACAGGCATCTACACCGACATCAGGTAATTGCTATAGCCCCTATTGGATTGATGGAATTTATGTAGGATGTGGACCATACACACCACCTCAGGTCTCTGCAACACCGAAGTTATCTATTGTTGAATTTAATATTATTCCATGATAAGAATTTGTTTAATAATACTGAGTATAATATTTACATTAACAGAAGTAAGCGCACAGGCAAATCTTCAGTTTAATCAGGTGCTGCTGGTGGGTAATACCTTACAGACTGTTCCTTCGGGCAAGGTATGGAAAGTTGAATCTGCATTATATTCAAGTTCTCTTCCATCAGTTGTTTCAAGTGGAAGCGGCAGTGGAACGTATGCTAATTCAAATGATTTAATAGAGATTAATGGAGCTTCATTGATTATACGTTCGCTGCGGTCAGGAGGTGGATATTATCATGCATCAGCAGTTATATGGGAACAGCATTTTCCTATTTGGTTATATCCCGGTCATACCTTAAAAGCATCTACCGGCGTACATGCGTTGAATGTGATAGAATTTTCAACCATACCTTAAAGAATCATGAAGAAATTTCTTTTATTCACTTTGTTACACCTATTTGTTTTTATTTCTGGAAGTGCTCAGGGGAATCTTCAGTTTAATCAAGTGTTGAATTATGAGTTTACCTCTGCAGGAACTTCTTTTACAGTACCTGCCGGAAAAGTATGGAAGTTGGAAAATGTGATGATAACAAGTACAAATAACTATGCATGTCTTGTTTACAATGGTAATACGTATATCATGCGTCAACATAATACATCATCATCTGCCTGGGATAATTTCCCTTTTTGGATTGGATCGAACAAAACAATTACATTGGGTGGTGGATGTGCTTCCGGATTTATCAGTATAATTGAGTTTAATGTAATTCCTTGAATCAATGAAATTGTTGGTAAGTATATTTTTTATTCATTTGGCAATGTCCTCAGTCGCACAGGGAAATCTTCAGTTCAATAATATTTTATTGTTGGAGGTTACATGTTGCTCCCCGGTTTCTTTTACTGTACCTTCTGGCAAGGTGTGGAAAATTGAAAGTTCAACCATGTCGAGTGTAAATTATCCAATGCGAATAACCTCCATCAATGGAATTTCTACTACGGGATACATCACTAAAGATGCCAATTCAAATTATGGTGTATTCCCTATGAATTTACCATACTGGCTTCCATCAAACACACAGGTTGCATTTACGCATGGAACATCTGGTGGACAAAAAGGATTTGTTTCTATTATTGAATTTAATGTTGTACCATAAATTTAATCCTATGAAAACCATTCTTGTTTTTTCTTTTTTATTGATTGCAGCAGTAACAAATTTATATGCGCAAGGTAATTTACAGTTTAATCAGGTTAAACTGGTTACTACAGCGCAAACAGTTCCTGCCGGTAAAGTATGGAAAATAGAAAGTGTGATTTACAATATTCCGGAGGATCAAAGTTCTTATCAATTAAATACAGGGGGTTGCAGTATTACTAATTATCGTTCAACTTCTATTGTGATTGATGGAACGCCAACCAAAGTAGGACAAGGAACTACCACCGCTGCATATTCTAATTTAGCTTACACTCACAGTTATACGCCATTGCCAATTTGGTTGCCTGAAGGAACTACATTGTCAGGGGGAACGTGTTTGAATAAAGTCAGTGTGATAGAGTTTAATATAGTACCTTAATAAATATGAGACTGTTTTTATTTATAATATCATCTATATTTTCACTTTCAATTGCTATTTCAGCACAGGGAAATATGCAATTCAGTCAGGTAAAAATTGTAACTGCACAGGAAACAGTACCTACAGGAAAGGTATGGAAAGTGGAGAGTGTTATATACAATGTTCCTGAAAATCAGACGGGTTTTCAGTCGTCTAATTTCAATGCATCTTGTAATATTTCATATTACAGAAGTTCGGCCATCACTATTAACGGAGTATTTACTAAAATGGGGAACGGAACTGAACCAGCTTCATATAGCAGTGGTGATTATATACATTCATACACAAAATTACCGCTGTGGTTACCCGCAGGATCAACCTTGTCTGGCGGGCCATGTTTAAATCAGGTAAGTGTTTTGGAATTTAATATTGTACCATAATAAAATTGATATGAAAAAAACATTTTTCTTTTTTGCTTTTGTTTTTTCTGTTTTGGCTAATCTTACAGCTCAAGGGAATCTACAGTTTAATCAGGTAAAACTGGTTGGCACAACAACCGAAACTGTTCCCACCGGAAAAGTATGGAAAGTAGAATCAGCTATTGGTTCATTTCTAATGTCCGCCTGTAATACGAATGTAAATTCTCTCCATACTATTTTAGTCAACGGAAACAGAGCCGTTATCAGTAAAGGAGGAGATATGATATTTGATGCATATTGTTATGGATGGGAAGGTGTTACAACCGTAACAGAACTTCCACTTTGGCTTCCTGCAGGAGCAACACTTTCTGCTGAGTTTAATGTTTCTTCATTAAGCGTGATTGAATTTAATATTGTTCCTTAAATTTATTTTATGAAAAAAATATTTCTACTTGTAATTTTATGCGGATTATTTTCGCTTATAACAAATGCACAGGGAAATTTACAATTTAATCAGGTGTTGAATCTGTCTTTTCAAAGTTGGGGCAATAATTTTAGTGTTCCATCCGGCAAGGTATGGAAGGTGGAGAATATCGCACTTATTACATATTCCGGCTATTGCACAATAACAATTGGAGGACAACAGCTATTTGTTAAGAATACCAATGGAAGTTACACTTATGAATTTAATAGTTTACCATATTGGATTGCAGGCGGTCAGACTGTTAATTTCGGAGGATCACATAGCGGAACAGCAAGTGTTATAGAATTTAATATTGTTCCTTAATTTATTTATTATGAAAAAGCTGATATTGATTTTGTTTGTTACTCTTTTCTCTTCATGGCTTATGCAAGCACAGGGGAATTTACAATTTAATCAGGGGTTGGCGTTAACCTTTGTTAGTGGAGGTACAAGCTATACGGTGCCTACTGGTAAAATCTGGAAAATTGAATCTGTTGGATTAACCGATTTTTCTTCATTTTTTAGAATGACCATTAACGGGAAACAAATTGTATTGAGAAATTCACACACTAGCTATGGCCCTCAATACGAATCCTTACCTTACTGGGTGCCAGGTGGATTGTTGGTTAATTTTTCAGGTTATTCGGATGGAGTCGTCAGTATTATAGAATTTAATATTATACCTTAGAATTATCATGATGAAAAAATTTATTGTTTCCGTTTTTCTTTTTGTTGCATTTAATATTACAACAAGGGCTCAGGGAAATTTGCAGTACAATGCAACATTAACTCTTCCTTTTACCATTAATAACACTGTATATACTATCCCCTCAGGAAAAGTATGGAAAATTGAAAATGTAGCAATGACTGATTGGTCATCTTTTTTCAGGGCTATCATTAACAATAAATTAGTTATTCTGAAGAATATAAATACAAATTATGGAGCCCTCTCCAGTGCTTTGCCTTTTTGGATTAGTGGAGGACAAAATATCACCTTTATAGGTCAATCAGAAGGGGTGGTAAGCGTTATAGAATTTAATGTAATCCCATAAGCAAATGAAAAAGAATTTATTCGTCGTTCTGATATTATTACTTTTTCACGCAAGTGTAAAAGGACAAGGCAATTTACAATTTAATCAAGCCTTATTACTGGAAAGCAGTTTGAGCACATGTACAATTTGCTGGACAGTGCCCACAGGTAAGGTGTGGAAAGTAGAACAGATTATGTCCAGTTCAGATGGATTGCCCTCATTATATATTAATAACAAAGAATTAGTTACAATGACAGGTACCGCTTATGCTACATCTAGCACTTCTTACTGGGGACATCGTTGGGGATATAATACTCCTTTTTGGTTGCCTGCAAATTCAACCATGGGATTTGGATCTTTAGGCAGTCCCAAAAACATTACTTTTTTTGTGTTGGAATTTAATCTTGTACCATGATGAAATTTATTTATACATTATTTTTCTTTATCGCTGCATCTTTTTACAGTTATGCGCAAGGCAACCTTCAATTTAATCAGGCTCGGATCATAACATTTGCAGACGGTCCGCAAACCGTTCCTCCAGGAAAAGTATGGAAAATAGAGAGCATTATTTCAGATGGCACAGATCCTTACTCAATAAGTGGGAGCGGAAATACATCTTCAATTTTTTCTGCTTGCGGGTTAAATTCTGTTTATCTCCAATATTATGGACGTTATATTGCTATTAGCGGAATGCTGGTAAGTTTCGGAATTATGGGAGGTCAGCCAATGACACAGTTGCCGTTGTGGGTACAGGCAGGCCAGACCATATGTTTGGGTTCTTCAACAACATATTCGGCAAAGGCCTATTCAATCATTGAATTTAATATTGTGCCGTAATGAGAAATATTTTCATCACTATATTATTCTTTATAACTATAATCCCAATATTTTCGCAAGGGAATCTGCAGTATAACCAAATACTGAATTTGGAAGTAACATGTTGCAGTCCGACGTCATATACTGTGCCATCCGGAAAAGTATGGAAAATTGAAAGTGCTGTTAGCGCAAATCAGTATTATCCTGTAAGAATTACAAACTTAAACGGGAAATCATTAAATGGACATATTTGTAAAGATGCAAATGCTTCATATGGGGTTTTTCCAATTGTTCTCCCTTTTTGGGTAGCTGGTAATTCAGTTATTCAATTTAATACAGGTAGCAATAGCGGTGAAAAAGGATTTGTTTCAGTTATTGAATTTAATATTGTTCCATAATGAAAAATATATTTATTACAATACTATTTTTTTTATTAGCTATTCAAGTAAAAGCACAAGGTAATTTGCAATTTAATCAGGTATTGACGTTGGAAAGCGCTGTTAATTCTTGCCTGGTTTGCTGGACAGTGCCTTCAGGTAAAGTATGGAAAATTGAAGGTTTTTCATCAAACTCGAATGACCCTCCGTCGTTCTACGTAAATAATAAAGAGCTCGGATATTTAGTAGGTAAAACATTTACCAATACGAGCACAATTTATTATGGTGCGAGATGGGGCGTAGATTTCCCGATCTGGCTTCAGGCAAATCATACACTTGGTTATGCGGCTATAGGAACATCAAGGAATATTACTTTTTTTGTGTTGGAATTTAATATAGTACCATGAAAAAATTATATCTTTTTTTAGTCATTATTTTTTTTGCCGGCATCAAATTACTTGCCCAGCAAAATTTACAATTTAATCAGGTAATATTGGTGAATACTACCGCTCAGACTGTTCCTTCGGGAAAAGTTTGGAAGATAACTGGATTTATGCCTTCTATAGGTTTTAGATCTACTTCTGGTTCAACGAGCCCATATGAATATTTAATACAGGTAAATGGTGTAAATCGAGTTTTTGGGCATGGTAGCTATATGAATACAAGTTATGGTGTAGCTTTTCCAATTTCTAATATTAACAGTGAATTCTGGCTTCCTGCCGGAACTACATTAGCTGCCGGTTCTAACGTCGGAGAGATTAGTGTGATTGAATTTAATATTGTACCGTAATGAAAAAGATATTTTTATCATTGACTTGTTTTATATTGTTCGCTTGTATAAGTACAGCACAGGATACCTCGTTTGTAAAATCAGCGTATGGTGGAAGTTTTTTAGTGGTGCCCAAAGATGTGAACTGGAAAATTGAAAAGGCATTTATCAGTGAAGGTGATGCATATTCCATTAAAATCAGCAACAGTAATTTTAAGGAAAGTTACAACGGAGGAGATACCATTCGGGTCCCCTACTATATTGCTGAAATGGAGCTGCTATCCGGAGATAAAATGGGGTTATATTTTTTGTATATCCGTCAAAAAAAATAATAATATCTTAAAATTATATTACTGTATTTATTCCTGTTTTACTCATTATTTGAATATGAGAATCATATATTATTACGTGTAATTTTTTAAAAAAAATATTGTTGTTGTATTTATAATTTGATACACACATTTTTAGGTTCTGTAAAAAAACGCATTGCTTCCCAGCCGCCTTCTCTTCCAACACCTGATGATTTCA
>JBILKR010000026.1:0-25646 GCA_044376575.1 Flavobacteriales bacterium | reverse complement strand
ACAAATTTATGATCGTGTTTGAACAGTTTAACGGAGAAGTTCCTATTCCCGATAATAAACTATCTTCTCTTTTTAATTTCATTGGTGAACAATTAAAGGATGAATATTCAGCACAAGAATTAAATCACATCAGGTGGTTGCTGATTGAACATTTTGCTGAAATAACTGCTGTTGAATACAGAAAAAATCCTAATCAATTGGTTAATCACTCAGTCTTACTATCAATCAATGGTGCTATTCAATTGTTAAAAAAGCAGGTTCCGGTTCAGTATATTACAGGAAAACAATTTTTCTATGAACATACTTTTTTCGTAAATGAATACACATTAATTCCAAGGCCTGAAACAGAAGAACTGGTTGATCAGATTGTAAAAACATATAAAGGTTCTTCGCCTTGTATACTTGACATTGGAACAGGATCCGGTTGTATAGCCCTTTCTGTTAAAACAGGAATTCCCAATGCCACAGTATATGCGCTTGAAGTTTCTGAAAAAGCGTTAGGTGTAGCTCGAAGAAATGAAGAGTTATTAAAAGTAAATATCAACTGGCTGCATGCAGATGTTTTTACTGATGAATGGCTGAATAATTTCAAAGAATTAGATGTGATTGTATCTAATCCTCCTTATGTATTGAATGCAGAGATGAATGCCATGGAGAAAAGGGTTGTGTCTTATGAGCCCCACCTGGCATTATTTGTAAATGATGATGATCCGCTTGTATATTGTCGGAGGATTGCTGAAATTGGTAAAAAAATATTGAAATTCAGTGGAAAAATATTTTTAGAAATCAATGAGAAATACGGAGCAGAAACCACTCGGTTGTTTTTAGAATATGGTTATAAAAATGCTATCATAAAATATGATCTTAGTGGTAAATCAAGATTTGTAATTGTTACAAAATAATAATCTTAATGATTAAGGAAGAGGCAAAAAAAAGGATTGATGAGTTAACGCATGAAATTAATTTTCATAATCATCGCTATTATGTATTGAACAGCCCAAAAATCAGTGATTATGATTTTGATATGCTTCTGAACGAATTGATTTCGCTTGAAAAATCATATCCTGAATATGCCTTTGATGATTCTCCAACCAAAAGGGTAGGAGGTGACATTACCAAAAAGTTCAATACGGTGAAACACAACGTCAGAATGATGTCGTTGGACAATACCTATAGTTTTGAAGAGCTGGATGATTTTCATCAACGTATTGTAAAATTGATTGGTGTAGAACCGGAATATGTTTGTGAACTTAAAATAGATGGAGTTGCCATTAGTTTACATTACGAAGGTGGAAAACTTAAACAAGCTGTAACACGTGGTGATGGAGTTCAGGGTGATGAAGTAACCACCAATGTAAAAACCATTCGCTCCGTTCCCTTACATCTCATGGGTAATGAGGTTCCTAATCTTATGGAAGTGAGGGGTGAAATTTTTATGCCGGTTAAAGCATTTGAAAAACTTAATTATGATCAACGCAAAGAGCTTGAAGATAAGGGTTGGAGTGAGGAAGAAATTCTTGAATCGTTATTTAAAAATCCAAGAAACTGCGCTTCAGGAACATTAAAATTACAGGATTCAAAAGAAGTATCAAGAAGAAAGCTCGATGCTTTTATTTATTTTGTCATTAGTCCTGAAATTGCTTCTGACAATCACTATGAAAGCATTCAAATAGCAAAAAAATTAGGTTTTAAAGTAAGTGAATATATTCAAAAATGTGCTACACTTCAGGAGGTAAAAGCATTTATAACTGAATGGGAAACGAAACGATTCTCACTTGATTTTGATACTGATGGTATCGTTATTAAAGTGAATCATTATAAACTTCAGAAGTTGCTTGGTGAAACAGCAAAATCTCCACGCTGGGCTATTGCATACAAATACAAACCGGAGAGAGTTTCAACCATATTACAATCCATTACATTTCAGGTAGGAAGAACAGGAGCAATTACACCGGTAGCCAATTTAAAACCCATTCAACTGGGTGGTACAACAGTGAAAAGGGCATCATTACATAACGCTGATTTTATTAAAGAGTTGGATTTACGAATTGGCGATACTGTCTACGTGGAAAAGGGGGGAGAGATAATTCCAAAAATTGTAGCTGTTGATCATCAACAACGAAATTTATTTGATGAATCTTTTCACTATATCACCCATTGTCCTGAATGCAAAACACAATTAATTAGAAAGGAAGGAGAAGCTATTCATTATTGCCCGAATGAAAGCGGTTGCCCACCACAGATGATGGGTAAAATTATTCACTTCACTTCCAGAAAAGCCATGAACATGGATAGTTTGGGAGAAAAAACTATTGAGCAGTTATTTCAGCAGGGATTAATTCGTTCTTACGCTGACTTATATGTATTAACTCCTTCACAGGTTATGCAACTGGATGGTTTTAAAGAAAAATCCACTCAGAATGTGATGGATGCGATTGAGGCTTCAAAAAAAATACCCTTTCAGCGTGTGTTGTTTGCACTGGGAATAAGATATGTAGGTGAAACTGTGGCGAAAAAATTGGCACAGCATTTTAAAAATATTGATGAAATTTCAAAAGCAACCATTGATGAATTATGCGAAGCCGAAGAGATAGGTGAAAAGATTGCAGAAAGTATAGTCAGTTTTTTTGCAGATAAAAATAATCAAGAAATTATTGACCGATTAAAAACTTATGGATTGCAATTTTCATTGAATGAAGAAGAATTAAGTAATCGATCGGATAAATTAAACGGACTAACATTTGTAATTTCTGGTGTATTTGAAAAATATAGCCGTGATGAAATTAAAGAATTGATTCAGCAAAATGGCGGTAAAATAACAGGTTCTATATCCGGTAAAACATCCTATCTGATATCCGGAGAAAATGCCGGTCCTGAAAAAATAAAAAAGGCAGAACTGGCGGGTGTGAATATTATAGGAGAAGACCAATTTCTCAGTCTGTTGAATTTAGTGTAAACAAGCCTATTTACAAATCTTTCATTTTTAATTTCATGGAATTCTATTCTGTTAAACATTAGGTTTTAGGAATAGTATTTATTCTATTTTATTATTTTTGTTTGTTATTGACTTTTTTCTTTTTATAAAAATATAAATATCAATTACTTATGAAATTTAGAACATGTCTGTTTCTTGTTTTCTTAATGACACAGTCTATTGTTGTTGAAGCTCAGGTGTATGCTTCTGAAGAGTTGAGAAAAGAAACTGAAAATGCAGTGCTCAGAAAAGGAGGAAATATTAAATCAAATGATTCAGTTGTTGTTGAAATTCAACTAACAGATGTAAAAAAATCTGAGCCTTTACCACAAAATTTAGACAAGTTTTACAAACTTAAGTCTTTAACAATTGGGAATTATATAGCATCAAAATCTTCAGATGATTTATCACAATTAAAAATTGAAGCCGAGCAGGAAGTGATGATGTATGATTATTATATTGATTTAGTGTCGATGAAATTTATTAAATTAAAAAAGTCTGACCAAACATTCTTTGTATATAAACTTTCACAGAATCAAAAGAATTTATTTATTGATTGTGAAACCTGTGATCTTAGTTCTTTTGAAATTATTAAAAATGAAAACAATAGGATTACGCTTTCACAACATTCACCTGATTCAAAAAATTTGTTCAAATATATTTACGACTTTACTAAATAAGATTTTAATATTATGAAAAAATACGTACTATTTATTGGAATATTATCACTGTTTAGTGTTTATACTTTTTCTCAAAATGCTAATATAAACTATGAAGTGAGGGTAACTGGTGCAGGTGTTTACACCAGTGAAGGATTTAGCTGGGATGGTGCTTCTTGTTGGGAAAGTGGGAATGAAGAATATACAGCTTCTTTGAGAATTGATGGCCCAAATGTTGGTTCAACAGTCTGCTTAACCTGTGATAATAATAGTGGATCATGTAATTATGGTGGAGGAACAGTATTGAGATCTTCAGCTAATGTTCCTGTATATAATTTTACTGTTGTTTATGATATGTTTGAGGATGATGTAAGCCCAAGGTGTTCATTTGGTAGCGACTGGACTGGAGCTAGTGATGATTGCCGGGGAGTGGGATCATATAATATTCCTATGATTGAAAATGTTTATCCTTCTGCAACCAATGCATACAATGGTTATCAGGATAACCTGGTATATAATTCAGGGGGAAGTCAGCATAGAGTAAGGTTGGATTATAGTTGGAGATATTCAGGAAGTACCAATGCAATTGCACCATCCTGTGCTGCCGCATCCATTGGATATAACGGCGGAGCTATCCGTTCATGGTCTGTATATATGAATGCCGGACAAACTTTTAATTTTAATAACTGTTCAAGTACAAATAATGATACATATATGCGTTTGTATAGTCCAGATGGATATACAATTGTAGCAACTGCTGATGATAATTGTGGAGCATTATCTTCATTAACTTATACTGCGGTATCAACAGGATGGCATTATCTTGAATTATCTCAATATGTAAGAGGCCCATTATCATTAGGAGGAACCTTAACTTATCAGAATGTGACGCCAATTCCAGGTAATCCTGCCGTATTTGGTAATAATCAGTGGTTAGTATATGCATACAATGGAGGTAATATAAATCTTACCGGAACTTATTTTGGTTATTATACAGAAACGAACTTAAGCTATTCTACTGAAAGTAGATGGTGCTCTAATTGTTCTCCATCTGATGCGTCTGGTTATCAGGGATGTGTTGTTCCGGTGGATAATCATGTTGTTGTGTATAAGAGACAAGGATTTCCATGTGGAGTATATCAGTTAGATATGCCTACCCATGATGATGATGCCCGAGTGTATGTAAATGGTAATTTAGTTTGGTCACATGAACCTGGGTGCTGTGATGCACATCCTAATATTTGGACCGGATATCTTGGAGCAACGAGTACAATAGAGGTGAGACACCTTGAAGGAGGTGGTGGATCTGTTCAAGCTCTCACTTTAAATAATATTACTACAACTGTTAATGGAGGTTCAATTGGAGGTATTGCAAATGGTATTACAATATGTTCAGGAGGAGATCCAGGAGCATTCACAAATGTTACTAGTCCTAGTGGTGGAACAATGAGCACAGCGAATGGAAATCCACCTGCAACTACATATCAGTGGCAAGCATCAACTTCTGGTCCTGCATCCGGTTATTCTGATATCATTGGTCAGAACGGACTTACCTATGATCCCACGTCTGTAAACGTAACAACATGGTATAGAAGAGCAACAATTGATGCCTGCGGAACAGTAGGTTACTCAAATGTTATACAGGTAGTGGTAGTACCTGATCCGGCTGCTCCAACAGCAACCAAATCACCTAATACACTTACAATTTGTTTGGGTGGTACATTTACCATAACATCACCACAATTGGGAATTGGAGGAACTGGTTCATGTATAATTGAGTACGCACTTTCTACTGATGGCGGTGTAACGTACTCTTCCTGGTCAACAACTATACCTAGCGGTATAGCTACTGGAACGGATAACCGAATTAAAATGAGAACGAACTGTAATGGAACGGGGTGTGATATCTCTCCTGAAACAGTTTATATATGGCAGGTTGTTCCTGATCCTTATGCACCTACAGCTTCAAAACTTCCAAATTCAACAACTGCTTGTCTGGGTGCTAATTTATCTCTTATCAATCCAGTTGCTACAGGAGGTGGATCCGGAGTTTGTAATTTTGAATATGCATTCTCAACCAATGGCGGAATATCTTATTCTTCCTGGAGTACTGTAGTACCTAACTTTGCAGCAACAGGAACGGATAACAGAATTAAAATCAGAACCAATTGCAATGGAACAGGTTGTGATATATCACCGGAAACTGTTTATACATGGACTGTAGTTCAGGATCCACAGGCACCAACGGCTACTAAATCACCGAATGTTAACACTGTGTGTGTAGGTGCTAGTTTATCATTAACTACTATCGTTCCTGGTCTTGGTGGAACAGGCAACTGTGTTACTGAATATGCTACATCTACCAATGGAGGTATATCCTATACTGCATGGACAAGCACTCCTCCGACGATTACAGCAACAGGAACTGATAACAGAATTAAAATCAGAACCAATTGTGATGGGTCTGGTTGTGATATATCTCCTGAAACTATTTATACATGGACTGTCGTTCAAGATCCTTCAGCACCATCAGCGGTAAAATCACCTAATGTACCAACGGTTTGTGAAGGCTCAGCTCTTTCACTTGCAGGTGTAACAGCAGGTTTTGGTGGAACAGGTAATTGTATATTTGAATATTCAACATCTATTGATGGTGGAGTAACATACACTCCATGGAGCAACGTTTCTCCTGTAATCAATGCTACGGGTACAAACAACAGAATTCGTATGAGAACAGTATGCGATGGTGTAGCTTGTGATATTTCACCTTTTGCCGAATATTCATGGAATGTAGTTTTGGATCCACAGGCTCCAACAGCAACCAAATCACCAAATGTTGCTGACGTTTGCGAAGGTGATACTCTAACTTTAATCAACGTGATCGATAATGGAGGAGGAGTAGGAAACTGTGTTTTTGAATATTGTTATTCAACAGATAATGGAGTTACTTTTACTTCATGGTCAACTACTATCCCAAGTTTCCTTTCTATAGCAGGCGGAAACAATATCATTAAAGTGAGAAAAAATTGTGATGGGAACGGATGTAATCTTTCACCTGAAACATCTTATTCATGGTTTGTATATTCAATTTTACCTCCAACCATTACAATTACGGCTAGTGATGTGTCAATATGTGACGGAGATCCTGTAACCTTTACTGCAAATACATTCTATCCAGGCCCAAGTCCACAATATGCCTGGTTCATCAATGGAGTAAACCTGAATACTAATTCATCCAGTATTACTATCGATACATTGGATAACTTGGATGTAATTAATGCAACGCTTGTTTCTAATTTTGGATGCTCATTTACTCCCTATGCTACATCAAATTATCTGATTGTAAATGTTGGTGATATTCCTGTTAGCCCATCAGTTTCAATAACAGCAAGTGATATTAATATATGTGCAGGCGAATTGGTTGTGTTTACAGCTTCTGCTGTAAGCCCTGGAACAAATCCGGTTTATCAGTGGTTTATTAACGGAAATCCAGTAGGTTCAAATAGTAACGTATTTACTTCAACTACACTTAATAATGGGGATCAGGTTTCTGTTACACTTACTTCGAGTGAACCTTGTGTAACCAATCAAAGTGCTACTTCAAATGTAATTAGCATGACAGTAAATTCAACTGCGGGTGCGGGATTGATAATTATTCCGTCTGAAACATCGATATGTATAGGTGATGTGGTTACATTCAGTTCAACGCCAACAAATCCCGGACCTTCCCCTGCTTATGAATGGTTTATCAACGGAGTTCCTCAAACAAATAACAGTACCACATTTACTTACAATTCTTTCAATAATGGAGATGTAGTTACTGCTACGCTGGTTTCATCAAATGGTTGTGCTAATCCTCAGATAGCTACTTCAAACGCTGTTGTAATGAATGTTGGAACTAATCCGCTTACACCAACGGTATCAGTTTCCGCAAGTGCAACCAATATTTGTTCAGGAACCAATGTTATATTCTTTGCAAGTTCAACCTATGGTGGAAATAATCCAGCTTATCAGTGGTTCTTGAATGGAAATCCGGTGGGAACAAATGCAGTGATATATAGTAATTCATCCCTCAATAACAATGATATCATCACCCTTTCAATGACTTCCAGCGAAGGATGTGTTTCTTCTGCAACTGTAGTTTCAAACGCAATTACAATGACGGTGAATCAGTCTCTAAATCCTTCAATAAATATAACATCTACTGCATTACCTGTATGTAGCGGAACAAATATTTCCTTCAATTCTAATATAACCGGAGCAGGAGCAAATCCAACGTATGAATGGTTTGTAAATGGTATGGCTCAAAATAATAATGCAACAACATTCTCTTCTTCAAATTTGAATAACGGAGATGTTTTAACTGCTATAGTTACGCCTTCACAGGCATGCGCTACCCCAGCCAGTGCGGTATCTAATAATATATTCATGAATATTATTTCTACTCCTGCAGCACCTGTAGTATCAATAAATGCAAGCCAAACCACCATTTGCTCCGGTACAAACGTTGTGTTCAATGCTATTGCACAAAACACTGGAAATAACCCAACATATCAGTGGTTTATCAATGGTAATCCGGTTGGAAGCATCAGCAGTTTATTTTCATCGGCTGCTTTAGCAAATGGCGATATTATAACTGTGCAGCTAAATTCCACTCAGCCTTGTCAAAATATAAATACTGTTGTATCATCTCCCGTATTGATGACGGTTAATCCGGTATCAGCTCCAACTGCCGCTATATTTACATCTAATACAAGTATCTGTAGTGGAAATTCAGTAACATTTAATGCTACGGTTACCAATCAGGGACTTTCTCCGGTTTATGAATGGTATGTGAATGGTGTTGCTCAGAATAATAATTCTACAACATTTATAACTACATCACTCAATAATAATGATGTAGTAAATATGATGGTAACTTCATCACAGGTTTGCGCAACTCCTGTTTCTGTATTATCTAATAATTTGGTGATGTCTGTTGGTCAAACGGTAACACCAGCTGTTACTATCAATGTAAATGATTCAACCATTTGTGATGGCGCATTTGTTGTATTCAATGCCCTTGCAACAAATGGAGGTAATAATCCATCCTTCCAGTGGTATGTAAATGGTGTGCCTTCTGGTTTTGGTGGTTCTGTATTTAGTTCTTCTGATTTTAATGATCAGGATGCCATTTATGTTGAATTTACTTCTTCCAATGGTTGTGCTGTTCCTGCAATGGCTACCTCACAAACAGTTACAATTGATGTAACACAGGTAATTACACCTTCAGTATATATTACTACAACCCAAACTTCACTTTGTTTAGGTGATCAGGTTGATGTTACATCTTCAGTCAATAATGCAGGATCAAATGTTACTTATGAGTGGTTCATCAATGGTGTTTCAACTTCATCTTCGGATACAGCATATACATATACTGCGACAAATAATGGTGACATATTATCATTAACCATTACTGCGTTAGATGCATGTGTTTCGCCTTCTCAATTAGAATCCAATGATATTGTATTTAACGTGAATCCTACACCAACAGCAACTTTATCCATTGCATCAACAAATGGATTGATTTGCGAAGGAACCGATATTACATTTACTTCTGTGGCAACAAATGCAGGTATGAACCCTCAGTATATATGGACGGTTAATAATACATCTGCAGGTGTTAATTCTGATGTTTTTGTTTCATCACCATTAACAGCAGGTGATGTGGTATCAGCATATTTAATTTCTGATAATCCATGTTCGATAAATGATACCGCTTTTGCTAATCAGTTAATAATACTTCAGTCACCTGAAGTAAATGCAGGAGTTGATGTCTCTATTCTTGAAGGAGATTCGATACAGCTTTCTGCAATTGGAAGTATTCCGGGTATATATACGTGGAGTCCATCAGGAACATTAAATAGTGCATTTGTATCTGCTCCGTGGGCTTCACCAACTACTACCACTGAATATACAGTTGTATTAACAACAACAGATGGCTGTTCAGCACAGGATGGAGTAGTTATTACTGTAAAAGAAGATCTGGTGATTTATACAAGCTTTACTCCAAACGGAGATGGAGTGAATGATACCTGGATTATTGATAATATAGAAGAGTATGAAGCTTGTACTGTTGAGATTTTTAACAGATGGGGCAATAAAGTTTATTCTTCAGTAGGTTACAGTGCTCCATGGGATGGTAAGCATGAAGGTGAAATGCAGCCATTTGGAGTTTATCAATATATTATCCATCTTTACGATGGTGCCAAACCACTGGAAGGTACAGTTACCATTTTGAAATAAAAATGGAACCTACCTGAAAATAAAATGCCGGGCTTGACCCGGCATTTTTATTTTTAATAATTAAATAATCATTACATATTTCTTCTGTATTGACCGCCAACTTCAAATAATGCATGTGTGATTTGACCTAATGAGCAAACCTTACTTACTTCCATCAACTGCTCAAACATGTTTTTATTTTGAATCGCTGATACTTGTAATTCACGAAGCAAAACAGTTGCCTTATCATGATGCAAATTGTGTAAATCTGAAAGCATGTTGATCTGATACTCTTTTTCTTCTGTTGTACTGCGAATCACTTCCTGAGGTATGATGGTAGGTGAACCTTTGGATGATAAGAAAGTATTTACTCCAATAATTGGATATTCTCCGTTATGCTTTAAAGTTTCGTAGTATAAACTTTCTTCCTGGATTTTACCTCGCTGATACATGGTTTCCATGGCACCTAAAACTCCGCCTCTTTCAGTGATGCGGTCAAATTCCAACATTACAGCTTCTTCAACCAAATCAGTTAGTTCTTCGATAATAAATGAACCCTGCAGAGGATTTTCATTTTTTGCCAATCCTAACTCCTTATTAATAATTAATTGAATGGCCATTGCTCTGCGAACCGACTCTTCAGTTGGCGTGGTAATGGCTTCGTCGTAAGCATTGGTATGTAACGACTGACAATTATCATAAATCGCATAGAGTGCCTGTAAGGTTGTGCGTATATCATTAAAATCAATTTCCTGTGCATGTAATGAGCGGCCGGATGTTTGAATATGATATTTCAGCATTTGTGAACGTTCATTGGCACCATATAAATTACGCATTGCCTTTGCCCATATTCTTCTAGCAACCCTTCCGATAACTGCATATTCTGGATCAATACCATTAGAGAAGAAGAAGGATAGATTTGGAGCAAAATCATTAATATCCATTCCGCGTGAACGATAATACTCAACATAAGTAAATCCATTTGCCAGCGTAAATGCTAATTGAGAAATAGGATTTGCTCCTGCTTCTGCTATATGATATCCTGAAATAGAAACAGAATAAAAATTTCTTACCCCTTTATTAATAAAATATTGCTGAAGATCACCCATCAATCGAAGCGAAAACTCAGTAGAGAATATACATGTATTTTGTGCCTGATCTTCTTTTAATATGTCTGCCTGAACTGTTCCTCTAACAAGTTTTAATGTATCATCTTTGATTCTATTATACACCTCTACAGGTAATACCTGATCGCCTGTAACACCAAGGAGCATAAGTCCGAGGCCATCATTCCCTTCAGGCAGAGCGCCCTGATAGGAGGGAGGTGTCATTCCTTTATCATTAAATATCTTTTCTATTTTTTTTCTTACATCATTTTCCAGCCCTTGTTCTTTAATATAAATTTCACACTGCTGATCAATGGCAGCATTCATGAAAAATGCACATAGGGTAGGAGCAGGACCATTGATGGTCATGGATACAGATGTATTCGCAGCTGCAAGATTAAATCCTGAATATAGTTTTTTAGCATCATCCAGGCAACAGATAGAGACCCCGGAATTTCCAATTTTACCGTATATATCTGGCCTAACTGCAGGATCGTGTCCGTATAATGTAACAGAATCAAAAGCTGTGGATAATCTTTTTGCAGGCATTCCAAGAGATACGTAGTGAAACCGGCGGTTTGTTCTTTCAGGGCCGCCTTCTCCTGCAAACATTCGCGTAGGGTCTTCATTTTCTCTTTTAAAAGGGAATACACCGGATGTGTAAGGATAAAAACCGGGAAAGTTTTCCTGTAAATTCCATTTTAATACATCACCCCATGCAGTATATCTTGGAGAAGAAACTTTAGGTATTTGAGAATGTGATAATGATTCGGTGTGTGTTTTAACCTTAATTTCTTTACCTCTTACGCTAAATATGTAATATTCATTTTTGTATTCCTGCACCCGCTGAGGCCAGGTTTCAATAAGTTTCCAGTTATGTCCGTCAAGACTTAATTTTAAATTTTCAAATTCATTTGAGATAGCATTGATGACAGCATCATCAGTTTTCCCTTTTAATATCTCTATGGTGCTGTTCAGTCCATACATTTGTTGAGCAATGTCTGCTTGTTCATTGGTCCATCGATTGTACTTTCTAACAGACTCAGAAATCTCAGATAAATAACGTGTACGTTGTGGCGGAATAATATAAATCTTTTCTGACATCTCATCGGTCACCTGAAAATGTGATGTGAGTTCTGCTAATCCAGTACGTTCTACAATCTTATCCATGATTGCTTTATACAAGCGATTCATACCTGGATCATTAAATTGAGAAGCAATGGTTCCAAAAACAGGAAGTGATTCATCATCTGCATCCCATAACTGATGATTACGCTTATATTGTTTTTTTACATCACGTATGGCATCCATGGCTCCGCGTTTATCAAACTTGTTTAAAGCAATAATATCAGCAAAGTCAAGCATGTCAATCTTTTCAAGCTGCGACGCTGCTCCGTACTCCGGAGTCATTACATAAAGACTTACATCACTGTGATCTGTAATCTCCGTATCACTTTGTCCGATTCCCGAAGTTTCTAAAATGATCAGATCATATTGAGCTACTTTGAGTATATCTAACGCTTCCTTTACATGCTTTGATAAGGCAAGATTACTTTGTCGTGTAGCAAGGGAACGCATAAACACCCTAGGATGATTTATAGAATTCATACGAATTCTATCGCCAAGCAATGCCCCACCGGTCTTACGTTTGGAAGGGTCAACCGAAACAATGGCTATGGTTTTGTCTTTAAAATCAAGTAAGAACCTGCGCACCAGTTCATCCACCAGCGAAGATTTTCCCGCACCGCCGGTTCCGGTAATTCCAAGAACAGGAATGCTTGTTTTCTGTGCTATTTCATTTATCTCTTGTAAAGCAACATCACTACCTTCAGTTTGATTTTCAGCGGCAGTAATAAGTTTTGCAATTGATTGAATATTTTTATTCGGCAATTTATTTACTTCATCTTTAACATTCAAACCTAGCGGATAGTCAGACTTTTCAAGCAAATCGTTAATCATCCCCTGCAATCCCATCCTTCTTCCATCATCAGGTGAATAAAGACGAGTAATTCCATAGGCATGAAGTTCTTCTATTTCATCAGGCAATATAGTTCCACCACCACCTCCAAATAATTTAATATGTGAGCATCCTTTTTCTTTCAATAAATCAAACATGAATTTAAAATATTCCACATGCCCTCCCTGGTATGAAGTAATCGCTATAGCATTGGCATCTTCCTGAATGGCACAATTTACAATCTCCTCAACACTTCTATCATGACCTAAATGAATTACTTCAGCACCGCTTGACTGAATAATGCGACGCATAATATTAATGGTTGCATCGTGTCCGTCAAACAATGAAGCCGCAGTTACAATTCTTATTTTATTTTTAGGATGATATATACCTGATTGACTATCCATACTTTTATATACTAATTTTTAGGATGATACAAAAATAGTTTTCCCACTCGGATAAACAAAGTGTATCTTTGTATCATGATTTAATTAATCAACATCATGAATAAAAACATATTTTTTAGCATAGTGTTCATTTACATGAATCTCTTGTTGAATAGCCAGAATACAATGTCTGTTGTGCCTTCTAAGCCAGTAAATATTGGTATTAAAGCAGGTTTGAATCTGAATTATATGTCTACTGATATTCCTGATTTTACTTCGCAGGGTTATATAGCTTTTAACGGAGGTGTTTTTGCAAGATTTAATATCAAGCGTTTATATATTCAACCGGAAGCATCATTTTCTATGGTTGGAGGAGAAGGATTTTTTAATGGAGGTGGTAGTTATTCATTCAAGTCAAATCAAATTGAATTTCCACTATCTGTTGGGTATAAAATAATTGATTTTAAAATTATTAATGTAAGGCTTGGTGGAGGTCCTTTTGGTGCTGTTGTGCTGACAAATGACATTGTTGTTATTGATCCGTTAAATCAAAATATGGATGCTGCTGAATTTACTGACTGGAACCTTGGATTATTTGGTGGTCTAGGTATTGATATCTGGAAATTCACATTTGATGCACGATACAAGTATGGTTTTATCAATATGATTGGAAATAATGTGATGGTTCAGAAACAAGATGGCGGCTTTAGAAACGGACATCTGGAACTGACAGTTGGATTTAAATTTCTGTAATAGAAAAGTATGATGCTGAAGGCTGATTATTTTAGTTATTGGGAAAGAGAAAGTTTTCTTAAGAACATTGATTTATCAGTAGTTGGTTCAGGAATTGTGGGGTTAACCTCTGCTATTCTTTATAAACAAAAATATCCTGATCAGCATGTTGTAGTATTTGAATCAGGCGTTTTACCCCATGGAGCTACTACAAGAAATGCAGGTTTTGCATGTTTCGGTAGCCTGAGCGAAATTATTGACGACCTATCATCTCAAAGTGAAGAAGAAGTATTTCAACTGATTGGAAAAAGATGGGATGGATTACAGACATTATTGAATATTCATGATGAAGCATTTATTGACTATCAGGTAAACGGTGGTTTTGAAATTTTTCTTGAAAATCAGGAAGATGAATTTGAAAAATGCATGCAGCAAATGGAATTTGTAAATCAGAAAATGAAACACTATCATCAGTTTGATGTAGATGTTTTTTCTGTTTCTGAAATTCCAGCATCATGGAAAATGAAAGGTGTAAAACATCTAATTCAGAATCCTTTTGAAGGGCAGTTGCATTCTGGGAAGTTGATGCAAAGCCTGTATAAACATTGTACACAGTTGCATATTCCAATATTTAATGGAATGAAAATTGAAAAAGTGGAAAGCATATCAGAATATGCAATACTCCATACAGAATTTGCCGAAATTAAGACTGAAAAAATCTTGATTTGTAACAATGGATTTGCTTCTGATTTATTACCTGATATTAAAGTTGTTCCTGCACGAGGTCAAGTGCTTGTAACCTCTGTTATACCTGAATTATCAATCGAGGGGGCTTTTCATCATCACAAAGGATTTGATTATTTCAGAAATGTTGATCAAAGAATTTTGATTGGCGGTGGAAGACACTTAAATTTTGATGATGAAAGAACGACTAAAATGGAAATTACTAGTTCAATGCACGAATATCTGTTGGGATTATTAAATGAATATATTCTTCCGGAATATGAGTTTACAATTGAATATCAATGGAGCGGGATTATGGGAATGGGGTCGGATAAAATGCCAATTGTAAAACGTTTTGATGATCGTATTTATCTTGCTGTACGAATGGGAGGAATGGGTGTTGCCATTGGTTCATCAATTGCTCAGAATGCGGTTGATATTATAAACTAATGACATTTAATAAAGACGTTAACATTGTTAAGTTAATAAATCTGATAGTATTAATATTATTATTAAATGATACATTTTATTAATTTAGCAAAAAAATTCATAACATGAAAAATTTAAAATTAGCTTTATTAAGCATTGTAGCTTTGACTGTGGTATCATGCAATCCATGTGTTACTTGTACAAGTTCATCAAATAATGATTCTGAACAAATTTGTCGTGAGGAATTTGAATCTCAGGAGGAATACGAAGATGCAATAAACGCATTAGAATTATTAACAGATTACGAGTGTAATTAAAATTTGAATTGTGGTTCATTGATTTTAATCAAATCAGTGATGAAAAGGGAATCCCGTGTAAAACGGGAGCTGTTCCCGCAACTGTAATTCCAAAAAAAAGTATTTTCAAATTCTTTTGCCACTGACTATAAAAGTTGGGAAGGCTGAAAATACTGGATAAGCCAGGAGACCTGCCACCGTTCTTAATTTAAGATTCTCGGGAAAAAGAATCTTATAATTTTTATACGTTGAATATATATTATTTTAAAAGCAATTTTTGCTTATTTTTTTATCTGTCGTTTATTGGTTATTTACATGGCCAAGACACAGTTCGTTATAATATTGCTCCGTTAATTTTAAAGGAGCATGTTGTAACTGAGCGGCAATATCATCCAGTACCAGGAATTAAATATGAAAAAATAGATTCTCTATATTTTCAAATATTTCAGCATCAGTCGCTCGCACATACCCTTGAATTTGCTACCGGTGCTTACATTAAAACTTATGGAAATGGTACATCATCTACCATTTCATTTAGGGGAACCGGACCGGAAAAAACAAACTTTTTATGGAATGGATTTCAAATAAACAGTGGTTCATTAGGACTCATGGATTTGAGTTTATTAAGTGTAAATACAAACGATGAAATCCAGATTGCTTATGGGTCGGCCTCAACATTATTTGGTAATGCAAGCATGGGTGCAACGATATTACTCAATTCATTTCCTGATTATCAGCAACCTTCATCATTTGAAGTAAGTGTTGAAGGTGGTTCGTTTGAAACTTTTAGTGGCAGATGTAAAGCCAATATTAATTCAGAAAGGTTTTCTTCTTCTACATCCCTGAATTATTCACAATCAAAAAATAATTTTTATTTCAGGAATTACTCAAAACCAGGTTTCCCTTGGGAGCAGATGAACAATGCATCATATCAGAAGTTTGCACTTCAACAGGACTTATCTTATCTCATCGGAAAAAATGCTGAAATATCTGTAATGATTAATTATAATCGACAGTTCAGAGGAATACCACCGGCCATCGGATCCGCTGATTTAAAGGCTTCGCAATTCGATCAGAATATCCGTGCAATGTCAACGATCAAATGGTTTATAGGTAAAAACAGAAATCTATTTTCTCAGGCCGGAGTCGGTTATTTTTATGATGAACTGAATTATATTGATCAAAATATTAATGATTCAACTCATATCCATCAACTTCAGTCATATTTGATTCAAAAATGGAACGGATGGAAAAAAGTAAAATTGGATTGGGGCATACATTATCAATTATGGCTTCCTTCAATCAGTCAATATGCTAAAAATGTAAATGAACATCGTTTCTCTGTTGTAGTGAATGCCATTTATCATCCATTTTCCTGGCTGTCGATGTCTTATGGTGTACGACAGCAATTCGCTCCGGGATACCAACCTCCAATGACTGGTTTATTTGGAACGGAATGGAAAATTATCAATAAAAAATTAACTCACTTATCGTTGAATACGATGGTAAATAATGGCTACAGAATACCAACACTTAACGACAGGTACTGGACTCCAGGAGGTAATCCTGATCTTTTACCTGAGTTTAGCTGGAATATAGAGGGTGGATACAAACTTCAGTTAGACATCAGTAAAAAATTAAAATGGGAAATTTCAAGCACGGGATTCGTTATGTGGATCAATAACTGGATTGCCTGGCAACCTAATGATCTTGGGTATTGGTCGCCCGTTAACTATACGTCGGTAAGAAATTCCGGTGTAGAATCATCTGTTCAATTTTCAGGAATAAACAATGGATGGAAATGGTCAACGCAGGTTCAACATACTTACGTGCACTCAAGAGATCTTAGCAATGTGATGAATACACAAATCATTTATGTACCCTATCATACAATAAATGTTATGGCCATGGCTCAGTTCAAAGGCTTTTGGATAACAGCAATTTCAAAGTTTACTTCTGATAGATTTATTCGAACTGATGAATCTATGAAATTAAATGCCTATGCTCGTTTAGATATTAGTTTAGGGAAACAAATTCGATTTAAAAAAATGGATTTGAAAATCATGATCAATGGATTAAACGTAACCAATACCATGTATCAAACAATTGAAAACAGACCATTATCAGGTGTGCAGATCAATGGTAGTGTAATTTTTAATATTAAACCTTTTATATCAAAATCAATATGAAAAATCAAACATGCATTTTAAAAATTTCATTTTTACTTTTAACAACTTTATTTTTTTATTCCTGTGATCCGGAATACACTAATCAGAAAAATTATTCATCCGGAATATTTATTACAAACGAAGGATCATTTGGCAGTTCCAATGGTTCAGTTAGTTTTATTTCAAGAGCAGATTTTTCACTTGAAAATAATATTTATGCAAATTCCAATAATGGTGCTGTATTGGGAGATGTTGTACAGTCAAAAAATGTATATAACAATAAGGTTTATATTGTAGTTAATAACAGCAATAAAGTTCAGGTAGTGAACCTGAATGATTATTCCATTTCCGGAAGTATAGAAAATCGATCACTTCCAAGATTTATTGAATTTTATCAGGACAAAGCTTATCTCACAGAGTGGGTGTCGTTCTCAGGTAACGGACGAGTTTCTGTAATTAATTTAACAGACTTATCCATTGAACAGGAAATTTCTGTTGGTGTGGCACCTGAGAAAATGCTGATAGATAATGGAAAACTATATGTGGTTAATTCAAATGACAATACCATGACAGTGATTGATGTAAATACAAATACAATCATACAGAATATAACCGTTGGCGACTGGCCCAACAGCATAGTAAAAGATGTAAATGGTTATATCTGGGTGTTATGCGGTGGGATGCCTGATTGGACGGGAACTCCAACAGTGGGTAAATTAATTAAGTTTAATCCATTAAATCAGCAAATTGAATCAACTATAGATTTCACCAACACCAGTTCAAATCCAAATTTATTATCCATTGATGGATCCAAATCTGTTTTATATTATTCATGGGGGCAGGCAATTTATAAAATGGAAATAGTAGAGACGCAGTTGCCGGTCAACCCTCTTATTCAAACAAATGCTTATGGATTAGGTATTGATCCTCAGTCCGGCAATGTCTTTGTTGCAGATGCTGGTAATTTTGTAGCAAATGGAATGGTGCGTTGGTATAATGGCTCAACCGGAATCATTATCGATAGTGCTTCTGTTGGTATTGCACCTAACGGATTTTATTTTTCTGAATAGATAAAATAAAAAAAGCGCAGTTATATAACTGCGCTTTTTCTTTTAATTAATAAAATATTTAATTTTCAATTTGTGAGCAATTGTAATCTGATTGTGTCCAAGAAACAATAAATTCATTTCTTTCTGCTTTTGAAGGAGAACACATTTCTGTGGAATCAGTCATGTCGTATTTTACACATTTAATGCATACTTCTTCATTACATGAAGACATAGTAAACACAACGGTAAATAATGCAATTGAATATATAATTTTTTTCATTGGATGTAAATTTAAACAAACCTACATAATTTTTTTATAATTCGAAATGCATTACATTCACTAAAGAATTTTTTAATCAAAAGAACGGTCAATGAAAGTTAAATCTCTTTTTATCATCATTTCTCTTGCTTGCCAAGTATTATTGAATGGCCAACAAATAAATTTTGCCGATCAACAGCAAATAAGTTTTAATTCATCTTTCAGAAAGCATACTTACTCAAATGATATTACTTCAGTGGTAATACGTAAAAAAAATAATGAGCCATCATTTCCTTATCACCTGGATGTAAAGAAAGATATTGCTATCGGTATTGGAGGCTTGGCTGTGGCCGTACCGGCCTATGCTATCGGACCTATAAATAAACTAACTCCCGAACAAGCTGATGCATTGTCGCCAAATGATGTTAATAGCTTTGACCGTTTTGCCATTTCTCAAACCAGTAAAGAAGCCGGTATCGCAAGCGATATCCTTCAATATACTTGCGTTGGTTCAGGAGTCTTATCTACATTACTTTTCTCTAAATTCAAACTCAAGGAGTGGGGAACACTCTCTGTGATGTTTGCAGAAGCGTTTGTATGGAATGTTGGAATCACTTATTCATTTAAAAATTATATGTCAAGACCTAGACCTTATGTTTACCGTGATGGAGAAAATGGGGGAGGAGGAGACAGTGATTTTCAATCTCATATTTCCGGTCATACTTCTACTGCATTTATGTGTGCTGTGTTTGTATCAAAAACATACAGTGATATATTTCCTGAAAGCAAAGCAAAATGGGCAGTGTGGACCATTTCACTTTCTGCAGCAACTGCTACTGGTTTACTGCGTGTTTTCTCAGGATCTCATTTTCCGACGGATGTAATTCATGGTGCTTTTTGGGGAAGCGTTGTCGGATATTTTATTCCAGTTTTGCATCGCAAGCCAATATTTCTTGGAAAAAAGAAAAATGCTCAACTTAAGTTGAGCCCTTTCGGAATGGAAAATTATTACGGTGTTACAGCAAGAATAAATTTATAATTATTCACTATCTTCTGCATCACTTGCTGTATCAGTTTTCTTCTTTTTAGGTTTAGTAATTTTAATTTTTACTTCACCTTCAAGAAGAGTTAATTGAATGGTATCTCCAGGCAAGAGCTTTGCATTGATAATTTCTTCAGCCAACGGATCTTCAACATATTTCTGAATGGCTCTCTTTAAAGGTCTTGCACCAAATTGTGCATCGAACCCTTTTTCAGCAATAAAATTCTTTGCTTCGTCAGAAATTTTCAGGTAATAACCATTCAATTCTATACGCTTCACCAGACCTGCCAATTCAATATCGATGATTTGATGAATATCTTCCTGAGTAAGTGAATTGAAAAGTATTATATCATCAATACGATTCAAAAATTCAGGAGCAAATGCTCTCTTCAATGCATTTTGAATCACTGTTTTTGCGTGCTCGTCGGCTTGCTTTGATTTTGCAGCTGTTTTAAAACCAACACCCTGACCAAACTCTTTTAAATCTCTGCTACCAATATTGGAAGTCATGATAATGATGGTGTTTTTAAAATCAATTTTACGACCCAGGCTGTCAGTCAAAATACCGTCATCCAATGCCTGAAGCAATAAATTAAACACATCCGGATGAGCTTTTTCAATTTCATCCAATAATACAACACTATATGGTTTTCTTCTCACTTTTTCAGTCAACTGACCACCTTCTTCATAACCAACATATCCGGGAGGAGCCCCAATCAGGCGTGATACCGCAAATTTCTCCATGTATTCACTCATGTCGATGCGTATCAATGCATCTTCACTATCGAACATAGTTTTAGCAAGAATTTTTGCCAACTGCGTTTTTCCAACACCGGTAGGACCTAAGAAAATAAATGTTCCGATGGGTTTATTTGGATCTTTTAATCCGGCACGGTTACGTTGTATAGCTTTTACCACTTTCTTCACCGCCTCGTCCTGTCCGATTACCTTTCCGGTAATCAAATCATTTAACTTAGATAACTTATTGCCTTCAGTTTGTGATACTTTCTGTACAGGTATTCCCGTCATCATAGAAACCACTTCTGCAACATCATCCTCACTTACAGTTTCACGGTGTGTGCGCGTTTCTTCTTCCCACTGTAATTTTACCTCTTCCAGCTTTTCGGTCAACTGTCTTTCTTTATCTCTCAAACGTGCAGCCTCTTCATACTTTTGACTTTTTACTACATGTATTTTGTCTTGTCTAACTGCTTCAATTTCCTTTTCAATATTTTCAATTTCTTTGGGAACCTTGATGTTAGTGATGTGAACACGTGCACCAGCCTCATCAAGAGCATCAATGGCTTTGTCCGGAAGAAAACGATCTGTTACATATCTCGTTGTTAATGTAACGCAAGCCTTGATGGCATCATCCGTGTAATTTACATTATGATGCGATTCGTACTTTTCTTTAATATTATGAAGAATCTGAATGGTTTCGTCTTCGGTAGTAGGTTCCACCATTACCTTTTGGAATCTGCGATCCAATGCACCGTCTTTTTCAATATACTGACGGTATTCATCTAGTGTAGTTGCACCAATACACTGAATTTCGCCCCTTGCCAATGCCGGCTTAAACATGTTGGAAGCATCAAGTGATCCTGACGCACCACCGGCTCCAATGATAGTATGAATTTCATCAATGAATAAAATCACATCCGGTGATTTTTCCAGCTCATTCATCAGTGCTTTCATCCTTTCCTCAAACTGACCGCGATATTTTGTTCCCGCCACAAGTGATGCCAAGTCTAAAGAAATAATACGCTTATTAAATAATACCCTTGATACCTTTTTTTGAGCAATTCGTAATGCCAGCCCTTCAGCTATAGCTGATTTTCCAACACCGGGCTCACCAATCAGAATAGGATTATTCTTTTTTCTTCTGCTTAAAATCTGACTAACGCGTTCAATTTCTTTATCACGACCAATAATTGGATCTAATTTCCCATCTTCTGCCATTTTGCTTAAATCCCTGCCAAAATTATCAAGTACAGGAGTTTTTGATTTGCTGTCCGTTGGTTTTTTTGAAGAGCCAAATGGCGACGGACTATCGTTATCATCGTCATCATTAGGATTATTAGGAAATTCTGCCCTTGGATTTTCTGAAATCATATTATCAATTCTTTCTTTTACCATTTGATAGTCCACCTGATGACGCAGTAAAATACCTGTTACTACGCTTGATTCATCTTTTAAAATCGCGAGTAATAAATGTTCTGTGCCAATGATAGAACTGTTAAAAATCTTAGCTTGTAAGTAGGTTACTTTTAATGCTTTTTCCGCCTGTTTTACTAAAGGAACATTGGCCAGGTTTAAATTAGGTTTAGATTTGGATTTTACAGAAGATTCAATTTCTTTACGTAATGATTCAGTATCTACACCAAGGTTTTTTAGTATTTTAATACCCATGCCTTCACCTTCTCTGATCATTCCTAATAACAAATGCTCTGTTCCAATATAATCATGTCCCAATCTTAGCGCTTCCTCTCTGCTGTAGGTAATCACATCTTTAACCCTGGGTGAAAATCTTGCTTCCATATCTTTCTTTTTTTATAAACATAATTAAATTTTCAGCTAATTATGTAGTATATCAAATGTATGCCTTACATGAAATAACTTTGATAAATACCTGTCTTTATTATCAACATTTTTTTGTTGGAAAAACTGGTATTATTTGTTCCCATTTTCGCATACAAACAATGATTAATTTACATACATTAGCACAAATCTTTACGAAGAATTTAATCAAAAATTGTGCAATTATAATTTAACGACGAAATGGCAGAAGAGAACGTTCCGAATGGAGAGCCGAGAGACAAAATTATTCCGATAAATATTGAAGAAGAAATGAAAACTGCTTACATAGATTATTCTATGTCAGTTATCGTTTCCAGAGCTTTACCGGATGTAAGAGATGGTTTAAAACCGGTACACCGCAGGGTGTTATATGGTATGTTGGATTTAGGTGTATTGTCTAACCGGCCTTTTAAGAAATCAGCAAGAATCGTAGGGGAGGTGTTGGGTAAGTATCACCCCCATGGTGATAGTTCGGTGTATGATGCAATGGTGAGAATGGCCCAGGACTGGAGTTTGCGCTATCCATTAGTGGATGGTCAGGGAAACTATGGTTCGATGGAAGGAGATAGTCCGGCAGCAATGCGTTACACAGAGGCTCGCTTGAAAAAAGCTGCGGAAGAACTGCTCGAAGATATTGATAAAAACACCATTGATTACAGGCTGAATTTTGATGATTCACTTCAAGAGCCAACAGTTCTGCCTTCTAAATTGCCAAACTTATTGATCAACGGATCCAGCGGGATTGCTGTGGGTATGGCAACAAATATGCCACCTCATAACTTAACTGAAGTAATAGATGGAATTGTTGCATTTATTGACAAAAGAGGAGATATCGATGTGCCGGAATTAATGAAATATGTAAAAGCTCCTGATTTTCCTACCGGTGGTATCATCTATGGTTACGAAGGAGTGAAGCAGGCTTTTGAAACCGGAAGGGGAAGGATTGTGATTCGTGCTAAATCTACTGTGGAAGTTCTTGATAGCGGTAGAGAACAGATTGTAATTACAGAAGTTCCTTACCAGGTTAATCCGGCGGAAATTCAAATCAAAACTGCTGAACTTGTAAATGAAAAGAAAATTGAAGGAATAAGTGATGTGCGCATTGAATCAGACAGAAATGGATTGCGTATCGTTTTTGAATTAAAAAGAGATGCGGTTACCAATGTTGTTTTAAATCAATTATTCAAATACACATCTTTACAGTCTTCATTTAGTGTAAATAACATTGCCTTGGTTAAAGGCAAGCCAATGTTGTTGAATCTGAAAGATATGATTCGTGAGTTTGTGGATCACCGACATGAAGTGGTGGTGCGCAGAACACAATATGAACTGGATCAGGCTGAGAAAAGAGCTCACATATTACAAGGATATCTGATTGCACTGGATCACCTGGATGAAGTGATTGCATTAATCAGAAAATCTGCTGATCCTGAAATCGCAAAAGAAGGTTTAATTTCAAATTTCAATCTGAGCGAAATTCAGGCGAAAGCAATTCTTGAACTGCGTTTACAACGTTTAACAGGAATGGAGCGCGACAAAATTCGTGAAGAGTTTGATGAGATTATGAAGCGTATCTCCTGGCTTAAAGACGTATTGGCCAATGAAGATATGAGAATGGATATCATCAAAGGAGAAATGATGGAAGTGAGAACAAAATACGGTGATGAAAGACGTTCTGAAATTGTATATGCAGGCACAGACTTCCGTATTGAAGATATGATTGCTGATGAACCAATGGTTGTAACCATTTCTCATTTGGGTTACATAAAGCGCACTCCATTAACCGAATACAGGTCGCAGAGCAGGGGAGGAATGGGTTCCAAAGGATCATCAACACGCAATGAAGACTTTTTGGAACATTTATTTATTGCAGATACACATGCCTATTTATTGTATTTTACAGAAAAAGGAAAATGTTTCTGGATGAGGGTATTTGAAATTCCTGAAGGTAATAAAGCTTCTAAAGGAAGACCTATTCAAAACCTTATCAATATAGAAAATGGAGATAAAGTAAAAGCATACATCACCGTTAAAAACTTATCCGATGAACAATACATCAATTCTAATTATATATTGATGTGTACGAAGAAAGGGGTGATTAAGAAAACCATGCTTGAAGCATATTCTCGTCCGAGAGCGAATGGTATCAATGCCATCAATGTTCGTGAGGACGATGAACTATTGGAAGCAAAATTAACTGATGGAACAAGTGATGTTATCATAGCAAAAATGTCGGGTCGTGCCATTCGTTTTAATGAAGATGAAGTGCGTGACATGGGAAGAAACTCAACCGGAGTAAAAGGAGTGAAGCTGGATGGCGATAAAGACGAAGTGGTGGGTATGATTGTAGTTAACCAGGAGAACATCAAGGATACCAACTTGCTGGTAGTTTCTGAAAAAGGATATGGTAAGCGCTCATTCATACAGGATCCAGAAACCGGCGAAGAAGAATACCGCATCACCGGAAGAGGAGGAAAAGGAGTAAAAACCATCAATGTTACCGATAAAACCGGAAGTTTAATTGCAATAAAACCTGTAGCCGACGGCGATCACCTGATGATTATCACTAAAAAAGGAGTGTTGATTCGCATTCATGTGTCAGATCTTCGTGTGATGGGTCGTGCAACACAAGGCGTTCGATTAATTAACCTGAAAGGTGATGATGAAATAGCCGCAGTTGCACGTGTAAGAAAAGAAGCTGTTGAAGATGAAATGGAAGAAAACCCTGAGGTCGGAGACAACAGTGCCGAAAACTTACCGGACACAACTGAAGAATAGATTGTTAAATAAAAGTCAATCTTAGAACTTGTTCTTAAAACAGACGTTAGATCATAATGAAGTAATATTTAAAGAAATGAAAACAATTATTTTATCCTTATTATTTTCCATCTTATTTCTAAATGGATTCAGTCAATCATCAAATGTATTGAGTGCATGGGAATACTTAGAAACCTATAAAAGAGAAAAAGAAGCAGGCAACGACGAGGCTTCTATTCAGGCTTTGCTGGACGCCAAAAGAGAA
>JBILKR010000064.1:0-2839 GCA_044376575.1 Flavobacteriales bacterium | reverse complement strand
TTATTTGATTCTCTTTTTTTCCGTAGGAAATAGAAATAATTCCTAATAAAATCACGATTTATAAAATTCAAAGTAAGAATACAATCGTTTTCAATTTGATAATCTAAAATGGAATTTTTGAAACTGATAAAATCTTTAATGGAAGATGGTGAGTTATGAAAGTCCTTTCTTTTCTCCCCAATATATTGGTCTAATAAAAAAATTAAATTTTCACTTTTAACATCCTTTTTGTCCTTTAGCAATCTTCTAAATTCTGAAACACTTGGTAATACTAAATTTTCCTTTTTATAATCTGAGATTAAGAGGTTATATCTTTTCATAAGAATATCTATTTCCTCTTTATACGGATTTAAAATAGTGGGGAATTTCCCTTTTTTTAGTTGATTTTTAATGTATAATATTTCTTTTTCATTTTTATCATTCAGTGAAATATTAAGATTAATCTTAATATTATCCATTTCTTTTCGGGAATAGTAGAGATACAATCCTTTCCTGAACACAATTAATCTAAGATAGTCAACCATACTTTAAACCTATGAACCAAATTTGAACCAATTTATTCTGTAAAAATAGAAAAAATTAATTAACCTGTGTAAAGAAATAAAATATATAATACATTGATAATCAATTTTTATTTACACTTTTTTACAGGAGAAGATATAATATAAATAAAATAGTTCAAATCCTCTCACCCCGACAACTACCAAGCCCAATGTCAATGACATTGGGCTTTTTTCATGCCATCGGCCGAAGCTTGCTTCAGGACGAATGGCATGAAAAAGCACCGACTACGCAGCAGTTGGTGCTTGGGAGTTAAGCATCTCCCCTATTTTAGGATCACGTCAGTAATCCTCTAATCAATTCAAATATTAAGATCAGAAATGTGGTTGGTGAAAACACCAACCACAGACAAAAAAATATCTCATAGGGAACTTAATCACTATTAATATTTGCCTTTCAGAATTAACATTAATTTAATCAATAAGAAAAATATTAAGATAAAGATTGCAACAACTGAAAATACATCAATACCATTTCTTAAATTAATTATACCCAGGATAACAAAAAAGGATAATATCAATAAACCAATTAGATTTTTATATTTTTTCATTCTTAATTAGGATTGATTTTTAAAATTAAATGGTACAAATGTTTTTGTAAAGTAATTTTCTATAAATTTTAAGTATTGACAGAAAATAAAAAAAAGATCCTCCTTTATTAAATTTAAAAAACGTTGCATACCATATTCTAGATTAAACTTTAAAACATTATATATGATGTTAGGTTTAGAAAAGTTAGTTGCAACTGCTTATCGCTTACCCTTAATTTTTTCCTCAAAATTTAACATCAGACCTCAATCTCCTTTGCCTTCGAGTGCCTCAGGCACCGAGCTCAATCTTAACCCTCAAACTCAACCCTTAAAATACCGCGCTCAACGGCATGGATTGTTAATCGAACATATGATTCAAAAAATTACTTCAAGAAATAATAATATTTAATACTGTTTGTTATGTACCTGATATTTTAATTGTACATTTCTATAATAATATATATCATGCAAGAAGAAATCATACAGCACATTGAGAATCCTCACCAACTCGAAAAACTTTACCGGAAAAATAAAACTGCTTTTAAAAAAGCGTTTAATACCATCTATCCTCAATTGCAGGAAAACAGCATTGCACAAACATGGAATCAACGCTTAAATTTTAAATCTGAAGAAATTACTGTCGCATCAAAAAATGAATTGCTCATCATCATTATTGCTTCCTTGCTGGCCATGTTGTTGGCGAAAATTCCTGAGTTTACCGGCATTGATGAAATCTTCTATTATTCAAGGAACGTGGGTTTCATTATTTTTCCAATACTCACTGCTTATTTTGCATGGAGAAACAACTTGCATACAAGAAAATTGTATGTAATTATTTTTTCTATTATAATTTCTGCAATTTATATTAATAGCTTACCAGAACCTGAAAAAAGTGATTCGCTGTTGCTCACCAGTATTCATTTGCCCTTGTTATTATGGTCGATCCTGGGATTTACTTTTGCCGGAAATGAATATAATATGTATTCAAGAAGACTGGATTACTTAAGGTATAATGGAGAACTCATTATCATGACCACCATCATCCTGATTGCCGGAGGAATTTTAACGGGAATTACACTGGGTTTATTTGCACTGATTGATGTAGAAATTTATGATTTTTATTTCGAATATGTAGTGATTTGGGGACTGGTTGCCGCACCCATTATCGGTACATACCTCTTGCAAATCGTACCTCAACTGGTAAATAAAGTATCACCGGTTATTGCTAAGGTATTTACACCATTAGTGTTGGTTACGCTGATTGTATATTTGATAACGCTGATTGGCACCGGACAAAATCCATATAAAGACAGGGATTTTCTGCTCATTTTCAATTTTCTACTGCTCGGTGTAATGGCCATAGTATTGTTTTCTATAGCCGGTACAACTAATGATGAAAAAGGGAAAGCAAGTATTTTCTTATTATTTAGTCTTTCTGTTGTAACAATTATCATCAACACAATTGCTTTAACTGCTATACTATTCAGAATAACTGAATGGGGAATTACGCCCAACAGACTTGCAGTGCTAGGAGGGAATGTTCTCATGCTGGCGAATTTGTTAATGGTAGCATATCATTTACTGAATACACTCAGGAATAAAAATGATATTGAAAATGTTGAAAAATCAATCGCTCAGTTTTTACCGATATATGCAGGCTGGACTATTGTAGTTACTTTTATTTTCCCATTTATCTTTCAGTTTAAATAGAAATAAAACCTCTGAAAAATGAGCTTCAATCAATTTCAC
>JBILKR010000025.1:0-26120 GCA_044376575.1 Flavobacteriales bacterium | reverse complement strand
GGGGTTGTAGGACTGCATTTAGGAATCAGAACGAAGCAGAAGATTTCTGGAAAGTTATACCATAGAGGGTGATAGTCCCGTATGCGTATGTTCAAAGTTCCGAGCAGTATCCTGAGTAGGGCGGGACACGTGAGATCCTGTCTGAATCTGCCAGAACCATCTGGTAAGGCTAAATACTCTTAGAAGACCGATAGTGTACAAGTACTGTGAAGGAAAGGTGAAAAGTACCTCGAACAGAGGAGTGAAATAGTACCTGAAACCGTGTGCTTACAAGCGGTCGGAGCCTTCGGGTGACGGCGTGCCTTTTGCATAATGAGCCTACGAGTTGCTCCTCACTGGCAAGGTTAACCGCCTCAGGCGGGCAGCCGAAGCGAAAGCGAGTCTGAATAGGGCGAATAGTCAGTGGGGGCAGACGCGAAACCTTGTGATCTACCCTTGGCCAGGATGAAGGACAGGTAACACTGTCTGGAGGTCCGAACCAGTTAGCGTTGAAAAGCTTTTGGATGAGCTGAGGGTAGGGGTGAAAGGCTAATCAAACTGGGAAATAGCTCGTACTCCCCGAAATGTATTTTGGTACAGCCTCGAGGTTGAGTGTCATAGAGGTAGAGCTACCAATTGGATGCGGGGGCTTCACCGCCTACCAAGTCCTGATGAACTCCGAATGCTATGACATATACTCGGGAGTGAGGGCATGGGTGCTAAGGTCCATGTCCGAGAGGGAAAGAACCCAGACCATCGGCTAAGGTCCCCAAATCTGCGCTAAGTTGTTTGAACGTGGTCCGATTGCTTTGACAGCTAGGATGTTGGCTTGGAAGCAGCCATTCATTTAAAGAGTGCGTAACAGCTCACTAGTCGAGCGATCGGGCGTGGAGAATAAGCGGGCATTAAGTGCAGTACCGAAGCTGTGGGATCGAAAGATCGGTAGGGGAGCATTCCAGCGACGTCGAAGATGCATCGTAAGGTGTGTTGGAGTTTCTGGAAAAGAAAATGTAGGCATAAGTAACGATAAGACGGGTGAAAAACCCGTCCACCGATAGACTAAGGTTTCCTGATCAACGCTAATCGGATCAGGGTTAGTCGGGGCCTAAGGCGAATCCGAACGGAGTAGTCGATGGACAACTGGTTAATATTCCAGTACTTGCATTTATTGCGATGGGGTGACGGAGTAATGAAAGGATCGCGTACTGACGGAATAGTACGTTAAAAGGAGTAGGTATAGGTTGAGTAGGTAAATCCGCTTGACTTGCTGAACCTGATAGTACCGCAAAGCTTCGGCTGAGCGGATAGTATCCCTAAGGGCTTCCAAGAAAAACCCCTAAGCTTCAGATAAATGCAACCCGTACCGCAAACCGACACAGGTAGTCAAGGAGAGAATCCTAAGGTGCTCGAGTGAATCATGGCTAAGGAACTAGGCAAATTAACCCTGTAACTTCGGGAAAAAGGGTGCCTCAGTAATGAGGTCGCAGTTAAATGGCTCAGGCGACTGTTTATCAAAAACACAGGACTCTGCTAAATCGAAAGATGACGTATAGGGTCTGACACCTGCCCGGTGCTGGAAGGTTAAGAGGAGAAGTCAGCGTAAGCAAAGCTTTGAATTGAAGCCCCAGTAAACGGCGGCCGTAACTATAACGGTCCTAAGGTAGCGAAATTCCTTGTCGGGTAAGTTCCGACCTGCACGAATGGTGTAACGATCTGAGCACTGTCTCGGCCATGAGCTCGGTGAAATTGTAGTATCGGTGAAGATGCCGATTACCCGCCACGGGACGGAAAGACCCCGTGAACCTTTACTATAGCTTTGCATTGATATTGGACAACTGATGTGTAGGATAGGTGGGAGACTTTGAAGCGGCCTCGCTAGGGGTTGTGGAGTCGTCCTTGAAATACCACCCTTTGGTTGTTTGATGTCTAACTCCGTAAGGCGGAGAACAGTGCATGGTGGGTAGTTTGACTGGGGTGGTCGCCTCCAAAAAAGTATCGGAGGCTTCTAAAGGTACCCTCAGCACGCTTGGTAACCGTGCGTAGAGTGCAATGGCACAAGGGTGCTTGACTGTGAGACAGACAAGTCGAGCAGGTACGAAAGTAGAGCATAGTGATCCGGTGGTTCCGAATGGAAGGGCCATCGCTCAAAGGATAAAAGGTACTCCGGGGATAACAGGCTGATCCTCCCCAAGAGCTCACATCGACGGGAGGGTTTGGCACCTCGATGTCGGCTCGTCACATCCTGGGGCTGAAGAAGGTCCCAAGGGTTCGGCTGTTCGCCGATTAAAGTGGCACGCGAGCTGGGTTCAGAACGTCGTGAGACAGTTCGGTCCCTATCTGTGGTGGGCGTTGAGAATTGAGAGGACCTGACTCTAGTACGAGAGGACCGAGTCGGACAGACCTCTAGTGTACCTGTTGTGGCGCCAGCTGCATCGCAGGGTAGCTATGTCTGGAATGGATAAGCGCTGAAAGCATCTAAGCGCGAAGCCAACCTCAAGATGAGTTCTCATTTGAGGGTCGTTATAGACTATGACGTTGATAGGCTACAGGTGTAAAGGCAGTAATGTCAAAGCCGAGTAGTACTAATTACCCAAAACTTTTTTTACGATAGATTCTTTTACACTAATTATATCTTCACGTTCAACGTGTTAAAATATTGATGACTTTTTGGTGATTATAGCGTCAGTGTTCACCTCTTCCCATCCCGAACAGAGAAGTTAAGCCTGACAGCGCAGATGGTACTGGAGTAAAATCCGGGAGAGTATGTCGTCGCCAATTTTAAAAAAGCTACCTCAAAAGGGTAGCTTTTTTTTTGTCCTTTACTTATAAAAATCTTGTCTGTATTTGATTGTTTATTTCCGTGATGAGAATCCTATAATCGAGATTCTACTAAATGACATATAATATGCCCAATCATGATATGCATTTCCTGAATTCTGGAAGTTATATCCGATGGAACAATAATACAGATATCACATAATTCAACGATATCACCACCATCTCTGCCAGTAAATCCAATCGTCGTATTTCCTGAAATTTTAGCTTTTTCTAATGCATTAATTACATTTTTACTTTTTCCTGATGTGGTTAATCCAACACAAATATCTCCTGGTTTAAGTAATGCATCCAATTGCCTTGAAAAAACTGCATCATAACCAAAATCGTTCGCAATACTTGTAATCGTTGCAGAACCTGATGTCAATGCGATGGCTGGTAATCCCTTTCTTTCTATCTGATATCGACCGGTAAACTCAGCTGCTAGATGTTCTGCATCAGATGCACTACCTCCATTTCCAAAAAAGTATATAACATTTCTTTTTTTAGCAGCTTCTAAACAAACATTTGCTGCTTCTAGAATTTTAGGCTGTAGTTCATCCATGCATTTTTTTGTCAATGCAATGTGCTCCTGCATCTCAGATTGTATATATGTTTTTTCTATTTCCATGATTTTTCGAGTTCAACTTTTTCTATAGTTGCTGTACCTGATTTTGAAACAATAATTCCTCCGGCAATATTTGCCAATTCAATAGCTTTCTCAATTTCCCAATGATTGGCAAGTGCTGTTCCCAAAACACCAATCACCGTATCTCCGGCTCCGCTTACATCAAATACTTCTTTTGCAACGCAGTTAAAATGTTTAATTTTTTTTCTATTGATTAAGGTCATTCCTTTTTCAGAACGCGTAACAAGAATATTTTCAAGATTGAATTTTTTTAAAAGCATAGTTCCTGCTTTTTCAATTTCTTTGTTTTCATTCTTCAATTGCCTTCCTACTACTTCACCCAATTCTTTTACATTTGGTGTGATTAAAAAACATCCTTCATATTTTGACCAGTCATTTGATTTAGGATCAACAAGCACTCGTATTTTCTTTTTTTTGCAATACAAAAGTATGTTCTGAATAAATCTAGTTTCTATCAATCCCTTTCCATAATCTGAAATTATTACTATATCATGAAATGGTATTAATCCCTGGTTGATATCAATTAATGTCTGAATTTCTTTCTTTGATAACTGCTGAAATTCTTCTTCATCAATACGTACAATCTGTTGTTGACCGGCAATGATTCTTGTTTTTGTAGTTGTCGGAAAATTTACTTCAAGTAAAATTCCGTCTATTTCGTTTTTTTCTGCAACTATGCGTACCTGTTCAGCATACTCATCCTTACCTACTAATCCTGTTAATGTAACTTTTGCTCCCAATGCTGAAATATTTGAGGCAACGTTTCCGGCACCTCCTAAATTGGTTGTTGTTCTTTCTGATTTGACTACAGGAACCGGAGCTTCAGGTGAAATTCTTGTAGCTTTTCCATGAATGTATTTGTCAAGCATTACATCTCCGATAACAAGAATTTTACAATTCGAAAATTGAAATGGATTTGTTGTTTTTTTATTCATCATATATATATTCAAAAGTAATTAAAACATGTGTTTAATTTGACTTTGTTAATACATTTTTGGATTTCAATTCACATGAATATGGGAGAATTATAATATAAAGAATTTTTCATTATAATTTTGATTTCTGGTATTTAATACTAACATTCATACAATTATTTATTGTCTATGAAAAAGTATGTTTTATTTATTGTTGGTTTAGTATTTAGTTTTTCTTTCAGTAAACTTTCTGCGCAGGGTAATCTCCAATTCAATCAGGTAAAGATGATTGGTGCAACAACAGAAACTGTTCCTGTTGGTAAAGTATGGAAAGTGGAAAGTATTATTTACAGTGCATCTGTTGGACCAGTATCAGCGAGTCTTACTCAGGATGATTTTATTAAAATAAATGGGACTAACATAGCAGTTCGTTCAGCACGTTCAGGTAATGGTAATTATAATGGTGCATCTTATCATGTATGGGAGCAAACTTTACCAATGTGGTTGATTGAAGGAACTACGCTTCAGACATTTACTAATGTTTATCGAATCAGTGTGATAGAATACAATGTTGTTCCTTAAGGAACAATATTAAATTCAATTACACTCACAATAAACCCTCCGGAATTATTATAATAGCAGCTACCTGCACTGGAACTTAATTTTCCGGTAAATCCACTTTTTAACCAAATAGGATGATCACTTGTTGTGGATCCAACGGGTAAGATATTCCCGTAATTTCTGTTAGTACTTGTATTGGTTAATGTGATTACACCTGAACCATTACCTGTTGTACAATTTGATGTAGCGCCTTCTATTTTCCAAACTTTTCCCGCCGGTACTGTAAAGTTTACTTCAGCAATATAATAACCACCCATGTTGGTTGTACTCCAGGCTTCCAGATTTATTACCTGATTGAATTGCAGATTCCCTTGTGCTTTTAGATAATTTGCAGTTGTTACAAGGAAAAGAATAATGATAAATTTTTTCATGTAATTATTCTATTAAAATTAAAAAGCACCCTTAAGAGTGCTTTTTATTTGATATTAATATTTAATCAGTTTGAGTGAATTTTCTATACCTTCCATTCTGATATAATACATTCCTTTGGCAAGCATAGATACATCCATCAGTTGTTTTGTACTAATCAATGTTCCGCTCAGCATCAGCCTTCCTGACTGATCAAACATATTGAACGATTTTCCTATCAATATCTCATCTATTTCTAAGGTAACAAAATCAATCGCAGGATTCGGATACAAATTCACATTGATTTTTTCATAAGGTGTTATACCCGTACAATTTGTAACCGTTAACACTGTAGTAACTATACTGTCACATCCGTTAACAGATGTGAGGACATCTGTATAGATTCCACTTGCATCATATGTGTTATTTCCTACTGTAAACGTGTTGCCTTCGCAAATGGTAATATATTGTTCTTCGTTAAATGCAACTGTCATTGTTAACAAAAGTGTAATCACTGAATCACAGCCGGTGCTTGCAGTAAGTGTTGAAGAATAGGAACCGGATAAATTATATGTTGTATTATTTACCGGCCATGTATAAGAGCCACATGCCGTTACAGAATCAGTAATTTGATATGACGGTATAATACTTACGATCACGGGTTGTGATGTAGATGAACAATTGTTTCCATCTGTTACTGTAACTACATAACTGCCGGATTGTGATACATTAATTGTTGGCAATGTTATTCCATTGCTCCAGATATGAGTGATTCCCGTTGATGCTGTTAATGAAACGCTGCCACCCTGACAAACAGTTACATTTCCATTTGGTGTAATAGTTGCAACCGGTGCAGGATTTACACTGGTAATAATAGTTGCCGTAGATGAACAATTATTAGCATCAGTAACTATAACAGAATAGGTTCCTCCTTGCGTTACATCAATACTTGCATTGGTTGAATTGGTACTCCAGGCGTATGAAGTTCCTCCGGCAGCATTCAATGTCAATGTATCACCTTCACAGAAAGTTGTGTTGCCAGAAGCTGTAATTATTGCAACAGGTGAAGGATTAACAGTTACATTGGTAATAGTAGATGTTGCCGTACAGTTATCTGCACTGGTCACAACTACCGAGTATGCCCCGCTCTGCGTAACGTTAATATTTTGTGTTGTGGAACCATTACTCCATAAATAACTGCCAGATGCAGGCACAGATAAATTCACGCTGTTACCATTACAGAATGTTGTATTTCCTGAAGCTGAAATTGTTGCATCAGGTAAATTATTTACAGTTACCTGAATGGGTACAGAAGCTGCTGTACAATTATTTGCCCCAGTTACTACTACAGTATAACTTCCGGATTGATTAACAGAAATGTTCTGTGTGGTTTGTCCGTTGCTCCATAAATAAGATAATCCGCTTGGTGCCTGTAAAGTTACATTACCTCCGCTACAGAATGTTGTAGATCCTGATGTGGTAACCACAGGTGCAGGTGACTGTAAAACAGTTACAGCTATCGATGCTGATGTTGTACATCCCTGATAATTACTTACAGTTACTGTATAAGTTCCCGACTGGGTAATATTTATAGTTGGTATGGTTGCTCCGGTATTCCAGATATGAGATGCACCAGGTGATGCAGTCAGCGTAAAGTTACCACCACTGCAAAACGTAGTGGGTCCGGATGGAGTGATGTTAACAATAGGTGATGGAATCAGCGTTACAGTAGTTGCTGATGATGTAGAGATACATCCGTTCGCATCTGTAATCACAACGGTATAACTGCCTCCCTGAGTTATGTCAATGGTTGGTGTAGTTTCTCCCGTGCTCCATAAATAACTGTTCCCGGTGCTGGCTTGTAAAGTAAGGGTGTTTCCTGTACAAAGGTTCACCGGTCCGGAAGGATTAATTGTAGCAGGATTAGGTATATTTATAGTAACTGTAGTTACTGCTGATGTGCTTGAACAATTGTTCACATCAGTAACAACTACAGTGTAGTTTCCACTTTGATTTACAAGTATACCAGGGGTAGTTTCGCCTGAACTCCATAAGTAAGCAACTGCATTTGATGCAGTTAAAATAACATCATTACCTGAACAGAATGTCGTTGGTCCGGATGGAGTAATTGTTGCTGTTGGTAAGCTGTTAACTGTAATACTTATAGGTGCTGATGATGAAGAACAATTGTTCGCATCTGTCACCGTTACGGTATAATTTCCGGATTGCGTAACTATAATGTTGGCTGAAGTTTCAGTAGTATTCCATAAATAACTTACACCTGCTGATGCTTCCAACGTTACATTGTTTCCGTCACAGAATGTTGTATTGCCAAGAGGTGTAATTGATGCAATCGGTAAGCTGTTCACAACTATGGTTGTAGGTGTTGATGTATTTGTACAGTTATTGGCATCAGTAACTGTTACTGTATAATTACCGGATGCACTCACAGTAATAGACGGTGTATTATCTCCTGTATTCCACAAATATGATAATCCGGTTGGAGCATTTAATACAACATTATTACCTGAGCAGAATGTAGTGGGGCCGGAGGCTGTGACAGTGGTATTAGGCAAGGTATTTATGCTTACGGTGCTTACTGCAGATGTACTTGAACAGTTGTTGGCATCTGTTACTACAACGGAATAATTTCCTGACTGATTTACCAATATACCGGATGTAGTTGCACCTGTACTCCATAAATAGGAAACAGCAGGTGATGCTGTTAATGTAATATCACTTCCATCACAAATGGCCAGTGGACTTGAAGGACTGATAGTGGCTAACGGTAAACTATTAACTGTAATGGTTACAGGTGCAGATGATGATGAACAGTTGTTCGCATCTGTCACCGTTACGGTATAATTTCCGGATTGCGTAACTATAATGTTGGCTGAAGTTTCAGTAGTATTCCATAAATAACTTACTCCTGCTGATGCCTGTAGTGTAACATTATTTCCGTCACAGAATGTAGTATTGCCTATCGGTGTAATGGAAACTACAGGTAAACTGTTAACTGTAACTGTAGTTGCAGTGGAGGTATTTACACAGTTGTTTGCATCAGTTACTGTAACTACATAATTACCGCTTGAACTCACAGTAATTGATGACGCAATGCTTCCCGTACTCCATTGATACGAAAGACCACTTTGTGCATCAAGAGTAACATTTCCTCCTGTACAGAATGATAAAGGACCGGATGGTGTAATTGTCGCATTGGGTAATGGATTAACAACTACAAAACTTACTGCAGATGTATCAGAGCAGTTATTAAAATCGGTTACGACAACCCAAATGGTATCTGATAGCCCAACACTAATATTTTGCGTTGTTTCTCCTGTACTCCAGTAATAGGATACACCTGCGCTAGATTGAAAAGAAACTGTATTTCCACTGCAGAATGTGGTGGGGCCTGAAGGAGTTATGGTGGCTACTGGATTGGCATTAACCGTAACAGTAATTGCTGTTGATGTATCAGAACAGTTGTTCGCATCTGTAACAATCAAAGAGTAATTTCCTGTTTGCGTAATAATAGTATTTTGTGTTGTTTCACTGTTGCTCCATGTATAGTTTAAGTTAGGCGGGCCTTCAAGTGTAACACTGCCTCCCTGACAAAATACAGTATTTCCTATCGTAGTAACACTAGCGACAGGATTGGGATTCACCGTCACCACTGTTGCAAGTGATGTGCTCGAACAACTGTTAGCATCAGTAACTGTTACCTTATACGTTCCTGATTGTGATACGGTAATTGACTGAGTTGTTAATGAGTTAGTCCATAGATAATTCAACCCAGGCTCTGCTGTCAGTACGACTGAATTTCCGTCACAAAATGTTGTTGTACCGGAAGCTGTAACTGTTGCATTAGGTAAAGGATTTACTGTTACTGACGTTGCTGTTGAAGTTTCTGTACAACCGTTCGCATTGGTAACAATTACACTGTAATTGCCAGTTGCATCGGCTACAAAAACTGAATCATTGGCGCCGTTAATATTGTTCCCGTTCAATTGCCACTGGTATGTATTGTTTGGTGCATTGTTGGCGTAAAGTATCACACTGTCTCCTGCACAAAATGTTGTTGGTCCGGATGGAGTAATGGTTGCTGTAGGAATACTCACAGTAATGCTTGACGTAACGGTACATGATGTAACTCCATTGCTCACAATTACTGAATATACCGTACTTGTTGCGGGAGATACATCAATGGATGAAGTAGTATCTCCTGTTGACCAGTCAAATGTTGTGAAATCATACATGTACAATTGCTTAATTTCCTGAATACTCAGCTTTCGGTTCCAGATACCAATATCATCCATAGTGCCTTTAAATACTTCAGCAGGTAAGGAAGGATCTGTTCTGCCTAAGTATAATTTATACAGATAAGACTGAATAGGTGTAGTTGAAATCCACATGGTATCCAATACATCACCGATGTATAGCTTAAATGTATCTGCTGATTTCATCAATGTGAAGTTGGTCCAGTATAAATCATTTGCGATGGTATCAGAGACAGCATTTAATACATCAAATGAACTGGCGGGAGTGCCGCTTCCAACAGATAAATGATATTTCCCGGAGTTACCTGAGTTGATACTCATTTTCATTCCGTTGGGTCCGCTGGTATTGAAAAGGGTATGTGCAAAATTTATATTATTGCTGTTTGAAACTCCATTAAGAGAAATCCATCCATTGATGGTCATGTTTGTCCAACCGGGATTAAACATGGTATGATTAATAAATATTTCGCTGTTTGTTCCGTTAAACTGATATGCACTGTTGGGATATCCGTAACGGTCATACGTTTGGGTAACGTTTGTGGCGGTGCCATGATATCCGTTGCTGCTGATGTCATTTGCGTTACCGCAGAATGGATAAAAAGCTACCAATCCGTTTTGCAGACTAGCCGGCAGAGGAGAGACGCAAGGCGTTGCAATATTTGAAAAAGCCATCAGGCTGATTGCGTCTCCCTCACAGATGGTGGCATCTGATGGAAAAATCTGAGGCTCAACAATGCTAACCAATATCTCATCTGATGCGGTACAACCATTGGCATCTGTAACTGTAACAGTATATTTGCCTGACTGGTTGGCGTATATTTTTTGTGTTACATCTCCAGTGTTCCAAAGGTATGAAGTAAATCCGCTGCCTGCGTTGAGGGTATCACCAGAGCCACAGATGGAAAGGGTATCATCCACAAACGGATTGATAGTTAAACTGCAGGAGTTAAATAAATTCTGAATTTCCTGAGGTGTAAGGGCGCGATTCCAAATACCGATGTCATCAAGGTTTCTATCAGATGTAGAGGGAGGAGAAGGATTATCCCAATCAGCAAAAAGAAGGTTTCCATCTGAAGATATAATGTTCGAAGAATAATTAACAGTAGATTTTAGTACATTATTTAAATATAAATTTATACTATTACCATCATAAACACCTGAAATGTTTGCCCATGTACCTAGTTCATTTTGATTTGTAGTAAATGAACAACTAGTTGAACCAATTAAAAAATTAACTTGATAGTTGTTAGGACCATATGCAGCATCATTTTGATCAATACTAATTGAAAATCCATTTGTATAAGGTATTCCATTTTTCACAAGAAATATTGTGCTATAATTATATTGTAATGGGAATTTCATCCAAAATGAAATTGTTATTGCATTTCCATTGTATATTGGAGAGGGGTTTATAACATCTATATAATCGTTTAGATTGGGTAAATTATAAGCAGAATTATTTGCATTAAATCTATCAGTAGTTAATATTGCACCATTCACTACCCCGTTATTCCCATTCCCGCTCTCATCATTAGCATTTCCGTTAAACGGCCACCAGCCCACCAGTCCGTTGGTAGGAACATAAGAAGGAGCCTGAGCAAAAGTTAGGGTAAGGGTAAGAAATGAACTAAATATCAATATGAATTTCTTCATAAAAAAGTTTTTTATAGTAATGTATTTAGCACAAATATAGGATTATCTGAAGAGTAAATACTGATTTTTATCATACAAATCAATGAGCTATCGCAAGTGTTAAGCGAAATTGTCACTTGTGGGTTTCAGGTAATTAAAGCTTACAATTTTGATTTTGGTTGGTGTTTTCACCAAACAATATAATGCTCCTTCGTTTCCACAAGTGTTAAGCGAAGCGTCACTTGTGAGTTTTGGTAATTATAGTTTACAACATTGCTTTTGGTTCGTGTTTTCACCAAACAATATAATGTTCGTTCGTTTCCGCAAGTGTTAAGCGAAAGCGTCACTTGTGAGTTTTAGGTAATTAAAGTTTACAACTTTGATTTTGGTTGGTGTTTTCACCAAACAATATAATGCTCCTTCGTTTCCACAAGTGTTAAGCGAAGCGTCACTTGTGAGTTTTAGGTAATTATAGTTTACAACTTTGCTTTTGGTTGGTGTTTTCACCAAACAATATAATGTTCCATCGTTTCCGCAAGTGTTAAGCGAAAGCGTCACTTTTGAGTTTTAGGTAATTATAGTTTACAACTTTGCTATTTACTCTCCTGAACTTATAATTTTGAATTTGTAAAATAAAACATTCTAAGTTTTCGTTTGACTATCTTCAAACAACAGTTCATTTATGAAATACATCAATATCATTTTTTTTATACTCTTTTTAGGTTCTCTCGTTTCTGCTCAGCCGGTAACCATTCGTTCAATTTCTTCCGTTTTGAATAAAACAGAAACAGATTCTATCCGTAAAATTGAACGCCAGGCTGCAATCAAATTTCATCAGTTGTTAAATAATTATCGCCGGAAAAAAGGTCGGCATCTATTGAGATGGAATGAAACATTGTGGATTGCATCTTATAATCATAACTTGTGGATGGAAACCAATGAAAACCTTTCTCACATACAAAAAAAAGGAACGACTAACTTCACAGGTGAAAATCCCGGCGATCGCTACAATTATGCCGCCGGAGGCAAATCGCCATATAGCTGTAGCGCGGAAAATGCATTATACAATTACAGCGGAATAGGAAATACCATCGATGAGATAGCCAATAATATTGCAGTTCATTCATTAGAACTTTGGATTGACTCTCCGGATCATCATGAAAATATGTTGTCTAAAAATCACGGTATGCATGGAACAGCATTTCGAATTTCAGCTGATGGTAAAGTTTGGGGCATCGATTTGTTTGCCGCATGCGATAAGTGTCCTAAAGATGAAGACCCGGTATCACCGCTTTCTGATCAATAATTAGAAGGTTACATTTAACCATAAAAACAAAAACCTTGCAATGCAAGGTTTTTTCAATCATGTGACCCCGAAGAGAGTCGAACTCCTAACCTTCTGATCCGTAGTCAGATGCTCTATCCAATTAAGCTACGGGGCCAAACAGGTCACAAAGATACATCATCTCCACATTTAAACAAAATATTCATGCATTATATTTTGTAACTTTCAACAAGTTTGTATATATTTGCAACCCGTAAAAATAAATTGAATAAAAAAATATGTTGATTATTCCGATTAAAGAAGGCGAAAACATTGAGAAAGCACTCAAAAAGTATAAAAAGAAATTTGAGAAAACAGCTGTAGTTAAGCAATTGCGTGACCGTCAGAGTTACACTAAAAAGTCAGTTCGCCGTCGTGATACAGTCATTCGTGCTGCTTATCATGAAAAATTAAAGAGAGAAGAAAACAGTTAATTCTATATTTGCGTTTAGCAAATATGGCAGACTATCTTCATCTATTTAAGCATTATCTTCAAACAGAAAAAAGGTATTCTGATCATACGCTAACATCTTATATGAAAGACCTGGAGCAATTTCAGGTTTTTTTGCATTTACAATATTCCATTGATGATCTAACCCTTGTCAAATTTTTTCATGTCCGTTCGTGGATTGTTCATCTTATGCAAGAAGAAATGAACCCGCGATCTGTTAATCGCAAATTATCTACCCTTCGTTCATTTTATAAATTCTTGCAAAAAAATGGAAAAATGACAGAACTCCCTGTAACAGGTATTCAGGGCCCAAAATCTGCCAAGCGAAATCCTTCTTTTGTTACTGAAACTGGAATGGATAATCTGCTTGATAAGCTTGTTTTTTCTGATGATTTTGAAGGCCTCAGGGATAAAACCATTATTGAAACTTTTTATTTTACCGGGATAAGAAGGGCAGAGTTGCTCGGATTAAAAGAATCAGATATTGACTGGGAATTACATGTACTCAAAGTGCTTGGAAAAAGAAATAAAGAGCGTTTAATACCTATGAGTCCGGTGTTGGAAAATGTATTTAAAAAATATATTCAGAGTAAAGCAACCGAAGGATTGTCGCATCCGCTCCTTTTTATAACAGCCAAAGGTAAGCCGATGACGCCCGGTGCGATTTACAAACTGGTTACCCATTATCTTTCAGCCGTAACCACCATTGAGAAAAAAAGTCCGCACGTGCTCAGGCATACTTTTGCCACACATATGCTCAACAGAGGGGCTGATCTTAATGCCATTAAAGAGATTTTGGGTCATGCGAGTCTTGCGGCCACTCAGGTTTATACACACAATTCGCTTGAAAAACTAAAGCAGATTTACCGGAAATCTCATCCAAGATCAAAGGAATCAGAAGATTAAATAATATTAGTTGTATTTTTGAAGGCAGAAATTTGTTAAAATCCCCCAAAGGGAGTTTTTCTTAGTATAAATTTTTTTAAAAATACTGAAGGCTTTCAAAAAAAAATACACAAGATTTTTGTGATATAATAAATGTTTCATACATTTGCAGCCCTTTGAAGTGAAAAACGACAGGGGGAAAGTCGGGTAAATACCTTGAAAATACTATGTTTTTAGGGGTCTTTATTTGATGTTTTGCCGGAGTAGCTCAGTTGGTAGAGCAGCTGATTTGTAATCAGCTGGTCGGGGGTTCGAGTCCCTTCTCCGGCTCAGTTCTTTGAAAATAATAGGGGAGATACCAAAGTGGCCAACTGGGGCAGACTGTAAATCTGCTGCGTATTCGCTTCGTAGGTTCGAATCCTGCTCTCCCCACCAGTATTGAAAATTTTAAAGCGGGAGTAGCTCAGTTGGTAGAGCTTTAGCCTTCCAAGCTAAATGTCGCGGGTTCGAGTCCCGTCTCCCGCTCAATACACGGTTTGAATTCATGGTTTTTCAAGCTGTGGACAAGCCGATGTAGCTCAGCCGGTAGAGCACTTCCATGGTAAGGAAGGGGTCAGGGGTTCAAGTCCCCTCATTGGCTCGACTTTAAACTGAAATTTTAATTTTAAACTTAATTATTACAACTTAAATTTTACAACAATGGCAAAAGAAAGTTTTGTGAGGTCTAAACCCCACGTAAACATCGGAACAATCGGTCACGTTGACCATGGTAAGACAACTCTTACAGCAGCAATTACTTCAGTTCTTGCTAAAGAAGGATTGGCGCAAGTAAGAGATTTCTCTTCTATTGATAACGCTCCGGAAGAAAAAGAGCGTGGTATTACAATTAATACTTCGCACGTTGAATATGAAACAGCTAACCGTCACTATGCTCACGTTGACTGTCCTGGTCACGCTGACTATGTGAAAAACATGGTTACAGGTGCTGCCCAGATGGATGGTGCAATCCTAGTGGTTGCTTCTACTGACGGACCTATGCCACAAACACGCGAGCACATCCTTTTGGCACGCCAGGTAGGTGTACCTAAGATTGTTGTGTTTATGAATAAGGTTGACATGGTTGAAGATGCTGAATTATTGGATTTGGTAGAAATGGAAATCCGTGATTTATTAAGCTTCTATCAGTTTGATGGTGATAATACTCCAATCGTTCGTGGTTCTGCACTTGGTGCATTGAACGGAGAAGAGAAGTGGGTTAACACTGTTAAAGAATTAATGGCTCAGGTTGATTCTTTCGTTCCACTTCCTCCACGTGAAGTTGACAAGCCATTCTTGATGCCAGTTGAAGACGTATTCTCAATCACTGGTCGTGGAACTGTTGCTACAGGTCGTATCGAAACAGGTGTTGTGAACGTAGGTGAAGAGGTTGAAATCATGGGAATGCAGGAAGAAAGAATGAAATCAGTAGTTACAGGAGTAGAAATGTTCCGTAAATTACTTGACCGTGGTGAAGCCGGTGATAACGTAGGTTTGTTATTACGTGGTGTTGACAAAAATCAAATCCGTCGCGGAATGGTTATTGCTAAGCCAGGTTCAATCACTCCTCATACTAATTTCAAAGCTGAAATTTACGTATTGAAGAAAGAAGAAGGTGGACGTCACACTCCATTCCATAATAAATACCGTCCTCAGTTTTACTTGCGTACAACTGACGTAACTGGTGAAATTACTTTACCAGAAGGTCGCGAAATGGTAATGCCAGGTGATAACGTTACAATCACTGTTGAGTTGATTGTTCCGGTTGCCATGGATAAAGGATTACGTTTCGCTATCCGTGAAGGTGGTAGAACAGTAGGTGCCGGACAGGTAACTGAAATCTTGAAATAATTAAACATACAGGGTTGCCGATTTATTCGGCAACCCAAATGTTTTTTTATCAAAGAGACCGTAGGTTCTTTGAACAAATATAAACGGGTGTAGTTCAAGGGTAGAATAGCGGTCTCCAAAACCGTTGATGGGAGTTCGAATCTCTCCACCCGTGCAATAAAAGAATAAATGAAGATTAAAAACTATATACAAGAAAGCATAGATGAACTGATGAACAAAGTTTCATGGCCTACATGGAATGAACTTCAGGGTAGTTCTGTAATTGTGCTTGTGGCTTCACTGCTCATAGCTGTGGTTGTTTTTGCCATGGATTCCTTGTTTAGTGAAACCATGAAGTTGTTGTATAAAACCTTATTCTGAAAATGGCAGATCAGTCTATAAAAAAATGGTATGTGATTCGGGCCATCAGTGGTCAGGAGAAGAAGATTAAGTCTTATATTGAGTCTGAAATTCGTCGTAACAACATGCTTGATTATGTTGCGCAAATTCTCATACCTACTGAAAAGATCTATCAAATTAGAAAAGGTAAAAAAGTTAGTAAAGAGAAAAATTTGTTTCCGGGTTATATATTGATAGAGGCTGCACTGATTGGTGAATTACCTCACATCATTAATAATGTTACCGGAGTTATAGGATGGTTGGGTTCTGAGAAAGGAGGAAACCCTATTCCGTTAAGTCATGTTGAAGTGAACAGGATTTTAGGTAAGGTTGACGAAATGGCTGACAGCGAAGAGCAAATTAATATTCCTTTCATCGTTGGAGAATCTGTTAAGGTAATTGACGGTCCATTCAACAACTTCTCAGGTGTGATTGAAGAAATCAATGAAGAGAAGAAAAAACTTAAGGTAATGGTGAAAATTTTCGGTAGAAAAACACCATTGGAATTGAGTTATATGCAAGTAGAAAAAGAAGTGTAATTAGTATAAATTTTAATCTCACCAGCAATGGCTAAAGAAGTAACAGGATTTATTAAACTACAGGTGAAAGGAGGGCAAGCAAACCCATCTCCACCAATTGGACCTGCATTAGGTTCCAAGGGTGTAAACATCATGGAGTTTTGTAAACAATTCAACGCACGTACCCAGGATCAACAGGGTAAAGTTTTACCCGTGGTTATTACGGTATATTCTGATAAATCTTTTGATTTTATCATTAAAACTCCACCGGTTCCAATTATGTTAAAAGAAGCCGTTAATGTAAAAAGCGGATCTGCAGAACCGAATCGTAAAAAAATAGGAACAGTAAACTGGAAACAAGTAGAAGATATAGCCCGCAACAAAATGCCAGACTTGAATTGTTTTAAGGTAGATAGCGCCATGAGAATGGTAGCCGGAACAGCAAGAAGTATGGGAATTGAAGTAGAAGGTGAATTTCCTGCTGATATCAATTAATTAAAAATCAAAAAACGTTTATGGCACGTTTAAGTAAAAATATGAAAGCGGCACTAGCCAAAATCGATGCAGAAAAGCATTATGAATTGGAAGATGCAGCCAAACTAGTGAAAGAAATTACTTTCACTAAGTTTGATCCTTCGGTAGATATTGCCGTTAGGTTAGGGGTTGATCCCAGAAAAGCTGACCAAATGGTAAGAGGTTCCGTGAAGCTTCCTCATGGAATTGGTAAAAGTGTCCGCGTTCTTGTGCTTTGTACACCCGATAAGCAAGAAGAAGCTAAGGCCGCAGGCGCTGATTATGTTGGACTGGATGACTATATCGAGAAAATCAAAGCTGGTTGGACCGATGTGGATGTTATCGTTACTACACCTTCAGTAATGGGTAAGGTTGGCGCATTGGGTAGAATTTTAGGACCAAGAGGTCTGATGCCTAATCCTAAAACCGGAACAGTTACTATGGAGGTTGGTAAAGCAGTTGAAGATGTAAAAGCAGGTAAAATTGACTTCAAAGTAGATAAATATGGTATCGTGCATACTACTGTTGGAAGAGCATCATTTGATAAGGATAAAATTGCTGAAAATGCAAAAGAATTCTTGATGACTATCGCCAAATTGAAGCCATCATCTGCGAAAGGAACATACATTAAAAGTATTTCCATGTCAACAACAATGAGTCCTGGTATTAAAATCGAAACCAAGAGTATTCTTGGATAATTTTTAAAATATTCAGCAATGACAAGAGAAGAAAAAAATCAAGTAATTGAAGAAATTTCATCGGCATTGGCTGGCGCTAAGGTTGTATATTTGGCAGATACCTCAGGTATGACTGTTGAAACTACAAGTAAGTTTCGCCGTGCATGTTTTGAAAAAAATATTCAGTTACGCGTTGTAAAAAATACCCTGCTGAAAAAAGCTATGGAAAGATCGGATGTTGATTATTCCGGACTTTTTACAGCTTTGCATGGTACAACAGCGCTTATGCTTGCTGAAGCCAGCAGTGCACCCGCAAAACTGATCAAGAGTTTCAGAAAGAAAGACGTAAAGCCCGCTTTTAAAGGAGCTTTAGTTGAATCTGAATTCTATATCGGTGAAAGTAACCTTGAGAATTTGGTGAACATCAAATCTCGTGAGGAACTTATCGGAGATATCATTGCAATGCTTCAATCACCTGCTCGTAATGTAATATCTGCATTAACACAACATGCAGAGAAAAAACAAAACGAAGGAGGAGAGTAATTATTAATCATTTTCACATTCAAATTAACACGCTTTAAACTCATCAAAAATGGCAGAAGTTAAAGAACTAGCAGAACAATTAGTTAACCTTACCGTAAAAGAAGTTAACGAACTTGCTAAAATCCTTAAAGACGAATACGGAATTGAACCTGCAGCAGCTGTAGTAACAGTAGCCGCTGGTGGCGACGGTGGAGCCGGTGCTGCTGAAGAAAAAACATCTTTCGATGTAATTCTTAAGTCAGGCGGTGCAAACAAGTTAGCCGTTATCAAAATAGTTAAAGATCTTACTGGCTTAGGCTTGAAAGAAGCCAAAGATTTAGTAGATGGTGCTCCAAAACCGATCAAGGAAGGAGTTTCTAAAGAAGACGCTGAATCTATCAAAACACAATTGACTGAAGCTGGAGCTGAAGTTGAAGTTAAATAATTTCAACCAGGTTCCTTTCACTTCAGAAAGGTTTTCAGACTCTGATTCCCCTCGCGGGAGTCAGGGTCTTATCCCTTTTTAAAAAAGGGGTGTTTTAAATTGATTGATTGCTAAACTTTATTTTTAGATTATGTCTCTAAGCCCAGTCGCAAACAAAAACAAAAGGCATACCTTCGCTAAGGTTGCAAACCAGATTGACTATCCAGACTTTCTGGAAATTCAGTTAAAATCTTTTCAGGATTTTTTCCAGTTGGAAACAACTCCTGAAAATAGAGTGAAAGAGGGACTTTATGCTGTGTTCAGCGAAAATTTCCCAATCACAGATGCAAGAAACCAGTTTGTACTCGAGTTTCTTGATTATTTTATTGATCCCCCAAGATACACTATCGATGAGTGTATTGAACGTGGATTAACTTACAGCTTGCCGCTGAAAGCAAAATTGAAATTGTATTGTACCGATCCAGAACACGAAGATTTTGAAACCATCATTCAGGATGTTTATTTGGGTACAATTCCATATATGACTCCGAAAGGAACTTTTGTTATCAATGGTGCAGAAAGAGTTATTGTTTCGCAGTTACACCGCTCACCTGGAGTGTTCTTTGGACAGAGCAGACATGCGAATGGAACTAAGTTATATTCTGCAAGAATTATTCCTTTTAAAGGTTCATGGATTGAGTTTGCAACAGACATCAATAACGTGATGTATGCTTACATCGATCGTAAGAAAAAATTACCTGTAACAACGTTGTTTCGTGCCATAGGTTATGAAACAGATAAAGATATTCTTGAAATATTTGACCTTGCAGATGAAGTAAAAGTAAGTAAAGCCACACTTAAAAAAGTTGTGGGAAGAAAACTTGCTGCTCGTGTATTGAAATCATGGATTGAAGATTTCGTTGATGAAGATACTGGTGAAGTGGTGTCTATTGAAAGAAATGAAATTATCGTAGATCGTGAAACCATCATTGAAGATGCACACATTGATCATATTGTAGAATCTGGTGTTAAAACAATTATCCTGCACAAAGAAGACGTGAGTGCAGCTGATTATGCCATCATTTACAATACACTACAAAAAGATTCAACCAATTCAGAAATTGAAGCCGTTGAATATATCTATCGCGTATTACGTAACGCTGATCCACCGGATGAAGAGACTGCACGTGGTGTTCTTGAGAAATTATTTTTCTCTGACAAACGTTATGACTTAGGTGAGGTAGGTCGTTACCGTATCAATAAAAAATTAGATTTGAATATCGAAAGTAACGTTCGTATTCTTACAAAAACGGATATTATTGCCATCATTAAGCACTTGATTCAGCTGATCAATTCAAAAGCAAACGTGGATGATATTGATCACTTGAGTAATCGTCGTGTGCGCACAGTAGGTGAGCAATTGTTCAACCAGTTTGGTGTTGGTCTTGCTCGTATGGCAAGAACAATTCGTGAACGTATGAATGTTCGCGACAACGAAGTATTTACACCAATTGATTTGATCAATGCAAAAACTTTGTCTTCTGTAATTAATTCCTTCTTTGGAACGAATCAGTTGTCTCAATTCATGGATCAAACAAATCCACTTGCTGAGATTACACACAAAAGAAGATTATCTGCACTAGGTCCCGGCGGTCTTTCAAGAGAAAGAGCAGGTTTCGAGGTGCGTGACGTTCACTACACACACTATGGTAGATTATGTACCATTGAAACACCTGAAGGACCAAACATTGGTTTGATTTCTTCATTGTGTGTATTTGCTAAAATCAATAAACTTGGTTTCATCGAAACTCCTTACCACAAAGTAGAAAACGGAAAGGTAGAATTAAATAAAGTAAGTTACCTAAGTGCAGAGGAAGAGGAAACATCTATTATTGCGCAGGCAACTACAAAGATTTCTGATAACGGAAAGATAGCTGAACCAAGAGTGAAAGCACGTTTGGAAGCTGATTATCCTGTAACAGAGCCAACAAATATTGCACTGATGGACGTTGCTCCGAATCAGATTGCATCTATCGCGGCTTCATTAATTCCTTTCCTTGAGCACGATGATGCCAACCGTGCACTGATGGGATCAAACATGATGCGTCAGGCTGTACCGCTTCTTCAACCTCAGGCTCCTATCGTTGGAACAGGTCTTGAAGAACGTGTTGCCAGCGACTCTCGTATTCTTTTGAATGCCGAATATGATGGTGTTGTTGAATATGTTGATGCTGAAAAAATATCAGTTCGTTACAATCGTGATGATAAACAAAAATTAGTTTCTTTTGATGACGATTTGGTGACTTACAAACTAATCAAATTCAGAAAAACAAACCAAAATACTTCTCAGAATCTTAAACCTATTGTTCGTAAAGGACAAAAAATAAAGAAAGGAGAGGTATTGTGTGAAGGTTTCGCAACTCAGGACGGAGAAATTGCGCTGGGAAGAAATCTTTTAGTAGCCTTCATGCCTTGGAAAGGTTATAACTTCGAGGATGCTATCGTAATCAACGAAAAGATTGTTCGCGATGATATCTTCACATCTATTCATATCGACGAATTCATTATGGAGGTTCGTGATACGAAAATGGGATTGGAAGAATTAACTGCAGATATTCCTAACGTTAGCGAAGATGCTACCAAAGACCTGGATGAAAACGGATTGATTCGTGTTGGTGCTGAAGTTGTTCCCGGTGATATATTGATAGGAAAAATTACTCCGAAAGGAGAATCTGATCCATCTCCGGAAGAAAAATTATTACGTGCCATCTTTGGTGATAAAGCAGGTGATGTGAAAGATGCTTCGATGAAAGCTCCCCCTTCTTTATATGGTGTGGTAATTGATAAAAAACTTTTCTCGAAGTCTATTAAAGACAAGCGTGCCAAGGCAGAAGAGAAGAAAGAAGTTGAAGTACTGGATAAAGAATATGACAAAGAATTTGCCGCATTAAAAGAGAAATTAATCGTAAAATTAATTGAAATTTTAGATGGCCAAACTTCTAATGGTGTATTTAATACACTAAGAGAAGAAGTGGTGAAAAAAGGTACTAAGTTTTCACGCAAAGCGTTTGAGAAAGTTGATTTCAATATGATTAATCCTGAATCATGGACTAAAGATGAATCAGTGAATAAATTAATCAAGCAGTTGATTCACAACTACTCTATTAAGCATAATGATTTATTAGGAGTTTACAAGCGTAAGAAATATAACATTACTGTAGGTGATGAGTTGCCTTCAGGTATTGTTCAGCTTGCAAAGGTTTATATCGCTAAGAAACGTAAATTAAAAGTAGGTGATAAACTTGCCGGTCGTCACGGAAATAAGGGTATTGTTGCCCGTATCGTAAGACCGGAAGATATGCCTTTCCTTGAAGATGGAACACCAATGGATATCGTATTGAACCCACTGGGTGTACCATCACGAATGAACCTTGGACAGATCTATGAAACCATTCTTGCATGGGCAGGTTTGAAGCTTGGAAAGAAATATGCTACTCCAATTTTTAACGGTGCTACACTTGATGAAATTCAGGGTGAAATTGAAAGCGCCGGATTACCTCGCTTAGGAAGAACATTCCTACAGGATGGTGGAACAGGTGAGCGTTTTGATACGCCTGCAACTGTCGGAGTTATCTATATGCTGAAACTTTCTCACATGGTGGACGACAAGATGCATGCCCGTTCTATCGGTCCATACTCTTTAATTACGCAACAACCTTTAGGAGGTAAAGCTCAGTTCGGAGGTCAGCGTTTTGGAGAGATGGAGGTTTGGGCTCTTGAAGCATTCGGTGCTGCCAATATTCTCCAGGAAATGCTTACTGTGAAGAGTGACGATGTGATGGGTAGAGCAAAAGCTTATGAAGCCATCGTTAAAGGTGAAAACCTTCCTATTCCAAGTATTCCTGAATCATTCAATGTATTGTTACATGAATTGAGAGGATTAGGATTGAAGATTACGTTAGATTAATATTAATTGAATAATACCGATCATTTAGGTTATGGTAAAAGATAATAAATCAACAAGCGATTTTTCAAAAATCACCATTAGTCTTGCATCTCCGGAAGATATTCTGGACCGTTCAAGTGGTGAGGTAATCAAACCCGAAACCATTAACTACCGTACTTTTAAACCGGAAAGAGACGGATTGTTCTGCGAAAGAATATTCGGTCCTGTAAAAGACTGGCAGTGCGGTTGCGGTAAGTATAAAGGCATACGTTATAAAAGTATCGTGTGCGACCGTTGTGGTGTAGAAGTTACAGAGAAGAAAGTTCGTCGCGAGCGCACAGGTCACATCATGTTGACTGTTCCCGTTGCTCATATTTGGTATTTCCGTTCATTGCCTAACAAAATAGGATTGTTGCTTGGATTGCCAACTAAAAAACTGGAAGCCATCATTTATTATGAAAAATATGTGGTGATTCAATCCGGAGTTAAACAAGCGGATGGTGTAAATTATTTAGACTTTTTATCTGAAGAAGAATATCTGAATATCTTGGATAATCTTCCTAAAGATAATCAGTATTTGGATGATAATGATCCGAATAAATTCATCGCTAAAATGGGCGGTGATGCATTGTATGATTTGTTGTCAAGATTAAATCTTGATGAATTATCATACAACCTTCGTCATCAGGCAAACACTGAAACGTCTCAGCAACGTAAGCAGGAAGCATTAAAGCGCTTGCAGGTAGTTGAATCATTCCGTGAAGCTAATTCACGTATTGTTAACCGTCCTGAATGGATGGTAATCAAAGTGATTCCTGTAATTCCTCCAGATCTTCGTCCTTTGGTGCCATTGGATGGTGGAAGATTTGCAACCTCAGATCTGAACGATTTATATCGTCGTGTAATAATTCGTAACAACCGCTTAAAGCGTCTGATAGAAATTAAAGCTCCTGAAGTAATATTACGTAACGAAAAACGTATGTTACAGGAAGCAGTGGATGCATTGTTTGATAATTCAAGAAAATCAAGTGCAGTTAAAACTGACGCTAACCGTCCGCTTAAATCACTTTCTGATAGCTTGAAAGGTAAACAAGGTCGTTTCCGCCAGAACTTACTTGGAAAACGTGTGGACTATTCTGCCCGTTCGGTAATTGTTGTTGGTCCTGAATTGAAAATGCATGAATGCGGATTGCCGAAAGACATGGCCGCAGAGCTTTTCAAACCATTTATCATTCGTAAGTTAATTCAGCGTGGATTAGTAAAGACTGTAAAGTCTGCAAAGAAAATAGTTGATCGTCGTGATAGTGTAATCTGGGAAATTCTTGAAAACGTATTGAAAGGACATCCTGTATTACTTAACCGTGCTCCAACACTTCACCGATTGGGTATTCAGGCATTCCAGCCAAAACTGATTGAAGGTAAAGCCATACAGCTTCACCCGCTATCATGTACGGCCTTTAATGCTGACTTCGACGGTGACCAGATGGCAGTACACGTTCCACTTGGAAACGCTGCTATTCTTGAAGCACAGTTGCTTATGCTTGGTGCGCACAATGTATTGAATCCTGCAAATGGAGCTCCTATCGCCGTTCCTTCTCAGGACATGGTATTGGGTCTGTACTACATTACCAAAGGAAGAAAAAATGCTTCTGATCATGCCGTTAAAGGTGAAAATATGACCTTCTACGGGCCTGAAGAAGTAATTATTGCATACAATGAAAAATCCGTTGACTTACACGCTTGGATTAAAGTAAAAGTAAATGTTCGTCAGCCTGATGGTTCATTGAAAAATGAATTGCTTGAAACAACAGTTGGAAGAGTTATTTTCAATGAAGTTGTGCCTAAGAGTTATGGTTATATCAATCAATTATTAACTAAAAAATCTTTGCGCGATATTATCGGAGATATCTTTAAGAATACCGATATGCCAACTACTGCCAAGTTCCTTGATGATATCAAGAGTCTTGGTTACATGTCAGCCTTCCGCGGAGGTTTATCATTCGTAATTGATGATATCCTTGTTCCAAAAGAGAAAGAAGAATATGTGAAGGATGCAATGGAACAGGTGGAAGAGGTAATGAATAACTATAACATGGGATTCATTACAAATAACGAACGTTATAACCAGATTATTGATATTTGGTCGCATACCAATTCCAAGTTGACTAACATCCTGATGAAGAGGATCAGTGAAGATAAACAAGGATTTAATCCTGTGTACATGATGCTTGATTCAGGAGCCCGTGGATCTAAAGAGCAGATTCGTCAGTTGTGCGGTATGCGTGGTTTGATGGCAAAACCTCAAAAGAGTGGTGATACAGGAAACGAAATTATCGAGAATCCGATTCTTGCCAACTTTAAAGAAGGTCTTTCGATTCTTGAGTACTTCATTTCAACACACGGTGCACGTAAAGGGTTAGCGGATACAGCCTTAAAAACGGCAGATGCCGGTTACCTTACAAGAAGGCTCGTGGATGTAGCCCAAGATATCATCATCACGCAACAGGATTGTGAAACGTTGAGAGGCTTGCAAATGATGCCGTTGAAGAAAAATGATGAAATCGTTGAGTCATTATACGACAGAATTTTAGGAAGAACATCTCTTCATAATGTATATGATCCAAACACAGGTGAGTTGATTGTTGGTGCATCTCAAGAAATTGATGAAGTAAGTGCAAAAATTATTGATGCATCTCCTATAGAAATGGTTGAAATTCGTTCTGTATTAACTTGCGAAACTCCAAAAGGTGTTTGTGCAAAGTGTTACGGAAGAAACCTTGCATCAGGTAAAATGGTGCAGATGGGAGAAACAACCGGAGTAATTGCCGCACAATCTATTGGTGAGCCGGGAACACAGTTAACATTGCGTACATTCCACGTGGGTGGTGTTGCAGGTGGTTCTTCTTCTCAATCTAAAATTGAAGCTAAACACGATGGTGTATTAGAAATTGAAGAATTAAGAACAGTAACCAAAAAAGTTGACGGTAAAGAACAAGTGGTTGTGATTGGTCGTTCAGCTGAAATGCGTCTGATCAATGAGAATACAAACATTGTATTGACAACAAGCAATATTCCTTACGGTTCTAATCTATACAAAAAGAATGGCGACAAAGTAAAGAAAGGTGACCTGATTTGTGACTGGGATCCATACAACGCTGTTATTTTGTCTGAATTTGATGGTAAGGTAGATTTCGAAAATATCGAAGAAGGTATTACTTACAGAGAAGAACTTGACGAAACTACCGGTTTCAAAGATAAGGTTGTAATCGAAAGACGTGATAAAACAAAGAACCCAACAATTCGCATTGTTGAGAAGACAGGAGAAGTACTGAGAAGTTACAATATTCCTTCAGGTTCACAT
>JBILKR010000024.1:0-26903 GCA_044376575.1 Flavobacteriales bacterium | reverse complement strand
GAAATTGCAACATGAAGGCTTGCACATCGTTGTACTTGCAAATAAAAGCGACCGATTACAACAATTAAAAGCAGAAGAACGCAATGCCATTCATACTGCTATACCCAGTGATCATATATTGATTTGTGGAAAAGAAGAGAAATCGGTGGAAGAGATAAAATCAAAATTATTTTCACTTGCCATAGGAGAAAATATTTCAGTGAATCAACCCATTGTTTCCAATACAAGGCATTATGAAGCGTTGATGAAAGCAGATCAGTTGTTAAATAAAATTTCATCTGAGTTATCGCAAACCATCTCCGGAGAATTTTTAGCGATGGATATCCGACAAGTGCTGCAATACATTGGTGAAATCACGGGTCAAGTGCACACAAACGATCTGCTTGATTCGATATTTACAAGGTTTTGTATCGGAAAGTAAATATCTTTCTTTTATTTGATAGGTGATTTGATAGGTGCTTTTTTATTGAGATTTTATTGAGATTTTATAAAAACATAGTTAGGGAAAAAAATCACTTCAACTGCAACAGGTGTAAAAAATATTTTTAAATTTTCATATTTTTTATTATTTATAATAGATAAGTTCACAACTCTCTCTTAACTTTTCCTCAAACCTCAATCTCAGTCCTTAATCTAAATTTATTTCTTATTCTTTAACTTATTTAATTGTTTACGCACAGAATTTGCTTTGTCAGGTTGCTTCATGTTATCGTAGGTCATGGCCTTAAATTCATAAGCTTTCAAGTATTCCGGATCTAAACCAATACATGTATTAAATGCCTCAAGCGCCTTTTCATACTGACCGGTAATGCCATAAGAACTACCCAAATTGAACCAGGCATCTTCATATCTCGGATCTTTTTTAACAGCACGCTGAAACAGTTCCAACGCCCGCTGATATTCTCCCCGTTCAAAATACAACGTACCCAGATTACTTAAAGCAACAGGTTTATCTTTAAATAATCTCAAAGTTTCATTATAGTATTTTAATGCTTTCTCCTCCATTTCTCTTTTTTTATCAGGATTATTATTATTCAACTTACTTAGTCTGTAATTGGCTAACCCCGCCTGTTCCAAACAATCAACATAGTTTGGATAAATATTGATTCCTGTTTCAAATTCATTCAATGCTTTTTGCATCATCATTCCGTATTCCATCATTTTACCTGCTTTTTCCATTCCCATCGCAGAATCTCTTACTGCTAGTCCATAATACAATCGCATGTGTGCACTTTCTGGCGAGCGTTCCACATCAAGACTGAACAATGTATATTGATTTTTCCATTCTGCTGCGCGTACAACTGTTTTCCAACCCATAAGCAGAAAAACAAAAAATAATACTGCAGCAAATGATGTATTGGGTAACAACCATTCGCGAATTGATGAAATAGTTGTGATTTTGAGATTAAACAATCTTTTCAATGCTGCAACTACAATAATTGCATAACCCAACGATGGCTGGTATAATAAACGTTCGGCAAATGATGTACCAATGATAAGAACAATGTTACTATACAAACTCATGGTGAGCAAATAAAAAAGTATTCCAAAGGAAAGCAGTGTTTTTTGTTTCCATTCTTTAAACACTATAAATAGCAGCCCTGCATGAATTAATATCGATAACCAGACTGAAGGGCTGGAAAGCGTTTGCAAAGTGAGTTGCTTAAATGAATAATCACACACCAGTTGTGATGGAAAAACAAGTTGCCAAAGATATTTACCCATTAACATCATCGCTGTTGCAAAACGAGTAACCGGATCTTTAGCATCCACCAAAATATTGTCAACTGAAGCAATGATATCAGAAGTACTATACGCACTGATGATTTGCTGTCGAACGAGAATATAAAGTAATGACGGTACAAGTAATGCTGCACCGGATATAATCATTTTCTTGAGGTCAGCATTTAAAAAATACCACCCCATCAGAGGGAAAATGACAACCATTGTAACCGCACCTTCTTTTGAGAACATAGATAATCCAAACATTACAGCTGCAATCAATAATTTTTTTATGTCATATTTTTTATAATAATCAATGAGAAACATTCCGGTAAGTAATACAAAGAGGAACGACATAATTTCATCACGACTTTTGATATTGGCCACCACTTCTGTATGTATAGGGTGAAAAGTATAGAGTAACGATATGGCCATAGGAATGAATGGATGCACCTGTGTCAATAGTTTCTTAAGAAATAAAAACAACAAACCGCAACTCAATGCATAGAACAACACATTGATGATGTGATGCAAACCCGGATTATTAGGTGAAAGCTCCCATTCGATGGCAAACATTACCTGCGATAATGGTCTGTATAAATTATCAGATAAATGATTAACACCATATCGATATGGAGTACTTAAAATGGTTGAGATTCCTTCTGTTCCGCTTTTTACCACCCAGTTATCTTTTAAAACACTATAATCATCGAGTACCCAGTGATGCTGAAATGTATTTGAATATAAAAGGAATCCAATGATAAAGCATATCAATGCTCCCCATTTACTTACATCAAATGAAATCTGAATGTTTTGTTCTGGTCGGGCTGATTTACCAGCCGGTGATTTTTTTTTGTGCTGTTTACCTTTCATAAAAATCAGTGAATATTCAAATGTAAAAAAGATTTATAGACTAGATAAATGTGTTTCAACTTGTATGATTGCTTTTTTTACTTCATCAGGATGAACCCAGTTAGACATTGAATATTTTTTTAACCAGGTGAGCTGACGTTTGGCATAATTACGGGTATGTTGTTTGATCTGATTAACTGCTCTATCAAGGCTGATACTACCTTCTATATATGCTATAAGTTCTGTATATCCTACAGTTTGCATGGGAAGTGCCGACTTAAATTGCATTAATGATTTCACCTCTTCCAGCAAACCATGCTGCATCATACTATCTACACGTTGATTAATTCGACCATACAATTCTTCGCGGGGTAAATCCATACAAAACATCATCAGGTCAGCATCCGGCAATAATGTTTTGGGGGCCGTTCTGAATGAAGAAAATGGCTGATTTGTAGTTCTTATCACCTCTAATGCACGAATTACTCTTACAGGATTTTGTTGATCAACCTGCTCAAAATAAACGGGATCTTTTTCTCTAAGTTCTTTTTGTAATGCAGCAATACCATACAATGAGAACTCTTTATTCAGTTGCTCCCTGATTGATATGTCTGCAGTTGGCATTTCATCAAATCCAAATAAAACAGCATCAAGATACAATCCTGAACCTCCAACCATTATAATTACGTGGTGCGACAACGATAGTTCTTGTATTTTTTTTAATGCATCCTTACCAAAATCGGCTGCGTTATACTCTTCATTAATAGAGCGATCATGAATAAAATGATGTGGCACTTTTTCCATTTGATCAATAGTTGGAGGAGCCGTACCGATTTTCATTTCACGATAAAACTGTCTGGAGTCAAAGGAGATGATTTCTGTTTTAAAATGTAATGCAAGTTCAATGGCAAAAGCTGTTTTACCTGATGCGGTTGGTCCGGATATCACAACCAGTAATGGCTTCATGAATTCGGCAATTTAAGTCCGATACGCTGTGCTTCTTTCAGCATATATGCGTATGCCTGATCATAATTATTTTCAATGATTCCATCCAGTATCGCATCTTTCAGCAAGGTTTTCAATTGTCCTATTTCTCTGCATGGACCAATCTGAAACGCTTGCATAATCATTTCTCCAGTTACCGGCGGTTGAAAATTCCTAATCCTGTCCTTCTCCTCTACCTCTTCAATTTTCATTTCCACCAACTTAAAATTATGCATGTATCGTTTCACTTTTTCTTCATTTTTTGAAGTGATATCAGCATTGCATAATTTCATTAAATCCGTCAAATCATCACCGGCTTCGAAGATGAGTCTGCGAATGGCTGAATCTGTAATTTCTTCTTTTACCAGAGCAATAGGGCGAAGATGAAGTCTAACTAATTTTTGTACATACTTCATTTTTTCATTAAGTGGTAATCCCATTCTTTTAAAAATAGATGGAACCATTTTCGCACCCAAATCTTCGTGCCCGTGAAAAGTCCAGCCATGCTCCGGCTCAAAGCGTTTTGTATTAGGCTTGGCAATATCATGAAGTATGGCAGACCAGCGCAACCAGAGATCATCTGTATGCTGAGAAAGATTATCAAGTACTTGCAAGGTATGGTAAAAATTATCCTTATGACCTTTGCCATCCATCGTTTCAACACCTTGCAATTTAACCATTTCAGGAAATATATACTCGAGGAGATGGGTATTGAACAATAACTTGAATCCTTTTGAAGGCCTTTTAGCCAAAATAATTTTATTCAACTCATCTGCAATTCTCTCCTTGGATACAATCTTTATTCGTTCAGCATTTCTTTGTATTGCTATGAGTGAATTCTCATCTATTGTAAAGTGAAGTTGAGCTGAAAAACGAATAGCTCTCATCATCCGCAAGGGATCATCGGAATAGGTGATATCAGGATCTAACGGCGTAACCAAACGCTTATTTTCAAGATCATTTAAACCATTAAATAAATCCTTTAATTCCCCCCTATGCGTTGCATTGATTTGCACAGCAAGTGCATTGATGGTAAAATCCCTGCGCGACAAATCTTCTTCCAACGTACCATCTTCAACAACAGGCTTTCTGGATTCAGCTCGGTATGATTCTTTGCGTGCTCCAACAAATTCAATATTTACATCATCAATGTGTAAGAGGGCTGTTCCAAAATTCTTATAAACTACAAGGTGCTCTGTAATGTTTAATCGTTGTGCTACTTTCTCTGCCAAGTCAAGTCCCTTTCCCACCGACATAATATCTATGTCTTTGCTTGTACGACCTAACAACACATCACGTACAAAACCGCCAACGAGATAAGCATCTACACCTAATTTATCAGCTTCCTCTGCTACAACCTGTAGCGCATGCGAAGAGAGATAAGGCTCAAAAAGATTTCTGAAATCATTCATTTACGTGCAAAAATAGTAAATCAGGCTTGATTATCTTCAGTATAGCAAGCTAATAATTGAGACAATATAACTGATGCTGAAAATTGATGAAGATGTGTTTCAGTATCTTTTTGCTTATCCATCACTTTTTCCGGATGATCAATGATCTCTTGTATTACGGCTGCAATAGAATTAGGATTCGTTGTATCTGAATACCATGCAATAGTTCCACCCACTTCTTCAAAACAACCACCTTGATTTGTTATCACCGGTTTTTTTAATGCAATCGCTTCAAGCACAGGAAATCCAAATCCTTCCATCAATGAGGGATAAATTGCAAGTAATGATTGCTGATATAAAAAATATAATTCTTGCTGACTGACCTCTCCCAAAAAATGCACACGACCAGTTAAACCCAGTGACTTTATTTTTTTATCCAACTCGTCTTTGTATGACGTTATTCTGCCTGCTATTACATAATTAATATCACTTGAAGGTAAGAGTGCAATAGCATCAATTACTGCAGAAATATTTTTTCTATACTCTACACGTCCCACCTGAAATATAAATTTTTCAGGAAGTGAAGATTGAAATGACGATTCACTTTGTATAAAGTGATTATTTAATATATCCATTTTAAAAAAAGGATATACTACTTTGATTTTTTTTGGAGATACTTTTAGTATTTTATTTAATTCATTTGAGGTTTGCTGACTCACCGCAACAACTCTATCGGCGCGTCTTACCGAAGATTTAATTTTATTGCGGTATATCAAACGATTTAACCATCCGAAACCGTTTTCAGATTTAAATGCAATAAGATCATGAATGGTAACAATGGTACGTACATTTATTTTTTCAATACCAACAGGCAACTCATGACTTAACCCATGAAATACATTTGGCTTATTTTTTTTTACAAGTGAAGTAATTGAATATGTTCTCCATAGAAAAGGGAACAATCGAAAAAAATAAATTTCAGGTTGTACAATCCTGACATTTTTAAATGAAGATATTTCCTTTTCAAATTGGTCTAATTTAATATCAGGCGTAAAAAGAATAAAATTCATTTCCTGATGTTGCTCAATCATCATTTTAATCAGAGTACGGGAATAATTACCTAATCCGGTATTATTGCAAAATGCACGCTTTGCATCATAGGCAATGGTAAAAGTCTTATGATTTAAATTCCCCATTGCTCAAGTTCTTTATCAGTTAACCTACGTCCGTTGAACAATTTTAAAAAGCGAAGTTTTTCTTGCTTATAAATGGATTGAAATGAAAAATTGGTAATCAGGTAAGCAATTAGCAGTGGAAATAAATAGAGCAAAACATTATATACCCAAAATTCAAAAGGAGCTACCTGAAATATTATAAATAATAAATAAAGCACCCCGAGTATAGTAATATTAAACAATGAAAATGGGTTTGATAAAATAATTCGCACAAAAACTTTATCCTGAATAATATGAAAATATCCAGTCACTTTTATGGGTCGCTGAAAACTACCGGTGTGATTTCGTATAGCAATAAACTTATTGATCATCATCTTACCGGAATAGGGTTTATCCGTTGGAGGCTGAAATAAAAAATAAAAAGGATAAGCATGAATCAATGAATGAAGCCGTTGAATAATTTCCTGTTGAGATAGATTTACTTCCAGCACATATGATCTTGCGGGGATGAACTTAAGCAATGCCTTGCGATAAATATGTCGTAACCTGTGAATCATTATTTTAAAGGAGAATCAGGCTCTGATGCCATGTGATCAAATACCTTTTTATCAAGCCAGGCAGGAAAAAATTTATTGACAAATGCCGTTAACTTTCCCTGTGATGTTAAAATCAGTGTTCTTTTATTTTTTTGAATCGCCTTGAGTAACTGAACAGCCACTTCTTCAGGCTGCATCATTTTTTCTTCATCACGTGGAGATTCTCCCTGTGCATCGCCATTTTTGTTTAAAGCAGTATTACGAATGTTCGATGCCGTAAAACCGGGACAACAAATCAATACATGTAATCCATTCTTTAGGTTTTCAATTCGCAGTGATTCCAAAAAACCATGCATGGCAAATTTACTTGCTGAATAGCCAGTGCGCGCAGGCAATCCTTTGAAACCCGCAACAGATGATATTCCTACTACTACACCTTTTGATTTGAGCAAAGATGGCAAAGCATACTTCGTGCAATAGACCGTTCCCCAGAAATTGATATCCATGAGTTTTTTCAAAACACTCAAATCAGCATCTTTAAATAATGCACGCATACTCATGCCTGCATTGTTGACCAGTATATCAATCCGACCAAATCGGTTTAAAGTTTCATTGATTAAACGAACACAATCATTTTCAGCACTCACATCAGACTGAACACATAGAATATCTGAATGTATGTTGAGTAAATCCTGCCCGGCAGCATCTAATTTTTCCTTTTCCCTTCCGCTAATTACTACTGATGCACCGGATCTTGCAAATGCAACAGCAATTGCTTTACCAATACCTGATGAACCACCGGTGATGATGACAACTTTATGCTTAAAATCTCTCACAGTGTAAAAATACAAATAAACATCTGTGTAACACCTATTTTAAAAACTTATGCAAACATTCTTAATAAATACTCAAAAAAAGTTTATATTCGTTTAACACCAACGATGTAAAGAAGATATGCAGTTGATTGAAGTGAAAGAAAAGCATGAAATCAGGGAATTTCATAAACTTCCATTTGAAATTTATAAAAATGACAAGAACTGGATTCCTCACCTGCAACAGGATATTGAAAAAATATTCAATCCAAAAACGAATAAGGCATTCAGGGGAGGCAAGGCCATTAGATGGATACTAAAAAATAACAGTGGTCAATGCATAGGAAGAATAGCTGCATTCATTGATCCCAAATACTACCAATCATTCAAGCAATCTACCGGAGGTTTTGGATTTTTTGAATGTATTAACGATAAAGAATCAGCCTATATATTACTCAATATCGCTAAAGAATGGCTTCATGAACAAGGTATGAAAGCCATGGACGGACCGATTAATTTTGGTGAAAAAAATGAATACTGGGGCCTGCTTGTTCAGAATGCAGATTATCCAGCCAATTATCAGATGAACTATCATCCGGCATACTATCAGGATTTTTTCGAATCCTATGGCATGCAGGCGTATTATCATCAATATGTTTTTTGGAGGGACCTGGAAAGAGACGCTGATGAAATTTTTCAACGAAAAGCAAATCAGTTATGGGATCATCCGGATTTTAAGATCACTAATGTCAAAGGATTTTCAGATCAGCAACTGGCAGATTATTTTTTAACGGTATATAACGAAGCCTGGGGTAAACATGCAGGTTTCAAACCCATGAAAATGGAACAGGCTTTAAAAATCATGAAAGCCATCAAACCGGTGAAGGATGAACGCATTACCCTTTTTGCATTTTTTCAGAATAAACCTATTGCCTTCTATATTAATCTTCCTGAACTCAATCAAATATTTAAACATGTTAACGGCAACCTTAACCTTTGGGGTAAAATAAAATTTCTCTATTATAAAAATTTTGTAGGAAGCAGCACTATGTATGGAATTGTATTCGGCGTTATTCCGGAGTTCCAGGGGCAGGGAGTTGAAGCGGCCGTGATTAAGTATGGAGGAAAACACATCCGTTCTGAAACCAACTATGCCGATACTATTCTGACATGGATCGGAGATTTCAATGTAAAAATGCTCAAGGTTTGTAAGAACCTGAATGCTTCACTGCTGCGTACATTAACCACATACCGATACATGATAGATAATACCATCCCTTTTGAAAGAGCGCCATTTATTGGTGGTACAGAAGAAGATGTAAAAACAATTATCAATAGCCTGACTCCGCTTGAAGAAAACATGAAAAAATACGGAAGAAGATAATTATGGGTTCTTCCAGAAAAAAAATATTATTCATTACGCCCTACCCTCATGGCGAAGCTCCAAGTCAACGATTCAGATTTGAGCAATATTTTGATGCATTAAGAGCCAATGGATTTGATATTCATCAAGAACCATACTGGGATCTTAAAACATGGGAAATTTTGTATGCAAAAGATAAATGGTTGAAAAAAATATTGGGAGTAATCCGTGCAATGTTTAAACGTTTGCTCATCATTTTCAAAGCACCCGGATACGATTTTATCTTTATTCATAGGGAATCCAGTCCTATTGGTTATCCCATTATACCCTTACTCATTTCAAAACTGCTGAGAAAAAAAATCATTTTTGATTTTGACGATGCCATATGGATCCCCAATGTAAGCAATTCGAACCGTGTTTTTGGTTTTTTAAAAATGTACTCCAACACTTCACTATTTATTAAATGGAGTTATAAAGTTTCCTGCGGAAATGATTATCTTAAAAATTATGCGTTGACTTATAATTCTTCATCATTCTTTATTCCTACTTCGATTGACACCAACTATCATACTCCATCGGTAAAAAAAACAGATAAAAGTAATTTCATCATTGGTTGGACAGGCACACATTCAACAGTGAAGTACCTCGATGAACTTATTCCTGTTTTTGAAAAAATAATTCACCAATTTTCACATGTTGAAATACATATTATTTCAAACAAGGCTCCTGAATGGAACATCCCTAATCTTCGCTTTATCCAATGGAATAAAGAGAATGAGATACAAGATCTTTCTCATTTTGATGTAGGCGTGATGCCACTTGAACATGATGCATGGAGTGAAGGCAAATGTGGGTTCAAAGCCTTACAATATTTATCCATTGGAGTACCCGCTATTGCTTCTCCTGTAGGTGTAAATACTAAAATTATTCAGGAAGGTATCAATGGTTTTCTTTGTTTAACACCTCAAGAATGGGAAGAAAAATTAACGCTTTTAATCACTAATAATGAGGCATTGGTTAATCTTCAGAAAAATTGCAGAAGCAGTATCATGGATATTTATTCTGTAAAAGCCAATACTCCCCATTTCTTAAATTTATTTGACTGATTATCTTTGTCGCATATTGATTTGAAATGAAAAACACTTCGCTTACCTCAAAACACATCGCACTCGGTGCCAAAATGGTAGAATTTGCGGGATACAACATGCCCATACAATATTCTAATTTACTGGAAGAACATCATGCTGTAAGAAAGCAGGCCGGTGTTTTTGATGTTTCACACATGGGAGAATTTATGATTGAAGGACCGGATGCGCTTGCATTGATTCAATGGGTTACATCCAACGATGCTTCTAAATTGCAGACCGGACAAGTACAATATAGTTGTTTACCCAACCAGGATGGGGGAATTGTTGATGATTTGCTGGTATATTGTATGGGCCCGGAAAAATATATGTTGGTAGTAAATGCATCCAATATCGATAAAGACTGGAACTGGATTCATTCGCATGCAACTGGAAAAAATGTGACGATGAAAAATATTTCTGATGATATGTCTTTGCTTGCTGTGCAGGGACCAAAAGCAACAGAAATATTACAAAAGATGACTAATGAAAATTTAACTGAAATACCTTACTATCACTTTCGTATCGGCAAGATGAACGGAACGGATGATATTATTATATCAAATACGGGTTACACCGGCGCAGGCGGATTTGAAATTTATGTACCCAATAACCAAGCTGAGGCCATGTGGGATGCAGTATTAGATCATGGTAAATCACACGGACTAATTCCTGCGGGATTAGGTTGCAGAGATACTTTACGATTAGAAATGGGATTTTGTTTATATGGAAATGATATAAACGATACCACCTCTCCGATTGAAGCCGGATTAGGATGGATCACCAAATTTTCAAAAGACTTTATCAATAAATCAGCATTGCTTGAACAAAAAGAAAAAGGAACTTCCAGAAAACTGGTAGGTTTTGAAATGATTGATAAGGGAATCCCAAGAAAAGATTATCCCATTACAGATGCAACGGGAAATGTAATTGGAAATGTTACTTCAGGAACACAATCTCCAAGCTTAAACAAAGCAATAGGTATGGGTTATGTACAGACTGAAAACAGTAAGCCGGGATCAGAAATTCACATTGAAATCCGTGGCAAATTGTTAAAGGCAAATGTTGTAAAAATTCCATTTTACCAAAAATAAAATTGAACTCCTCCCCCATTGTTCGCATATGTTTAACTCCTGCTTTGTATCCCATATACAAGGATGAAAACAGCATTGTTGTAGTTGTGGATATTTTCAGGGCTACATCAGCCATTTCTACTGCATTACACCATGGAATGAAGGCAGTTATTCCGGTGGCTGATATTAATGCATCTGCAGAATATCAGGGCAATGAATACATACATGCCGCTGAACGTGGTGGCGAAGTCGTGAATGGTTTTACCTATGGAAATTCACCTTTATCATACATCAATAATCCTGAAGTAAAAGGAAAAACATTAGTTCTATCTACCACTAACGGAACACAGGCCATTGAAGCAGCAAAAAATAGTCTGGGATTAACTACCGGTGCATTCAGTAATATTTCTGCACTTACGCATTGGCTTGCAAACGAAAATAAATCTGTTATGATTTTATGTGCGGGATGGAAAAACAGAATGAATCTTGAAGATACCTTGTTTGCTGGAGCCCTTACACAGCGTTTGCTTCAGCGTGGCTTTGCTTTTGATATAGACAGTGACGCAGCGATTGCTGCACATACATTGTATGAGCAAAGTAAAAATAATATGCATGAATTTTTGAAAGATTCATCACACCGAAACAGATTGTCTAAATTGAATCTTGAAGAAGACATTGATTACTGTCTTCAGCATGATACAGCGGAAGTAGTTCCGTTTTTACAGGATGGAAAACTGATAAATATTTTCCATTCTTAATTTATTCTTCTTCCCATTTCATCGAACGTTCAACTGCATTTTTCCATCGCAGAAGTTGATGTTTTCTTTCTTTCTCTTCCAGCTGTGGTTCAATATGATTTTTTACTGCATATAATTGATCTAACTCTTCTTCATTCCATAACCCGCAACCAACACCGGCAAGAAATGCAGCTCCCATCGAGGTTATTTCCTGATGAGTCGGCAATGATATATTCAGATGTGAAATATCTGATTGAAATTGCATCAATGTAAGGTTGCTTGTAGCACCTCCATCAACCCTTAATTCAGTAATATTTTGTTGTATGTCCTGTTGCATACATTCCAGCACATCGTTGCATTGAAATGCAATCGACTCCATGGCAGCGCGGGCAATATGTGCAGCGGTGGTTCCGCGATTCAAACCAATCATCAACCCACGGGCATAAGGATCCCAGTATGGTGCTCCCAGCCCTGATAAAGCAGGAACAAAATATACGCCACCATTATCCTTTACGGTCAATGCAAGTTGTTCGACCTGAGAAGAAGACTGAATGATTTGCAATCCGTCTCTCAGCCATTGTATCACAGCACCACCAATAAATATACTTCCTTCGAGGGCATAACAAACTTTATCTTTTATTTTCCATGCAATGGTAGAGATCAATCTGTTTTGTGAATTGATAATTTCATCTCCGGTATTCATTACCAAAAAGCAACCTGTACCGTAAGTATTTTTTACCATTCCTTTTTCAACACAACGCTGCCCGAACAACGCCGCCTGCTGATCACCTGCGATACCACTGATTGGAATTGCATCCTGACAAATAATGCCTTGGGTATATCCATATATTTCTGCACTCGAACATACTGTTGGTAAAATACCTTTCGGAATTTCAAAGAGTTTAAGCAATTCATCATCCCACTCCAGTGTATGAATATTAAACAACATGGTTCTGCTGGCATTGCTTACATCGGTAGCATGTACTTTTCCCTGTGTCAATTTCCACAACAACCAGCTATCGATGGTTCCAACACAAAGCTGATGAGCATCCGCAAGTTTTTTTGCTTCATCAACATGAGTCAGTATCCAGTGAATTTTTGATGCAGAAAAATATGCATCCAGTAGTAATCCTGTTTTGTTTTTTATAATAGGCTCAACACCTTTTTTTCTTAACTCATCACAATACGAAGCCGTTCTTCGATCTTGCCACACGATGGCATGATATACAGGCTGACCGGTTAATTTATTCCATGCCACCGTTGTTTCTCGCTGATTCGTTATTCCTATACAGGCAATTTCAGCAGGATCAATTCCGGAACGCTGAATGGCCTCAACACAAACTGCAGCCTGCGTACTCCAGATTTCATTGGCATCATGCTCTACCCAGCCGGAATTTGGAAAGTGTTGCGTAAACTCCCGTTGTGCAATACATACAGGTTGTGCTTGTGTATCAAATATTACTGCACGGGAACTGGTTGTTCCCTGATCAATGGATAAAACATATTTCTTCATTTCAATGTTTTATGTATTTTCATACAAAGTAAGGATTATGAATGATTTTGAAAAAATACCTCTATTTGATTCTTGGAAGAAGTGGTATATGATGGTGGTCGGTACTCTGCTTCTTACTATTTTAATATTATCCTTACTTACATTTTATTTTCAATGAACTGGATTGACTGGATTATCCTGCTGGGAACGCTTTTATTTATTGTTATTTACGGAGCAGTTAAATCTACACGTAACAGGAATTTAAAAGATTATTTTTTAGGTGATCAAAGTTTAAAGTGGTGGCAAATCGGAATCTCAGTCATGGCAACGCAGGCCTCTGCCATAACTTTTATTTCAACTCCCGGACAGGCGTATGAAGACGGAATGGGGTTTGTTCAGTTCTATTTTGGATTGCCACTGGCCATGATAGTGATTTCAGTGTTTATCATCCCTCAATTTTATAAATTAAATGTATTTACTGCATACGAATACTTAGAAAACCGTTTTGATGTTAAAGTAAGGCAAGGTACGGCCATGCTTTTTTTAATTCAGCGCGGACTGGCTGCAGGTATTACTATCTATGCACCTTCCATTATTTTATCATCCATACTTGGATGGGATCTGAACACCACCAATATATTCATTGGATCATTGGTAATCATCTACACCGTGAGCGGCGGATCAAAAGCTGTAAGCATCACGCAACAGCAACAAATGGCAGTAATGATGGGTGGAATGATAATAGCCGTTGGATTATTGATATATCAGATTTCAAAAGAAGTAACAGTGAGTGATGCTATTGTTGCTGCGGGAAAAACCGGTAAAATGAATTTTATCAACTGGAATTTTGATTTGAATAACAGATACACCATCTGGACAGGTATTCTTGGAGGATTTTTTCTTTCATTGAGTTACTTCGGTACTGATCAGTCACAAGTTGGACGTTACCTGGGAGGAAAGTCGATGAGTGAAATTAGAGTTGGATTACTGATGAATGGTATGCTGAAAATTCCCATGCAATTATTGATATTATTTTCAGGTGTTCTGGTTTTTATTTTTTTCAATCTTGTTCAACCTCCTTCTTTTTTTAATCAGCCGGCTTATGAAAAAGTAAAGCAAAACAAACAGGCTTCGATTGCATTAGACAGCCTGAATATATTGCACGAAAAAGTATATCACGAAAAGAAAAATGCATTTATTCAACTGTCTCAACAACCCAATGATAAAAATACACTTGCAACATATTCAGCGTTGGAAGAAAAGGATCAACACATCAGAAATAGTATCAAACAAGTGGTAACAAAATTTCAACCTGATGCCACAACCAAAGATGCAGATTATGTATTTATCAGTTATATTCAACATTACATGCCGGTAGGAATCATCGGGATTTTATTTGCCGTAATTTTTAGCGCCGCTATGTCGAGCACATCATCAGAACTCAATGCACTGGCTTCAACAACCCTGATAGATTTTTATAAACGATCATTCAAAAAAGAAGCATCTGACAAGCACTATGTTTTTATGTCAAAATTTTTTACTGCCTTATGGGGATTAATTGCTATTGTATTTGCCTCTATCTTTTCATTGTTCGATAACCTGATTGAAGCAGTGAACATTATCGGATCATTGTTTTACGGAACCATTCTCGGAATTTTCCTGGTTGGTTTTTTTACAAAAAAAATCAATGCCAATGTAGTTTTCATTTCGGCCATGATCGCACAAACTACAGTATTGATTTTTCATTTTCTTACAGTAAAAGGATACATCAACATAGCATATTTGTGGTATAATGTTATCGGTTGTTTTATCGTCATATTGATTTCATGGATACTACAATTCTCCCGGTTAAAATTACCCATTGAAAAAGAATAAGTTATATTTGAATCTTAAAGAATAATTCAATGCCCAGGACAATTATAACAGGAGCCGGTCATTATGTTCCGGAAAACATCATCACCAATGCTGATTTAGCAAAGTTGATGGATACCTCTGATGAATGGATTACCGAAAGAACAGGAATAAAAGAACGCAGATATTTTACTGAAGGAAAAGATACCACCTCATCCATGGGTGTGAATGCCTCACGTATGGCCTTAGCAAATGCAAACATTCAACCAGAAGATATTGATTTCATCATTTTTGCTACGTTGAGTCCTGACTATCATTTTCCCGGATCGGGAGTATTGTTGCAGCGAGAAATGAATATGGGCACCATCGGAGCACTGGATATACGAACACAATGTTCCGGATTTATTTATGGACTATCCATTGCTGATCAGTTTATTAAATCAGGGATGTATAAAAATATCTTGCTGGTTTGCAGTGAAACACAAAGCAATATTTTAGAACATAGTGAACGCGGAAGAAATATGGCCCCAATTTTTGGCGATGGTGCAGGTGCTGTAGTATTAAGTGCATCTGATGATGATAAAAAAGGAATCTTGTCTACCCACCTTCATTCCGAAGGAAAATATGCAGAAGAATTAATGAACGAACATCCCGGTTCAGTCAGAAAAAAAAGGATTACTCACGAAATGATCGATAATGGAAGTTTTCTGGCATACATGAACGGGAATATGGTTTTTAAACATGCGGTTACCCGCTTTGAAGAAACCATCAAAGAAGCTTTGGACTTTAATGGATTGAAAGCAGAAGATATCGACTTACTCATTCCCCATCAGGCCAATCTTCGCATCTCTCAATACATACAGAAACAATTTCAATTTCCCGAAGAAAAAGTGTTTAATAATATTCAAAAATACGGGAACACAACTGCAGCTTCTATTCCCATTGCACTGTCGGAAGCATGGCAGGATGGAAAAATTTCGACCGGTAAAAAAGTTTGTATGGCTGCATTTGGAAGTGGATTCACCTGGGGTTCAGCCATCGTTCAGTTCTGAAGTTTATTAACAATCCATTCTTACTAATCCTTTTTATTTAGAACTTTTTCATTCTTCATACATACTAATTTTGTTTGTATGCAGTTTAATTCAAGTTATTTGTTTTGTATGAAAAGACAAATCCTCTCTTTGCTATTTATTTTTAACGCTGTATTGCTTTTTTCACAGGATTACATGATTAATAAAGAGGCATGCGCCACCAACGAAAATAAAAAAGCAGTGAAGCTTTATGAGAAAGCTAAAAAAGAAAGCAACCAGTCAGAAAAAAGAAAAATACTGACCGAAGTGATTGAAATGGAGAATTTCTATTACGAAGCCTTGTTTGATCTAGGAACCAGTTATTTCAAGATGGGTAAGAAAGAAAAAGCTTCAGAGAATCTTTCAAAAGTAATTGAAATCTGTCCTGAATATTCACCCTATACTCATTTTTATATGGGACTGATTTCATACGATGCCGGAAACCTGAAAGAAGCCATTACCTATTTTGAAAAATTTTTAACCTACGATATTAAAGATGATGAAGAATATCTGCTGGCTAAAAAATTATTAAAAGAAGCAAAAGAAGATGCTGATTTATTTACCACTCGCGTCCCTTTCAACCCTGTTGTAATGCCTAATGTTTGTACACCTGCAGACGAGTATCTGGCGAGCATTTCTCCGGATAATCGCAGTTTTTATTTCATACGTAAAACAATGGTGAGCGATAGAAACATAGATAAAAGTTATGATAGCGGAGTAAATTTTATTGAGTTGTTCACCAGAAGTAATAAAGTTGATGGGGTATTTGACGGTGGTGAAGATATGAATCGACCGTTTAATTATAAATACAATAACGGGGCATCTGCAATTACTGCTGATAATAAAACTATGTATTTTGTGATTTGTGAAAACAATCAGGTGGAATTTTGTGACATCTGGAAAACCACAAACATCAACGGTTTCTGGCAACCCTTTACCAGTGCAGGAAGAGCCATCAACTCCGATGCATGGGATTCGCAACCTACCATTTCATTTGATGGAAAAACACTGATCTTCGCTTCCAATAGACCAGGCGGATATGGAGGTGTTGATTTATACATGTGTGTTAAAACTGAAAATGGAGAATGGGGACCGGCTGTAAATCTGGGCCCTACCATCAATACTCCCGACAATGAACTTACACCCTTTCTGCATTCCGATAGTCAGACCTTATACTTTTCTTCCAAAGGACATAAAGGTGTTGGCGGTTATGATATCTTCTATACCAATAAAGATGCTGAAGGTAAATGGAGAAAACCAAAAAATTTAGGTATCCCGATTAATACAGAAGGAGATGATGTGAGTTTCTTTGTAAGCCTTGATGGTAAAACAGGATTTTATTCTTCCGATAAACTCAAAGGTCCCGGCGGATTGGATATTTACACATTTGATCTGTATGAAAAAGTAAGACCTAAGGAAGTAATCTATGTGGAAGGAACTGTAAAAAAAGAAGACAATACCGTTGGAGCCTCCACCATTGAAATTAAAAATACAACCACTAAAGAAGTAACTACAATTAATGTAAATCAGGATGACGGAAGTTACGTAGCCATTGTTACAGCAGATGCTGATCATATCATGACCATCAAAGAAGAGGGTGTGGCTTTTACCTCAAAACTGATTTCAAAAGAAGATATGGGTATCGGAACACCGGCTAAGGTTGAACTGACCACCAGCGAAATTAAAGTGGGCGAAGCCTATCGCATCAACGACATTGTGTTTGCATCCAATTCATCTCTATTAACCGACAAAGCAAAAATCATTATCGATGAATTTGCCGATTTCGTAAAATTAAATCCCACCCTCACCTTTGCGATTCAGGGGCATACCGATGATGTAGGAAACGATAACGACAACCTGATCCTTTCTGAAAACCGTGCCCGTTCAGTTTACGAATACCTCATCCAGCTGGGCATTGCTAAAGAACGAATGAGCTATAAAGGATTCGGTGAAAAAGTAACCGTCGCATCAAACCAGTCGGAAGAAGGAAGAGCAAAAAACAGAAGGACAGAGTTTAAGATTCTTTCGCGATAAAATGTTTCTATGTTTTTAAGCCACTTGTGGTTATATTTGCAGCATGCATCAGAAAATTATCATACTTGACTTCGGATCTCAATACACACAATTGATTGCAAGAAGAGTTAGAGAACAACATGTATTTTGTGAAATTCATCCGTTCAGCCACGAATTGGTATTAGATGAAAGCGTAAAAGGCGTGATTCTTTCCGGAAGTCCGTTTTCTGTGAAAGAGCCAAACGCTCTTTTTCCTGCTTTTCAATGGAATAATTCTTCGGTACCGGTATTGGGTGTTTGCTATGGTGCACAGCTTATGGCAGAACAAGGAGGAGGAAATGTTGAACGCAGCACGCACCGTGAATATGGCAGAGCCAACTTAGCAAACATCAAAAATAACGAATTGCTCAACGGCATAAACGATGGAAGCCAGGTATGGATGTCGCATGGCGATTCAATCGTAGGATTGCCTGATGGATTTGAAGTGATTGCTTCCACCAAGTCGATTCCGGTGGCTGCTTTTGCACACACCTCCAGAAAAATATTTGGATTGCAGTTTCATCCGGAGGTATACCACAGCACTGACGGAAAAAAAATTATACAAAACTTTATGAATATTTGTGGCTGCAGTCAGGACTGGACAGCCCTTTCATTTATTGACGAAACAGTAGAAAGTTTAAAACAGCAGTTAGGCAACGATAAAGTGGTGATGGGTTTATCGGGAGGAGTGGATTCAACAGTTGCTGCAGTATTGTTACACAAAGCCATCGGTAAAAATTTATATTGCATCTTTGTAGATAACGGATTATTGAGAAAAGATGAGTTCAAGGAAGTGCAGGCAGGATACGGTGAATTGGGCCTGAACATTATTCCGGTTGATGCTTCATCGATATTTTTACATGAACTGAAAGGCGTAACCGATCCGGAACAAAAAAGAAAAATTATCGGACGAACTTTTATTGAGGTGTTTGATACCGAATCAAAAAAAATTGAGGGTGTAGCATGGCTTGGGCAAGGCACCATTTATCCTGACGTGATTGAATCAGTATCTGTAAAAGGACCTTCAGTTACCATAAAGTCGCACCACAACGTAGGCGGATTGCCCGATAAGATGAAACTCAAGATAGTTGAACCGCTGCGCATGTTGTTTAAAGACGAAGTTCGTATGATTGGTCACGAAATGGGATTGCATGATTCCTTTTTGAGCCGTCATCCGTTTCCCGGCCCTGGACTAGGTATCCGAATATTAGGCGACATTACCGAAGAGAAAGTTAGAATACTGCAAGAGGCAGATGCCATCTTTATTCACCAGTTAAAATCGGAAGGATTGTATCATCAGGTGTGGCAGGCCGGAGCCATTTTCTTACCTGTAAACTCTGTGGGTGTAATGGGTGATGAAAGAACTTATGAAAATGCCATTTGTCTGCGTGCAGTAACGTCAACCGACGGAATGACGGCTGACTGGGCTCATCTACCCTACGAATTTTTGGCAAAGGTATCCAACGATATTATTAATAAAGTAAAAGGTATTAATCGCGTTGTGTTTGATATCAGTTCTAAACCACCAGCAACCATTGAATGGGAATAAAATTTTATACATACCTGATTGGTCTAGGTATCGCTTTGATTCCAACAGTTCTGTTTTCTCAAACCACTGAGAAAGTGGGCAACCGCGAATTCATTGTGCACCAGGTAAAAGCCAAGGAAACCATTTACGGAATTTCAAAACAATACGGTGTACACCAGGATACCATATTTGCATACAATCCCACGGCAACACAAAGTATTCGCATTGATCAGGTATTAAAATTTCCACATCCCAAGCAAAAGCAAACAACTGAAAATAAGCCTGAAAACAATACTAAACCCAATGCAAAGCCGATTGAATACCTGGTGAAAGCAGGAGATTCAATGTATGCCTTGTCAAAAAAGTTTAATGTTTCTGTGGACGATCTCATCAAGTGGAATCCTTCATTAAAATCAGGATTAAAAGCAGATCAAACCATTATTATTTATAGCAAACAAACAACTACTGTATCAAATAAAGAAGAAGTAAAAACAACCCAGCAAAAAACAGAAAAAAAATTAACGAACGTTTCCCTTTCATCCGATTGTAAAGATTATCAAACAGCACAGAAAAACTTTAACGTAGCATTGCTTTTGCCTTTTCAATCCGGTAATAATACCAACACAAAAATTGCTATTGAATTTTTTGAAGGTGTAAAGGTGGCCTTTGATAGTTTACGAAAAGAAGGAAAGAATTTTGAATTGTTTGTGTACGATTCCAAAGGCCCCAACGATTCCGCATTTCTCCAAAAACTATTAAAAAAACCGGAACTGAAAACCATGGATTTGATTATCGGTCCGCTTTACAATTCCAGTATTCCATTAGTAGCAGAATTTGCAAGTGAAAATAAAATACCGATGATTTCTCCATTTGCTAAATCTGCCGAAACGCTTGAAAATAATCCATACCTGATAAAAATTTCTCCCGACGACCAAACCGTTGCCAATAAAAGCATTCAGTATTTTCATACCTATTATCCTCAATCGAATTATATATTGGTAGATCCCGGAACACGAAAAGATTCATTAATGCATCAATATTACTATGATGCGCTAAAAAAGGTGAAAGAAAAAAAGAACGATACCAGCCATTATCATTTCACATCTTGGAAAAGTGGGGGTGCCATTGGAAAAATTAAACCGGGCATGAAAAATATTTTAATCTTCCCCAGTTCAAAAGAAATCACTGTAAAAGACTATATGACCAAGGTAAACAGTGCAACAAAAAAATCAGATATGATTATGGTGGGGTTGGAAGACTGGCTGGAGTTCAACAACATTGAGGTAGATTATTATGAAAACCTCAATGTCCATATTCCAACCGTTAATTTTGCTGGTTATACCGACAGCAATAATGTTGCCTTTATCAAAAATTATCAGATAAACACACAAACTGATCCTTCTTTTTATTCATTCAAAGGATTTTATGCTGCATACACTGTGGCTAAAGCACTTGTAAAATATGGTGATAAAACATGTGAATGTCTGCATGAGCAAAACAATAATGAATTACCAGTTTCATATCGTTTTACGAAAGAAAACCCGGAAAATGGTTGGAAAAATGAGACCATTTTAATGATGAGCTTTGCGAATTACAGATACTCTCTTGTAAGTTATTGATTGATTCGATCTACTATTTATCTATTCACTGGCATTCAAGCCGAAAGTGATTTTACCATCATTGCCTCTTCTTGCAACCCTAAGAATTATATATGCAGAAAATATATAATAAATCGCATTATTCAATTGAAGCAATATAATAAAGAGTGTGACAAATGGTGGAGCTGAGTCTTTAAGAATAGAGAATTCAAATGAGTATATAATAAAGAAGTAAACACTTTTATACAATACGTTCGCTAAAATAAATTGCAATTCAATTCTTTTAATTGATGAAACAGAAAACTCGTCAATACGAATAAAATAGTGATACAGATAAAAAATACATATTAATAAGGCAATAATTATATTCAGTGATTCAGCATATATATTAATGTAAGAATATACATCCCAAATACTGATTGATGTTAAAATACCTACCAATAATAAGGTATAAAACATACTTATTTTCCATCCTTTCTTAAATACTATTTCTATCAGTGCATAGGTATAAAATAATCCAGGAAAAATACTGTAGTATCTGCTGATTGAAAAAGTATAATTCAAATTATTTGCAACCAATAAAACATGAGGAATCATTTCAATCAAGCAACCAAAAAAGAAATACAACCACAACGCCAATCCAACTTTTTCAATCGTATTTTTAAAAAAATAAATGGTGATTACAGGAAATAATAAATATGAAGCCTGAAAAACATACCAGTATATAAAATCAGCATGATGCATGTAATCAATTGAATGTTAATTTAATGTACCAATTGCAAGATAATAAAAGTATGTATATAATGAATTAAAATGTATTTTTCAACTTACTCAACGGCATTTGCTCCAAATGTAATTTTTCCTGCCAACAACGAACATAATATAAAATGGTATGAATTACTATACTATTCAATTTTCTTCTAATTCACTTCTATTTTTATAGAAACATCTTTTCTTCTTGCTTCTTTATATAGTATTAAAGAATAAATGATATAATAAACAATATTCAATAAGAAGGTTATAAGCAATAATTGATTGGTTAACTTTTTATTTAATATTAATAGCATTTGAAAATCCATTGATAATTCCCTAAATAACATAAGGGAAAAATATGTTAGATTAAGTAGACTAAATTTAAATGCAAAATTTATTTTGATTTGTAAATTTTCATTAAACAAATATTGTTGAATTATTAAAAGACTTAACAATATTATTACGAGATCAAACAATGAATTTGAATAAATTAAATTTGGTGATGTTGTGATAACATTTATATAACTTAAAATAATAATATAAATACATAATAAAATTATTGATATTTTATTATTCTTTATTAAAACATAACGAAGCATAACCCAAACCAGTAAACTACCGGGAATAAAAGGATAATAATCGAAAAATAAAAAATCATTTATATCATAAATTTCATGTAGAATCAACCCTGTTCCTTCAAGTGTAAAATTAAAAAAACAAAAAAACCAATATATTAACCATTCTGAGGTATTCTTTTTTTTTAGAAAAATAATAGAGGATATGGAAAAAATAAAAACTAAAAAATAAATCAGATCAAGAATAAAAAAAAGCAATTTTCAAATATTTATGAATTTAATACATTGTAATTAGAGCAATACAAAGGGCATGAATGAGTCCTATCTGCAATCACCCCATTCAAACGAATGATTGAACGCATTGTTAACTTAATCCTGTAGGAAGCGTTTATCAAAGGTATATTATTTTTCAACTTACTCATCGGCATTTGCTCCAAATGTAATTTTTCCTGCATTATTCCTTTTGGCTACTTGAAATAATGTATATGTAAATAGCGAATAGTGAACAAACAAATTTAAATCTGTAATTAATAAATCTAAAAAAAGATACATATTTTTAATATCTTGATAATAATATTCCCTTCCTAAACTCAAATATATAGATACACTATAATAAGACATTGTAAAGTGAATAAAAATACTTTTTAATTTATTTTTTTCATTTTGAAAAAGATTTTTTTTACTAAATGATTTATAAATGTAAATTAAACAGATAATTAAAATTTGAATATTATAAACAAAATCTGCGTAAACATTAGATTGAGATTTTGCATCTAAAAATGTAATTACTAACAAAATAAATGTAAATGAAGTCGCATAAATAATTGATTTGTAAAATCCTTTTTCGAATACAATTTCATACAGCGAAAATGTAAACAATAGTCCAGGAAAAATACAAAAGTAATGAGATAGTGTATGATGTTTATTAAAACCAACAAGCAAAACAGCCTGACTAAAATCTAAAATCCATCCTATAAAAAAGAAACACAGAATTATCAGCATAATTCTATCAATGATTTTTTTTAAATAAAAAAAAACAATTACAGGAAAAAAAGTAATTATAATTGCAGCTAAATAGTGTAATATGTAATTTGTGTTATACAATATTATGAATTTAGTTGATTATTAATTTTAACAACAACGAACATAATTTAAAATGGTATGAATTACTATACTATTCAATTTACTTCTAATTCACTTCTTTTTTTATAAAAACATCTTTTCTAAATGCTTCTTTATATAAAATCCACGCATAACCGGCATAGTAAAATATATTTACAGTCATTATGATTAATTGTATCATTTGATTTTCAAATGGACTATTTTTATAATATGATATATACCTCATGTCCACTGAAAGTTCTCTATATAATGTGATAGAATAATAACATAAATTGATAAAAATAAATTGGGTTTGAAATTGGGTAGAATTTTCTTTCCCATTTGTAATTGAAAATATATGTACACAAACAAGATAGATACACATGAAAAATATTAAGAAACTAAATAATGAATTTGAATACATTAAGTTTAAAGACTGTGTATTTGCATTAACTAAAAAATGAACAATAAAATACAGGAACAGACTGCTAGTTTGAAGTAATTTTCTGTTTCTAAATATTAGTCGTATTAAAATCCAAAAAAGAATACTACCTGGAAGAAAAGGATAATAGTCGTAAATGAAAATATTTTTAACATCAAAAACAAAAAATAAAATATACGCTATTCCTTCAAGTATAAAATTCAAAAAAATAAACAACCAATTTAGAAACCATTCTCTATTTTTATTTTTTACAAAAAAAAAGATGAAACTGAAATAATAAGAACAGTAATATAAATTATGTGATAAATTATTTCCACTATTTTATTTAGGATTATGAATTTAATAAATTAGTAGTTGAGCAGTTTTGAGGACATTTAACAGTCTTATCCGCAATCACCCCATTCACTATATCGTTTTCATCGCCATCTACTCCAACCAACACCAGCTCCTTGCTGCCATTGCTGTTGAGTGCATAATAAATGCGGATACCCACACAGCCTTCCTGCGCCAAAATCTCTTCAATTAAATCCCTGCCGATGTAATGGGCTAAGGTAGGATTGGCTCCGGCATTGTCTCTGTAATTTTTTGTCATGGCTGAAGCCACCGACAGGGAGATTTTTTCTCCTTCACTTCCGTTGAATGACATAGTTGATTTATTAAAATTTTTAGAAATATAAATAGAAATATTTTGAATTCTAATGATCAATTCAACAACCTTTTTAATTAAAACATAAATCATTGAACTTCATTTTATTCAGGGTTTTCAATAATCATTACTGAAATTCGCCACCTTTTTGTTAATTTGTGGCATGAAGTTTTTGATCAGCATCGCTACCCGGATTATTCCCAGAAAATACCTGCACCACATCAGTCACTTTTTTCTTCGGATCATTAGTTTATTTTACAGAGGTCAACGTTTCGAAGATCCCATTACCGGTATTACCTATCGCCGCCTGTTGCCTTATGGCAGAATGGCATCCCGCGCTAATGCGCTGGCCCCCGATTCAATGTCGCTCGAACGTCACCGCTTAATGTGGCTGTACCTGCAAACCCAAACCAACTTTTTTACTGCATCCTACCGCGTATTGCACATTGCCCCCGAATATTGTTTTCTGAAGCGTTTTAAGTCGATGAAAAACCTGGACTATACCACGGCAGACCTGGAGTCGCCATGGGCCGATGTAAAAATGGACATCAATGCCATGCCCTTTGCCGACAATGCTTACGATGTGGTGTTCTGCAACCACGTGCTGGAACACATTCCGGACGACGTGCATGCCATGCGGGAAATTTACAGGGTAATGAAACCCGGAGGATGGGCCATTCTGCAAGTACCACAACGGTATGAAATGGAAAAAACCGATGAAGACATCACCATCACCGATCCGAAAGAAAGAGAACGTCGCTTTTTACAGAATGATCATTTCCGCCTGTACGGCAAAGATTATGCAGATCGCTTAAAAACAGCAGGATTTGATGTGGAAGAAAACATGCTGGTGAAAACACTCTCAGCCGATCAAGTTAAAAGGTATGCATTACCCGAAAATGAAGTTTTATACATAGCCCGAAAAAAATAACATTGAAAGCAGTTATACTAGCAGGAGGAAAAGGTACACGGCTGGCATCCCTCACCCGAGAGATCCCTAAGCCCATGTTGCCCATACTGGGCAAACCCCTGTTGGAATATCAACTCGAACTGCTCCATAACTATGGAATTACCGAAGTCATCATTCTGGTGAACTACCTGAAAGATTCCATCATTCAACACATCGGAAACGGTGAAAAATGGGGTATGCAGATTGAATACTTTGAAGAAAAAGAACCCCTGGGAACCACCGGAGGAATCCGCGCCATCAAAGAAAAACTAACCGATGATTTTATGGTACTGTACGGCGATGTGCTCATGAATCTTGACCTGCACCGGCTGATCCGGTTTCATCAGCAACATCAACCCGATGCTACACTGGTGTTGCATCCCAACGATCATCCGCACGACAGCGACCTGGTAGAACTCAACGAACAAAAACAAATCACTGCTTTTTTTGCCAAACCACATCCACAAGATGAATACCGCCGCAATCTGGTGAATGCCGGACTGTACATTCTTTCACCTAAAATTATTGATGCACTTCCGGAAGGGAAAGCTGCAGATTTTGGACGCGATATTTTTCCGGAAATTGTTCAACAATATTTGCTTGTTGGATATAACACTTCTGAGTACCTCAAGGACATGGGCACTCCCGACCGATTGAAAAAAGTAGAGGAAGATGTGCTGTCGGGAAAAGTAAAAAACAGTTCTTACGAAAATCCCCAAAAAGCCATATTTCTGGATCGTGACGGTGTACTTAACGACGACACTGAGTTTATTCACCGTGCTGAAGACATTTTTTTGTATGACGATGTTCCGCAGGCCGTTCGCACCATCAATCAAAGCGGGTACAAAGCCATTGTGATTACCAACCAGTCAGTTGTAGCGCGTAATTTATGCACCGAAAAAGAACTGCGTGAAATTCACAATAAAATTGAAGTTGATTTGAGTAAAGCACAGGCATGGCTCGATGAAATTTATTATTGTCCGCATCATCCTGACAAAGGATTTCCGGATGAAAATCCGTTGTACAAATTAGACTGTGAGTGTCGTAAACCCAAGCCCGGCATGCTGTTGCAAGCAG
>JBILKR010000043.1:0-9668 GCA_044376575.1 Flavobacteriales bacterium | reverse complement strand
TAATCAGTATTGTGATTACTATTTTTTCTTCGCTGATGTTTTCACAAGCAACAGGACTTTTCGTGTTGATAATTTCAAGAGTATTAGGTGGCATTGGCTCAGGAAATATTTCTGCTGCCCAGGCTTACATTTCAGATATTACTCCACCCGAAAAACGAGCTCAGTCTATGGGATTGATTGGGGCTGCATTTGGTCTTGGCTTTATTTTCGGACCTCCTGTTGGCGGCATCATTAAATCAACCTACGGAATTGAATATGTAGGTTACCTTACGGCATTAATTGGTGTAATAAATTTAGTAATGGCATTTTTCTTTTTGCCTGAATCCATACATCAAAAAAACAAGCATTCAAGTATATCCATATTTCCTGTGAAAGATTTTGTTCGGGTTTTTAAAATGAAAGGGCTAGCTGCATTATTTTTTATCTATCATATTTATATCGTTGCCTTTTTTATGTTTCAAACCACAGCGGCTTTGATTTGGAAAGAAATCTATCATTTTTCGGATAAGGAGATTGGTTATGTATTCGCATTTATAGGAATATCAACTACATTGATGCAAGGATTTTTAATTGGTTTTTTTACGCGCTTATTCGGAGAAAAAAAATTGCTGTATATCGGGACCCTATTAATGATGTTATGTTTAATATTTTTCTCTTATATCCCGCTCTATTTATTTATTCCGGTGGGTTTGCTTATTTTATTATTCCTGGCCATTGCCAATGGAATGATTGGTCCTTCCGGACTATCGATATTATCTCAAATGTCATCACCGAATGAACAGGGAAAAGTGTTAGGGTTATATCAGTCTTTTGGATCATTGGCGAGGGTTAGCGGCCCGCTTGTAGGAACTTTATTTTATGATATAAATTCACATCTGCCCTATTGGATTGGTGCAACAATATTGTGTATTAATCTTATCCTGATCCGAACAGTAATCAGTGTATTAAAAATTCAAAAAGAAGAAATCAATTAATACTGTTCTTTTTCGTTGGGGAAACTTCCTGATTTTACATCATCGATATAATGGTGAACGGCTTGTGTCATCTGTTCACTCAACTGAGCATAGGTTCGTAAAAAACGAGGCTTAAATTCTGTAGTGATGCCTAACATATCATGCGAAACCAACACTTGACCATCCACTTGATTACCGGCTCCGATTCCAATAACAGGAATGGTAAGACTCTTGGCCACCTCGCCTGCCAGTTGTGCCGGAACTTTTTCCAACACTAATGCAAAACATCCGGAATCTTCAAGCATTTTTGCATCAGCTTTTAATTTTTGCGCTTCAGCTTCTTCTTTGGCTCTTACTTCATAAGTTCCGAATTTATATATCGATTGCGGAGTGAGACCCAGATGTCCCATCACAGGAATACCTGCCGTTAATATGCGACGAATAGATTCTACCACTTCTTCCCCACCTTCCAGCTTTACGGCATGCGCTTCAGCCTCCTTCATTATACGTATTGCTGAATTCAATGCCTCTTTTGAGTTACCCTGATACGAACCAAACGGTAAATCTACTACCACCAACGCACGCTGTACAGCACGAATTACCGAAGAGGCATGATAGATCATCTGATCGAGTGTAATGGGCAATGTAGTTTCATGACCGGCCATCACATTACTGGCTGAATCGCCCACCAATAATACTTCAATACCCGCTGCATCCAAAATACGGGCCATCGAATAATCATAAGCCGTCAGCATTGATATTTTCTGGCCATCACGTTTTAGTTCCTGTAATACGTGTGTAGTTACTTTTTTAATCTCTTTATGTACAGACATGGGTTAAACTATTAAGAACAAAGAAAAGTCATTAATTGATAAATTACAACAGCATTTGTTTGAATAGATAAAAGGGGTTTTAAATTCTGTTTAAATGTTCTACATTCGCATAAAATATCATTCATGAGAATAGCTGTTGTTTTATTGTCGGTAGTTGTAATGTTAACTTATTCATGCAGTACAGATGTTGATTTAACAGCTCCCTATAAAGATATTTCCATTGTTTATGGGCTGCTTGATGCCAAGGAAGACACACAGTGGGTTCGCGTAAATAAAGCCTTTTTGGGTGATGGAGATGCATTATTGTTTGCACAAATACCGGATTCATTATACTACGACTCAGTATTTGTTTATCTTCTATCTTATCAGAACGGAAATAAAATTGACAGTATTCCATTAAAAAAAGCATTGAATCCCTTCCCTAAAGATCCCGGTTTGTTTGCCAATAGTTTAAATATTCTTTACTTCACTGACGCCACGATTTCAACAAATAAATTTTATAAATTATTTATTCAAATTCCTTCTAAAAATAAAATAGTTAGTTCTTCAACAGGACTTTGCAGAAACCTGATCATGAAATATCCGCAAACACCTGCTACCATTATTGGTTTTGAAGATCCGTCTGGACTAAATCCAAATTATACAAGAACGATTAGCTGGATTAAAGATGACAGTACAAAAGCTTATCAACTGGCCTTGAGATTCAATTACCTGGAATGGGTGGGTAATGATACCGCCAACAAAGTATTAAAGTCCATTACCAATACATTCCCTTTATTTAAACCAGATGCATCAAATATTTTTGGTAATGAAGTGAACTATGGTATTCAGAAATCTACATTTTACGGATTTATTTCCACATTCATTGAAAAGGATCCTCCGGGTACACCCAACAATCAGATCAGGGCGCGTCAGTTTTATTCACTTGATTTTATTGTATATCAGGCAGGACAAGAGTTGTATAACTACATTGCTATAAATGCTCCTTCAACAAGTATCGTTCAAAAAGCATCAGATTACACGAATATTAAAAATGGATTGGGTTTGTTTTCTTCGCGCGGAAAAGGAAGCGTTCTTGGAGTTAAAATCAACCAACAAACACTCGATTCATTGCGTTCCGGTCAATTTACAGGCGACCTGAATTTTAAATAGATTTTATAGATTATTCTGTAATTTCAATCCAATAAGAACCACCGTGCCTTTCAATTCCGGGAGCTAGGTTACCCCAGAACTCATCCATTGTAGCATTGTATTCTGAGTGTTGGGAAAGGTAGTAATTAGGAATCATCGTTTTATATTTTTTAGGATTTGCCATAATATAAGCGGCCAGAGTATATTGTTCTGAATAAAAACGATCACACATTACCTGAGGATAATCAAAAGGCAGATAAATATCATGTATTTGAACAATAACACCTTTTTTTAACCGGGGTAAAACTTCCATAAAAAAAACAGTAGCATCTGAATTTGGTAATACTCTATGTGAATTGTCAATAAACAAAATATCTCCTGAGTTAAGTTCAGCACAAATATCTTTACTTGTATTTTCAAAAGGTTGTCTGATTATTTCATCCGATAGATTATCTATCTCAGCCCTGGGAAAAGGATCAATGGAAATAATTTTCGTATTCAGATTGGCATTATGTTTTGCAGAAAATACAACTTTAGTGCTATTGCCTGAACCAATTTCTACATATTGTTGTGGTTTATTTTTTAATATTACAGTATATAAAATTACCATGTCTAATCCCGGTAAATATTGATTATTCCAATATGGTTCAGTTTCATTTTTTTTATCGAACGACCAAGATATAAACGTGTCTCTATTTTTCTTCACCTCATTCAGCCATTCAAAATACATTTCATCTTGTTTGGAAATAATTTCATTTAATTGTTTATGAGCCGGCTTACCATATCCATATCTTGGTTTAAATTCAACAGGATAATCAAGAATTAATTTTTGATACTTTGGATGTAGCAGTTTAAGTAATGTTTTCATTTGAAGATGTATAGATTATCATCAATTATGCGAATATAACACCTTTAAGTAATTCAAGAAGTATTATCTTATATGTAATGTTACTGAAAATTTGTCACCTATTTCTGCCAATACTATACCAAAATAGTAATGATTCATGACAATTTAAAGGTCATTTTCTCCAATTTTGATGATGGCACTTGAATTGCTAAACAGGTATAAGAAATTTTGAATTTTAATATTATGGCAAAAATAATTGGTATCGACTTAGGAACTACCAACTCTTGTGTGGCAGTTATGGAAGGGAATCAACCTATGGTAATCCCGAACAGTGAAGGTAAAAGAACTACACCTTCCATTGTAGCTTTCCTTGAAAACGGAGAGCGTAAAGTTGGTGATCCTGCAAAGCGTCAGGCGATTACTAACCCTACAAAAACGATCTATTCTATTAAGCGTTTTATGGGAAATAAACACAGTGAAGTGGCTACAGAAATTTCACGTGTTCCATATTCGGTGGTGAAAGGTGATAATGATACACCACGTGTAAAAATTGATGACCGCATGTACACACCTCAGGAAATTTCTGCAATGGTGTTACAGAAAATGAAACAAACAGCTGAAGATTATTTGGGACATGAAGTAAAAGAAGCAGTTATTACAGTTCCTGCATATTTTAATGATGCTCAGCGTCAGGCAACTAAAGAAGCTGGTGAGATTGCCGGTTTAACAGTTAAGCGTATTATCAACGAACCTACAGCAGCTGCATTGGCTTATGGATTGGATAAAAAAGCCAATGATGTGAAGATTGTTGTATTCGACTGTGGTGGAGGAACACATGACGTGTCTATTCTTGAATTGGGTGATGGTGTATTTGAAGTAAAATCTACCGATGGTGATACACACTTGGGAGGAGATGATTTTGATCAGGTAATTATTGACTGGATGGCTGATGAGTTCAATAAAGAAGAAGGCATGGATTTACGTAAAGATCCGATTGCACTTCAGCGTTTAAAAGAAGCAGCTGAGAAAGCGAAGATTGAATTGTCCAGCTCTATAGAAACAGAAATTAATCTGCCATACATTACTATCGGAGCGGCTGGTCCTAAGCACTTATTAAAGAAATTATCTCGTTCAAAATTTGAGCAACTGGCAGAAAGCTTAATCAACCGCACGATTGATCCTTGTAAATCTGCGTTAAAAAAAGCCGGTTTATCTGCTTCAGATATTGATGAAGTGATATTAGTGGGTGGTTCAACCCGTATTCCTGCGATTCAGGAAGCAGTAGAAAAATTCTTTGGTAAATCTCCATCCAAAGGTGTAAATCCTGACGAAGTGGTAGCTGTTGGTGCTGCGATTCAGGGCGGAGTATTAGCGGGTGATGTAAAAGATGTATTGTTGTTGGATGTAACTCCTTTAGCATTGGGTATTGAAACCATGGGCGGGGTATTCACCAAATTGATTGATTCGAACACTACTATCCCTACAAAAAAAGCAGAAGTTTTCTCTACAGCGTCTGACAATCAGACCTCCGTTGAAATTCACGTATTACAGGGAGAGCGTTCAATGGCCAGAGACAACAGAACGATTGGACGATTCCACCTGGATGGCATTCCTTCCGCTCCAAGAGGTGTTCCTCAAATTGAAGTAGCATTTGATATTGATGCCAACGGAATATTAAGTGTTACAGCAAAAGATAAGGCTACCGGCAAAGAGCAGAAAATACGTATTGAAGCTTCCAGCGGTTTAAGCAAAGAAGAAATTGAAAAAATGAAAAACGAAGCTGAAGCCAATGCCGATGCCGATAAAAAACAAAAAGAAACGATTGAAAAGCTGAACATGGCTGACAATTTGATTTTCCAGACTGAAAAGCAAATGAAAGAGTTTGGCGATAAGATTCCTGCCGATAAAAAAACAGAAATTGAATCAGCTTTAGCAGAACTTAAAACTGCACATCAGTCGCAGAATCTTGATGCCATCGATGCCGCAACAGAGAAGTTGAACAATGTATTCCAGGCAGCAACATCAGACATGTATAAAAATGCAGGTGATGGCAGTGCAGGAGGCGCATCAGCAGATCAGGGAGCTCCCAACAATAATGGTGATGCTACCGACGTTGAATATGAAGAAGTAAAATAAAATAGGGTTAAGAAAAAAAGGAAAGAGGAAGTGAAATCACTTCCTCTTTCCTTTTTATAACCATATATGGTAATAATATCTATTTTTGGTTTCATTATTACACAACTATTATGAAATTGAAATTTTTTATCCTTTTAAGTTTTATTATTACCATCTCATGTACACCTAGTCTTAATATTAATGGTGGCGAAACTATATCATGGACAATTGTTTATGATAATCAATCTTATTCATGGTCTGGCGTCTATCCAGATGATTTTGTAAATGGTAATGCATCATACGAAACTGACGGCAGTTTAAATAATGGACTGCCCGAAATGAATTTATCGAGTGATGCAAGTGGTGTAATTATTAATTTCTTCGCAAACCAACCCATTACTCCGGGAACTTATACAACCGATCAATTAGGTTTTTCAATTCAAGCGAATCAATCTAATGTTCCTTGGAGTAGTATCTCTGGAACAGTAACCATTACTTCTATCAGCCCGAATTCAGTTGTAAATTCTTCTTACAATTATGGTTTGGTTAAAGGTAGTTTTTCTGGTGTTGTAGAAAATCCTATTAATAACCAGACTAAAAATTTATCTGGGTCTTTTGAATGTGTTAGGCTTAATTAATTTTCACCTTTATTATTTACATTAATAAATGAGGTTGGTATTTTTAATAAAAATATTCAACCCTATTTATGCTTGTGAAAACTTATGGCTCTGCGGTATTTGGAGTCAATGCCATTAAAATTACTATCGAAACCAACATCACCATTGGAATTAAATATTTCATGGTGGGCTTGCCTGACAATGCCGTAAAAGAAAGTCAGCAGCGTGTTGAAGCCGCACTGAAGAATAACGGCTATAAAATACCCGGAAAAAAAATCACCATCAATCTTGCCCCTGCCGATATCAGAAAAGAGGGTTCTGCTTACGATTTACCCATTGCCATTGGAATTTTGGCCGCCTCAGAACAAATACAATCCAATCTGCTGGAAGACTATATTTTGATGGGAGAACTGGCGTTGGATGGAGAGATTCGTCCGATTAAAGGAGCGTTGCCAATTGCATTGCAAGCCAGAAAAGACGGGGTGAAAGGATTAATACTGCCTGCTGAAAATGTAGAAGAAGCGGCAATTGTAGAAGGACTCAATGTGTATGGGGTACACTATATTTCAGAAGTCATCGCATTCTTGAATGAGGAGCAAAAATTAAAACAACACATTTTCGATGCGAAAGAAGAATTTTTAATTAAACAACAATCCTTTCCGTTTGATTTTTCCGAAGTGAAGGGTCAAGAGAACATCAAGCGTGCATTGGAAATTGCAGCTGCCGGAGGGCATAATGTGATACTGATTGGACCACCGGGCGCAGGAAAAACAATGTTAGCCAAACGCATACCTACAATCCTTCCTCCCATGTCATTACAGGAAGCACTGGAAACTACCAAAATACATTCAGTAGCAGGAAAACTAGGCAAACAAAAAGGAATCATTTCCAACCGGCCATTTCGAAGTCCACACCACACCATTAGTGATGTAGCCCTTGTTGGTGGAGGTGTACAGCCTCAGCCCGGAGAAATTTCGCTCGCTCATCATGGGGTATTGTTTCTTGATGAATTGCCAGAATTTAAACGTTCAGTATTAGAAGTACTACGACAACCACTTGAAGATCGTATTGTAACCATTTCCAGGGCAAAGTTTTCGATTGAATATCCATCGAGTTTTATGTTGATTGCATCAATGAATCCATGTCCGTGTGGGAACTATAACCATCCGGAGAAAGAATGTGTTTGTGCACCCGGAACCGTGCAACGCTATCTCAATAAAATTTCAGGTCCCCTACTCGACCGTATCGATTTGCATGTTGAAGTAATTCCGGTTCCTTTTGATGAGCTAAGTCGTCAGCGACCCACAGAAAGTAGTATTGATATTAGGAAGAGAGTTATGCAGGCACGAGAAATTCAACGGGAAAGATTTAGTGGAACTGAAGGCATACATGCCAATGCACAAATGAACAGTAAAATGTTGCGTGATCGTTGTGTTCCCGATGAAACAGGAAAAGCCTTGCTCAAATCAGCGATGGAAAGGCTCAAACTATCTGCAAGAGCGTATGATCGCATTTTAAAAGTATCCAGAACCATTGCTGACCTGGATGCCAGTGAACGAATTGAACCTCATCATTTGGCAGAGGCTATTCAGTATCGAAGTTTAGACCGGGAAACTTGGGCAGGATAAATTTTACTGACAATAGTCAGAATAATGAATGCTCAATACAGAATAATGAACCGCTGCTTTGGTTGGTGTTACATCACTTCCTGTTTTAAACCATAGTGAACCAAATTCAGTTTTATACCAGGTGTTAGGTTGTGGTGTAAATGTATCGTCATCAAAATCTAAATAATAATTGTCATTACTAACATCGAACGGTCCATTAGCACAAATCGTAACCATGCTAACGGCTTTATATTTGGGATCTTCAATAGTGCATGAATTAAATAGAACAATTGCACCCGTAACTAGTATAAAAGATATAGCTTTTCTCATTTTTTATTTTTTTCAAAGTTAAAAAAAAATACACGTACTCGCTATTTTGAAATTTCAATGGATTCGATGATATTTACGTATAATTACTTGCAATGAGCGTCAAGGAAAAAGTACTGGAAAAAGAAGCAATCATTCGGAAACAACTGGAAGACCTTAGAAATGAGTTGAATCAGAACCGACTTAAATTCAATGAGACACCCAACGATTGGTTTTATTTATCGGCGCTTTCTCATACTGAAAAAAATTTGAATGAGATCCTCGATTTTTTTAATTCGACGAATGAATAAAATTTCTTATGACACAGGGATTCACTGGATTGACCGAATCTTAAGCCTTTTAATCATTTCTTTGTTTATCTTTTTCCTTATTGCTCATTTGTTGAGCGACTTACCAAACGATTCATTACAATGGGAGTTGTTAAATGAAAAAGAAAAAATTCAATTCATTTTCATAGGATTGGGACTATTTGGTTTAGTAATTGGGTGGATGAAACCATTGTGGGGTGGAACATTAGCAATGATTTGTATTTTTTGTATCAGCTGGATCAATCCAATGACACTCACTTCTCCGTTTCTTATTATTGGTATTGTGGCTTTATTGTATATCATCACGGGGCTGTTAGCGTTAAGGAAAAAGTAATTAATGTTATAAATAAAGGATGATACAACTACACTTTGAAAAATCATTAAAATCATTACTTTTGCAATCTCTAATGAAGCAAATGCTTCGGGCCCATAGCTCAGCTGGTTAGAGCACCTGACTCATAATCAGGGGGTCGCTGGTTCAAGCCCAGCTGGGCCCACATCAAAAAAAAGTCTTAAATCTCTTGTTAATACTGAGGTTTAGGGCTTTTTTAGTTTTGAAATGTAGCGAACTGATGAGTACTCATTTTAAGCTACATGCCCCCTTTTTTTGAGACAATTTTGCGGAAACTTTTCTCAAATACAATCGATCTCCCAAAGAATAAAAGTCGAATTGAAAAAATTGTATTTTAGTATAACAAAAAACAGGGCCAGATCAAAACCAGTGGTTACTGTTTGAGGAAGACATTAATTTTTGAAATGAGAATCTTATTAAATATTCTAATTGTTGTTGCAATTGCTTTCTTGTTTTCATGTAAACAACGGCGTTGTTATACGTGTACAAATTATGTAACCGTGATTGATGAAGAGGTTTGTCAGGAAAAAGGGGAATCAAACAATAAATTTGAAAAACGTATTGCCGGTATTGAAAGC
>JBILKR010000063.1:0-3047 GCA_044376575.1 Flavobacteriales bacterium | reverse complement strand
AACCAAGTGCACCAGATAATACAGGCTGATCAGGTGTATAAATTTTTATTTTGGGATGATTTCTTACACGATCAACCCAGAATTGTTTAAGATAGTATAATCTTTCCTGCTTTCTTTTTGTTCCTATGATCTGATGAAAATCAATGGCTTTACCTATGGCAATTTCAGCAGGTGTAGAACGGGTTCCAAGCTCTTCAAATTTTTTAATATCATCAGATAACATTGTCTGGTCGGGTGTAAAAAAAGGATCAATCATTGAAACAAGATCTTTTTTAATATAGAGCATTCCTGTACCAAACGGGGCACATAACCATTTATGTAAGCTGGTTCCTAAAAAATCACAATCCCAGTCCTTAACTGAAAACTCTATTTGAGCAAATGAATGCGCAGCATCAACAAGCACTTTGATACCCTGATCATGAGCAACTTTTGTAATTTCTTTCACCGGTATCACCTGACCGACCCAGTTAATCATGTGAGTAAGATGAACCAATTTTGTTTTTGAAGTAAATAATGAAGTATATTTTTCAATTATTTGCTCAGGATTTTTTTCAGGGAAATCAAAATCTACCCATTTTAATACTATACCATCCCTCTTTTCCCTGAACTTCCATGCATGCATCATACGGGGATAATCGTATTTAGACAATACTACTTCATCACCCTTTTTTAATGGGAAACCATGTATGATGGTATCTAAAGCTTCAGTGGCATTTCTGTTAATGGCTACTTCATTTTCATTCGCATCCAGCATGTCAGCCAATTTTTTTCTGATTACCTGTTTTCCGTCTTCTAGCGTTCTCCACATATAATATGATGGTGCTTCATTTGAAAGTTCTGTGTAACGAAATAAGGCCTCCTGAACAACTTTGGGCTGAGGACTCACACCACCATTATTCAAGTTAAGCAATGTAGAAGAAACTGTATAATTCGATCTCACCCAGCCCCAGAAATCATCGTTATCCGGTATCAAAGAATGAGAAATATTTTTAGTAATGTGTTCAAATGAATGTGCACCCAGCTCTTGATTTAACATTAAAGAGCCGATGGTTGTCATACCAATATTTTTAATAAAATTTCTCCTGTTTTTCATGTAATGATGAAGATAACATTTTATTTTTTTAATTCTATTTCACAGGTTACAGGATAATGATCTGTCAATCCCTTTTCAATGACTTTAAATTCACCGGACTTTATATCAGAACTATGAAAAATATAATCTATTCTTAAAAAAGGAAGTTTCCCATGGTATGTTTCTCCAATTCCAAATGCTGATTGTATGAATGCATCTTCTAATTTACTAGTGAGTTGATAATAAGCATATGAAACCGGCACATCATTCAAATCAGCACACAATAACACAGGATATGGACTTTCATCCATACTTTTCTTCAAAGCTTTAACTTGTTTCTCTCTGATTTGGTAACTGCGTTTCATTTTACGAAGCCATTTTTTTGACAACACAATTGACTTTTCATCGCCTTCCATGATCTGATCAACCTCGCTTACATTCAAATGAACTGAAGCCAGATGAGCATTATAAACTCTCAGGGTATCAGCGTCCAAAACAATATCAGCAAATTGTGCCATATTGGTTTTAGTTCCCACACCATCGAAAGAAATTGTTTCAGCATGTATAATAGGAAACTTTGAAAAAATTATAATTCCAAAATCATCATTCTTACTGTTCGTCTTTCCTTTTGAAAAATATGAATATGAATACCCTAAAATATTTTTAATGTATTTCGCTGATTTCGTCTCCTGATTATCATTATGAAAATACTCTTGCAGGCATAGAATATCAGCAGATTTAGCATTAATCAGGTCAATTATTTCATTTCTTTGTTCCATATTTTTTTCCCAGTTATTCAAACCAAATAATTGAATATTATAAGTCATCACCCTAACCGGATTTATTAGCGATATTTTTTGTTTTGATGGAACTGAAATTACTCTCTGATGAATCGGGAGACCTGCGATTATAGGAACTAAAAATAATAAACCAAAAAGAGGTTTTATAAATATCCAAAGTAAGGACATTAATATATTAGCAACCAGTAATAACAGGTGTGCATTACCAATAATGGAAATAAACCAAAAATATGAAGATGAAACGTATACCGATAAATATGACAATACAAGCAGTAATAAGAATATTAGATGCAGAGTAAAATATAAAAACCGAATTATACCAAAGTTTGAAAACACTGATGTAAGTTTGATCAAAAATGCAGAATTTAGCGAAGAATAAAAAATTATGGCAGCAACAGAAACGATTCAAATACCTTTAGGATTTCAGGCACCTGATTTTAATTTGCCTGATACTATTTCAGGAAAAACACTTTCTCTCTCTGAATTAAAAGGCGAAAAGGCAACTGTAGTCATGTTTATTTGTAATCACTGCCCTTATGTTATTCATGTAAGGGAAGAGATAATTAAGATTGCAAATGAATATTTGAATAATGGTATTAAATTTATCGGGATTAGCAGTAATGATATTGTGAATTATCCTGATGATGCTCCTGAAAAAATGAAGCAGCTCGGATTAGAATTTAAATTTCCATTCCCTTATCTGTACGATGAAAATCAGGATGTTGCTAAAGCATATCATGCCGCATGCACGCCCGATTTTAACGTTTTTGATGCTGATTTAAAATGTGTATACAGGGGACAGATGGATAATTCCAGACCTAAGAATAATATACCTGTAACCGGTAAAGATTTAAGAAATGTATTGAATAATATTCTTGAAAATAAACCTATTTCAAATTTTCAAATTCCAAGTATTGGATGTAATATCAAGTGGAAAAAAGAATAAGCATTCAACATAAAATAAAAAGCTCCAAATTAATTTGGAGCTTTTTTATTTTGTTATAGTTATCCTTTCTATCTCACCAGCGTAACCTGACCGATGTATTCCTGCTTGTCGTTCTCAAAGCCATACACCACAAACTTATACACATACACTCCCTGCATCAAAAATTCTCCCGTTACGGCATCCTTTCCACTCCAACCCTGTGTCAGCACTTCTTCATAATGCAATGTGT
>JBILKR010000012.1:0-75600 GCA_044376575.1 Flavobacteriales bacterium | reverse complement strand
ATATTGGTCAATGATAAATTTTGAAGCATCATCAAAAGAAGAATCCGGTTTTGCAATCACAAGGCATGAAACAGTCTGGTTCAGCACATCAATATTGCTTTTAATTTCAACCCCTTCTACTTCGTAGAAATCACGTAATGAATAAACAAAATCTGCAATCAACATTTCATTCATTTCGCCATGCCCTCGGGAGAATAAAACACTTTTTTTCTTTTGAAAATTCATCAGCTTATACATCGCTTTAGAAAATTCATATTCTAGTTTTTCAATACTTTGATTTAGGACTAGATCAGGATGTTGATTAAACTGACTTTGCAGAAGCTGTACAACTTCTTCTTTCCCTTTATAAGAAATAACTGCACCCGGGAAAATATAACGGTTAGTTCTGCCTTTTACATCCTTAACTGTTAAATCAGTTGGCACTAGGCCTTTATCAATTAGTTCGTAATAAATATCTGCCTGTACTTTCTGATCAGGATTGGCGAACGGATCCACAAAACGATATTCAATTTTATCTTTCGCATAATATTTGAACTCATCCAATAATTCCTTGGTTGAATTTTGCAAACGTTTAAAGCCTACCGGAAAATCTTTCCCTTCGAGGTATATGGTCACGAGCATCACATCGTCCATTTTTCGCAAAATAGATTTTGTTGAATCGCTGATTGAATATCGGTTTTCTGCAGTCATGTCAAACCTCTCAAAACGCCATGAAGCAAGCACATTGATAATAATCAGGATTACCAATCCTAAGGCCAGTTGTGTAAGGTCTTTATTTTTTCGCTGATTCATAATTACCAGTTGCGTTTACGTAAAACCGTAAGTGTACAAAGAATGAAAAATATATTGGCGGATAAAAAATATATAACATCTCTTGTATCAATCACACCACGACTCATGGATTTATAATGAGCATAAATTCCAAATTCAGACAACAATAAATTAAATGATTTAAGTAATCCTGAAGAACTGTTTTCACTCACTCTGCTCATTAACTGAAAACCTTCAGTCATAAGAATACAAAGTGTAAAAGCAATGAGCAATGATACAATCTGATTCTGCGTAAGCGATGAAGAAAACACCCCGATGGCAACATAAACAGAAGCCAGCATCAATAAACCGATGTAAGAGCCAATGACACTTCCAGTATCAATATTTCCAACAGGATTACCCATTGTATATAAAGAAATATAATAGATTAGGGTGGGAAGAAGTGCAAACAGCACCAGAATAAAAGATGATAAAAACTTAGCCATGATGATTTGTAACTCTGTTACCGGCTTAGTAATAATTGTTTCAAGTGTTCCCATACTTTTTTCTTCCGCAAATGATCGCATGGTAATCGCCGGAATCAATAAAAGAAACACATAAGGTGCGTTTTCAAAAAAAAGCGAAAGGTCGGCATATCCTGCATCAAATAAATTCTCATCAGGAACAAGCCACAAAAAAAGGCTGTTTACCAGTAAAAAAAGGATTACTACAATGTACCCTATAATTGAACTGAAAAAAATATTTAATTCTTTTTTAAGCAGTGCTATCACTTTGATATTTTTTAATCTTTCAAATGTAATTGAAATTTTTATTGAATGATGATGAAGAAAACTTATCTGTAAGACTATATGCTAAGGGCTTATCATTAAAAAGTGTCTTTGTAAACTGCCATGTTGTGGCGAACAACTCTGAATTACGATATGTTTCAAGTTGCTCAGGAGACTCCCATGTGCTGATGGTGTATAGTACATTTGCTTCCTTGTCGTCTTGCATTAATTGAAGCGATGAGCATCCGTTAAAATTTTCTATGAATGGTTTTTTTTTCTCAAACATTTTAAGAAACGTATTTACATGTTGAGGATCAAATGACATTCTGACAATTCTTGTAATCATCATTTAAGTATTTTTAAATTCAATACGTATCGTATGGCCTACATCAATTCGCATCAATTTTTGAAAGTTCCCGCTATTGATAGCGACCTCAAGATTACCGGTTGAATTGAAAACAGCAACCAGATCGCCCATGTGTGCTTCAGTATATGATTTACTGATTTTATTCAACCCTTTACTCATACTTTTAACGTGTACAGTATATTCACGCCCCCGCCCCACTCGATCAAAAATTTCTTTATCAATATTTGTTATTCCGTTTCCGTAGTGATCAATATAAATAATCATTCCGGCGATAGAATCTTTATCTATGGTTGGACGAAGCATTATCTTTCTTACAAGTCCGCTAATCGGTGTTCCTATTTCCTGCGGTTTTCTCCCTTCTGCCAATCCAGCAATCACAGGAACAAATAGAGACAAAGCAGGAAATGTAGTATTCGCACCCGGCAAATGACTGATATCGTATATATTTACAGGCTCACTATCAAAAGCCAGAGAAAAAACACCATTATCCGTTCCAATAAAATAATATCCCTGATATTCAAAAACCACATGCCTACTATGTTGTTCTATTACTGTATTCAGGGCAACTACATGTATTGTTCCTTTCGGAAAAAGATTAAAGGTATTTCTAAGCATGTAACCTCCGGGTGTAATCCCTGTTTCCATTTTGATGTGATGCGTAATATCAATTATTTCAGCATCAGGAACTGCTCGATAAATCGCACCTTTAAAAACGCCGGTGTAATAGTCCGCGTTCCCCATATCTGATATAATTGTAATGACCGGCATAATTTCTATGCTCAAAATTATAATAAATTTCTCCTTAAGAATTGAAAGGATTAACCTATTTTTGAGCAATCAATATTGAATAAGTTTTGAGCGAAAAAATTATTATTGTTGACTCACTTGATCCTGTCAGATTTTTTGGGGTTCATAATGAGAATCTCAAGCAGATCAAAAAGAATTTTCCAAAGCTTCAAATTGTTGCTAGGGGAAATGAAATTAAAGTAATGGGGACTGAAAAAGAAATTGAAATTTTTCAGGATAAATTTTTATCACTTCTCAACTATTTCGAAAAGTTTGGGAAAATTAATGCTGATGCAATAGATGATATATGCAGCAATGAATCAGGGGAAATTACCTTGGAAAGCAATCCTGAAGATTTGCTTATTCTATATGGAAATGATGGAGCACCAATTAAACCCAGGACCCAAACACAGCTAAAACTTGTTGAAGCTATTGAATCAACAGATCTTGTATTTGCTGTAGGACCGGCAGGAACAGGGAAAACCTATATTGCAGTAGCGATGGCTGTAAAAGCGTTGAAGGCAAAAAAAGTAAGACGAATTATTCTTACCCGCCCTGCCGTTGAAGCCGGTGAAAATCTTGGCTTTTTACCGGGTGATCTAAATGAAAAACTCGCTCCATATCTTCAGCCATTATATGATGCACTGCGCGACATGATTCCTGCTGAAAAACTCAAACAATACAATGAAACTGGAATTATTCAGGTAGCCCCACTGGCCTATATGCGTGGACGAACATTAGATAATGCTTTTGTAATTTTGGACGAAGCGCAGAATTCAACTACCAATCAAATGAAAATGTTTTTAACTCGGATGGGTAAGTCGGCAAAATTTGTCGTCACAGGCGATATTACTCAAATTGATTTACCGAGAAACCAACGATCAGGATTACCTGAAGCTATGAAATTACTTGAAAAAGTAAAAGGAATCAGTTTTATTCACTTTCAAGAAAAAGATGTGGTACGACATGAACTAGTAAAGAAAATCCTGAATGCTTATACTAAATTTGAAATACTAAAATGATAAATACTATTCAACAAACTGATTTCCATTTTCATCATCAAAAGCATGTATATCATGGGAAAGTGAGGGATGTTTATACCATTGGAAGCAATAACCTGGTAATGATTGCCAGCGATCGAATTTCTGCATTTGATGTAGTATTGCCAAAACAAATTCCATTTAAAGGACAGGTGTTAAACAGAATTGCCACAACCTTTTTAGAAAATACGCGACATATTGTGCCCAACTGGTTTATTGAATCACCGCATCCGAATGTTAGTATAGGATATAAAGCAGAACCCATCAAAATAGAAATGGTGATTCGCGGATACCTGACAGGGCATGCCTGGAGAGAATATCAAAGTGGTAAAAGAACACTGTGCGGTGTAACTATGCCTGAAGGATTAAGAGAAAACGATCCATTTCCTGAACCCATAATAACTCCTTCAACAAAAGCAGATCAAGGACATGACATGGATATTTCAAGAGAAGAAATTCTTGCACAGGGAATTGTGAGTGAAGACATTTATATTGAACTGGAAAATTACACCCGTGCGCTTTATCAATATGGAAGAGACTTTGCGGCAAAACAGGGATTAATTTTAGTTGATACCAAATATGAATTTGGAAGATACAACCACAAAACAATACTCATAGACGAGGTGCATACACCCGACTCTTCCAGATACTTTTATCTAGATACTTATGAGGAATTTCAAAAGAAAGGAATGCCTCAAAAACAATTGTCAAAAGAATTTGTAAGGCAATGGCTGATTGAAAATCATTTTCAGGGAAAAGAAGGACAAGTAATTCCGGAGATGTCAGATGAATGGGTCGAAACAATTAGTCAGCGCTATATTCAATTATTTGAAATTATAACAGGTGAGAAATTTATTGGAGTTGAGACTAAAGATATTTTTTCAAAAACTGAAAATGCATTAATCAGAATTATACCTTAGTTCGCCAAATAACGTTATTTAAAAATGAGACCATTAGACCTTCAGGATTTCAGTAGATTTTCTCATCTTGAGCTCCTTGCCCGTCAGGTTGTAGAAGGTTTTATTACCGGCTTGCATCGCAGCCCGTTTCATGGTTTTTCTGTTGAATTCGCAGAACATCGCCAGTACAATACCGGCGAATCAACAAGACATATCGACTGGAAATTATATGCACGGACAGAAAAGTTATTCGTTAAACGCTACGAAGAAGAAACTAATCTTCGTTGTCATATAATTCTTGACATTTCCTCTTCAATGCATTTCCCTTTAAAAAAGGATTCCATTCGAAATATCCCCAACAAGATTTCATTTTCAGTGATGGCCAGTGCAGCAATCATTGAGATGATGAGAAAGCAACGTGATGCATTCGGGGCAACTGCATTTTCAAGCGGTATTGACTGGCATACACCAGACAGGTCAAGCGTAAGTCATCAGAAATATATTTATCATGAGTTGAACAAACTTATGGATGAGCCGAAGATGACTGAAACAAAAAAAACAGCAACGGCTCCAATGCTTCATCAAATCGCTGAAATGATTCACAAGCGTTCGCTAGTTATCATATTTAGTGATATGTTTCAGAATACAGAAGGTGATAATGATAAAACTATAGATGATATATTTTCAGCCCTTCAACACATCAAACATAATAAGCATGAAATTTTATTGTTTCATGTAACCGATGAAAAATTAGAGCTTGAATTTGATTTTGACAATCGCCCATATCGTTTTATTGACTTAGAAACACAACAGGAGATTAAATTATTCCCATCGGAGATTAGGGAAAAATACAGATCAGCAGTTAGCGAATATGAGAAAAAATTAAAGATGAAATGCACGCAACTTGGGATCGATTTTGTTGCTGCAGATATTGAGAAGGGCTTTGAACAGGTTCTATGGAACTATCTCATTAAACGAAATAAACAGCATTAAAAAAGCCCCTTTAAAAGGGGCTTTTTTTTAATACTCATCTTCATTAAAAAAGAAATCATCTTTGGTTGGATAGTCAGGCCAGATGTCCTCAATAGATTCAAAAGGGTCGCTGTCCTCTTCCAGTTCCTGTAAGTTTTCAATTACTTCCATGGGTGCACCGCTTCGCATTGCGAAATCTATCAGTTCATCTTTCGTTGCAGGCCAGGGAGCATCTTCGAGATATGAAGCTAATTCCAGTGTCCAGTACATATTAATTCGTTTTTGATTATTAATTGATTAATTAAACATGTATTTCAAGTGTGCAAAAATAAAATAAAGTTTGAGAAATGAAAATGTATTTTATTCCTCTTTTAACAACAGGCTGTAGTAATTTATTGTGTATTGTTACTTTTCGGTATCCACGGGATTTCTTCTGCATGTAATGCCTGGGCTGAACTCCTTGCCAACATGAATAAATAATCACTTAGTCGGTTCAGGAAAATAATAATATTTTCTGATACCTCTTCGTTTTCGGCTAATGCAACCGCCAGTCGCTCAGTTCTTCTGCATACACAACGGGCAATATGAATGCTGCTGACAACCGGGTGACCACCGGGCAAAATGAAATTTTTTAAGGGAGGTAATTCATTTTCCATTTGATCCATACTGTTTTCAAGGAAAACAATATCATCTTCCTGAATCTCCGGCACCCATATATTTTTTTTATCAGGATCAGCGGCAAGCATTGAACCTATTGCGAAAAGCCAATGCTGAATTTTTAATAACTCTTCTTTATGGAGTTCCTGAATACCCTGATCACGAATATAACCAAGCCACGAGTTCAGTTCATCAACTGTACCATAAGCTTCAATTCGTGGATGATACTTCGGAACACGTGCCCCACCAAATAATCCGGTAGAACCCTGATCGCCTGTTTTGGTATAAATTTTCATAGAATAAAATATTAGTGTCTATGATTTTAAAATTTGCTGAAATGTTTTCTCCGGAGTATTCTTTATGTCAGATTCTATAATTCCATCTCTCAACCGAACGATTCTGCTTGTATGCTTGGCGATATCTTCTTCGTGTGTTACAACAATGATGGTATTTCCACGCTGATGCAACTCATCAAACAAAGCCATGATTTCATAACTGGTTTTAGTATCCAGGTTACCTGTAGGTTCATCTGCAAGTAAGATCGTTGGATTATTCACGAGCGCTCTTGCTACCGCTACACGCTGTCGCTGACCTCCGGAGAGTTCATTGGGTTTATGTTTCATCCTGTCTCCCAAGCCCACCTGTTCAAGTACTTCTTTTGCTCTTTCTATTCTCTCCGCTTTTCCATATCCTGCATACACCAATGGCAAGGCTACATTTTCCAGCGCGGTGTAGCGAGGGAGTAAGTTAAATGTCTGAAAAATGAATCCGATTTCTTTATTTCTCACACCTGCCAACTCATTATCACTCATTTTACTTACATCTGTTCCATTTAAAAAATACTGACCACCTGTAGGTGTATCAAGACAACCAATGATGTTCATGAAGGTTGATTTTCCAGAACCAGAAGGGCCCATGAATGCAACATACTCGTTTTTATAAACAGTGATGGAAATACCCTTGAGCACATTGATGACTTCCTTACCAAGAACAAAATCACGTGTAATATCAACTGTTCTGATGACCTCTTTCATTTTATTTAATTATTCAATACAATGATAACGATATCCGATGTATGAAAATAGTAAATTAAGTTTTGTTAAGGAAGAATGATTCAAAATTAATACTTCAATATAAAATGCTGTTTGCTGAGCTCCGGCTTAAAAAATACAACACCCATTTTAAAAATGTCAAATGACAAGGTTATTCTATCATCTGCAATAATCGTTGACCATGCAGACCACATTTCTTCAGACCAGTGGATGTCATCTAATATCATTACCGTATTCTCATGAGTATGATTAATAAGTAAGTTAAAATAATTCAATGTGGGTTCCTTGCGATGATTACCATCTATATAAATAAAATCCCAATATGCTTCTTTAGTACAAATAACAGGCAATAGATCTTCAAACCTTCCGTGTAAAGATTCGACATTATTTAATGAAGCAGATAAAAAAATAGAATTACTTTTTTCGAATAATACATCATCACCTTCAATGGTCGTAATTTTTTTTAAAGAAGAACTTAGGGCAAGATATGCTGTTGTAGTTCCCAATGAAGTTCCCAATTCCAGAGCTTGATGAGATTTTAAAAATACAGCAAGCCGATATAAAAAACGGGCATACTTTGGTGGCTGTAAACTACTTGATGCGACACTACTAATAGTGATGGATGTTCCTGTTCTGCTTCCGGCTCCGAAATCTTTTCGTTGAATTTTTTCATTTGATGTAATCCATTTTTTTCGCTGAATCTCTATGAAATTAAAATGCTGTTGTTTTGAATCATAAAAAACTTCATTCATCAAACTAAATAAAAATGGAGAATGAATATACTGAATAGATCTTGCCTTAAATCTATATTTAATATAATGAACTATTGAAAAAAGAATCCGTCTCATCTCACCTTATTTATGTGATAAATATCATTAAAAAATATTGTATCACCATTTGCATTTATCTTTTGTAAATCATATTTGAAATGAACCGGTGTGCCAATAGGTGCATGATAATACACAAACCACGCATCATGTTCTGAGACACCAATACATCCATGAGAATAAGATTTACCAAGGGTTTGAGGATTCGTCGTTGGATGTATCATAGCCCCTTGTCTTCGCCCGTCTGTAGTTGGTTCTAACCAGGGAATGATAGGCATCATGGTAAATTTTCCGTCATCACGATGTGTTCCTTTATACTTTTTTCCGGTTGCAGGGTTTGTATAATCAGGATTACGAGCTACCCTTATAATTTCGCCTTCTCCTATTGGAGTTTTCAATGATACTGTTCGATGAACAACCGGCAGATATTTTCTAGTATCACGACCAACCCTTGCCAATATTTCACGCAATGTATCTTCTTCTTGCAATACCCACATTTTGAATTCAGGTATATTCACAACAATTTTCATTGAATTTAATTTTTGCTGAATTTGATGAGCCCATTTTTTATTGGGTATAACTAAAGAATCTCCCCTGTGTAAAATAATTTGTTCTTTCTGATCATAAATAAAAATGCCCCGTTCCATCATCCTGTAATAATCTGTTTCTTCAAGTGAATCAATGATTCGCGAATTGGCATGAATTAAAATGTATTCATTTAAATCATATCCTAATATTGAAGTATCTGATTGATTTACCTGTTGTTCAATAAAATCAAAATAGTTTTTAATAGCAACATCAGAATTAATGTAAACATATCCTAATGAAGAGTCAGAAGGCTTTTGTGTTAATGGATTGTCAACGGAGTCTTTAACATTCACGGAAAAGAAAGTGCGTGGTTTCTCTGTATCATTTTTTGTACCATTACAGGAAAAAAGCAAACAAGAGACCCAAACGAAGATTATACTTCTCATCTATTCAAAAATAATCAAAACAATGGTAATAGAAACTATCAGAAGGGTATCGTATATTTGATACATGAATATTTCGGAAGAAGATATCATTTTTGAAGACAATCATCTGATTGCTATAAACAAGAAAGCCGGGCAAATTGTGCAGGGCGATAAAACAGGAGATATTCCATTAAGTGAATTATTGAAAGATTTTTTAAAGAATAAATACCAGAAACCCGGGAATGTATTCTGTGGTGTAATTCATCGATTAGATCGCCCGGTAAGTGGCGTTGTAGTATTTGCTAAAACAAGTAAGGCATTGAGTAGAATGAATGAATTATTCAGAGAAAGAGAAACAACAAAAATATACTGGGCGGTAGTGAGAGGGTGTCCGGAAGAGAATGAAAAAACATTGATTCATTATCTCAAAAAAAATGAAAAACAAAACAAATCATTTGTAACAAACTCATCAGCAAGAGATGGATTACGTTGTGAACTCAGTTATAAAGTGTTAAAAAAGGGAGAGAATTATAGTTTATTGGAAATTGCTCCGTTAACAGGAAGGCATCATCAAATTAGGGTTCAGCTGGCAGCTAACGGAACACCAATTGTAGGCGATGTAAAATACGGTGATAAAAGAGCCAATGAAGATCAGTCAATATGTTTACATGCGCGAAGATTAAGTTTTATTCATCCCGTAAGCAAAGAAAAACTTACGATTGAAGCAACGACACCTGAACAGAAGTATTGGAACATATTTGAAACGAATAAAAATAAATTGTAAATTCGTCAACCTTTAAAGAAATTAAATACTATATAAAAGATGAAAAACAAATTGATTATCGCTTTTGCTATTATTGGATTAGGCTTAATGGCTGCTTCGAAAATTGATACGGATACAAAAAAATTCGGATACGTTAATTCGATGGAAATTTTATCATTAATGCCTGACATGAAAACTGTTGAAACAGAGTTAGAGGCATATAGTAAAGAACTTGATGCAGATTTTCAGGCAATGTATCAGGAATACACTAAGAAAGCAAATGAGTATCAGCAAAAAGAAAAAGAATGGAGCGAGGCTGTTCGCAGTGTAAAAATGGAAGAGATTAACGAAATGCAGCAAAGACTTCAGAAAACACAACAAGCCTTCGAGCAGGAATTGGTTGAAAAGCAACAGAAACTACTTGCACCACTTGAAAAGAAAATTACTGATGCCATTGCTGAAGTTGCTAAAGATAAAGGGTTAAGCTATGTCTTTGATACCAGCAAAGGATTGCTGCTTTATGCAGATCAATCTGATGATATTTCCGCTGATATAAAAAATAAACTTAAAATTCCTTCCACTTCAACAACACCAGGAAAATAATTTTAAAAACATTCAGTTAAAAAGCAGATGAAACCATCTGCTTTTTTTATTTTTATAATAATTAAACTTAAGACAAAATGAAATCAATCTTTTTAATACTCTCTCTTTTTGCTGGTATCAACACCTTTGCTCAGCAAGGTTTTCTTAATGGGATTTTTACTGCCGCAAATGGAACACAACTTACGCAACAGAATATGACAGACGGGCTCATGGAAGCCCTTAAAACCGGTATTAACATTGCATCTGCAAATGCATCAAAAAAAGATGGATTCTTTAAAAATCAGGAAATCTTTATTCCATTTCCAAAAGAAGCGGAGAAAGTAAGAACAACATTAGAGAGTATTGGATTAAAACCTCAGGTTGACGATTTTATTATGAAATTAAACCGAGCGGCAGAAAAAGCAGCTGAAAAGTCTGCACCTATTTTTCTCGATGCATTAAAACAAATGACCATCACTGATGCGCTAACTATCCTACAATCAAAAAATGATGCAGCAACGCAGTATCTTAAATCAAAAACAACAGAACCATTAACCAAAACTTTTGCTCCTGTAATCAACGATGCCTTAAAGGAAACCGGTGCTGTTCAGGCATGGAAAGTACTTGCAGAAAATTATAATAAGGTTCCATTCGTAAAAAAAGTAAATCCTGACCTTGGCAAATACACTACAGAAAGAGCGATTACAGGTATTTTTATATTGGTTAGTCAGGAAGAAATGAAAATCAGAAAAGATCCTGCGGCCGCAGCCAATCAAATTATTAATACGGTATTTGGAGCATTTACAGGAAATTAAAGCATCAATATGAAAAAAAGTATAACAATTTTTCTAACCTGGTTCACATGTATATCTGTATCATCACAGCAAAACATAACGCTGGAAGGTATTTGGAAAAAATATGAATACAGCGCAAAAGGAATTTCAGGATGGAGATCAATGAATGATGGTCTTCATTACACAATACAGAAAGAAAATAAAATAATACGCTACGATTATAAAACAGGTAGTGCGCAACAGGAATGGCAATTCAGTTATCAATACCAGCCATTATCCTTTGATGCATACACATTCAGTAATGATGAAAATAAAATATTATTATCCACCGCATCTGAAAGCATATACCGGTACTCTACCCTTGATAAAAATTTTATTTATGATGTAGCTTCCGGCAATGTTGTTGAATTGGATCCGGCAGGCAAACAAAAATATGCCTGTTTCTCTCCCAATGCCAGTCATGTTGCTTATGTAAAAGACAATAATATTTTCATCAAAGATTTAAGTACCGAATCAATACAGCAAATTACTAATGACGGAAAAAATAACAGTGTAATTAATGGTGGATCTGACTGGGTGTACGAAGAAGAATTTGCACTCATTCGTGCATTTGAATGGAGCCCGGACGGAAAAAGTATTGTGTATTTAAAATTTGATGAGGAAGATGTGCCCATGTTTGAGATGGCAATGTATGAAGGAAGACTCTATCCCAAAGATTATGAATTCAAGTATCCGAAAGTAGGAGAAAAAAATGCATCAGTATCTTTACACATGTATGATCTGAACACTGGAAATACAAAAAAAATTGCACTTGGTAATTATGAATACATTCCAAGAATCGGATGGACAAAAAATGGTGATGCTTATGCCATAACACTAAATAGGTTACAAAATCATTTACAATTCTTTTTGATTAAACAACAGTCAGGAGACAGTAAACAATTGTTTGAAGAAAAATCAGATACCTATATTGAAATCAAAGATCAGTTTCAGATGCTTGATGACAAAAAACGCATGCTTTGGACATCAGAAAAAACCGGATTTAATCACATCTATCTGGTAGATTTGAATACAGGTAAAATGTCGCCCGTTACAACAGGGCAATGGGAGGTAACTGAAGTGTTTGGAGCAGATGACAAAAGCAATTTAATATATTTCGAGTCAACTGAAGTTTCTCCGATGGAAAGGCATGTATACTCCATCAGCATGGACGGAAAAAAGAAGAATAAATTAACCAATACAAAAGGAACACACAGGGTACAGTTTAGCAAAGGATTTAAATACATGTTTGATAATTTTTCTTCTGCAGGGTTACCATCTACATACACGCTGTATGATCAAACAGGTAAAAACATTCGTGTACTTGAGAACAATCAAGTACTCACAGACAAGCTGAATGCGATGAATTTAAAAAAGCCTGAATTCTTCAGTTTTAAAAATACAACCGGAACCGAACTGAACGGATACATGATTAAACCCAGAGAATTTAATCCGGATGTAAATTATCCTGTACTCATGTTTGTGTATGGAGGTCCTGGATCTCAGCAGGTTTTGGATCAATGGGGAGGCGCAAACTATGTTTGGTTTCAGCATTTGGCTCAACAGGGATATATTGTAGTGTGTGTTGATAACAGAGGAACAGGTGGAAGAGGAAAATCTTTTCGCGATTGCACTTACAAACAATTAGGGAAACTGGAAACAGAAGATCAAATTGATGCCGCTAAATATTTAGGAAGTCTGCCTTTTATAGATAAAAACAGAATAGGAATTTTTGGGTGGAGTTATGGTGGCTATATGAGTAGCCTCTGCATCACAAAAGGTGCTGATATTTTTAAATCTGCAATTGCTGTTGCTCCTGTAACCAATTGGAAATTTTATGACAGTATTTATACGGAAAGATACATGGGAACCAAAGAATCCAACCCTGATGGGTATGACCAAAATGCACCAGTTACATACGCTGAAAGACTAAAAGGCAACTATCTACTTGTACATGGAACGGCAGACGATAACGTTCACTGGCAAAATACTGCAGAAATGACAACGGCGTTAATTAAAGCCGGAAAGAATTTCGACCAGTTTATTTATCCTGATAAAAATCATGGAATCTATGGTGGTAATACGAGATATCACCTGTATAGCATGATGACGCAATTTATCTTGAAAAAATTATAGTAAACAAATCCGCTCTTTTCTTTATGGATTGAAATTAATTGTTATTTTAGTTTCAATTAAAAATTTAATCCATGTCAAACAGCACTACTAAACATCCGTCAGGTCTTTACTTTTTATTCTTTACTGAAATGTGGGAACGTTTCAGTTACTATGGAATGAGAGCAATTTTCATTCTGTTCATGACCAAAGTTTTAATGCTTCAGGATGCGGAAGCGTCTGAAATTTATGGAAGCTACACCGGATTGGTTTACTTAACTCCTCTTCTTGGCGGATATTTATGTGATAAATATCTGGGAAACAGAAGAAGCATCGTGATTGGCGGATTGTTAATGGCTATCGGACAGTTTTGTATGTTCTTAAGTGCATCTACAGGTGGTAGCGCAGGTATATCAATGATGTGGATTGGATTGACATCTTTAATTATTGGTAACGGATTTTTCAAGCCCAATATTTCAACTATGGTAGGGCAATTATATCCTGCCAACGACAGAAGAATTGACAGTGCATTCACCATTTTTTATATGGGCATAAACTTAGGCGCATTCTTCTCTCCATTAGTTTGCGGATCGATGGATTTTAAATGGGGATTTTTAGCGGCATGTATTGGGATGCTAATTGGACTGGTGAGTTTTGTGATGTTTCAGAAAAAATATCTTGTTTCAGAAGATGGAAAAGAAATAGGATTGCCAGTAAAAAAACTGGACGGAATGAGCATTTTCATGATCATAGGTTCGATAGCATTAATCTTTTTGATGCTGAATTTCAAGCAACTTTTTAAAATGGATACTGATGTTATCAGTTATCTTATCTATGGGTCGATGGTGCTGATGCCATTGATTATTTTAACGGATAAGAGTTTATCTAAAATTGAAATGCAGCGTATTTTGGTAATATTTATTCTTGCATTTTTTGTCATCTTCTTTTGGGGAGCATTTGAACAGGCCGGTGCTTCTTTGACATTATTTGCGGATCGTCAAACAGACAGAAATATTTTTGGGTGGGAAATGCCTGCATCCTATTTCCAATCAGTGAATCCACTTGCCGTTATCGGACTTGCTCCATTGTTTACTATCATCTGGGGATTTTTATATGCAAGAAAATTAGAGCCATCTTCACCCGTAAAAATGGCGATAGGTTTAGCATTGGTAGCATTGGGGTATGTTGTTATCGCCATTGCAGTAAAAGGATTGGGATTGGGAGAAAAAGTATCGATGTGGTGGTTAATCGGATTATATATTATACATACCATGGGTGAACTTTGCTTGTCGCCAATTGGATTATCCATGGTATCTAAACTTGCTCCGTTAAGACTTTCATCATTAATGATGGGAACATGGTTCTTAGCCAATGCAGCTGCAAATAAATTTGCCGGAACATTGAGTGCATTAATTCCTCCTACAGGCGATGCTGCTACTGCTCAAAATATCACGTATCCTTCATTTTTAGGATTTCAGATTACTAATCTTTATGAATTTTTCATGTTGTTTATTGTTATGACCGGAGTAGCTGCAGGTATTCTTTTTGTGCTTAGCTCATACTTACAAAAAATGATGCATAACGATAAATTAGAAGGAGCAACTAAATAATTTAAAAATCTTACAAATACCTTTTTTTAGTATGTGGAAAAGTCATCCTAAGGCATTGCCATTTTTGTTTCTATCTGAAATGTGGGAACGTTTCGGATATTACCTGATGATTGGAATATTTACCCTTTACCTGAAGGATGTGGAAGCCGGATTTGCCATGAGCGAAAAAGAAGCCTCTGACTTATATGGTACATTTATAGCATTGGTTTTTCTAACGCCATTTATTGGCGGACTCATTGCAGACCGTTACCTCGGCTACAGAACATCAATAATTATTGGAGGACTATTAATGGGTCTCGGATATTTTATGATGGGCATTCACAACATCACCATGCTTTACATTGCTATGACCATGGTAATACTAGGCAATGGGTTTTTCAAACCCAATATTTCAACGCTACTTGGAAATTTTTATTCAAAAGAAGAATATGTAAGTAAAAAAGATGAAGGATATAACATCTTTTATATGGGTATTAATATTGGCGCATTTATCTGCAACTTTTTTGGTGCTGCATTACAAATTTTATTGGGTTGGAAATTTGCATTTATGGCTGCAGGATTAGGGATGTTTATTGGTGTGATTATTTTTCTGATGGGAACAAAGCATTATGTTGGATACGACCAAAAAAAAGGAATTCAGCAGGGAGACATGCCATTTTATAAAATAGTTCTGTTTATTCTTCTTCCATCTATTGTATTTGGAGCCATCGGATGGTTAATCAAAGGTGTTGCCTCAGAGAATAATCCTAACAGTTACATTTTTGGATCAGACAGTACAGATGCATTTATTTTTGCTTGTATTCCGGTAATTTTCTTTTATGCCAGTTTATATTTCAATGCAAAGGCGGATGAAAAAAGACCTATTGGTGCATTGCTGTCTATTTTTGTTGTTGTAATTCTATTCTGGGCTGTATTCAAATTAAATGGATCTGCATTAAATACATGGGCTGATCGCTATACAGACAGAGAAATTACCGGCACTACTGCGAATGTATTTAATTCATTAAAACTATCGAAAGAAATATCATACACTCAAGATTCTATTGTTGCGTATGATGACAATTTCAGGTTACAAAAAGAAAACGGAGTTGTAAAAAAAGTAGTGGATTACCCGATTTATTTTCGCAACGTAAAAAGTGAAAAACTCCCAACCGTTGGAGATAAAATAAGTATTTGGGCTACGAATTTAAGTCAGTCTATTAATCCTGCCTGGGTAATTATTCTTACACCATTGGTGGTTGCATTTTTTACGTTTCTCCGTTCTAGAGGTTCAGAGCCATCTACACCTACAAAAATCGCATTCGGACTACTAATATCAGCACTATCTGTTTTAGTTATGGTTGCCGCTGTAATGATCGGAAAAAATGGAATGGAAAAAGTTTCAGTATGGTGGTTAGTTGCCAATTATGGAGTAATCACTATTGGTGAATTATTTTTAAGTCCGATGGGATTGTCAGTAGTATCAAAACTCAGTCCGAAAAACATTACCGCATTAATGATGGGTGGGTGGTTCTTGTCCACATCAATAGGAAATAAACTGAGTGGAGTATTGGCAAGCATGTGGGATACCTACGATAATAAAGCTGATTTCTTTTGGATTAATTTTGGTTTATTAATGGTAGCAACACTGATGATGTTTGCCATGGTAAAAAGTTTAAATAAAGTGATGAAAGAAAAAGGTATCAACTAAAATATTTTAACAATGTCATCATACAACACGATTGAAGAAATTCAAAATTTTAAAGGAAAATATCCAAAGCAACTTTGGTATTTATTTTTAATAGAAATGTGGGAGCGCTTTACATTCTACGGAATGAGAGCATTGCTTGGTTTATATATATCACATTTGATTCTTTCAGCAAACTATCATCCTGCCAGCGAAATTGAAATTAATAAGTCGGTGCAGCAATATCAAACAGTAAATGGAGAATTACTTGATCCTCACCATCCCAAATATTATATTGAAACTTCTGAACGAAAATATCGCGACGAAGCCGAAGCGGTTTCCAATAAACAATACGGAACCATTCAGGCCTTTATATACGCAATGGCATTTTTAGGCGGGCTATTTGCTGATAAAATATTTGGTTTCAGAAGATCAATTTTTTGGGGAGGAATATTGATGGCTATCGGAACATTCGCAATGGCTATTCCCGGAAGTTTTTCATTTTATCTTGGCATTAGTATTTTGATTGTTGGGAATGGATTTTTTAAGCCCAACATTTCGACGATGGTTGGACAATTATATAAAGAAGGAGATCCCCGAAGGGATGCAGGCTTCTCATTATTTTATTCCGGAATCAATATAGGTGCGTTGTTGAGTGGACTTACCATTGCATACATCGGAACATCCATTAGCTGGTCGCTGGGATTTGCCATTGCCGGTATTTGCATGCTGGTTGGTCTGTTTATTTTTATTTTCACTCAGAAAACACTTGGTCCTATCGGGCTTGCTCCTCATCAGGAAAGGCTTAATGAAAATATCGGTGGTATTAAAAGAAGTATATTATATCATGCACTTACATTATTATTTATTCCCTTATTCTTTGTGCTTGTATATTTCCCTTTTGATATTCATATCAACTCAATTACCATGAGTGTAACTGATTTAATTTTCTTACTTGCTGCATGTTTTACAATCATTTATATCATTATTGAAATTGTTCGTGCTGAAAAAGAAGAGGCAAAAAAATTAATTGTTGCGTCTATTTTAATTTTATTCTCTGTGTTGTTCTGGTCATTCTTTGAACAAGGTGGTGGTTCACTTAACTTTTTTGCCAATGGCAATGTGGACAGTCATGGATTGAATATGACGCAGGTAAATAATTCAGTAAATGCTTTGTGGGTTGTGTTGCTTGCTCCGGTAATTGGCTTGTTCTGGTTATTCCTCAATAAACAAAATAAAGAACCGAATATGATTGTAAAATTCGGATATGGTTTTATATTCTTAGGTCTTGGGTTCCTTGTTTTTTATTTCAGTAAGTTTTTTGCCACCACAGAAGGATTTACTCCTTTATGGATGTTCGTATTTGCATACCTGATTATCACTGTTGGCGAATTATGTTTATCGCCAATTGGATTGTCAATGATTACAAAGTTATCTCCTACAAGATTACACGGAGTGATGATGGGAACATGGTTTTTAGCAAGCGCATACGGACAATATGGTGCCGGGTTAATTGGCGCTACACTGGCAAAAGGAGATGTCACTATTGAAAATCCAAGTAATTATCAAAAGCTATTACAATATACCAACGGATATGAAAGCATCGGATATATTGCATTAATTGCTGGATTAGTAATGATTCTTATATCACCGGCACTAAAAAAAATGATGGGAGGAATTAAATAAAAAAATATACATATGAAAAACATTCAACTATTATGTGGTTCTTTATTGCTAATTATTACACTCAACTCTTGCGGAGGTAATAAAAATGAACAAAGCTTATCTGTCGAAGCTGAAAAATCTAAATGCAAATCAGTTCAAGATTGTTTAGATAAAAAAGATTTTGAAAGTGCGAGAACTTTCTGCGTTGAAGAAGGTGAATCCTGCGATAAAAAATCTATACTTGAAATTGAAAGTCAATTTTGGATTGATCAGGACGAATATAAAAGAGCTCAACAAATTGCATTGGAAATATATTCTTATACCTCATTAGAAAAAATTGATCAAAACAACTGGTATTCAGAGAAATTAAATGACATTGTCAGCCGAGCTGTTATTCAAAATAAATTGGATGAAGCAGATAAAATTGCTAATGATTTTCCATTAGAAATTAAAGGAGATAAAACACTTAAGTTTAAAGTTGATGCATTAAAAACTATTATAGACGGTTATGATAAGAATAATCAAAAAACTCAAGTTAAATTGATTACTGAGAAATTAAAAGTAACTGAAAATAAATTAAAAGAGTATAAATCACAAAGAGAAAAAGAAAAAAAGGAAGAAATAGCAAAACTTCAAAAAGAGATTAATAAACTTCAAAAAGAAAAAATAAAAAAATCAAAAGAACTAAAAACAGAATTAAAAGAACTAAAAAAAGAAAAAAACAAAGCAGAGTCTAGGCTTGAAGAAATTCAAAAAGATTTCTATATCTTTTCTTCTCGAAGAGAAAAAGATTTAAATACACAACAAGAAATCCTTGATGATATTAACAGAAAGATAGAACAAGTTGAAACAGACATCGAAACCATTTATGACCGTGAGATTGAAGAAATGGGAAATCGAATTAACGAATTAAAAAATGAAACATATTAAATAATTTTTATTAAATATGAAATTCTCACAGCTTCCATTCTTTCAAATTGAAGATGGAAAAACAAAAGAAAAATTTAAGAATAATAAATTTCTACTATACATTATAGACTCGTTAGATGATAACCTCTGGTCATCCAAAATTAGTTTTATAAGTAATTTATTTCTCATTTTTTTAATTATACTCAGTTCACTTGAAATTGTTCTAAATTCAGATTCCACATTGTCTGAGTATAAAACATTTTTTTATATAATATATTTAACTACCAGTATTTTTTTTACGATAGAAATTATCTCAAGATTAATACTTGCAAGATACATTGATAAAAATAACAGAGGTTTTTCATCTAGTTTAAACTATATTTTTTCATTTTATGGAATAATAGATATTTTATCGATTATACCTTTTCTATTAGGATTATATGGTCTACATCATTTTGAATTTTTAAAAATTGTTAGAATCCTTAGAATCTGGAGAATTGTAAGATATATTCCTGCTTTTAAAAGTATAACCAATGCTTTTAAAAGTAAAAGAGACGAAATACTTGTCTCTTTAATGGGAGTTATTTTACTTTCTATAACCCTTTCTGCGTTCATATTTTATGCAGAGACAAATGCAGGTTCAACAGATTTTAAAAGCATTTTAGGTGTTTTTACATGGTCAATAGGCAAATATACCGGCGACTATGGATCTATTGCCTATGCTGTTCCGATAACAATATTAGGTAAGTTTCTAGCTACACTTAATGGGTTACTTGGTATTGCATTATTTGCTATCCCGGCAGGGCTTTTGGGGTCAGCTTTTATCGATGAAATTGGTGAAACAAAAAAACAAAATGAAGTTACAGAGAAAGTTGAGTTGGTAAATAAATATTTTTTAAAACAAACAGCATCCAAAAAGAAACTTAAAGGCAAAAAAGCGCAGATTAGATATATTTCATTTGAGACGCTACAAGCTAAATTGCTTTTCACAGAAGAAGAAACGTTTGAAACAATTAAAGGAAGTAAAAACCTTCGTTTCAGATCAATGAAATCAGATGAAAAAAGCAAATTCAATGACATAAAAATCATTGAAAGATTCGAAACAAACACTCCCTATGGTTATAAATTAATTAATGAAAATAGTCCTGTTTATATAATTAATTCGATTGGATCGGTAGAGCGTTGTATCAGTCATTTTATTTACACAATTGCAGATAATTTAAATACAAGTTTTATATCAAGAGAAAAAGTACTTATTGATAACTCAGGAGAAGATATCGGTTGCAATTTTTCAGAATATTATGGAAATTATGAAAAACTAAATAAAAGTATAGTATCAAATGAATTTGACATCTTCATGAATGATATTCAATCAATACACTCTGATCAATGGGTTATTATAATTAGTTCAGGAAGTCGTAGTCATTCTGCAGATATTATATTCGAATATGGTCAAAAGAAAGGGACAGCTCCATATACTTTAGCAGGATCGACACTTCAAAACATGGAAAAAATTAAATTATTTGAATCTATAATTGAAAATAAATTAATTGATAGCGAGGAACTTTCTTCAGTAAAAATAGGACATAATTTAATCGGAAATTATGATCAACAATGGATCGGACCAACAGTTCATCGCTTAACTAATGCTCAGACTCTAACTATTTATATAAATATAGATCTATTGACCTCTGCTGATTCAGTATATTACAACCTCCTAGGGGTAATGATTGACAGTATTGATGAATGTTTTTTAGAAAAGAAAGTAGAAGAAAATTAATCTAATTTGAGTACTGCAAGAAATGCCTGCTGAGGTATTTCAACACTTCCTACTTGACGCATTCTTTTCTTTCCCTCTTTCTGCTTTTCTAACAGTTTTCTCTTTCTGGAAATATCACCACCGTAACATTTTGCAGTAACATCTTTACGTAATGCCTTGATGGTTTCGCGGGCAATAATTTTTGCACCCACTGCTGCCTGAATTGGAATTTCAAATTGCTGACGAGGAATCAGCTCTTTTAATTTTTCACACATTTTTTTCCCAAACTCGTAAGCATTATCTCTGTGAATTAATGCGGATAATGCATCTACCTGTTCTGCATTTAATAATATATCCAACTTCACCAGATCACTTTGACGATATTCTAATGGATGATAATCGAAAGAAGCATAGCCTTTTGAAATGGTTTTAAGTTTATCGTAAAAATCAAAAACAATTTCTGCCAATGGCATTTCGAAAGTTAATTCTACCCTATCCTGGGTTAAGTAATGTTGATTTTTTAAAATACCTCGTTTATGAATACAAAGCGTCATGATTGAACCCACAAACTCTGATTTGGTAATGATTTGTGCCTTGATAAATGGCTCTTCTACATAATCCAATTTTGTTGAATCAGGTAGTTCAGAAGGATTATTGACAATCAGTGTTTCTTCTTTTTTTGTATGTGCAATGTAAGATACGTTGGGAACAGTCGTGATGACTGTCATTTTAAATTCACGCTCCAGACGCTCCTGAATAATTTCCATGTGTAACATTCCAAGAAATCCACAACGGAATCCAAACCCTAAGGCAGCAGATGCTTCCGGCTCCCAGGTTAATGAGGCATCGTTCAATTGAAGTTTTTCCATAGAGGTTCTGAGCTCTTCGAAATCTTCTGTATCAACCGGATAGATACCGGCAAATACCATTGGTTTTACTTCTTCAAAACCTTTAATTGCATCCTTACATGGATTTACTATATGTGTAATGGTATCACCTACCTTTACCTCTCTTGCTGATTTAATTCCTGATACAATGTAACCCACGTTTCCGGCGCGAATTTCACTTCTTGGATCCAAATCTAATTTTAACACACCTATCTCATCCGCATCATACGTACTTTGGGTAGCCATAAATTTTACTTTATCACCCTTTTTTATCACACCATTCATTACACGGAAGTATGCAATAATTCCTCTGAACGGATTAAAAACAGAATCAAATATCAATGCTTGGAGTGGAGCGCTTTCTTCTCCTTTAGGTGATGGTATCCTATGAATAATTGCTTCTAATATCGCATCAACACCTGCGCCGGTTTTACCACTAGCAGGAATAATATCTTCTCTTTTACAACCAATCAAATCCACAATCTGATCTTTCACTTCCTCCGGCATCGCACTGGGAAGATCCATTTTATTAAGAATGGGGATGATTTCCAGGTTATGTTCAATGGCAAGATATAAATTAGAAATGGTTTGAGCCTGAATTCCCTGTGATGCATCAACAATGAGCAAAGCACCTTCACAGGCGGCAATGGAGCGGGATACTTCATATGAAAAATCCACATGGCCTGGAGTATCGATGAGATTTAAAATATATTTTTGTCCCTCAAATGTATATTCCATTTGTATCGCCTTACTCTTGATGGTAATTCCCCGCTCTCTTTCCAGGTCCATATCATCGAGTACCTGTGCTTTTAAATCACGGTCGCTGATGGTTTTAGTTTGCTGCAAAAGTCGATCGGCCAATGTACTTTTCCCGTGATCAATATGAGCGATGATACAAAAATTACGAATGTTTTTCATGATTGCTTTACCTGTTATTTCAATTCTACAGGACGTGCAAAAATACAATAATCAACGGGTAAAACAAAGCGGTTTTAATAACCACTCAGAAGATATAAAGGATTGGATATTTTTCATATTTTCACTTTTACAATGAAGCATATAATATTACTTATCATTTTATTTTTTTCATGTCTCACCGAGTTATACTCGCAGGCTATTGTTTTTGATAAAACTACATTGCAACCCATCCCTGATGTTGTTTTTACCAATAAAAAAAACATAACGGTTTTATCTGATGAAAAAGGAAAAATTCCGAGCAATGCATTCATTGAGAACGACAGTGTATGGATACAAATGATAGGATATGAATCGGCTTTGATCATTTGGAAAGGGATTAATGAATATAAAATTTATCTAGCGGAGAAAAAATTCAGTTTGGATGAAATCATTATTTCCGCAAGTAAATTTGAAGAGAAAAAAAGAGATGTTCCTTTTCAGGTAGAGGTGATCAAATCAAAATTTATACAACTTCAAAACCCTCAAAATGCGGGAGAAATGCTACAACAAACAGGGAATCTTTTTCTGCAGAAAAGTCAGATGGGTGGCGGAAGCCCTGTATTGAGAGGGTTTGAAGCTAACCGAGTTTTACTTGTGGTAGATGGCGTTCGAATGAATAATGCCATCTACCGTAGCGGACATTTGCAAAATGTTTTACGTATCGATCCTCAAACATTAGATAGAACTGAAATTATTTTCGGTCCTTCATCAGTGGTTTATGGAAGCGATGCTCTCGGTGGTGTAGTTCACCTGTCAACAAAAAAAATTCAATTCGCCACTACCAAACCATTCTTTTTTTCAGGTAGTGGTATGGTAAGAACAGCATCTGCAAATCTTGAAAAAACAGGACATTTCCATTTGAACTGGGCGGGCAAAAAATGGGGTTTCTTTACCGCAGTAACATTTTCACATTTTGATGATTTAAGGCAGGGTGCATTTCGAATACCCGGCTATGACACAATTTGGAAAAGAGATTTTTATGTAGAAAGAATTCATGGCAAAGACAGTATTATCAACAATAACCAGCCGGAGATTCAAAAACAATCGGGATACTATCAATATGATGTTTTACAGAAATTCAGTTTTCAGCAAAACGAAAAGCTTTCACACCATATCAATATTCAACTGAGCAATACAGGAAATGTTTTTCGTTACGACCGACTTACTGAAAAGGAGGACAATGTTCAACCTACTTTTGCAGAATGGTATTATGGTCCTGAATTGAGGACATTGGCATCCTATCAAATCGTCCACAAAAATGAAAAATGGTTTGACGAAGCACGTATGACATTTGCATATCAGTATATAGAAGAAAGCCGTCATTCAAGAAAATTGAATAACGACTTAAGAAAAAGTCAATTCGAAAAATTGCATATCATTTCATGGAATGATGATTTCTCAAAAAAATGGGGAAAACACGAATTAAGGTTTGGAACTGAATTCTCCTATCAGTATGTTAACTCATCTGCATTTACAACAGATGTCAATACAGGTATTACCGGAAAAACAAATACAAGATATCCGGATGGAGGAAGTCACTATTATACCACTGCACTTTACTTAACAGATACCTGGGAAATACATCAGAAGGTAATTTTGAATGTTGGAGGAAGAATAAATTATGTAGGATTAAATGCAACATTTAAGGATTCTACATTTTTCAAGTTTCCATTCGAAAAAGTTGAACAAAACAATGTTGCGGGCAGTGGGAATATCGGTGTCATTTATCAGCCTGTAAAAAGTATAAAGCTTAGTGTCTTAGGGTCAAGTGGATTTAGAGCCCCAAATGTTGACGATTTGGGAAAAGTGTTTGACAGCAGACCCGGTACATTAATTGTTCCCAATCCAAGCCTCAGACCTGAATATACTATAAACGGAGAGTTGGGGATATGGGCTTCTATACAAGACAAAGCATACATTGAAATTAACGGATATTACACCTATGCTCCGGGATTAATTTCTGTATTACCCTATCAGTGGGAAGGAAAAGACAGTATCATTTATGATGGAGTAAAAAGTAAAGTATATACCAGTCAGAATGCTGATCTCGCTTTTATTACTGGAGGATCAATACAATTAAAGGCACCCATCACCCATTTCTTTACATTTAGTTCTTCGCTCACTTATACTTATGGTAGAATACTTACATCAAATGGTTGGGCACCGCTGGATCACATCCCTCCTCTATTCGGAAGAACAGCCATTACTATTTCGGTTAAAAATTTCACCGGAGAATTCTATATGATTTATCAGGATTGGAAATTGACAAAGGATTATGGAACAGGAGGAGAAGATAATTTACAATATGCAACACTACAAGGTACTCCGGCCTGGTACACAATCAATGCAAAACTTGCCTGGCAAATAAAACAGTATGTTGGATTACAAGTAGGGATGGAAAATATTCTTGACTTGAATTACAGAACTTTTGCCTCTGGCATCAGTGCACCCGGAAGAAATTTCATTGCATCTGTAAGGGCTAATTTTTAAAGGCTGATTCAGACAAGCTCAACATTGGAATCTGCGAATGCCGCGCAATCTTTTTACTAATACTTGCTTTCCAAACTTTTTCAAAAAATGAATGATGTCTGTGTAAAACAGTGACAATATCAGGAGCAAGATCTTCTACAAACACTTCTATACCTGCATCTACTTGTGCACTGGTAACAGAATAGAACTGAAGGTCAAGTCCATGAAAATATTGCAATAATTTTTTCTTTTCATTCAATTCATCAACACTTATTTTGCCATCATTATTTACATGAACCAAATGCAACTTTGCATCAAATACCAAGCATAAATTTTTAAGCATTGAAAATGACTGTAGAGATGAAATTGGTTTCAAATCAACACCAAGTAATATTGATTTCGGGTTCATAAATACATTATGATTGGGTACAACTATTATTGGATAATCAATATTTTCTATAACAGAAGCACAAACAGAGCCAAGAAAAAAAGCTTCAGTTCCTGACCGTCCTTTTGTTCCCATAACAATCAAATCAGGCTGTATTTTTTTACAATAATTCCGAATCGATGTTACTGCATCTTCTACAGAAGATTTGTAAGTAAACATTATGTTAGAAGTGTCTGCCCTTTGCTCGAGTTTACTTTTTAAAGCGTTCATGATATTAATTGAATCTTCAAGCAAAATAGATTGTAAAGAAATGAATATTTCTGCAGGCAATTGAGGCAACGGGTTGGCATTAAGTAAATGAATATCATTAATACCAACTGTATTAGCAAATGATATTGCATAATCCAGTGCCTGTTCAGAATGAAATGAGAAATCTGTAGCAACTAATATTCTGTTCATGGAGTGAAGTATTTACATTCAAATAAATGCAATACTTCAATAATAAACCATGATATAAATCATGAAAAAACAGGTGTTTATTCGAAAAAAACTCTTCTCCCGAACCACGCCCCCAATTGAGAACAGAAAAGAAGAATAATGATGGCCATGATAAAAAAATAAACACTATGAAGACCTGTATTAATAATATATGGGAATAATGTAAGCAGCGCATTTGCAGGCGCAACATTTCGTATAGTTTTTAATTCAAATCCCCCTAAAGACAAAAAATAAGCGGCAATAGCTGATATGAATGTTGTAATAAAAATATTGCCGATAAGAATTAATGCGATATCTGCACTTTGTGTATCCATAGAAATAAATGGTGCATACAGCAATCCCATAATCATTACATTTATTAGATTTGAGATTATAATTCCTGCGACGAGTAATTTCTTTTTATGTTCAGGATAAGATTGCATTTTTAATATGGTATAAAAATAAAATGAGCTTCTTCTTCACTCGGAACCACAAATAAACACATATATTCCTGAGCGGGTTTATAATTGGAAATAAAATACTTGGCTTTTTCCACCTGAATAATTCCCTGCCTGATTAATTCTTCAGCAGTAGTAGCAGATACAGACCATTCTGTGAGTAATTCTTCTTTATCAAGAATGATCTCTCCCATGAAGAAAGGAATACGATGTGCTATAAAAACCGGATAACTTGATATTCCATCCTGTATAATTGAGTCACTTACCTCCCTGATTGATTCTTTAAAAAGTTGAATATCTTTTTCTAAGCTTTGTAAATACTCGGGCTTTTCCATGAATAAAATAACTTATGATTAATTGGATTCAATAATTTGAAACAATTCATCAAGTTTTGGAGTAAGGATAATTTCAGTCCTTCTGTTTTTAGCTTTATTCTCGTTTGAATCATTTGCGACTAAAGGAACAAACTCTCCTCTTCCGGCCGCGGTAATTCTTGATGGAATAATTCCGCCTGACGACAATAAAATTTTCACAATAGATGTGGCTCGGCTAACGCTCAAATCCCAGTTATCTTTATTGCAACCGGTACCTTTTAACGGAACATTATCAGTATGACCTTCAATCATCACATTGATTTCTTTTTCTTTTGCCAATACGTTGGCCAGCTCCTGCAATGCGTCTTTTCCGCGTTGATCAACTTCTGCGCTTCCGGATGCAAATAATAATTTTTCTGACATAGACACATATACTTTACCATTTTTCACCTGCACGCTCAAGCCGCTGTCTTTAAACCCTTTCAGCGCTTCCATTACTTTATTTTTAAGGTTTTGTACCATTGCATCTTTCTCAGCAAGTTTTCTTTCCAGTTCTTCAAGACGCTTTGATTTTTCTTCCAATGTTTTTTGCATTACTCCCAATTCATCTTCTCTCTTTTGAAGATTGGCTTGTGCGTCTCTCAGTTCCGTAAGAATACGTTTTGTTTCCGTTTCACTGCCTGAAAGTAATTTTTTATAATTCTCTTCCAGTAATTTATTTAGCGAAGTCAATTCATTATTTTTTCCCTTAAAATAACGAACTGAAGCGCCCATCTCTGTTGTATCTTTCACCAATCCGTTGCGTTGAGAAAAAAGCAAATCTCTTTCTGTTTTAGTATCTGCTAATTCTCCCTGTAAATACAAGGATAAAGTTTTAAGGCTATCATTTTCTTTTTCTGCTTTATTTTTAATGGCTTCCAAATCTTTATATCTTTTTGTGGTAACACAACCTGTAGAAACCATGAATAAAATTGCTACAATTCCAATGCTGTACTTCATATCAAAATATTTTTTCAAAAATACTTTGAATACTACCAGAGAGGATGAGAACAGAAATCAACTTGTTAACAGCAAATTGCGAATAACCTGAATCTTAAAAAATTAAAATCTCTTACAGCCCCATACATTGTATGGTTATAATTGAAAAAAGAATCCGTAATTTTGATTTCTAAAATCAATTAAAATGTATCCATCAGAAATTGTAAATCCATGTCGTGAAGAACTAACTTCAAATGGATTTAATTCGCTTGAATCTGCCGAACAGGTAGAAAATATACTTCATAAAAATGAAGGCACTGTTTTAATGGTTGTAAACTCAGTATGTGGATGTGCTGCCAGAGGTGCTCGTCCGGGAGTAATCAAATCATTACAAAACGAAAAAAAACCATCAACATTAACTACAGTTTTTGCAGGAGTTGATCAGGAAGCTGTGGCGAAGGCAAGAGAACATTTCATGCCTTATCCTCCTTCTTCACCAAGCATTGCATTATTTAAAGATGGTAAGTTGGTGCACTTTATTGAACGCTATCAGATTGAAGGCACATCGGACCAGGTATTGGCCGAGCACCTCAAGGCCGTTTACAATGAATTTTGTAATTAAACTTAAAAGGCTCAGAATTCTGAGCCTTTTTTTTTGATTTATATTCTTTATTTAAAAGCAGAAGAAACAACCAAGTCTTTGCTTCCAGGAGTATGTACATAAAACCCTTCTCCTGATTTTACACCTAATTTTCCGGCGGTCACCATGTTTACCAATAACGGACATGGAGCATATTTCGGATTGCCAAGCCCCTGGTGCAACACATTCAAAATAGACAAGCAAACATCGAGACCTATAAAATCTGCCAATTGCAGTGGCCCCATAGGATGAGCCATACCAAGCTTCATTACTGTATCAATTTCTTCTACTCCGGCAACACCTTCAAATAATGAAATGATGGCCTCATTAATCATTGGCATCAAAATTCTGTTGGCCACAAAACCGGGATAATCATTTACAATTACCGGAACTTTTCCAAGTTCTTTTGATTTATCAAAAATCAACTGGCTTACTTCTTTTGAAGTATTATATCCATTAATAATTTCTACCAGTTTCATTACAGGAACCGGATTCATGAAATGCATACCAATAACTTTATCAGCCCTGTTTGTTACACTGGCTATTTTGGTAATGGAGATGGATGAAGTATTGCTGGCCAGGATAGCCGTAGGATTCGCAAATGCATCCAGGTCTCTGAAAATTTTTAATTTTAAATCAATATTTTCTGTTGCTGCTTCAACGATTAATTCAGCATCAGCTACACCTTTTTTTAAATCAGTTTCCTTGATTAAATTATTAAGCGTATTTGCTTTATCAGATTCCGTAATAGAACCTTTTGTAACCATACGATCAAGATTTTTCTCTATGGTTGCCAAGGCTTTATCAAGTGCGGTTGAAGAAACATCAATGATGGTAACATGATGACCGGTCATTGCAAATACATGGGCAATTCCGTTTCCCATAGTTCCGGCTCCAATAACTGCGACATTTTTCATAAATCTATTTTTTTATGTGGTAAAGGTACTAATTCAGCTGAAACGGAACCGACTAAAAACGAAAAAAGCCCTCGGTATGAGGACTCTTTTCGTAAACCAACCCTAATTAAATTGTATATAGATTTAAACTATAATCTTATTTACACTACAAATTTATAGTGTTTTTATTAAATAACAATAGAAAATAAAAATATTTATTTCCCCTCGGCTTTAATTATTGTTATAATAGTGTAAATGAATATCTTAGAATCAAGCCCGAGGGACATATTTTCAACATATAATAGGTCAAATTGTAATCTATCTATCATTTGATCCACATTTTCTGCATATCCATATTTAACCTGCCCCCATGATGTTATACCCGGCTTTACCCGATGAAGAAGCCTATAATGTGGTGCCCGTAAAACAATTTGGTCTATAAAATATTGTCTTTCGGGTCGAGGACCAACCAGCGACATCGTACCTGCAAGCACATTATAAAACTGAGGCAATTCATCCAGACGGAACTTACGTAGTATTTTTCCAATGCCAGTCATCCGGTAATCTGAGGACGATGACAATGCAGGTCCATCTTTCTCTGCATCAATTCGCATAGATCTGAATTTAATAATCATAAAAGGCTTACCATATCGACCAATACGCTCTTGCAAATAAAATACTGGACCTTTACTATCCAGTTTAATCAATATAGCAATAACAATAAATACCGGTAAAAGAATAACAAGCATAAAAACTGAAAACAATACATCAATAATTCGTTTTAAGTATTGTTGCCACTGAGGCATAACAACAGCATTGATTTCTATCAGCGGAGTTCCGAATATCGAATTGAATCTAACTGAACCCGAAAGAATATCATACATATCAGGAATGACCTTGATTTTTACATTTTTTTCATCAAGGTCTGTAATCAATTTTTGAAGTATATGATGTTCTGCTGTTTCAATGGCAATGAGCACCTCTTCCACCTGATGTAACATCACTATAGATTTTATTTTTTGAATATTACCAAGATAAGCGGTCTTCCCTTTCATTGGTGATATAGGCTGATCTCCAACGCTGATATAACCGATAATTTTATTTCCTGAAGATTGTTTTTGCTGCAAAACAGAATCAAACAATTCTGCAGCTTTTTCATTACTTCCAACAATGATTGTATTGAACCAGATTTGTCCGCGTCGAATACGCAGAATGGTATGCGTTGTAATGGTTAGCCTAAAAATGTATGTCAAAAAAAACTGTAAGGAAAAATACACTGATATGGATTGATAATAATATGTATAATTCGCGACAGCATCATCTAAAAACAACACAAAAAATAAAATGACAGATCCAAGTATTGTAGTAAAAAGTGTTTGTCCGAGTTCTTTTAATCTTGATTTTCGATAAACATCCATATAATATCCGGAAAGCATATATAAGCATATCCAGAACAACGGAATAATAAGTAACCCAGCAAGAAAATTCTTATCTATCTCTAAAGGAATATCTATACCAAAAACTTTAGGCTCAAGAATTTTTTTTCTGAACGTAAAAAAAATAATCCATGTGATGGCTGCCGCAAATCCATCAAAAAAAACATATTTGGCTACCTGAAAAAACCGATTTTTCATTAATGCAAAAGTTTTAGATTATCAATGTAAACTTCTTGCAAAGGAATCAATGAATCTTGTGGTACTATAAAATAAATTTTTAAATCAGTTCCTTGAATAACATCAACCACCGGCGTGATATTAAGATATATTTTATTCCATTGACTTTTAGGTAGGATTCCAATAATGGTTTCTGAATCCTGTGAAGTTCTAACTCCAACTAAAAAATCACAATTGTTTTTATAATTGAATTCAATAGCATAGGCGATTTTATTTTTAGGAGTTGTAATTACACTTGTAGTACAAATCAATGCATCTTCATTTTGAGGCAAATAAAAATATCCGCATCCCGGACCTTCAAATGCACGTGTAGGATCAATCAGGTAATCAAAAAAACCGCCACCCTGATCTTTTTGAATCGTTGGCGAAAAATCAATATTAAAATCTTCAATGTAAGGAATCTTAAATTGCTTTTTATATCGGATATGCGGAGTAACTGATACAGTATCGCCTGTAACAAAATCCACGTCTATTTCATCGTTGATATAAAAGGGGTAACGAAGCGCCTGCTGAGTAAGACCATTCTCATTAACACCCCCATAAACTTTTAAATTTGAAGAGCCATCTTTAATTACCGGAACAACAAAAGGCAACTCATAAACACCTTGCAAATTATCATCAACATAAACCCAGGCAAACTTAATTTTACTTGATACAGATCCAACAGAATCATAAGAAGTTGAATCCAGTATAATGGTATCCATTTTTAAAAAAGATGGAATGGCGGCTTTGTCATCACATCCCTGAAATACAGGAGTAACAGTAAGCATGACAACCAATAATAATCCCATGAATATAGAAATCCTGTTGCTGTTAAAATAAGTCTTCATGGTTATCTGTTATTAATTTGTTCGATGATTTGAAATGCAATATCCATAGATTGAATACCTTCTGTTAAAGGAACAGCAACCGGGTGGTTCAATGTAATTGAGTTTACAAATGCTGTCAACTCTTCTTTTATGGCATTACTCTCCACTATTTGAGGCATAAATGGAACTGTTTCTCCCTGCTTAATTATTTCAACTTTTTTATTCAGAAAATCAATACTGATTTGATTATTATTTTGATAAACAACAGTACTCCTTCTTTTTTCAGAAGAAAAACGATTCGCGGTAACAGAAGCAATTGTTCCGTTTTCAAAAGTAAGTAATGCTTTAGCAACATCGTCAGAAGGGCTTAAATATTTCCATCCTTTTGCCTGAACTTTTTGAATTGGTGATTTCACCCAAGAGGCAATCAAATCAATATCATGTATCATCATGTCCAGCACAACTGAAACATCTGTTCCTCGTAACGGATAAGCGGAATAACGATGAGATTCAATAAATACCGGATCCTGAATAAAAGATGATGATGCCTTTACTGCCGGATTAAACCGTTCTACAAATCCAACCTGAATTTTCAAATCATTAGAAGAACACATCTCTTTTAGCTTCATGGTTTCTGCCCGTGAGCTCACGAGAGGCTTTTCGACAAAAATATGTTTTCGATTTGCAATCGCCATATTCATTAAATCAAAATGCGTAATCGTAGGAGTTACGATATCCACAGCATCACAATCCGTCATGAGACTTTCCGGATTGGCAAAAGAAGTAACACCATAATTAGCTTCAATTTCAGTGGACAAGGCTGTATTGGGATCATAAAAACCCACCAAATGAACCCCTTCAATTTCTTTAAGTAATTTCAAATGTATTTTACCAAGGTGACCTACACCCAATAATCCGATTTTAAGCATTTATATTAGAAAATATTTCAGACAAATATTAGTGAAAAAAATATCAAATCCATAAATTTTTTTCAGTCTAAAATCCATTACTTTCGCAAACAGAATAAACTGAGCATGACAGATACTTTTAAACATCAGGGATTACGGAAAAAATTAGTCGAGCTCTTAAAAGAAAAAGGAATTCAAAACAAAGACGTGTTGGATGCAATTGGGAGGGTTCCGAGACATTTTTTTATTGACAGCCAGCTGGATAAGTTTGCATATCAGGATATGGCATTTAAGATTGATGCAGGCCAAACGATATCACAGCCCTATACCGTTGCAAAACAAACTGAATTATTGCAGGTTTCGAAGGGTATGAAAATACTGGAGATAGGAACAGGATCGGGTTATCAGACCTGCGTATTGCTTGAACTGGGAGCCAAGGTTTTTACTATTGAAAGGCAAAAAATATTAAATGAAAAATCAAGGATACTCCTTGAATCGATGAACTATCATCCCAAATTCTATTACGGAGATGGTTATGCCGGATTGCCTTCTTTTGCACCGTTCGACAGAATACTTGTAACCTGTGGTGCACCTAATGTACCACAAGCACTTACAAATCAATTAAAAACGGGGGGAATACTTGTAATACCTGTAGGTGAAGGCGATACACAGATAATGAAAGTAATTAGAAAAAATGCTGATGGAACTTTACTGGAAGAAGAGCAGGGCTTATTCAAATTTGTACCCATGTTAAAAAACAAGTCGGGAGCATAACCCCCGACTTGCTCCATTAAGATTAGTTTATGGAAACTAATCGGATTGGATTTTTTACATAAACCGAATGTATCATAAGAAACTGAGAAACCATGCAATGAATTAGCATTCGGTTGCTTTGAATTAGCAATCGAATAAAAATGAAGGATAAAAGTAAGATTAAGCGGGTATTCGTTGAGTACGCTCTTTCATTAGCGCAATTAATTCCTGGTTGGATGCAAAAGTTTGTTGTATGTTTACTACTTTCTCAGCAAGACGTTCATAATCTTTTTTCATCAGCAGAATAAAAATACCAAGGAATCCAATTCCCTGAAATACAATAGATTTATTTTCTTTATAATGTGCTATGGTATTCATAAATTCAACCGGATGCTGAGTCCAGTGCATGCCCGGTTTTAGATGGTGTGTAATGTGATAACCATCGTTCCAGCATTTATGATTGTATTTTACATTTACACATGTGATTGAATTCTTATATGCATTTCCCGGATCAGTCGGGCAAACAAAAGCATGCTGTGTCCAGTTGCCCACCATCATGATAAATCTTGATATAAGAAATGGCAATATAAATACCATGAATGTTGCCTTAAAGCTTATAAAAGATAATCCTATGCATAAAAACAAAAAGAAAAACTCTCCTACCATACATTTAATAATTAAATTTTTTCTGTTTTTCTTTTTAAAATAAGAAATGAGTTCTATCATTCCAATAAAAAAGAATTCGAGAAAATAAGCCATGAATGAACGGAAACTGTCTCTTTGAAAATGCATCGTACTGCTTTTATCTTCTTTCAGATTATTTTCAGGGTGATGCATCCAAATATGATGACTGTAATATGTTTCAGGAGTTTGACCAAAAAACAAACCTAAAAACCAGGGGAGATAATAATTAAAAGCATTGTATTTTTTTTTGAAGAATATTCTGTGACTGGTGCAGTGCAGCATCAATCCAAAAGAACCTTTGAATACAAAATTATTTATATAAAAATATAGTACAGCCAGCATCCACCAAATCCATCCCTGTATAAATGGCATAAATAAAAGCACTCCTACAGGCACAAGCGTCAGACTAATTTTTAACGTAACATAAATAAATGGCAAATCTTTTTTATCGTGAATCAAAGAGATAAAAAAACGGTTAATAACTGAAACTTTTTCTGTCTCGTTAAAAACAGGATCAGTGATTGTTTGAAGTGTTTGCATTTTATTGTATCAGATGATATAAGATAAATATAATGAATTATCCGAAATTTTTTCTTGTACGATCAAGTTCCCTTTTGGCATCTTTTGATTTTATGGACTGTCGTTTATCATATAACTTTTTGCCTTTTGCAATAGCAATTTCAAGTTTCGCTTTTCCTTTATCGTTTAAATAAAGTTTAATAGGAATGAGGGTTAATCCTTTTTCTTTTAATTTAATTTGAATTTTTTTTAGTTCTGTTTTTTTCAACAGAAGTTTTCGTTGTCTTACGGGATCATGATTTGCATATCCGCCATGCGAATACTCAGCGATATGCATTCCTTTAATGTATAATTCGCCAAGGTTAAAGAAGCAATAGGCTTCCTGTAAATTTGCCTTACCCTCTCTGATGGATTTAATTTCGGTACCAAGCAACTGAATTCCTGCTTCATAAGAGTCAAGTATAGCAAATTCAAAAAATGCCTTTTTATTTGATACAATAATCTTCTCTTCCATCACATCACAAATATACAAGAAAAAAGGCCGGCATTCAGCCGACCTTTTCACTAACTAAAACTATAGAAATAACAGGGAACAGATTTAATCAACACTATCGTGTAGGAATGAATTGTTTTCTCTCAGGCGGTAACCATCTTCTTTATCAGATCCAACTGAATAACGTGATGCCTGATTATTATCTTCATTCTGATCAATTTCAAGTTGTGAGTTTCTTCTTCTGTATGCCGGCTCTGACTCCAGGTCTCTCAATCCTGAAGGGTTTTTAAGCTTCATGCTTACATCTCTCAGGCGCTGCATCCTTTCATTCGGTCTGAATAGTATCCCTTTGTCTTCTTGATGATTATTTTGTTCAACATCTCTTGCATGAACATTATTGAATAAATCAGCAGAATCATTTTGTTTAGATTTTTCAACATCAAATAATGTTACTTTTTCTACATTTTGATTATTTGCTACAGGAGTTGTTATATTCATGTCAAACTCAACCTGATTATCCAGTAATGGTTCAGATTCAATCTCTGCAACCGGTTCTATTACAATTTCTTTTTCATCATTAGCAACAGGCGCAAATTTTTCATTATTGATTGCTTCAATGATTTCTTCATTTGACTTGTTAGCTACATCAAGCACTTCTCTTGCCGGCTGAAGAAAAGGATTTTTTGCTGAAGGATCTTCATTTAATGATTTAAAACCTGTAGCAATAAGTGTAATACCAATTTTGTTACCCAGTCTATCATCGATACCGGTTCCAAAAATCATGTGTTCTGTAGTTCCTGCTCTCTGTTGAATATAATCTGTAATTTCACCCATCTCATCCATACTGATCTCTTCATTACAGAAAGTCATATATAATAATATATGCTTTGCTCCTTTAATATTACTATCGTTTAACAATGGAGATGACAATGCATCTTCAATTGCGTTTACTGCTCTGTTTTCTCCTTCGGCAGAACCGCTACCCATAATAGCTGCACCTCCATTTGTCATTACTGTTTTAACGTCTTCAAAATCTACATTAATGATTCCAAATCCGGTGATAATTTCAGAAATGCCTTTTGCCGCAGTAGTTAAAATATCATCTGCTTTAGAGAATGCTGTAGTCAGTGATAAGTTGCCATGTATTTCTCTCAGCTTATCATTTGAGATAACCAGCAAAGTATCCACATTCTTTTTTAAATCATCAATTCCATCATGAGCTTGTTCCTTTCTCTTCTTTCCTTCAAATCCAAACGGAATAGTAACAATACCAACCGTTAGAATTCCCATTTCTCTCGCTAATTGTGCAATGATAGGAGCGGCACCGGTTCCGGTTCCTCCACCCATACCTGCAGTTACAAATACCATTTTGGTATTATTCGATAAAATTTTTCTTACCTCTTCAATATTCTCAAGTGCCGACTTCCTTCCAACTTCTGGAATTGCTCCTGCACCTCTACCTTCCGTGAGGTTTTTACCTAATTGAATTTTTGTTGGCACCGGACTCATTTCAAGGGCCTGTGCATCTGTATTGCAGATCACAAAATCTACTCCGCGAATGCCTTGTCGATACATGTGATTTACTGCATTACTTCCTCCGCCACCAACACCGATTACTTTAATAATTGATGATTGATCTTTGGGTAAATTGAACTGAATGGGAGCTTCGTTCTGTTGCATGTTTGTGTTTTGTAGTTCTTCGTTGTTAAACATATCTGTAGTTTTAGTAGTTACTGAATAAAAAATTTGAGTAGTTATACATTTTACTTTGTTTCTTCGTCATCAAAAAACTTTTTGATGACATCAAAAAATCCGGATTTCTCTTTTTTCGTTGGCTGAGTAATAATTGGTTCATTATTTTCTTTTTCTTCTTTGATTACTTCAGGTTCTTCAGCCCTAAAGCCCATCATCATCAAACCAATACTGGTACTGTAAATTGGACTGCTAACTGCAGAAATGGCATCCCCAGTGATGTGTTCGGTCGGATAACCAATCCTGGTTTCCATTCCGGTTACAAGTTCTGTTAACTGACAAATGTGTTTCAATTGCGAGCCACCACCAGTAATTACAATTCCTGCGGCGAGCTTATCTTTAAATCCTGAATTTTTAATTTCATAATCTACAAATTCAAGAATCTCTTCCATTCTTGCTTTGATAATACTAGCCAGTGTTTTAATACTTATTTCTTTGGGAGCACGACCTCTTAAACCAGGAATTGTTACCACTTTGTTTGCCATACCGTCCATTGGTAAAGCACATCCATGTTTTACTTTTAATAATTCGGCATAACTTTTAATAATACCACATTCATTTTTAATATCTTCTGTGATAATATTTCCTCCAAATGGAATTACAGCGGTATGTCTAATTATACCATCCTGGAAAATAGCAATGTCAGTAGTTCCACCTCCGATATCTACCAAAGCAACACCTGCTTCCATTTCTTCGTTGCTTAGAACCGCAGTAGAAGAAGCGAGTGGCTCGAGTATCATATCTGCTACATCCAATCCGGATTGCACGCAACACCTGGTAATATTCTGTGCTGCAGAAACCTGACCAGTGATGATATGAAAGTTTGCTTCCAATCTATTACCCATCATTCCCAATGGATTTTTAATGTCAGCCTCGTTGTCAATAATATATTCCTGTGGCAACACATGTATAATTTGCTCACCCGGACTCATCGCAAGCTTATACATATCTTCAACAAGCGTATCAATATCCTGCTGTTTGATTACTTCATCATTTTCTTTTCTTGTATGTAACCCCCGCAACTGGTAGCTTTTAATATGCTGACCTGCAATCCCTACATTTACTACCTCTATATCAACACCAGAATTCTGAACTGCTTCGGTTACTGCTTTTTTGATTGAATCAATGGTTTGCACAATGTTGGTTACTACTCCTCTGCTTACTCCGAGAGAATCACTTTTCCCCACACCGAGAATTTCAATTTTTCCATGTTCATTTTTTTGTCCAACCATTGCTACTATTTTGGTTGTTCCAATGTCTAATCCGACAACGATTTCCGGGTTTTCCATATTAGTTAATTTGCGTATTTAATTGTTGATTAATATTTATTGAGTCATTATTTATAGTGAGAAGTGAATCTGTTTGAAATACAGGCTCCTGAACTGAATAAGATTTACATACAATCTGATTCTTAAATCTTAAGTCGATGGATGAATAATTTTTCCACTGCGTAGAATTCATCGATTTTTTGTAAAACAATTCAAGTTTATTGAGCTTGCCGGTGATATGTTCTGCAGATCCCATAAGAATTTCATGCGGTCCAATTACAGGTATCAATACAATCTGATTCAGGCTATCAATATATACTTGCTGAATCATTTTCTTTAAGAATTGTTTTTCTTCAATTTGAAGTAACATTAAATAAATGTCATCCATTATTGTAGTTTTAAATAAGCTGTCATTACGGATACTAAAATCAACACTACTGAACTGATCTTTAATTTCTCCATTAACAACAACCACCCTTGCAGGGCGACCCGATACAGCAGGAATTAACTTCCCTGATTTATCCATATAAAAACTATCTCCAAACGCATTGATGATTCTGCCCATTGGATAACACTGCGTAACTGTAACATTGAGTCGGCCATTAATATCAGCATATACTTCGCAATTCTGAACAGATTTATTTTTTAAAATAAAAGATTCTATTGATGATAATTTTTCTTCCGAAAAAACGCGTTCTGTTTTGCAGAAATAACTAATCATTTTCAGCACTTCATCTTCTGTAACATATATATTACCATCAGGACGAACAATTGAAATATTTACATTGCTGCAATCCGATTGTATAGGTTTCATATTTACAAAAGCCAACCCTGCGACTACTGATGATATCAGTAAAAAGAAAAATAATATGCGTAGTATCTTTTTCAATTTAAACTGAATTTTCGGGTTAATAATTGGTGGATTGGATGAATAAAATGATCAATATCACCTGCTCCTATAGTAAGTAAAATCTGAAACTCAGCAAGTCGCTCTTCTATTTTATTTAATAATTCAGAAGAAGATACCAGTTGTTTTGACGTTGTTACATTTTTGTAAATTAAATCAGATGTAACGCCTTCTATTGGCAACTCTCTTGCAGGATATATATCCATTAGCAAGAGTTCATCAAGCATGCTCAGACTAGAGGCAAAACCTGCCGCAAAATCACGTGTTCTTGAATATAAGTGAGGCTGAAATATTCCCAATATTTTCTTTTTTGGATAAAGTTCACGAATACCTTGAATGCAGGCTTTTATCTCTTCAGGGTGATGTGCATAATCATCAACATAAACCACCTTGTCAGATTCAAAAACTTTTTCAAATCTTCTCTTCACTCCTTTAAAAGAGAATACTCCTTTTCTTATCGATTCTGTATCTATTTTCAACGCATGGCAAACAGCAATTGCTGCTAATGAATTTTCAATATTATGTCGGCCTCCCATTGATAAGGAAAATCTTCCCAATGATTGATTCTGATAAAAAACATCATATTCAAAACGGCCTTCAACTATTTGAATATTGTCAGCATATACATCGGCATTTATATCAATACCATAAGTAATCACAGGTGCGTCTGAATCAATATCCAATCCCATTTTTACAAATAGTAATCCGTTTTTGTTTACACGGTTTGCGAATAAATGGAAACTTTCTTTTACAGAATCTTCATTGCCATATATATCAAGGTGATCAGGATCCATTGAAGTGATGACAGCATAGTTTGGTGATAGCTGCAAGAACGAGCGGTCATATTCATCAGCTTCTAAAACCACCATTGATGGATGTTGCGCAGAAAAATAATTAGATTGATAATTCACCGTTATACCTCCCAAGAATGCAGCCACCGGTTGATGAGAACTCATTAATATATGACCTATCATGGATGAGGTTGTTGTTTTGCCATGTGTTCCGGCAACTGCTATAGAAGTAAATTGAGATGAAATGAGGCCAAGAACTTCTGCTCTTTTAAGCATCGGATATCCATTGGCTAAGAAGTATGAATATTCATTATGTGACTTTGGAATTGCAGGAGTATAAATGACCAATAATTCATCTTTTGATGTATTTAAAAAATCAGCGGGAATCTGATGAATTGAATCTTCAAAATGGATATCAGCACTAAGTTCAGTTAAGGCATTTGTAATTTCAGACGGATTACGGTCATATCCCGAAACATGTATTCCCTGACTCAAAAAATAACGAGCCAATGCGCTCATTCCGATACCTCCGATACCAATGAAATAAACTCTATGTATGCCGGTTAATCTCATTGAACGATAGACTCTAATTGTTTAACAATAGACTGCGCTGACTTATAATGTGCCAGTTCTTTCGCAGATTTGACCATATTCTCGCAGGTGGTTTCATCAATTAATAACGAAAGTGCAGTTTCTCCTAAAAGAGTTGGTGCATCGTGATTTTTAATCAGTATTGCGGCATGATTGCTAACAAGAACTTCTGCATTTTTAGTTTGATGATCTTCTGCTGCAAAAGGGAAAGGAATTAATACAGAAGGCTTGCCTGCGATACAAATCTCTGCAATGGCCATTGCACCTGAACGTGAAACAACAAGATCGGCTGCTGCATAAGCCATATCCATTTTCTCAATGAATGCAAACGCACGTATATTATTCAATTCCTGTTTACTAATTGCATCAACTGCTCTCTGATAATAGGATTCGCCCGTCTGCCAAATTACCTGTACATTATTATCCTTGAACAAAGGCAGTGCATTTTCCACACCCTCATTAATCGATTTTGCACCCTGACTGCCGCCAAATACAAATAATATTTTTTTAGTATAATCTAATCCAAAAAAATCGACAGCTTCATTTCGTGTAACTGATGAATATTCAATTTCCTGTCTGACAGGATTACCTGTAAGAGATATTTTTTGTTCAGGGAAATATTTTTTCATCTCCGGATATGCAACACAAATTTTACTTGCAAATCTTGAAAGAAACATATTTGTCTTACCCGGAAATGAATTCTGTTCTTGTATCAATACAGGAATTTTTTTTATCCCTGCCATAAATACCATTGCAGCACTTGCATACCCACCAACACCAACAACAGCTTCAGGTTTAAACTGTCGAATAATTTTATTTGCCTGATAAAAAGCACCTATCAGTTTAAATGGAAGTATAAGATTAGATAATGAGAGTTTTCGTTGAATACCGGAAATATTTAAACCTATAATTTTATAACCGGCTAAAGGAACTTTTTGCATTTCCATTTTACCTAATGCACCTACAAACAGAATTTCAGAAGCAGGATAAATATTTTTCACTGCATTTGCGATGGCAATTGCAGGAAAAATATGGCCACCCGTGCCACCTCCGCTTATAATTATTCTATTCAATGACATTATTATTTATTTCTTCTTCATTAAGTGTTCTGCTAACACTAAGTATTATTCCAATAGTTAATCCTGTAAATAACGTAGATGTTCCTCCCATACTTACCATAGGAAGAGGTTGACCCGTAACGGGAAATATTCCAACAGCTACGCTCATATTTATAAATGCCTGTATTACGAGGCTTAATGAAAGGCCTATAGCTAAAAAAGTAGCAAATTCATATTCACTTTTTGTGGCGATACGAATTGATCTGTATAATAAAATCAGGTAGCATAATAAAATAAAAAAGCCTCCAAAAACAGAGCCGTACTCACCGATAATCATTGCATAAATAAAATCCGAATATCCTTGTGGAAGCCTATATTTATTTACATTATTACCAGGACCTGTTCCGAGAAAACCTCCTTGAGCAATGGCCATTTTTGCGAGATCTGACTGATATTTTTCATTTTTTATTTCAGTTTTTTCGCCTTCGTTTGTTGCTTCCTGTTCACCACCTGCAAATGTTATTATTCTGTTTTTCCATGTATCGATACGGGGTAATAAACTTGGTGCTGCAAGCGACAATAGAATCAGGAAGCCGAATCCTGCAATTGCAGTACCAATAAAGATACCGATGTGTTTAATATCAATTCTACCGATAAACATCAACACTACACAAATCAGGAATAGCATAGCTGCCGTTGAAAAGTTGGCCGGTAAAATCAACAGGCAAACTAATCCGACAGGAACAGCTATGGGTAAAAATCCAAATTTGAAATCTTTGATTTTATCCTGATTTTTCGCCAGCATTCTGGCTACAAATGTGATCAAGACGAGTTTTGCCAAATCACTGGTCTGAAAGCTGACTTCAAGTATGGGTATCATCAACCAGCGTGAGGCTGAGTTTAAGTTTGTTCCCATAAATAAGGTGATAAACAAAAGGGGAACAGTTATAATTAATCCAATCAATGACAGTTTTGAAAATACAGTGTATTTTATACGATGAGCAAAATACATGATTGCAAATCCCAACGCCAGCATTACGAAACGTTGGATAAGATAGTATTCTGTATTTCCTTGTTTGTATTTGAATGCTAACTGACCTGCCGTACTATATACAGACAATAAAGAATAAATCGAAATGATCAGGACTAACATCCAGATCACACGATCACCTTTAAGATATTTAGTTAGCAAAGACATCTATTACAGCTCTCTTACAAAATGTTTGAATTGTTGTCCGCGCTCCTCGTAGTTTTCAAATAAATCAAAACTTGCACAAGCAGGAGAAAGTAAAACCACGTCACCTTTTTTTCCCAGATAATAGCCTGCTTTAACAGCATCTGCCATATTATTGGTTTCAACTATGGTTTCAACAACATCTCCGAATACATCAGTAATTTTTTTATTGTCTTTTCCCAGGCAAATGATTGCTTTCACTTTTTCCTTTACCAAAGGTTTCAGCATATTATAATCATTCCCTTTATCAATTCCACCTACAATCCAAATCACCGGATTGTTCATGCACTCAAGTGCATACCATACAGAATTTACATTCGTTGCCTTTGAATCGTTAATAAAATCGATTCCTTTAACACGGCCAACAAATTCAAGTCTGTGTTCGATACTTTCAAAATCAGCCAATGATTCTCTGATGGCTTCTTTTCTAACCTCTGATAATCTTGCGGCGATTGCTGCGGCCATAGAATTGTAGAGATTGTGTTTTCCTTGTAATGCTAGTTCATTGATAAACATTTCGGTTTTGTCGTTTTTGAGGTTAATAATGATTGATTGATCGGATATGTAAGCTGTTTGATTTTCTTGTTGCTGAATTGAGAAGGGCATGAGCTGTGCCTGAATATTTCTTTTCAAAACTTCATTGCGTACGATTTCATCATCAAAACAGAAAATGAAATAGTCATCAGGCTGCTGTGCATTTGTAATATTAAATTTTGCATTTACATATAATTGCATTTGATATTCATAGCGATCCAGATGATCTGGAGTTATGTTCGTTAATACCGCTATATGAGGTCTGAAGTTTGTAGTTCCGTCGAGCTGGAAACTACTTAATTCCAATACATAATATTCAGGATCATTTGAAGATACTGCCACTTCCATGGCAAAACTATTACCTATATTCCCGGCAATAACAACATCTTTACCGCCTTTCTTTAATAGATGATAAATTAATGAAGTAGTTGTTGTTTTACCATTTGTTCCTGTTATGCCAATAATTTTAGATTGTGTATAACGTGATGCAAATTCAATTTCTGAAATTACAGGAATTCCTTTTTCAGTAAGTTTTTTAATGATTTCAGTTTTATACGGAACACCCGGACTTTTAATAACTTCATGAGCGTTTAATATTAATTCTTCCGAATGTTTTCCTGATTCAAAAGGAATATGATAAGCATTTAATTGTTGAATATATTTTTCTTTAAGTGTTCCTGCATCACTTAAAAAAACTTCGAATCCCTTCACAGATGCCAATACTGCTGCACCTACACCGCTTTCGCCTCCTCCTATAACAACAATTCGTTTTTTCATGCTAGCGTAGTTTTAGGGTAATAATGGTGAATACAGCCAACATGATTCCGATAATCCAAAAGCGTGCAACAATTTTCGCTTCATGAATATTTTGTTTTTGAAAATGATGATGTAGGGGTGCCATTTTAAAAAACCTTTTGCCTTCTCCGAATTTCTTTTTTGTGTATTTAAAATATCCCACTTGAATCATCACAGATAAATTTTCAATGAGAAAAATTCCACAAAGAACAGGAAGCAATAATTCTTTTCGAATTGCAATTGCCAGCACAGCAATAATTCCTCCCAATGACAGTGATCCTGTGTCCCCCATAAATACCTGTGCAGGGAATGCATTATACCAAAGGAAACCAATACATGCACCAACAAATGCAGCACTAAAAATTACCAGTTCACCCGAATCAGGAATGAACATGATATTTAAATAATCAGCAAAAAAACTATTGCCACTTACGTAAGCGAAAATGGCAAGTGTGATACCAATAATTGCGGAGGTTCCAGTTGCTAAACCATCGAGCCCGTCTGTCATATTCGCTCCATTTGAAACAGCTGTAATCACAAATATGACAACAGGTATAAATATTAGCCATGCATATTTTTTAGCATCTTCACCCAAGAACCAAAGTAATCTGCTATAATCAAACTCATGATTTTTTATAAAAGGTAGCGTTGTTTCTGTTGACTTCACATCTGTATGATCAATAACTGAGGTCTGTTTAGATTCAGAAACAGATTCAGAAACAGATTCAGCATCAAATTCAGATACGATTGAATTATTATTTGAAAAATTTCTTACCCTTACATCTTCATGAAAATAAAGTGTAACTCCAACACTCAGACCGATAATAACCTGACCAATAATCTTAAATCTACCAGCCAAGCCCTGTTTATTTTTTCTGAACACTTTTATATAATCATCCAGAAAACCTATGAATCCTAACCCCAGGGTAGAGAAAATCATTAATATGATATAGATATTATGAAGTTTTGCAAATAATATTGTAGGAATTAAAATAGCCGCGAGAATAATCAAACCTCCCATTGTAGGGGTTCCCTGTTTAGACAATTGACCTTCTAGCCCCAAGTCTCTTACTATTTCTCCAACCTGTTTCAATTGAAGCATTTGGATAATTTTTTTTCCAAACACAGCAGAGATTAATAAAGAAAAAATAATGGCCATACCCGCCCTGAAAGAAATGTATTGAAACACTCCCGCTCCCGGAACTGCTAATGAATGTAAATATTCAAAAACGTAATACAGCATGACTATACTTTATCTTTTTTAATTATTTGCAAAGCTTTAATAACCTCTTCAACATCATCAAATGGACTCTTCACCCCATTTACCTCCTGGTATTTCTCGTGCCCTTTTCCTGCAATTAATATCACATCATTCGGTTCAGCAATTCTACAGGCAGCATGAATAGCATCTCTTCTGTCTGTAATACTTGCTACTTTTATTGCCTCGGCTATATCCAAATCCTTTTTCATTTCAGTGATAATTTCATCAGGATCTTCATTCCTAGGATTATCAGAGGTAAAAATGACCTTATCAGAAATACCGGCAGCAACCCTTCCCATTACTGGTCTTTTAGCTTTATCTCTGTTTCCGCCACAACCAACAACTGTAATTATTTTCTGTCCGGTTCCTACCATTTTACGAATGGTATTTAAAACATTTTCAAGGGCATCAGGAGTATGGGCATAATCAACAATAGCAACAATACCATCGTGTCCATTAATAATTTCAAACCGTCCGTCAGGAGGAGTTAGCGTGCTGAGTGTAGTTAATACATTCATCTTATCCTGACCAAGTAATACGGCAGCGCCATAAACACTGAGTAAATTATATGCATTGAATTCACCAATAAATCGAGCATACATATCTGTATTTTCAATCATCAGATGTAGCCCATTGATTTGATTTTCGATGATTTTAACTTTAAAATCGGCAGACGACTTCATTGCATACGTGCTTACTCTGCCTTTACAATGCTGAATCATTACTGAACCGTTTCTATCATCAGCATTTACAAGTGCAAACGCATTTTCTTTTAACTGATCAAATAATTTTTTCTTAGCTTTTATATACTGATCAAAAGTTTTGTGATAATCAAGATGATCATGAGTAATATTTGTAAAAATAGCCCCCTTAAATTCAATCCCCTCTACTCTTCCCTGATCCAAGGCATGCGAACTCACCTCCATAAAGCAGTACGTACACTTTTTTTCAGTCATCTGATAAAGAAGTCGATTAAGGCTTATTGCATCAGGGGTAGTATGCGTAGCGGCAATCTCTTCCTGATTAATTTTATTTTTTACCGTAGAAATAAGTCCACAACTATATCCAAGTTTTGTAAAGAGATTATATAAGGTTGTTGCTACTGTTGTTTTTCCATTAGTTCCAGTTACACCTATTAATTTAATTTTAGATGAAGGATGATCATAAAAATTTGAAGCAACATTACCTAATGCAAAACGCGTATCCTTAACCTTAACATACGAGATACCAGTACGTGGCTGTAAAGGATAATTTTCACAAAGAATAGCCACCGCACCATTTTCAATCGCTTGGTCAATAAAATCATGTCCGTCGAAAGCGGCACCTTTCATAGCGATATACAAAGAAAACTTACTGACCTCTCTTGAATCGATACAAATATTTTCAATGGCAATATTTGTAGATCCCATCACCTCTTCAATACCTGCTCTATACAATATGTCCTTTAGCAACTTCATTAACTAAGTTTTATATGTATTTCTTCACCTTGCTGCACATTAGATCCGGGAATAATAGATTGCTCACGTACAATACCCTTCCCGGTTACTTTTACCCTCAAGCCCAATTGATCAATCAAATACATGGCATCTTTCAGACCCATTCCTTTTAAGTCAGGAACAGATTGTGAAATCATTTTTTGTTTTTGAAAAACAATTTTGTTGCCCTCTGTTTTAGTTTTAACAAAATCATTAGGTGACTGATTATTTACAGACACTTTCAACTCTTGGAGAAGAGAACTAATATCATCAGCATAACCATTGATTACATTTGGTAAATTAATTTCAGCTATTTGTTTCGTGTGATAATCCTGATTGATATCAAATGAAGATGCATAAATTTTATCCGCAACTGCTTTAAAAATTGGACCAGCAACAACGTTACCATAATACACTTTATTAGATGGTGCATTCACAACAACAATACATGTATATTTTGGATGATCAGCTGGAAAATATCCACAGAATGAGGCTTTATAAATAATTCCGGATGGAGATCGATATCCTTTATTTCCGGTAGCTACTTGAGCAGTACCTGTTTTACCTGCAATTTGATAAACAGATTTACTCAAATTTTTTGCAGTTCCATTTAATACAACTCCTTCCATCATTTTTCTGCAGGCCTTAACTGTTTGTTCCGAACAAATTTTTTCTTCAAGAACCGATGTTGGGAACTGTTTGATAACGGACCCTCTTGATCTTATTTCATATACAAATCGCGGGCGCATCATTTTACCATTATTTGCAATGGCATTGTATAATGTTGCTATCTGTAAAGGAGTAATCAAACTTTCATAACCAATCGACATCATGGGGAGAGTAAGTCCTGACCAGTCTTTATCTGTTTTTTGTTTTATTCTTGGTTTTGCTTCTCCGGGAATACCTATTTCAAGTGGCTTGTCAAGATGAAATTTTTTCAAATAATTGATATACTGATCGGGGTTATTTCCATAATGCTTTTGCACAAGTTTTGCCATTGCTACATTTGAAGAAACTTCAAATGCCCTCTGGATAGAAATTGTTCCGTATCCCCCTTCATGCGAATCTTCCAATACGTGATTATAAATTGGCAACTTTCCATTACCTGTTTCAATCATGTCATCAGGTTGAATAAATCCTTCTTCAAGCAAAGAAATAATAGTGGCTAATTTAAAAGTAGAACCGGGCTCTGTAGCCTCGCCTATGGCATAGTTATAACTTTCATAATAATTGCCGTCTTCTGATTTTTTTAAATTAGCAATAGCTTTTACATCTCCTGTGCTAACTTCCATAAGTAAAACACATCCATAACCTGCATTATGCATTTTCAATTGTCTTTCCAGTTCTGAATGTGCAACATCCTGAATTCTGGGATCTATTGTCGTATACACATCAAAACCATCAACCGGCTCTATCGTATTTTCTGCATCAATAGGACGCCACATGTTGCTCCCTATTCTCTCCATGATTCTCATTCCTTCTTCTCCGCGGAGAAATTCATCATATGCAAATTCAATACCTATACCCTGAGACTCTCCGGCTTCTTTTCCGATAGTTCTGGAAGCAAGGTTTCCATAGGGTTTAATTCTTTTTGAACTTAATATTTTAATCAGTCCACCTTTGTTTTTACCTAATCTGAAAATTGGAAAACGCATTACCTTATCCACATCAGATACAGAAACATTTTTTTGAATAAGTAAATAGCGGTTTTTTTCTTTTCGGGCATTAACAATTAATTTCTTGTACTGCTCTTTGGTTTTATCTTTAAATATTATTGAAAGCTGATGAGCAAGTGAATCTATATGTTCATTAAAAATATCTTTGGTAATGGCTTCTGCCAAAGGATCCATTCGAAGTTCATATACAGGAATGGAAACAGCAAGAAAGCTTAAATCACTCGCTAAAATATTACCCCTAACTGCTTTTACTTTGGTTACTTTAGTAGAAATTTCTTTTGCCATTTCTCTCCACTTATCACCCTCAACATATTGAATATGGATAATCTTATACATTATAAATACACCAAAAACTACCATCAAAAAATAAATGAGGTAGATTCGCCACAATATGTCTTTTTTCTGTTCCAATTCAGTAAATCTCTTTTAATTCGTTGGTTTCAACTGATATAGTTTTCGGAGGAATCGTTGATATTTTAACTCCTTTTGAAACAAGCAAAGTGTCGAGCTGATGCTCTTTACATTGATTTGTAAGTTGAGCTTTTACAGTGATATAATTTGAGTGTAGCTCTTTAATTTTATCTTCTGATAATGCAATCTCTCTGATTTTATTTTCAGCATAATACACGTTGGCAATGTAGATGGTAAGAAGAAATGCTACATAAAACAAGAAAGGCAGATTTTTCAGGAAATAGTCCTTTTGCAAGAACTCTCCCTTTAATATTTGCATCACCGAAAATCCTTTTTTAATGGATTTTTGATGATCAGTAGTAATATTTTCTTCTTTTATAATTGTCATTTATACACTAAGTATTTTTAATACCTATTCTCATTTTTGCACTTCGTGATCTTGGATTGATTTTAATTTCATTCATATCAGGTATTATTGGTTTAGAAAACATTGGATGCAATGGCGCAATTACATTCCCATATAAATCTTTCTGTTGTATTCCATCAAAATTTCCGGCCTTGAAATAATTTTTCACCAGTCTGTCTTCTAAAGAGTGATAAGAAATAATTACAAGTCTTCCATCTTTCTTTAAAACCGACGCAGCCTGAATCAACATATCTTTCAGTGCATCTAATTCGTGATTTACTTCAATGCGAACAGATTGGAAAATAAGCACGAGCATATCTTTTTCAAAAGGCGGTTTCACAATATTCTTCAATGCAGATTTAAGATCATCCGTAGTAACTATGGATTGGTTTTTTCTAAAATCAATAATTTTAGATGCGATCAGTTTTGCATTGCGTAATTCTCCATACAGATAAAATACGCGTGATAAGTTCTCTTCACTATATTCATTGAATACCTGATATGCGGAAAGTTTTTGCGATGTATCCATTCGCATATCGAGAGGCTCATCATAACGAACTGAGAAACCACGCTCCGGCTTATCAAACTGATGAGAAGAAACGCCGAGATCAGCTATAATTCCATCTACCTTATCAATTCCCAAATACCTAATATGATTTTCAAAGAACCTGAAATTGCTTTTTATTAAAATCAATCTATCATCATCAATTTTATTTTTTATCGCATCTTCATCCTGGTCGAACGCAATCAACTTTGCATTGCTATCCAACCGATTCAGAATTTCTTTGGAATGTCCTCCGCCTCCGTAAGTCAAATCGATATAAATACCGGCGGTGTTTGAAACCAAATGATCAACTGATGCATATAAAAGAACGGGCACATGATATTCGCCTTCTTGCGAGACCTCTCTATTCATCTGCCGAATCGAAATTGAGATTAATTTCGCCCATCACTTTTTCAGCAAGTGCTGCAAAATTTTCAGCATCGGCAGACATTACCTGATCGTATGCTTCTTTTGACCACACCTCTATCTTTTTACCATTTGCTGCGAAATAAATTTCAGATTCAATGGATGCATACTTCATTAACTCTTTAGGTAAAAGCAACCTTCCTGCGGCATCTAGAGTAACAAGCGTTGCACCGTTATTGAATAAGCGGATAAAATTTCTGTTCTCTGCTTTAAACGGATTAAGCGAATTGATTTTTTTACTGATTGCATCCCATTCTTTTTTAGGATACACTACCAGACATTTTTCAAAACCACGGTTTATGACAAACTCTTCCGGGCCGTCACCAAGCTGCTTTCTGAAAGGCGCAGGAAACATCGCCCTGCCCTTTGCATCAACTTTCGCCTGATATTCTCCAATGAATGAAGCCATGTGGTTTTAAATAAATTTCAATCAAAAATAGCTTTTTTTTACCACTTTAAAACACTATTTACCACTTTCTACCACTTTGTTAATAAGTTAAGCGTATTAACAATATATATTCTTTAATTTTAAAGGGTTTTTGCCATATCTAATACTTAAAATCCCTTGTTTTACAGCGCTTTTAGATTAATGGAATATATTAACATAATTATATATATTTGATTTATTGTTATTTACATTGTATTATTAAAAGCATTATTACTTTTAGTCAAAAAAAGAAAAATCCAGCAAGGCAGAGATTTATAAAGAATTTTGGTATTCAATTTTTTATTTACATTTGATTAAAATCATCACGCTCATTGCATGAATGTTGAGTTAAAAAAAGAAGGGGAGTTTGAATATCTGGAAGAAGGGAATGGCCCTGTAATTCTTGTGCTACATGGGCTTTTCGGAGCTCTGAGCAATTTTAAAGATGTGGTGGATCACTTTAGCTCATCGTATAAAGTGGTTATCCCTATTATGCCTGTTTATACAATGCCCATCATCAATACAAACGTTAAAAATCTTGCAAAGTATATCGAGGGTTTTATTGATTTTAAAGGGTTTGATAAAGTCATTCTGCTTGGAAATTCACTTGGTGGACATGTAGGATTAATATATACAACCATGCGTCCTGAAAAGGTAAACTCACTTATACTTACCGGCAGTTCTGGTCTGTATGAAAATGCATTTGGCAGTTCATACCCCAGAAAAAACGATTATGAATATATTAAAAACAGAGTTGAATATACTTTTTATGACCCCAAAACGGCGACAAAAGCTTTGGTAGATGAGGTATTCGACTTAGTGAATGATAAATCTAAAGCGATAAGGAGTCTTTCTCTTGCAAAGTCTGCAATTCGTCACAACATGGCAAATGATTTACCAAATATGCATGTACCTGTTTGCCTTATATGGGGAAAGAATGATCAAATTACTCCACCAGAAGTTGCTGAAGAATTCCATAAAAATCTTCCCATTTCAGATTTACACTGGATAGAAAATTGTGGTCATGCACCAATGATGGAGAAGCCTGCTGAATTTAACACTATTCTTTCTTCCTGGTTAAATAGAAAGATCAATCTTACCTCCTGATGATTGTAAAACAAGCCACTTTTATCAGTAGCGCTACAGATTATAAAAAATGCCCTGAACCTACTCTGCCTGAATTTGCATTTATTGGTCGATCAAACGTTGGCAAATCTTCACTGATTAATATGCTCGTTAATAAGAAAGGGTTAGCTAAAACATCTTCAACTCCAGGCAAAACACAATTGATTAATCATTTTCTTATCAATAACAACTGGTATCTTGTCGATTTGCCAGGTTATGGATATGCAAAAAGCAGCAGGACAAATCGCGAGAAGTGGTATAAAATGATGAAAGATTACGTGTCCCAAAGAGAAAATATTGTTTGTATTTTTATATTAATTGATAGTCGTATTCCATTTCAAAAAAGCGATCACGAGATGATTTCATGGATGGGTGAAAATCAAATTCCATTCATCATTATTTTCACTAAAGCAGATAAAATCTCACAACGCGAATTAATGACTAATGTTAGCAATATAAAACTTGAGCTTAAAAAGGAATGGGATGAATTACCCTATATGATTATCAGTTCATCAGAAGAAAAAAAGGGACGGGAAGAAATCCTGGACCTCATAGAAACACATTTGAAATAATTAGCGATCCAGTACCTTCGGAACGCGGAAATAATCAGAATCTTTTTTGGGTGCATTCTGTAATATTTCTTCATGTGAAATTTCTTGTTGTACCTCATCAGAGCGAAGGACATTTTTCTCTTCACTCATATAAATTAATGGTTCAACACCATCAGTATCCAACTCATTTAGTTTTTCAATAAAACCTATGATCCTATTCAGGTCGTTGACCAGTTCAGTTTTTTCAACATCATTAAATTCAAGTTTTGACAATTCAGCCAAACGCTCAACGGTTTCTTTTGTCAGTTTCATAATACGAATGTAAATGATTCAACATGATATCGGATACTTTGCCACTTAATTTTGTATGATCTTGATCGCACTCCTGAGGATAAATCGGCTTTCCCACTTTAATATATACTTTTCCCGGTCCACCGCTGCGAGGCTTGAACAACTCAGACTGATGGGGCAATACTTCAAGATTGTTCAGACAAGTTACCGGAACAACAGGAATATTCATTTTTACGCTCATTTTAAATGCTCCGGATTTGAATGGCAACAATGTTCCTTTTCTTGAATTCTGCGTGCCTTCAGGATATGCTAAAATACAATATCCTTTACGAATATCTGCACATGCCTTATCAAAAGCTTTTGATGATTCCAAAGAGCTTGAACGCTCAAAAGGGATATGCGTTTTTGAAAACATAATGCCAAACAATGGAACTTTTGCCAAAGTTGATTTCGCCATAAAATGAAAATATCCTGGTATAAATTTATATGCTACCAGAATATCTAAAAAACTTGTGTGATTGGGGGTAAAAATATATACAGCGCCGGGTTCAAGTGGAACCTCATAATCAATTATTGTCTGAACACCCATTGTTACGCGAAGCCATCCTGCCCAGAATCGTTGCAATTTCATTGAAGCAGACCAACGAGACTCTTTTGCAAATAAAAATTTAAGCGGATAATAAAGTATTATTTGCATTACAGCAAAATTCAATACAAACAACCATTCCCAAACTACCGTTAATATGTTTTTGAATTTTGTCATAGTGTAATAAATACACTTAATTTTTTATCTGAATATGTAATTCTTTTAACTGCGTCTGATCAACCGGCGATGGACTATCAATCATCATATCCTTACCGGCATTATTTTTCGGGAAAGCAATAAAATCTCTGATTGACTCGCTTCCGCCCATAAGAGCACATAAACGATCGAATCCAAAAGCGATACCACCGTGAGGAGGTGCTCCAAACTCAAAAGCATTCATTAAAAATCCAAACTTTTCCATTGCATCATCACGGCTGAATCCAAGTACTTCAAACACGTTGGCCTGTAACTGCTTGTCATGAATTCTAATCGATCCTCCTGCGATTTCTGTTCCGTTCAATACCAAATCATACGCATTGGCTTTCACAGCGCCAAGGTCCTTCTCCATTTGATGAATATCTTCCTTTTTGGGAGATGTAAACGGATGGTGCATCGCGTAAAACCGACCATCTTCCTCATTGAATTCAAACATCGGGAAATCGAGCACCCATAACAATTTATAATCATCATTATTTCTTAATCCCAGTTGATTACCTATTTCCAATCGTAATTCATTCAGTTGCTTTCTTGTTTTTTCTTTTTCACCTGCAAGAATCAGCATCAAGTCGCCAGGCTCTGCATTAAAATGATGAGCCCAATCTTTTAAATGTTCTTCGCTATAAAATTTATCTACAGATGACTTGATGGTTCCATCTGTGTTATATCGAGCATATACCAATCCCTTTGCTCCAATTTGCGGTTTCTTTACAAATTCAGTTAATTCATCAAGTTGTTTTCTGGTGTAACCCGCCGCTCCTTTTGCACAAATACCAACCACAATTTCAGCACTATCAAACACCGGGAACCCTTTACCTTTTGCGATTTCTGAGAGCTCTACAAATTTCATTTCAAACCTAATATCCGGTTTATCGCAACCATAATATTTCATGGCATCGTCATAAGTCATTCTTGGTATTTCTCCTAAATCAATATTTTTTATTGATTTAAACAAATGCTTTGTCAAGCCTTCAAAAGTGGAAAGTATATCTTCCCTCTCCACAAAGGCCATCTCACAATCTATTTGGGTAAATTCTGGTTGGCGATCTGCACGCAGGTCTTCATCCCTAAAACATCTTACAATCTGAAAATATCGATCATATCCACTTACCATCAGCAATTGTTTGAAAGTCTGAGGAGATTGTGGCAATGCATAAAACTCTCCCGGATGCATCCTGCTGGGCACTACAAAATCTCGTGCACCTTCAGGTGTTGACTTGATTAAGAATGGCGTTTCAACTTCAATAAATCCTTGATTTGAAAGATAATTTCTGGTTTGCAGTGCCACTTGATGGCGAAGCAATAAATTATTTTTAAGCGTTGGTCTTCTTAAATCAAGGTACCTGTATTTCATTCTTAGTTCATCACCTCCATCTGTCTGTTCTTCTATCGTAAAAGGAGGTGTTAGCGATGCGTTGAGAATACTAAGCGAAGTAACCATCACTTCAATTTCGCCTGTATCTATCTGATGATTCTTATTACTTCTTTCAACTACTTTTCCATTTATCTGTATAACAAATTCGCGTCCCAATGTTCTGGCTTTCTCACACAAGACGTCATCAACAGACATATTAAATGTGAGCTGGGTAATTCCATATCGATCTCTAATATCCACAAATGTCATTCCTCCCAGATCACGACTTCTCTGCACCCATCCGGCAAGGGTAACCGTTTCACCAACATGTGACATTCTTAATTCGCCGCAGGTATGTGTCCTGTACATAGTATAATTTTAGTATTGCAAAGATAACAAACAGGCTGACTTTTGATTAATCATAAAAAATGTAACCCAAACAAAACAATGAATCACCATATTTAGAATAGAGATTTTTATACCTTTGGGGATAAGAAGATTTTATATGGCTAAAGGAAATAGTAAAAATTATACAGCTTCAAAAGAGAGAAGTATGTCTGCTTCTGCGACCAAAGAAATAAACATGGGTGCATTTGCTTTGGGTAAGAAAAATGCGATTATCCTGGGTATTGGTATTGCTTTTATTGTCGGAGGCTTTTCACTTATGCAAGGTGGAGGTTCAAATGATCCCAATGTTTTTAATCCTGAAATTTTCAGCACACAGCGAATTACTGTTGCACCGATTATCGTATTGATTGGGTTCGCCATCAATACATTTGCCATCATGAAACGTTTCAGGAATTAATTTTTTCTTTTTGTGAATTTATTTGAGGCCATTATACTGGCAATCATTGAAGGGATAACAGAATTTCTTCCCGTTTCTTCTACAGGACACATGATTATTGCAAATTCATTGATGGGTATCGCTGACGATGATTTTGTAAAATTTTATACTATCGCAATTCAATTTGGTGCTATTCTATCTGTTGTTGTTTTATATTATAAAAGATTGTTGCAATCGGTAGATATATATTTAAAACTTGCCATAGGTTTTATTCCCGCAGGTGTTTTAGGATTTTTACTAAATGATTATATAGATCAGCTACTTGAAAGCGTTGTAACTGTTGGTATATCTCTTTTAGCAGGAGGAATCATTCTGCTGTTTGTTGACAAATGGTTTTCAGACAATGAAAAATCAACAAATAAAATTGATTATAAGAAGTCGGTGATTATCGGATTATTTCAATCGTTGGCAATGATTCCAGGTGTTTCCAGATCTGCCGCAACCATTATCGGTGGACTCATGCAAGGACTAAGCAGAAAATCAGCAGCAGAATTTTCTTTTCTTTTGGCCATCCCAACGATGCTGGCCGCAACATTATATAAAGCACTGCAATACCATCAAGACATAGGATTTAAAACGGTTGATATCCCTGTATTTTTAATCGGAAACATTGTGGCCTTTGCTTTAGCGATGCTTGCTATTAAAACTTTTATACATTACCTGACCAAATATGGATTTAGAATTTTTGGTATTTATCGGATCATTGTTGGTATAATTATTCTCCTGCTTTATTATTTTGGATCAGTTCAGCTTTTTGTATGATGTTTGATTTTGAAAAAGGAGAAACGCTGCTTTTTGATAAACCCTTCGACTGGAGTTCATTTGATGTGGTTAAGAAAATCAGGTATATGATTAAGAAGCGTGTAGGTAAAGAAACAAAAGTTGGACATGCAGGAACCCTTGATCCCTATGCTACCGGACTATTGATACTATGTACAGGTAAATCCACTAAACAAATTGAGTCCATTCAGGGGGCGTCAAAAACCTATACCGGAATCATTCAGTTAGGCTCAACAACACCTTCTTATGATCTCGAAACAGACATCAACCAGACTTTTTCTGTTGAACACATCAATGAAGATTTGATACTGAAGACTGTAAAGCAGTTTATTGGAGAACAAATGCAATTACCACCCATTTTTTCAGCAAAAATGATTGATGGAAAAAGGGCTTATGAATTTGCCCGTAAAGGGCTTGATGTAGAAATGAAGCCAAACAGCATATCCATTTATTCATTTGAAGCCCGGCTGATAGAAGACAATCAAATTACATTTCAAATTGAATGCAGCAAGGGAACATATATCCGATCAATTGCGCATGATTTAGGAAAAGCATTAAACAGCGGAGCCCACTTAACTAAACTTACACGAACAGGTATTGGAGAATACAAGCTGGACGACGCATTCAGTATAGAGAAATTCCAAAGTATATTATCGCTTTAAAAAAATTACCAAAAAAAATCCGCAGAAATATGGAATTTGTAAGCATTATCCATTATTTTTGCCACCCTAACAAATAAACCCCGTAAGGTTATGAAATTATCAAGTTTTCGTTACAAAGAACCCGCCGAATTAATTGCACAACAACCCGCTGCCAACAGAGATGATGCGCGCCTGATGGTTGTTCACCGTAAAACAGGAAAAATTGAGCACAAAAAATTTAAAGACCTAATCAAGTATTTTGATGAAGGAGATGTGATGATCATCAACAATACAAAGGTTTTTCCTGCTCGTTTATATGGCAACAAAGAAAAAACCGGAGCTAAAATTGAAGTATTCCTGTTGCGTGAGTTAGATCATGAAAGCAAGCTCTGGGATGTTTTAGTTGATCCTGCCAGAAAAATCCGTATAGGAAATAAATTATATTTTGGAGAGAACGACATGCTCGTTGCAGAAGTGATTGACAATACAACTTCACGTGGAAGAACGCTTCGTTTTTTATTTGACGGATCACACGAAGAATTTAAAAAATTACTTGACGAACTGGGCAATACACCACTTCCCAAATACATTAAAAGAGATGCTGTTCCCGCAGATCGTGATCGTTACCAGACGATATACGCTACCGTTGAAGGAGCCGTTGCTGCTCCAACAGGAGGGCTTCATTTCAGCAGAGAACTCATGAAAAGATTAGAAATTAAAGGAGTAAATTTTGCTGATTTAACACTTCATATTGGCTTGGGGGCATTCAGACCTGTAGAAGTTGAAGACCTGACCAAGCATAAAATGGATTCTGAAGAAGTAATTATTCCTCAGCATACTGTTGATATCGTTAATTTGGCAAAAGACGGAAAGAAAAAAGTTTGTGCAGTTGACACATCAGTGCTTCGTGCTATCGAGACCTCCGTTTCAACTGATGGTCATTTAAAAGCATACAATGGATGGACGAATAAATTTATTTTCCCTCCCTATGATTTTAGTGTTGCTAATTGTCTGATTACAAATTTTCACCGTTCTGAATCAACACTTTTCATGATGGTTTCAGCATTTGCGGGATTAGATTTGTTACAGGAAGCATACAAACAGGCCATTAAAGAAAAATATAGGTTCTTATCATATGGAGATGCCATGCTGATTCTTTAAATTTAAAAACTTTTCATCAGGAATTCTGTTCAATAATTAAAATTACTGCGTATGTATCATGATAAATATGTCCATCACGATTACTACCTCATGGATGAGCTTTTAACTGAAGAGCATAAATTAATTCGCGAAACAGTTAGAAGCTGGGTAAAAAAAGAATTGAGTCCAATTATTGAAGATTATGCTCAGCAAGCAAAGTTTCCTTCGCATTTAGTTCCCGGTTTGGCTGAGATTGGTGCATTTGGTCCGTATATCCCTGCTGAATATGGTGGTCAGGGACTTGATCAGATTTCTTATGGAATTATTATGCAGGAATTGGAACGCGGTGATTCAGGAATTAGATCAACAGCTTCTGTTCAATCTAGTCTTGTAATGTATCCCATTTATACTTTTGGTACAGAAGAGCAGCGAAAAAAATATCTTCCCAAACTGGCAACCGGCGAATGGGTTGGAAGTTTTGGACTAACAGAACCTAATCACGGATCTGATCCCGGAAGTATGATTACCAACATCAAAGACATGGGTGATCATTATTTATTAAACGGAGCAAAAATGTGGATTTCCAATGCCCCGTTCTGTAATGTTGCTGTGGTTTGGGCAAAAGATGAGTCAGGAAGTATCAGAGGATTGATAGTAGAAAGAGGAATGGAAGGATTCTCCACGCCTGAGACACATGGCAAGTGGTCGTTAAGAGCATCAGCTACAGGCGAGCTTGTATTTGACAATGTTAAAGTACCGAAAGAAAATATTTTCCCTGAAGTAAAAGGCTTGAAAGGACCGCTCAGCTGTTTGAATTCAGCACGATACGGAATTGCGTGGGGTGCAATTGGCGCAGCATTGGATTGCTATGATACAGCGCTTCGCTATGCAAAAGAAAGAATTCAGTTTGGTAAACCAATCGCTTCGTTTCAGCTTCAGCAAAAGAAATTGTCTGAAATGATTACAGAAATCACTAAAGCCCAATTGTTAACCTGGAGACTAGGTGTATTGAAAAATGAAAACAGAGCTACACCGGCACAGATATCAATGGCAAAAAGGAATAATGTTGCTATGGCTTTAAATATTGCAAGAGAGGCAAGACAAATACTTGGTGGCATGGGTATTACCGGCGAATATTCAATAATGCGTCACAGTATGAATTTAGAATCTGTAGTTACTTACGAGGGTACGCATGATGTTCACCTATTGATTACTGGCCTTGATATTACAGGCATTTCAGCATTTCAATAATACAGACAACATATAGAAATGTATTTCGTTTTCATTAATAAATTAAGCAGATGAAAAAAATAATTCTTTACACGTTTATCTTTTCAATCTTATTTATGAGTTGTGAAAAGGATGATAATTATGCTGTGAGTTGCAAGATTAATGGTAATGATTGGATAAGCGATGGTGTTACAATGGCTGCTATCGGTAATAATGGATTATTAATTAATGCTACTAGTAACAGCAAGCCTACCATTGCATTACTTATTGACAAAGAACTATATGATAGTGTTGGTGTTTATTCACTTGACAGCACCAATAATTCATTTTTATACGGCACTAATTTTACCGATGGTTTTTTTGTTAAATCAAACAAACCGGGTGTAATTGAAGTTACCTCATTTGATGGAACTGATAAAAAGATTACAGGGAAATTTAATCTTACTGCTTTTAATAATAATGGAGATTCTATTGTAGTATCTGAAGGGTTATTTGATTTATATTTTCAATAATTACGCTTCCAATAGCATCGTTCCATAAGAGTAACCACCACCGAAAACAGAGACTAATATTCTGTTTCCTTTTTTAATTTGAGATAGGGTTTCAGAAAACCCAATTCCAAAGCCACAACAACCGGTGTTGCCATATTTATGAGTATTTACAACTAATTTATATGATGGCAATTGTAACTCTTCGGCAACTCTTTTTGAAATTCGCAGGTTCGCCTGATGCGGAATAAAAAAATCTATATCGTTAATCGTTAAATTGAATTTTTGCAGTGTTTTGATACTTTGATCATACATGTATTCGCAGGCATGAATAAATACATCACGACCGTGAGGCATGGGGAACACGCCTTCCCATGGTCTTAAATAAACAGCCTCAATGGCTTTGCCACGGGTAGCACCACCACCGGTATTGAGATGTTTAATTTCTAAATCTGTTTCAAATTGCCTATGGTTTGAAACAGAAAAAGCTACTGCAGCATCACCCCAAAGAGGACCTGAAACTTTATCCGTGTCATTAAAATACGCCGTATTGTGCTCACTTCCCACAATTAGTGCTTTGGTCGCTTTACCTGCAGCAAAATATCCTTCTGCAATCTCCAGTGCATTTAAGACAGAGGAACAGGCCGTGGATACACTCACTACCGGAATATTATGCAACTGCAAATGATGCTGAACTGCATGGGCCAAAGTTACCACAGTATCATAAGGTGTATAGGTTGCACCTATGATTAAATCAAAATCAGTGTGGGTTGAATTCAGATTCTCCAGCAACTTATCCACTGCCTGAATAGCCATAGTATTGGTATTCTCATTTTCGGGGCACATTCTCCTTTCATAAATGCCGGTGCGCTCAATAATCCATTCGCTGGTTATACCGCATGAAACATAAAAATGATTATTGTCTAAGATCTTAGACGGCAGATAATGTGCAATAGAGTTGATAAACATGAGAATAAGGTCTAGCATCTCTTAAACAAAAACCCTACCATTTTTATCAAATTATTGAGAATGAAAAGTAAAAAGGGGATTTTAATGATTAAAATCCCCTTTTCAATGAATAATTGAAATTCTATTATTGCCCTTTTGACGTATCTGCAGAAGGTAAATTTGTTAAAGAATCAACTGCATTTTCATTTGTTGCGGGGATTTGCATCTCAACAGGTGCAGGAGTGCTATGCTCTTTAACCGTTGCATGCCCTTTACCTAATATTGGAGCGATAACCAATCCAACCAGACAGGTTAACTTAATAAGAATATTCATCGAAGGACCTGATGTATCTTTAAACGGATCACCTACAGTATCTCCGGTAACAGCAGCCTTGTGAGGCTCTGATCCTTTATAATAGGTTTCTCCATTGATTACAACACCTTTCTCAAAAGATTTTTTAGCATTATCCCAGGCACCACCTGCATTATTTTGAAATAAAGCCCACATTACACCGCTTACACATACACCGGCCATGTAAGCACCTAAGGCTTCTGCACCCATTATAAAACCAATGATAATTGGTGTAACAATGGTAATTGCACCAGGTAACATCATTTCCCTAATGGCTGCCTTTGTAGATATTTCAACGCATTTGCCATATTCAGGCTTACCGGTTCCTTCCATAATTCCGGGTATCTCCTTAAACTGACGACGTACTTCATTTACCATATCCATAGCTGCTTTACCCACAGAACTCATAGCCAGGGCAGAAAAAACAACAGGAATCATACCACCGATAAACAATGCAGCCAATACATCTGCCTTAAATATATTGATACCGTCCACCCCGGTAAATGTTACATAAGCAGCAAACAAAGCCAATGCCGTTAATGCTGCAGAAGCAATGGCAAATCCTTTACCAATCGCAGCAGTTGTATTTCCAACAGAATCGAGGATATCTGTTTTTTCTCTTACTTCTTTAGGAAGTTCACTCATTTCAGCAATACCACCGGCATTATCAGCAATCGGACCGAATGCATCAATGGCCAATTGCATTGCTGTGGTAGCCATCATAGCAGATGCGGCAATCGCTACACCATAAAAACCGGCCAATTCATAGGCTCCCCAAATTGCACCTGCAAATAACAATACAGGTAAGAAAGTACTCATCATTCCGGTTGACAATCCGGCAATAATATTGGTAGCTGCACCCGTTGCAGATTTCTCTACAATTTCCTGGATTGGCTTTTTACCTAATCCTGTATAATATTCAGTAATTGAAGAAATAGCTCCTCCCACAAACATTCCAATCACAACTGCTCCAAATACGCGTAGCGGCGTGATGATTACCAACTCTTCTACACCAAAAAATTTCATACTCATTTGAGCTGGCAACATCCACTCAAGAATAAAATAAGAAGCAATGATGGTTAAAATAATTGATGCCCAGTTCCCTCTGTTTAATGCTGCCTGAACTGAATTTGCACTGGCACCTTCATCCTTCACTGTAACAAAAAATGTTCCTATAATTGAAAATATAATGCCTAGTCCGGCAATCAGGATAGGTAATAAAATAGGGCCTATTCCACCAAACTGATCTGAAATAGCTCCGCCCATATCTGTAATGACATAATTACCCAATACCATGGCAGCAAGAACCGTAGCAACATAAGAACCGAACAAGTCTGCACCCATTCCGGCAACGTCACCTACATTATCACCCACATTATCAGCAATAGTAGCTGGATTTCGCGGATCATCTTCAGGAATTCCTGCTTCTACTTTTCCAACTAAATCTGCGCCCACATCAGCCGCTTTTGTATAAATTCCACCCCCTACACGGGCAAACAATGCAATGGATTCTGCACCCAATGAAAATCCGGCAAGTGCTTCCAGTATCATGGTCATTTGATGAGAGCCATGCTCAACGTTCCACTGACCGTCCATAAACCACATATACAATATGGCAAACAAGGAACTTAACCCGAAAACAGCCAATCCTGCTACACCCATTCCCATTACAGTACCACCTGTAAAAGAAACATTTAATGCTTTACTCAAAGAGGAGCGAGCGGCCTGTGTTGTGCGAACATTTGCTTTAGTTGCTACTTTCATTCCAATAAAACCGGCGGTAGCACTAAATAATGCACCTATCAAAAAGGCAACGACAATAAACCAGTGTGAGTGCTCAGCCTTAATACCTTCAACCGAAGAAATTACTCCTAATAAAATACCGGCAATTGCAACAAAAATTGCCAATACCCTGTATTCCGCTTTTAAGAAAGACATTGCACCATCAGCTATCGCATTGGCAATGGTTTGCATTTTTTCATTTCCTGCATCCTGCTTACTTACCCATGTAAATTTGAAAAAGGTATATACTAGGCCAATGAGACCAAAGACAGGGATTAAATAGACTAAATTTTCCATTTGTTTTATCTTTTATAATTAATCATTCATTTTTATAAGGAGGGCAAAAGTAGAATTTTCAGTTAAAAATGCCAAAAATAGATTAGTTATAACCCGTTAAAAACTTCGTATTTATACTTTTGAGGCCATGAAACATATACAAAACATCATTTTTGACCTAGGCGGTGTAATTATTGACATAGATTATGATAAGCCTGTAAAGGAGCTGGCCAAGTTAGGAATACACGGCATTGAAAGTATATTTTCAGTTGCTGAACCTGATCCTATGTATCATCGTTATGAAACAGGGAAAATAGATACAGAGACATTTTTTATATATTTAAAAAATAAAAGCCAACTGAACCTTAGTTTTTCTGAAATCAAAACAGCCTGGGATTCAATATTAACAGGATTGGATAAAGAAAAAATACACAGACTTCAATTGTTGAAAGAGAAATACAATGTCTTTTTACTGAGCAATATCAATGAATCTCATATTGAAGGAGTGGAATTAATTTTTCAATCATACTTTCCTGAACAGCATCTAGAAGACTATATGCATCATGTTTATTATTCCTGCAGAATAGGAAAAAGGAAACCCGATGTTGATACTTTTCAATTTATTCTGAATGACCGGAACATAGATCATTCTTCCACCATAATGATTGATGACTCAAGAGATAATATCAAAGGAGCTGCCCTCGCCGGATTGCATACTTATCATATCTCCCCGTCAGAAGGCAGAACTTTCTATACAATAACTGATCAATTGTTAAGTTGATCAGTGAATTCATCCTGATTGGAGAATGGAGAATTTTGGTTGTGTATCTTTATCGCTTTCTTGGATAAGTAAATCCCGGTAATCAGTGATATGATGGCACCAATCCATAATCCCGGAATACTGTTTTGGAGTAAAAAATAGTCGTACGCACCATGTAAAAAAGTTGAGCATGACAATGCTAATATCCAATATAGTAGTTTATGCTGGTGTGTAAACTTGGCTAATCCGAGAAAATAACCCATAATAATTGCAAATGTTGCATGTGCCGGAACAGCTGTAATTGCGCGCATTATAGCAAGTTGTGCCCCTCCTTCCAACACGTAGAAAATATTCTCAATAGTAGCAAAGCCCATGGAGACCATTACAGCGTAAGTAATTCCATCAAAGGGTTCATTAAAAACTTTTTTTCTGTATGCATATATCAACACAAAAAACATCTTACACCCTTCTTCTATCAAGGCAATGCCAAAGAATGCATGTAAAAAAACATTTTGCTGTATGATTGGCAATAACCCAATAAAAATTTCAATAATCAATGCCGGTACCGCACTTAAAATGCCCAATAAAAATGAAATCACTAATATTTTCATAGGCTCTTTTTCGAACTTATCCCTGTAGTAAATATAAATTGCCAGGGCAAGACCCGGTGCTGTTGCAGAAACAAGAAGCAGTGCCGTGTTCATCTATAATTATTTAATATCCTGACAAATTTCAATAAGCACTCCATTGGCATCTTTAGGATGTACAAAACATATTAGTTTGTCATCCGCTCCTTTCTTGGGTGTTTCATTAATCAACCGGAATCCGAGCTCTTTCAGACGATTCATTTCTGCATAAATATCATCTACATGAAAGGCAATGTGATGAATTCCTTCTCCCTTTTTTTCAATAAATGATGAGATTGCATTTCCCTCTTTAATGCCTTGCAATAATTCAATTTTATTTTCTCCTGTTTTAAAAAAAGATGTCAATACACCCTCAGATTCTACCTCTTCCTGTTTATATGAACCCACACCCAAAAGAGATTCAAAAATTTGGTTTGACTTTTCAATATCTTTTACTGCAATACCAATGTGTTCAATTTTCCCAAACATTTCAATTTGATTTTATTAAATGTAATAAAAAAAGGGATTCAACAAATTGAATCCCTTCTCTGGTTTAATTAAAAATTTATTAATGCTGAATCAGAATTTTTTTCGTGTGACTTACATTGCCAATAGATGCAGAAAGGAAATACATTCCTGAAGCCAGTTGATGATTAATTGGCAAAACAAAATGCTGAGCTCCGGCCTGCTGTGCCTCCACTATTTGTTGTAAAGCTACTCTACCTGTCATATCAATAATCTGAAAACTAATAATACCGGGAAGAAGCACATCCATATCAATTTGAATTTGATCAGTAGCAGGATTGGGATAAAATACAAATGGAATTTCCTGACCTGAAACTTCATCTATGTTTACATTAGGACCAACAATATTGATATCATCCAGATACAAATTATTCCCACCATGTTACCGATTTCCATTCAGCTGCTGATGTAGGAGTCCAGCTGGAAGACTTATTGCCAACGGTTGCCAAGTTTTCGGCACCGGTGGATGTATAACGTACATTCCAGGATTGTCCGCAATTGCTTGAAATTGATACTTTGAATACATCATTGTTTTCATTCACTTTTTTGGCAAAGGCATATTTAAACGTAAGTGTTGGTGTGCCTGCCAGTGATGCAAAATTATAAGCTGGAGAAAAAACGCTGTAAGCCATTCCTGTATTACTATTAAAATTATTTAGTCTTAACGCATTCGGCGCTGAATAAGATGCCAGGTTTGTTTCCTGCCATCCAACAGTTGCCGACCAGTCGTATTGAGAAGACCAGCGATTGGAAGTTATTGGTGAATTATCAAACAAATCCGTGTACATATAACTGTCAAACTGAGCTGTGGTTGGATATACATAGATATATGCATTTTTTACTTCCGTATCATTTCCTCCGGGTGAACTAACAGTTAACGTAACATTATATGTGCCTGGATTAGGAATAGTAATCGATGGATTTTGTTGTGTTGAGTTCAACGTATTTACGCCATCACTGATGGTCCAGTTCCATGATGTAGGTGTGGCATTGTATGACTGATCCGTTAAATTAACTGACGACCCTGCACAAATTGAAAAGCGATTGGTTTTAAAGTCTGCTTTCGGAGCACAGGTTGGAGGATACACATAAGGATCAGCTATACCTGTTGCAATCAGGTTGGAAGACTGCCACAAACTACTCCTTTGACCTGAATTGTTATTGATTGCAGAAATCATCCGGTTTGCCTGACCAGTAGTAAACATATTTGTACAAGAAGAATAATCCATGAAATTCTGAACATTTTCTAATTGTCCACAAATATTTTTTGTCAGCAGACAAGTACTGAAAGAACCTTGTGTAGGAGGGGTATCATTCACAAAATCACTTCCGGCGCAAGAGGTTTCAATCTGGCCCCATCCCCATGGATGTAATAAGTTAAAGAAGTGGCCGGCCTCATGTGTCAATACACGCTTATTAAAGTTTGAAGAGTTTGAAGTACCAATACTTCCTACATAATTATCATCTAAAATAATACCATCTGTCCCATCACTTGCCGTACCTGGCAGTGTTGCATAACCGGCGGTAACAGATGTTGTACTTTCTGTATATATATCTGATACAACCCACATATTAAAATATTTTGCGCGAGGCCAGCTAATCAGCTTTGAATCATCGTCTGCATCGTAAGTTAGTAAAGATGGTGTTCTGGTAATCCCGTTGGTGCAATTACCTGATGGATCTTTTTTCGCAAGGCGGAACTCAAACTGGGTATCACCTATTCTTGATTTAAAAGTTGATACAACATTTGAAGTATCGGTATTTTCTTTATTGAAATCTTCATTTAAAATTCGAATGGCATCCACCACCTGTGCATCTGAAATATTTTCTGAACCATAATTATGGATGATATGCACAACCATCGGGATGATGTAATTTCCACCTTCAGATGTTTCCATCAGGTATTGTTGATTCTCTTCTATCCACTGATTTAATTGATTCCATTCAATTTCTTTGGAAGGATCATTTTGAAAAATTTCTTTCAGTTTATGATCGGTAACACACCAGTCGGAATGTTGAGAAAAAAGACGAGTTGGAAATATCATCATCAGCGTAAGTGCAGCAAAAATCAATGTCTTTTTCATTTTTCTTTTATTATATAATCAAACTTATACTATTCTTGTTCATTAAGTACAAATTTAAGGAATTCGGACTTGATATAAAACAAATACCATACATGAAAGTATAGATTGAAGTAAGATTCAGATAATGAGTAGGGTTGCAATAAAAGAGACTTAAAGGGAATAATAAAATTTGAATAGTAACGGAGAAATTGTAAGAAGATAGCAAGGAGAGATTTTTATTGCTAACTGCTCACAAATGAAGGCTTACAAGTTTATAGTATAACTAATTACTGATTAATTTCAACAAAACGCTGAATGTCCTTGATTTTTCCGAAAACGATGATGGTATCGTCAGGTCTTACCACTGTATCAGAAGAAGGCACTCCGATGATGTGATCATTAGTTATTATATCGCCATTTTGTTCCTCTTCAAATTTTCTCTTGATTGTAATCAGGTTGAGTTTATACTTGTTACGCAAACTGATATCATCCAGTGTTCTGTTGGCAATTCCTTTAGGCGTTAAAATCTCTACAATCTCATGATCATCGGGCAGTGAGATACAAGAGATAATACTTGGATTGATAAGTTTTTCTGCAATCAATTTTCCGATTTCATCTTCAGGAGAGAGAATTTCTTTCACCCCAATTTTTTCAAGAATCATACGTTGATGGCGACCTTCTGCCCTGGCTATAATTCTTTTTACTTCGAGTTCCATACACAAAACCACACACAACAATAAGGCATCGAAATCCTCACCGATGGCAACAATCACGGCATCCATATCCTGAATATTTTGTGATCGAAGGGCTTTCATATCCGTCGCATCCATCGTTACGCCGTATGCCACCTCACCGGAAACGGCTTCTATGTGATCTTCTGAATTATCAATGGCCAGCACCTCTGCTCCCCTGCTTGACAACTGCCTGGCAATAGAAGATCCGAACTGTCCTAAACCGATAACTGCAAATCTTGATGAGCTCATCGTTAAATTATTTATCCACAAATTTAAGTAAATCCAGTAGGTTTAAGAAAAATCTGCGGTAGCATTAATTATTAAATACACCAACTCCTTAATAGATGAACCGATATAACGTAAATTATCATCTGTAAATAAATGGAGTTTAAGACCAGATAAGAAAAAACTATTTGAATTTTTTGAAATTAAAATTTGAACTCCCTACTTAAATTCAATCGTTCTTCGAATGCTCTTAATTGACAGGGGTTACAAAGCAAAAAAAATTGGACAACTCTTGCCGAAACTCGAGTTGTCCAACTGGGTGGAGCTGACGCAACGATTATAGAAAAAAGATTGTGTTAAAAGGGATGTATTAGCGCTGAATAAAATCATTCAATTTTAATATTTAAATTTCAAGTAATCCAGATTATTTTGTAATATCATTTTATTCGGAGCAGCTGGAATTAAGAAAATTTGATAGAGGTTTTGTTGATGTTTAAATTATTGATAAAATATTAATTGAGATAAGAAAATAATTAAACCTGATTATTTTAATATAAAATCATTTCTACACGTCTATTAAAGTATCTGCCTTTATCTGTTTTATTATCAGCAATAGGCTTCTCAGCTCCAAAGTAAGAAACATCAACCCTTGATTTATCAATACCTCTAGAAACAATGAAATCTCTAACAGATTGAGCTCTGTATTTAGACAAATTTAAATTATAATCTTTTTTACCAACATTATCAGTATGTCCTTCTAACCTTATTTTAATATTTTTATCCGTTTTCATAATAATTACTACTCCCATTATTAATTCTTCAAATTCATTTTCAATAGTCCAAGAGTCGAATTTGAATTTCACCTGCTCTATCTGAGATGTCTTTATTATTTCATTTATCAAACTAATATCTGTCTTCGAAGTCTTAGTATTTACTCCGCCCATTGCGGTTGTATTATTTCCTCCGGTCTGGGTTCCATTTACATTTGTTCCACCCTGCGCGGTTGAATTGTTACTACCAGTTTGTGTTCCGGTTACATTCGTTCCGCCTTGTGCTGTTGCATTATTCCCTCCGGTCTGGGTTCCGGTTACATTTGTTCCACCCTGCGAGGTTGAATTGTTACTACCAGTTTGTGTTCCTGTTACATTCGTTCCGCCTTGTGCTGTTGCATTATTCCCTCCGGTCTGGGTTCCATTTACATTTGTTCCACCCTGCGCGGTTGAATTGTTACTACCAGTTTGTTTTCCTGTTACATTCGTTCCGCCTTGTGCTGTTGAATTGTTACTACCAGTTTGTGTTCCGGGTACATTCGTTCCGCCTTGTGCTGTTGCATTATTCCCTCCGGTCGGAGTTCCATTTACATTCGTTCCGCCTTGTGCGGTTGTATTATTTGCTCCAGTCTGGGTATTTTCATTTATTGTATTTGAATAAGTATTTATGGTGGCATTCATTATATCTTTTAACTTACTCAATTGATCTAACGACATTGATTTGAAGTCATCTGGAATTTCAATATCCATTTTTTCATATGCGCGGTCAAATAAAGCAACCAATTCCTTATTTTTATTTAAAGATAAAATCATAGCTCTTGATTTTTTCAGAGAATCATTAAGTGCTATCAATTGTAATTCCAATTCGGATTTTGTTAATACAACAGGCTCTTTTTTACCGGCATTAATACTATCCTTTTTTATTTTAACTTCCGGTAAAACAGTAAACTTAAATACATCATCATGAATGCCTTTGCTTTGTCTGTTGGTTGAGAAATAACCTTCATTCTGGCCAATGAACATCATCGATAAATCATCAAATTCAGAATTGTAAGGTTGTCCAAGGTTTGTAACTTGTCCGTTTACATACTTATAAATATCCAAACCTCCCAACGAGCCTTCTCTATCCGATGAAAAATATAATGCACCATCATGATAAAATGGAAAATATTCATTACCAGGAGAATTTAAACCTGGTAAATCAATTTTTTTTCCTTCCCCTTTGCGAGTAAAAGAAATTGCATAGATATCCATATTACCATTGGCATCACTACAAAAATAAAGCGCTTTATTCTTATCATCATAATAAGGGTGGGTTATATTGTATTTGCTTGAATTAAGATAAAATGGTATAAAATCAGACCATCCCTTTTTACTTAAAACAGAATAATAGATGTCCAATTTGGATATCGCCTGATTTGACTGATTAATTGTTACAAAAATTAAGCTATCAGTTGCCGATATAGGACCATCATTCATTCGTGAACTTAACTCTGCATTTGCAAGAAATCTTTCACTGAATAATTGAGTAGATTTAAGCTTGCAACTATCAATAGTGAATAAATCAGAATACTCTCCGGGCAGACTAAAGCCTGATTTTTGATTCATCATTTTAGGCGCCGATACAAAAACAAGTTTATCTTGAAGTTTTCTTAAACCATAATCATCATTTTTTGTATTGAAACAAGCCGGTTCAATAATTACTTGTTGGGAAAATACAACTGCATGAGATAAAAAGACAACCACATACGCAAAACACCTAAAAATCATATTGCAGAATATTTTAATTCATAAAAAACCTAGGACTTTGGGCTTTGGTATCCTTATTATTGAATTTAAATCTTAGACTTAATTCGTGTGATTGAAAAGTTCCCCTACTCAAAGAATTTAAAGGATAAGAGTAAGAATATCCAATGTAGAATCTTTTTTTGATATCAACACCTAAAATTGCACCAATCCCACTATTCAGCTGATAGGTAACTCCAAAATCAATCGTGTTTACAAAAGTAAAGATCGTGTTAACGTCAAAATTAAAAGGTGTATTTTTCAAGTACCTGATTACTGTATTCGGTCTAAAAATTACCTTCTTGCCCAAATTAATATTCGCCCCGGTATATGCTATCAATCCAAGATTTGATGGAACAAAATTTGTCATATCTCTATCTATAAATTTTACAGCAACTACACTAGGTTGAGAGACTCCAAGATAAAACCACTTTGATGATAATAATACTCCCCAGCCAGCATTTAATCCTAATCCTGATGTTAAATCACCTTGAAAATAAGGATCATTGGGATTGATAATTGTTAAGTCTGTTAGCTTTACAACTGTATTAGACAATGTTCCCCTCAGCCCTAATCCAAATCTCCAGCTTTTACCTAATTTAATATGGTAAGCTAAATTAACATCGCCCCGAATCTGGTTCAAGGGGCCTGTTTCGTCTCCAAGCACTGATATCCCTAACCCCAGATTATCAATAATATTAAAATTCCCTGATACTGTATAGGTTTTAGGAGCACCTGGTACTCCCATCCATTGATGTAAAACCATAACAGAAACATCAGAAAATGAATTGCTGCCTGCATGAGCCGGATTAAGCATCAAAGCATTGAACTGATTCTGCCTGTAACTTGGGTCAACCTGAGCTGTAGCTAAGGTTGAACCCGTTACCAGTAATATTGCAATTATCTTTAAAAAATATGCCTTCATTTTTCTTTATATTTTATTTCTATTTGACCCTGTTAATGTATACATATCCTACTTCAACCCTATTGTTATCCAATAACAATACATAATAATATGTTGCATCAGGTAATGGAGTATTTGTATTTAGATAATTTCCATTCCAAGTATTATTGTAATTGGCATCTTCAAATACAAGTAATCCATATCGATCGTAAACTTTCAGGTCTTTCACTATATAAGAATCAATTCCAAGAATTTCGAAGAAATCATTGAAACCATCTCCGTTAGGTGAGTAACCGCTTGGAATAACAATGGCAAGTGTATCAATTGAACTATCACATGCATCATCAATACCATCAAAGTCTTCATCAATACCTGAGCCTCGTATTGTAATGTTTACACTTTCAATGGTTGAGTTTCCGCTGTTGTCAATTAAAGTTACAAATACAGGATTTACTCCTAAATCAGGACAAGTAAACAGACTCTTACTAAATATAACTGTATCAATTCCGCAATTATCAGATGAATTGATGTCAATATCTTCAAAAGTCAATTCTACTTCACCATTTAATCCAAGTGATAATGTAGCATCAACTACATTCACATAAGGAATTTCAATATCTACTACTGTTACCGTTTGATTAGCTGTAGATGTATTACCTCCATTGTCAGTAATCTGCCATGTTACTGTAGTTGTACCCAATGGGAATACTGAAGGAGCGTTATTTGTAATCACAAACCCACAATTATCCGTACCCGTTGCGGTACCAATAAATATTCCACTGGCTTCACAATTGATATTTGAAGATACAGTCACATCAACCGGTGCTGTGATTTGTGGAACAATAGTATCAACTATAGTAACCAACTGAGTTGCAGTAGAAGAATTTCCGAACGCATCATATACTGTCCATGTAACCTCAGTCGTTCCATAACCGAAATTAAATGGTGCGTTATTGGTTACAGTAATTACAGTACAGTTGTCTGTTGTAGTTGCCTGACCAAGATTGATCCCTGAAACTGAACACCCACTAGTTAAATTCAATGTAATATCAGCAGGTGCCGCAATTGTAGGATTAATTGTATCTCCCACACTAATACTTATTGGCGCTGAAACAGATGAACAACCCGCAGCATTTGTTACTGTTACAAAATATGAGCCCGGAGTTCCTACTGTAATTGTAGGAGTTGTCATTCCGTTATTCCACGAGTAAGAAGAATAAACCGCCGGAACAGATAAATCAACGGTAGTATTAGGACAAATCAATGTAGACCCATTAGCTGTGATTACAGGTAATACCGGCAATGTATTTACAAGTACACTTGCACTTACTGTAGAAGAACATAAATTGACATTTGTTACTGTATAATTTATAGTTACAACACCTCCAGCAATACCGGTTACCTCACCCGTAGCAGAGTTGACTGTAGCAATGGCCGGATCACTGGATGACCAGGTGCCTCCATTCGTTGCACTTGCAAGAATTATAGTTGAGCCTGCACAAATTGTAGTCAATCCAGTGATAGACTGAACTTGCGGTAATGGATTTATAGTAACTATAGTACTGCTGCTGTTTGTACAACCACTTGCATTTGTAACAGTATAAGTAATTACTGCATTACCTGCATCAACGCCTGTTACTACTCCAGTAGTTGGGTTCACCGCCGCTGTGGCTGTATTGGAACTTGTCCATACTCCACCCGATGTGGTACTTGCCAGTGTTGTCGTATTACCAACGCACACCGATGTGGTACCTGTGATCGCGGCTACTACCGGTAACGCATTGATCGTTACTGTTGTTGTTACTGAGCTGGTACAGCCGTTCGCATTCGTATATGTATAGGTAATCGTGCTTGTTCCTGCCGATACTCCCGTTACTACTCCCGTGATTGAGTTCACCGTCGCTACTGCTGCGTTACTGCTGGTCCACACTCCTCCTGCTGTACTGTTGGTCAACGTGGTTGTTGAACCGATACATGCATTTGTTGTTCCGCCTATCGCCGCTAACACCGGTAACCCATTTACGTTCACCGTAGCCTGAGTCTGCACAGTTGAAGCACAACCTACTACGTTTAATGTATATGTTATAATCACACTTCCAACTCCAACACCCGTTACTACACCTGTTGTTGGATTAACTGTTGCTATCAACGAGTTGCTTGATGACCAAGTTCCTCCTGGCTGATTACTACTCAATGAGGTATTAGCACTAACACAAACAGATAGAACTCCTAAAATATTGGGAGATACAGGTAACGGATTAACCGTTAAAGAAGTCGTTACTGTATTAACACAACCATTGAAATTAGTTACTGAATAACTTATTGCAACAATACCTGCTGAAACTCCTGTTACTACACCTGTACTTGAGTTCACCGTGGCTATCGCATTATTTGATGAGCTCCAAACACCACCAGGTGTTACACTTGTTAATGGTGTTGTAGAACCCTCACAAACTGATGTTGTTCCTGTGATTGCAGCTACGACCGGTAACGCATTGATCGTTACTGTTGTTGTTACTGAGCTGGTACATCCGTTCGCATTCGTATATGTATACGTAATCGTGCTTGTTCCTGCCGATACTCCTGTTACCACTCCAGTAATCGAGTTTATAGCAGCTATAGAGGGATCACTAGATGACCAAACTCCTCCTGCCGTACTATTTGTTAATGTAGTGATTAATCCTACACAAGCTGTAGTTGTTCCTCCTATTGAAGAAAGAACAGGTAATGCATAGATATTAACTGGTATTTGATTTTGTACTAGTGTTGCACAACCTGTAACTGAAACACTATATGTAATTGTCGTACTTCCTACAGACACACCGTTTATTACTCCATTTGTTGGATTAACTGATGCTATTGATGGATCAGCAGATATCCATGTACCTCCTGGCTGATTGCTGCTTAACGTTGTATTTGAACCTACACAAACAGATGAGGTTCCAATGATAGATGGGATAGACGGAAGTGGATTAATAGTTACAGTTGTTGAAACTGTAGCAGAGCATCCACTAGGGCTTATCACTGTATATGAAATTATCGTATTTCCAGCTGCTACTCCTGTCACTACTCCTGTTCCTGAGTTAACTGTTGCTATTGCCGTATTCGATGAGCTCCATACACCACCCGTAGTTGAACTAGATAGTGTAGTCGTAGATGCAACACAAACAGAAGTTATACCTGTGATTGGGGCTACTACCGGTAACGCATTGATCGTTACTGTTGCTGTTACTGAGCTGGTACAGCCGTTCGCATTCGTATATGTATACGTAATCGTGCTTGTTCCTGCTGTTACTCCCGTTACTACTCCCGTGATCGAGTTCACCGTAGCTACTGCTGCGTTACTGCTGGTCCATACTCCTCCTGCTGTTGTATTGGTCAACGTTGATATTGAGCCTTCACATAATGTTGTTGTACCTGCAATAGCTGATAAAACTGGAAGACCATTCACAATAACGTATGCCTGAACAACCGAAGAACATCCATTTACAGTTACTGTATAAGTAATGGTAACGCCTCCCGACGAAACTCCTGTTACTAAACCGGTTACAGGATCAACTGTAGCAATGGATGGATTATTAGATGACCACACTCCACCAGTAGTTGCACTCGCCAATACCGTTGTTGAACCCGCACAAATTGTAGTTAATCCTGTGATAGACTGTACTAATGGCAATGGATCTACTGTTACTGTTGTATTTACTGAGCTTACACATCCGTTAGCATCCGTTACCGTGTAGGTAATCGTCGTGCTG